>NZ_JBVHGJ010000002.1:0-1051414 GCF_055561875.1 Streptomyces sp. NPDC022552
CGCCGCCGTCTCACGCGCCGAAGCCCGCTCCAGGATCGGCCGCGCCTCGTCGAACCCGTACTTCTGCATACCGGCGAGGTCGGCGTGACCCGGCCGCGGCCGCGTCAGCGGCGCGTTACGACCGGTCTCCCTGAGCTCCGAGGGGTCGACGGGATCGGCCGACATGACCTTCTCCCACTTCGGCCACTCCGTGTTGCCCACCATCACCGCAACCGGCGAACCCAGCGAAAGACCGTGCCGGACCCCACCCAGGAACGTGACCTCGTCCCGCTCGAACTTCATCCGCGCACCGCGCCCATAGCCGAGACGCCGCCGCGCAAGGTGGTCCGCCACCAGCTCCGTCGTGACCGGGACACCGGCGGGAAGACCCTCCAGCGTCGCGACCAGCGCGGGACCGTGCGACTCTCCGGCTGTCAGCCAGCGCAACCTGCTCATCCTCGGGTCCCTTCTGCGGCCGGGACGTGCCGGCCCGTCGGTACGGAGTGGCGGGGGAAGAGCCGGTTCAGCTCCTCGTGGAAGCCCGGGAAGGTCTTCGCGACGCAGCCGGGGTCGTCGAGCGTGATCCCCTCGGCGCGCAGACCGAGGACGGAGAACGCCATCGCGATGCGGTGGTCGCGGTGGCAGGCGATCCGCGCCGGCTCGGGAGCGCCGGGGTGGACCGTCATCCAGTCGCGGCCGGTCTCGGTCCGGACGCCCAGCGCGCGCAGGTTGCCCTCGACGGCGGCGATCCGGTCCGACTCCTTCAGGCGCGCGTGCCCGATGCCGGTGACGGTGATCGGGGCGTCGGCCAGGGGCGCGATCGCGGCGAGCGTCATGAAGGTGTCCGAGATCTCGCCCATGTCGACCGTGAACCCGCCCCTGAACTCTCCGGTGCCGGTCACGGTGGTCGCCTCGTCGGTGGTCTCCACCCGGGCGCCCGTCCGGGCCAGGACCTCGGCGAAGCGCAGGTCGCCCTGGAGGCTGCCGCGGCCGAGACCGGGCACGCGCACGCTCGTTCCGGTGATCGCCGCGGCGGCGAAGACGTACGAGGCCGTGGAGGCGTCCGGCTCGATCGGCAGATCGGTACCCCGGTAGCCCGTCGGCCGGACGGTGAACTCGCCCGGGGACGCTTCCTCGACCTCGGCGCCGAAGTGCCGCATCAGGGCGATCGTCATGTCGATGTACGGCCGGCTGACAAGCTCCGGCACGGTCAGCGCGAGCGGCCGGCGCATCAGCGGGCCCGCCATGAGCAGCCCGGTCAGGAACTGGCTGCTGAGCGTGGAGTCCACGGTCAGCGCACCGCCGTCGAGGCCCCGCGCTCGCACCCGCAGCGGCAGGCGCCCGCCGGGTGCCGTGGTGACGTCGGCCCCCAGCCGTCGCAGGGCGTCGGCGAGGGGGGCCACGGGGCGGGCGGTGAGCTGGTCGGAGCCCTCGAAGCCGAAGTCGCCGTGGCCCGTGGCGGCGAACGGCGGCAGGAAGCGGGCCGCCGTGCCGGCGTCGGCGCACCAGGCGGTCCCCGTGCCGACCGGGCCGCGGCCCAGGCCGGTCACGTTCCAGACGCTGTCGTCGTCGGGGGAGTCGATGCGGACGCCGAGGCCGTCCAGGGCCTCGCGGAAGGCCGCGGTGTCGTCGCTGACCAGCGGGGCGCCGAGGGCGCTCGTCGAGTCGGCGGCGGCCGCGAGCAGCAGCGCCCTGTTGGTGAGCGACTTCGACCCGGGTATCCGGGCGTGCAGGGCGGGGGTCGCCGGTACGGCGATGGTCATGGCTGTCCTTTGCGAGTACGGCCGCCGCGTGTGCGGCGGTCCGGGAGAGATCGCCGCACACCCCGGGCGTCCTGACGGCCGTCTCGCCCTGTGCGGCCGAGGAGCGAAGGGCCGCCCGGGTCAGCCGCCGGCCACCTCCGCGAGGAGCGTGCCGATGATGCGGGGCCCGTCGACGGTCAGTACGGACTCGGCGTGGAACTGCATGGACACGAAACCGGCCGCCCGTAGACCGTGCACCTCGCCCGTCCTCGGGTCACGGCTGACCTCGACACGCCCGTGCACCGGGTGCTCGAAGGAGTCACCCTCGGAGTGCGCGGCGAAGGTGTTGTAGAAGCCGACCCGCTCCCGTGCGCCGAAGAGGTCGATCTCGTGCTGGGCGCCCTGGTTGGGCGTCGGCCGGCGCACCAGGTCGAGTCCGATCAGGGTGCTGAGCACCTGGTGGCTCAGGCAGACCGCCATGAACGGCCGGCGCTCCTCCAGGAGCTGGGCCACCGCCGACCGCAGGTGCGCGATCTTCGGGTCGTTCGTCTCGCGCGGGTCGCCGGGACCGGGCCCCATCACGACCAGGTCGTGCTCGTCGAAGCAGTAGCGCTCGTCGAAGCGCCGTACGCTCACCTCGCCGCCGAGCGAACGTATCTGATGCGCGATCATCTCCGTGAAGGTGTCCTCGGCGTCGATCACCAGCACCCGCCGGCCGGACAGCGGACCGCCCGTGCCGTCCCGTGATCCCTGGTCCTTCAGCCAGAAGTCGGCGATGCGCTCGTTGCGTTCGTCGAGGGCCTCGCGGACCGCGGGGTGCGCCCCGAACCGGATGGGCTCGGGGTCACCGAGCGCGGCGAGCAGCCCGGCCGCCTTGGCCCGGGTCTCGTGCACCTCGGACTCCGGGTCGGAGTGGCGCACCAGGGTCGCGCCGACCCCGATCCGCATGATGCCCTCGTCGTCGATGTCGGCGGTACGGATCAGGATCGACGAGTCCAGGGTGCGGCCGCCCGCGGCGTCGCGGCCGATCAGGGCGGCCACACCGCTGTAGTAACCGCGGCCCTGGGGCTCGTACCGGCTGATGACCCGCGCGGCGCTCTCCAGCGGGGAGCCGGTCACGGTCGGCGCGAACAGCGTCTCGCGCAGGATGTCCCGCACATCGCGGTCGGTCCGGCCCTCGATGAAGTACTCGGTGTGCGCCAGCCGCGCCATCTCCTTGAGATAGGGGCCCACCACCCGGCCGCCCTCCGGGCAGATCCGGGCCATCATCTTGAGTTCCTCGTCGACGACCATGTACAGCTCGTCGGCCTCCTTGGGGTCGGCGAGGAACTCCATGACGCCGTCGAGGTCCGGGCCGCCCGCCGGGTAGCGGTAGGTGCCGCTGATCGGGTTCATCACGGCCGTGCCGTCGTGGACGCTGATGTGCCGCTCGGGCGTGGCGCCCACGAACGTCCGCTCGCCGGTGTGCACGAGGAACGTCCAGTACGCCCCCGCCTCCCGCTGCACCAGGCGGCGGAAGAACGACAGCGCCGCGGGCAGACCGAACCCGGGCAGCTGTGCCGTGAACGTGCGCCGCATCACGAAGTTGGCGCCCTCGCCGGTGCCGATCTCGTCCGCGACGACCCGCCGCACGATCTCGGCGTAGGCCTCGTCGTCCACGTCGAAGTGGCCGTCGGTCAGCTTCACCGGCTCGTCCGGCAGCAGCGGAAGCGTCGCGCGCAGCGGCACCGCCGCCTGCTCGCGCACCGTCATCGCCAGCAGCGGCGCCCCGTCGTCGGGAGCGGCGAAGCCCCGCTCGGCGAGCTGGCGGTAGGGGATGAGGGTGAGCAGCTCCGTACGGGCACCCGTGCCGTCCTGCGGGGGCAGGTCGAGGTCGGCGAGCGACGCGATCTGCGTCACGTCGCCGGCCAGCAGCTCCAGGGTGTCCGGGTCCACCGTCTCGGGCCGGTGCATCAGTGCGAACGCGCCGGCCGAGCCGTCGAGGATGCGTGCCAGGAGGTCGTGCGCGCTGTCCTGCCTTGCCATGGGGATTCCTTTCGGCGGTGGGGCCCGGTCAGAGCGCCGCGTCGCCCGCGTCGAGTTCGCTCAGCACGGTCTTGGCGGACACGACGCGGGCCGCGCGCTGTGCCGCGTAGTCGAGGGCCTGCCGGTGGTGGCCGGCCGAGAAGTCGGCCACGGCGTCGGCCACCAGGAAGGGCTGGATGTCGTTGGTGAACGCCTCGACCGCCGTCATCAGGACGCCCACGTGCGCGTACACACCGCAGATGATCAGCTGGTCGCGCTGGTGGAACCGCATCCGCTCCAGCAGGTCGGACTTGAAGAAGGCGCTGTAGCGCCACTTGGTGAACGTCCAGTCGCCGGGGCCCGGTTCGAGGGGTTCGACCACCTTGCGGTGCTCGGGCGTGGGGTTCATCCCCGGCCCCCAGAAGTCCTTCAGGAGTCCGCGCTCTTCGGGCGTCATGCCGCCGGGCTGGGCCGTGTACGCGATGGGGATGCCGAGCTCGACGCACCGCTCGCGCAGCAGCGCGGTGTTGCCGACCAGGGCGTCGCCGGGCGCCTCGGAGCGCGGGAACGGCTTGAGGAAGTACTCCTGCATGTCGTGCAGCAGCAGTACGGCCCGGCGGGGGTCCACGGGCCAGCTGACGGTGTTCTCCGGCAGCTCGCCCTCCTGGGGCATCGGATAGGGCTCGATCGGGGGGATACCGGACATGGGCCGGTCGGTCCTCTCTTCGCTGGGGAGTTCCACGGGTACGGATGTGTGCGGGCGTGCCGTCGTGCGGCGCCGGGTTCAGCCCCGCCAGGCCGAGACGACCTCGATGGCCTGCTGGGGGTTGAGGCGGGGGTCGCAGAAGCTGAGGTACTTGTCGCCGAGTCGGTCGAGGCCGGACTCGTCCCTCACGCACTCGGTGACCGTGTCCGGGGTCGTCTCCAGGTGCAGGCCCGCCGCGACGCCGCCGTTCTGGCTCACCGCGGCCTGGAAGTTCTCGACCTCGCGGACGACCGTCCGCACCAGGCGCGTCTTGAGCCCTTCGGGACTGGAGACCGTGTTCCCGTGCATCGGGTCCGACAGCCACAGCACCGGGTGACCGGCCTTGGCGACCGCCTCGACCAGCGCGGGCAGCCGCTCGCCGGCGTTGTCGGCACCCATACGGGAGATCAGCGTCAGCCGTCCGGGACGCCGCTGGGCGTCCAGGCGCTCGCACAGGGCGAGCAGCTCGTCGGGTGTCATGGTCGGGCCCACCTTGACGGCGACCGGGTTGGAGACCGCGGCCAGGAGCCCGATGTGGGCGCCGTCGAGCTGCCGGGTCCGCTCGCCCACCCACGGCCAGTGCGTGGACGTCAGCAGCAGCGAGCCGTCCGGTTCCCGGCGCAGCAGCGGCAGTTCGTAGTCCAGCAGCAGCGCCTCGTGGCTGGTCCACACCGGAACCTCGAGCTCGGACCGGCTGGCGGTGCCGCGCCAGCCGAGGTAGTGCATGGTGTCGCTCGCGGCCCGGTAGCCGCTCAGCAGGTGCCGGGGGTCGGGCCGGCGCAGCACCGCGTCCGGCTCGGGGCGGTTGACCATGTGCCCTCGGTAGACCGGCAGTTGGGTGCCGTTGACGGTCTCGGTCGGGGAGGAGCGGGGCTTGCCGTACTGCCCGGCGATCCTTCCCACCCTGATGATGGGCCTGCCCGAGGCGAGCTTCATCGTGCCGGCCAGCACGTCGAGCAGCGCGGCCTTGCGCGAGACGTCCTCGGGGGTGGCCTCGGCGGGGTCCTCGGCGCAGTCGCCGGTCTGGATCACCTGGAGGTGCCCTGCGGCGGCTTCCATCAGCAGCGCGCGCAGACGACGGACGGCTTCGGCGTCCACGAGAGCCGGCATCCGCCCGAGATCCGTACGGACCTCTTCCAGGGAGGCGTGGCCTTCCCAGTCGGGCTGCTGCAGCGCGGGTATGGACCGGAGGTAGGACTGGATGTCGATCATCGATTCCCTCAGCGAGCATGCCGGAGCGAATCCGGGCAGGAGCGGACGTGGGTCAATTCGCAGCGGGGCACGGACAGGAGTGCGCCGGCCGGATCCGTCTGGACGACGCGGTATTCAGCGGTTCACGGACGGTTTCCGGCGGGGCATGGGCAATTCCGAAAGTGCCGTGCGCCGTCGGCGTGCCTTCTCGGTGGTCGAGCACGTCGGCGCTTTCATTTCAGCGCGTGCGCCGATCCGTCGAACTTCACTATCGGCCGACGGAATGGGCCGCGCAACGACGGCTCCAGGAGTACGTCAAGTGCGCTCGGGGGCGGAGTCCGAGCAGGGGGAATGAACCGCCGGCGTCACGGCGACGGCCGTGAGGAGAAGCCCCTGGGCCTGTGTCCAGCCGCCCGCGAATCCGCGGATTCTCCGCGCGCCGATTTTCGGCCCCGGTACGAGCAGACGGGCGGAGAACGTGCCGTCGTCGGGAGAGACGGTGATCAATACCTGGTCGAATTCCAGCCATCGGCCGGTCAGCGGATACCAGGCCTTGTAGACGCTCTCCTTCGCGCTGAAGATCAGCCGATCCCAGCTGACACCGGGACTGCGCTCACCCAGCTCCGCGATGTGGGCGCGCTCCTCGGCCACAGTGACGAGATCGCGCGCGCCGCGGGTGGGGATCGGCGCATCGGGTTCGGCGTCGATACCGATCGCCACCACGTCGCACGCGCGGGCCACGGCCGCGGCCCGGTAGCCCGCGCAGTGCGTCAGGGAACCGACGACGCCGGCGGGCCACCGGGGAGCGCCCTCGGCGTCGGGCAGGATCGGCGCCGGGGGAATGCCGAGCTGCGCGAGTGCCGTGCGGGCGCAGGCCCGTACGGTGGCGAATTCTCGACGCCGCGAGATGCCCGCCCCGGCGATCACCTGACGTTCGGAAGGAAAGAGAATGTCACCCGAGACGTCACTGAACCGCTCCGCGGAAACCATCGGAATGGGCAGCAGAGTTTCGATCAACGTGACCTCGGTCCTGTGAGGAGAGAACGCGCCGCCCGGCAGGATGGGACCATTCCTGCCGAAGCGGCGTGCGTGCCGGTCGTCGGACCCGTGCGACCAGTCGATTCAGGCGGACATGAGCGACGTCAGATCCCGGGCGTATTTCTCGATGAGCGAGGGGGAGATGTGCGGGATGTCCTCGTGGGCCCCGACCTTCGCGGCCCGGACGGCCGCACGGAATCGCTCGGAGGGAATGTCGGATCCGCGCACCGCGGTCTCCGGATCCTTGAATCCATGGATGAGCGGCAATGACGAGTACTGCCGCTGCTCCTCGGGAAGCGCCCGCATCGCCGTCTCGAACCGGTCCAGCCAGTCCGCGTAGTCGTCGATCCGCTCGATGCGACGGCCCGCATCGCTCAGCCAGTCGATGAAGGTGTCGAGCGAGATCCCGTCGTCGTGCGGGTTCACCAGACTGAACGTCCGGTACTCGCCGGTGATCTGTCCGCCCAGCGTCACCACAGCCGCGGCGGTGAAGTCCACGGGGAGACCGTCGTAGTGCGCCCTCGGCCGCTTCCCCTCACCGTCGGCGCGGTAGAAGGACGCGGGCGCGACACCGGTCGCGAGCACGCTGAAGAGAAGCCGGGAGAACATGTCGGGGACGTTGAGCTGTCCGCCGTAGCGGCTGTGGGCGAGGATCATGTTCGACCGGAACACGGTGACCGGGAGACCGCACAGGTCGTGCGCCTCGCGCAGCAGCACCTCTCCCGCCCACTTGCTCGTCGCGTAGCCGCTGGCGTACCCCGCGTCGACCGGCTGTACGGGGAGCGCCTGCCTGACGTCGGGGTCCTCCCCGAGAGCGGGGCTCTGGGAGGTGGCGACGGCCACGCTGGATATGTAGGTGAACGGCTTCATCCGTCCGGTGAGCGCCAGCCGGATCAGCTCGGCGCTGCCCACCACGTTGGCCTCGAACAGGTGGTTGTACGGCAGCACATGGTTGACGAGAGCGCCGGCATGGACGATCACGTCCACCTCCTGGGACAGCCTCTCCCAGGTGCGGTCGCTCAGTCCCAGCTGCGGTTCCGCCATGTCGCCCGCCACGACCTCCAGGTGGTCGGCGGCCAGGGTCTCGAACCGCTGCGCCGGCTGCCCGTCGCCGCCGGCGAACGACTCCTCCAGGCGTTTCCTGGCAGCCGCCACGTCCTTCCCGCGCACGAGGCAGACCAGCCGGCCGTCGGTCGTCGCCAGCTGCTCCAGCCACTCCAGGGTCAGGAAGCGCCCGAGATACCCACTCGCCCCGGTCAGCAGGACGGTCCGAGGCGACTCGGGAAGCGGCAGTCGCTTGGCCTCGGCGAGCGTCTCCGCGTCGATGAACTTCTCCAGGGTGAGGTCGGCGGCCCGGACCTCGGTGCTTCCCTGCCCGTGCACCGACGCGAAGCCGGGCCGGTTCAGTCCGTTCTCGCGCTTGGCCTCGATGTGGTCGGCCATCTGCTGGAGGTCGGTGGCCGCACTGATGATCATGTCCACCGGGACCCGGACCTCGAAGATGTCGTCGAGCAGGTCGGAGAACGACACCGCGGTGAGCGAGTCGCCACCCAGATCCCTGAAGTGCGCCGAGGGGCTCACCTCGACCCCCGAGCCGGCGAGCAGCGCCCGGGCCGCACGCTGGAGCGTCTCCAGCACGGACCGCTCCGCGGCGCCGCGGCGCACGTCCAGCAGCTCCTCGTTCTCCCGCGCGGCGATGTCCACGTACAGCTCTTCCAGCCGCTCCCGGTACCGCTCCAGAAGGCGGGGACGCAGAAGCTTCCGGTGATCCGAGAGCAGGCCGTTGTCCTGGCTGAACGGCTCGGTCTCGATCAGGAATTCGCGCGGGATCTCGTAGGAGTTCAGCCCTTCCTCCTTCGCGACCTCGACGAAGGAATCGCTGAGCTCCTGCTGAAGTTCCTCCGTCCGGCCCTCGAATCGGGTGAGGGCGTCCGTGGAAGGGACGACGACAGCCAGCAGATAGGACCGTTCACTGTTTCCGTACACGAATACCTGGCGGACCAGAGGGCTGTAGGCGAAAATGGCCTCCAGGCGCGCGGTCGCCACGAATTCGCCCTGAGAAAGCTTCAGCACACTCTTGCGGCGGTCGATGATGGCATGCCGGCCCGGCCCGATCTCGGCGACGATGTCACCCGTCTTGTAGAAACCGTCCTCGTCGAGGAGTTCGGCGGTCAGCTCCGGGTGGTTGTAATAGCCGGGAATGAGGGCGTCGGTCTTGAGCAGCAGTTCTCCGCGGGGATGCGGGGAATCGGTGAGGTAGTAGCCGAGTTCGGGAACGTCGACGAGCTTGTGGTCGATGACCGGCGGGCTCAGCATCTCCCCGTCCACCGAAACGGCCGCGGCCTCGGTGGAGCCGTAGATGTTGTGCAGGTCGAGGCCGAGGAGAGACTCCATGAAGGTCGTCAGCTCGGCGGACAGGGGAGCGGACGCGCAGCCGGCCCAGGCGACCTGGCCGCCGAGCAGGTTCACCCGCATCTCCTCCTTGACCTGAGCCTCCAGGGCGGCACGGTCGGCGGTGCCCGCCGTGGTCCGCCGGTCGAGTTCGCTCTGGTACTTCTGGAAGATCAACTCGCATATTCGCGGGATCAGCGAGAGCTCCGTCGGGCGCGCCAGCGCGATGTCCTCGAAGAAGGTCGACAGATCACTCCTGGCCGTGAAGTACGTGATGCCGCCCCGCGCCAGGGTGTTCTTCAGCGAGGAGTGGCCGGCGACATGGCTCATCGGCATGTAGCTGAAGGTGACCGTCTCGCCCTCGGAGAAGAGCTTCGACCACGCACCTCCCCACATCGCGCTGGTCAGACGGTCGGTGTACATCGCGCCCTTGGGCGTTCCCGTGCTCCCCGAGGTGTAGATGAGCATCGCGAGCGGGTCGTCGTCGTCGCCCGGGACGAACAGCGGCGCTTCGGGAAGACCGGCCCCCCGGCGGAGCACCTCGGGAAGGGGATCGACACGCACGGACCGGCCGGCACCCGTGAGGCGGTCGCGCGCCTCGTCCAACGCGTCGACGTGGTCGCTGACCTCCGTGTGGAAGTCGAAGACCAGGATGCGCTCGACCGACGGGCTCCCAAGAGCGAGCTCCACCGCCCTGTCCAGGCGTTCGACGCTCGCGGCGACGACGCGGGACTCCGTCTCGTCGACGATGGTCCTCTGCTGCGACGCGGGCGAGCTGGTCTGGAGCGGGACACTGACGAACCCGAGGTACGTGCACGCCAGATCGACGACGGTGTAGTCGCCGCTCGCGAACCCGAGCATGGCGACCCGGTCGCCGGGCCTCAGCGGATGCCGCGCGTCACCATGCCATTCGTTCGCCACCGCGCGCACACGCGCCCACAGCTCGCCGAAACTGGTCTTCTCGTACCGCGGGAGCAGACGGTACGACACACGGCCGGTCCCCGGGTCCTGCACAAATTCCTTGGCACGTTCTCCGATGGCCGGCCGATCGGCATGGCGCACCATTACGTTTTCCATCACTTGCGCAAGTCGCATTTTGGTCTCCGCGTCGTGTACGGACCTGATCTCGGCTGACAGCGAGAGGGATTGGTGGCCGGTGGTCTCCCGGCGGCGCCGTCCCGCTTCGGACGGGAAAGGGATCATCGAATTCGGACACGATGTACTGGCCCACAGGTACAGGGAACCCGGGGCGCGCCACCCCTGCTCGCGACACGACGCTACCTAGTCGAGCACCCCATGGCTAAGCCGAAGAACGTCTATGTCATGTCCGTCGCGCGAAAGCGACTGCGCAGTGATCGTGCCCGCGAGGCCAATGGATCGCGGGCAGGCGGAAACGCGCCGACACCGTACGGACCGGGGCCCGTACGGTGTCGGCGGCGGTGAAAGCGAGTACGCCGATCAGCCGTCGCGCTGGGAATCGGCGGAGCGGTGGCTCTGGTGGGTCAGGACCTGCAGGGCGTCGGCGGAACTCGAATCGTTCGGGGTGTAGACCTCGAGGCGGTGGTCGGGGCTGTCAGGCTGCAGCCAGACCTGGTAGTCGACACTCACCGCGCCCACGGTCGTGTGCTGTATGTGCATCGTTCCCGTGGTGCAGTCCGCGACATCCCGATTCGCCCACAGGGCCGAGAAGTCGTCGCTGCGCATGGTGAGTTCGCCGATCAGCCCCGCCAGACGCGCATCGGTGGGATAGCGGCCGGCGGTCAGCCGGAGGTACGCCACGTGTGCGCGGGCGAGCGTGTGCCAGTTGCTGTACAGGTCACGCGTCACCGGATCGAGGAAGAACATGCGGGGGATCGACGGGCGCCGTTCCGGATCGTCCGGCGTCTCGAAGGCGATGTGCTCGGCGAGAAGCGCGTGCCCGCTGCGGTTCCACGCGAGCACGTCTCCGCGGCGGCCCAGAACGATCGCCGGCGTCGCCTCGCCGAGGGATTCCAGGAGCGCGAGGACGCGCTGGTGGGGTTCCTCCGCCGGAGGCTCGGCAAGCCGTGGCGTCGGCGAGTGCCGAGCGAGGTTGTGCAGGTGCACGGTCTCGGTCGAGTCGAGCTGAAGCGCCCGGGCGAGCGCGTCGAGCACCTGCTCCGAGGCCGTCTCGGCCTGCCCCTGCTCCAGCCGCGTGTAGTAGCCCGCGCTCACTCCGGCGAGCTGGGCGAGCTCCTCCCGCCGCAGCCCGGGAACGCGGCGCCCGTTGCCATGGGTGCGCAGCCCGATCTCGGCCGGGGTGACCCGGTCACGGCGGCTCTTCAAGAACGTTCCGAGGCTCTCCACGACTGCAAGCGTAAGCCGACCGTGCGCACCGGTGGGTATACCTGTCAGGTGTACCCCCAGCAGGGGGGTGGCTGTCGGCAGGGCGATGGCCGACGGTCGAGGCATGTCGGAACAGCACACACACAACTCACCCGGCCTGCGTGCGTGGCTGGGACTGCTGGTCGTACTCGGCCCCGTCCTGCTGGTCTCCATGGACGGGTCGATCCTGTACCTGGCGATGCCCCGGGTCAGTCAGGACCTCACCCCCACAGCCGATCAGGCCCTGTGGACCCTGGACATCTACGGCTTCGCGGTCGGCTCGCTGCTGATCGCGTTCGGCAACATCGGTGACCGGTACGGTCGGCTGAAGTTGCTGATGATCGGAGCCACCGTCTTCGGCCTCGCGTCCGCGGCGTCCGCCTTCGCGCCCAGCGCGGAGCTTCTCATCGCGTCCCGCGCTCTGATGGGTGTGGCCGGTGCGACTCTGCTGCCGTCGGCGCTGGCCGTGCTGAGCGAGCTGTTCACCGACCCGCGACGGCGGGCGCAGGCCATCGGCATCTTCGCCGCGGCCTTCGCGGCTGGGTTCGCCATCGGCCCGGTCGCGGGTGGCATCCTGCTCGAGCGCTTCTGGTGGGGCTCGGTCTTCCTGATCAACCTGCCCGTCATCGCCCTGTTCCTCATCTTCGCGCCCATCCTGCTGCGTGAGGTGAGTACGACCCGTCCCGGCCGCGTCGACGTCTTCAGCGTCGTGGCCTCGGCAGCCGGCCTCCTGGGCCTCGTGTACGGCCTCAAGCACGCGGCCGCCGAAGGGTTCTCGCTGCTCTCCGTCCTCGTGGGACTGGGCGGCGTGGTGCTCCTGGCCCTGTTCGTGCGCCGGCAGCGGCACCTCGAGTACCCGTTGATGGACTTCTCCCTCTTCCGCGACCGGGTCTTCACCGTCGCGATCATCACAGGCCTGCTGCCGCTGGCAGCCTGGTCGGCGGCCGCCTACCTGTCGGGCGTCTACCTCCAGTCCGTCCTCGACCTCCCCGTCCTGCAGGCGGCACTCCTGGCACTTCCCGGCGCGGTGGTCCTCACCGTGACCTGTGTCGTCACGCCCATGGTGGTCGACCGGATCGGCAAGCGGACGATTCTGATCATCTGCCACTTCTCCATCGCGGCCGGGCTGCTGTTCCTGCTCCCCACCACCATCACCGGCGGCGTCGGCTGGTACATCGCCTCCACGTCCATCGCGGGCCTGGGCTACGGCATCTCCTTCAGCGTCGTCGCCGACACCGCGGTCGGCGCGGTCCCGGCCGAGCGAGCCGGTTCGGCCGGCGCGATCGCCGAGACCAGCAACGAGATCGGCAACGCCCTCGGCATCGCGCTCATCGGCTCCCTCGCCGCGCTGCTCTTCCGGCTCCAGGGGCCCGACCTCGCGCCCACGCTCGACGAGACCCTCCAGCTCCCCGGTCTCGCGTCTTCGGTGGTCACGGACGCGAAGTCGGCCTTCGTCACCGGCCTGCACGCGGCTGTGGCGGTGGCCAGCTTCCTGCACGTCGCGCTCGGCATCCTGGCGCTTCGCTGGCTGCCCAGGACCGCGTCCGAGGAGCAGGCCCCGGCCTCCCTGCCCGAGGAGAAGGCGGAGCGCGTCGAGAGCACGCCTCGCTGACGGCGCGAGTGCCGGTGCCGGTACGGGTGCCGGCGGTGCGGGTGCCGGCGGTGCGGGCCTCCGTCGCCCTCCGGCTCCCTGATCACCGGGCGCACCCCATGAACGGCCGTGCCCCGGTCCGCAGCCTCCCCCCTGCGGACCGGGGCACGGTCGTGCCCGTGCGCGGATGCCGCGGGTCGGTCGGACGGCCGCCCGACGGGCCCTTGACGGTCGCTCAGACTGCCGTCAGACGGAGCAGGACGGCGCCGCCGATGATGGAGGCGAAGGAGAGCAGCCGGGCGAGCGTGATCCTCTCCTTGAAGATGATCGCGCCGCAGATGACCGTGCCGACGCCGCCGATGCCGGTCCAGATCGTGTAGCCGACGGAGACGTCGAGTTCGCGCAGGGCCAGGGACAGGGAGTAGATACCGCCCGCGGCTGCGAGCAGCGTGAGCACGGAGGGCCACAGGCGGGTGAATCCCTTGGTGGCGTTGGTGCCGAGGGCGAAGAAGACCTCGAAGACGATGGCGATGCCGAGGTAGACCCAGGTCATGGTGGTGTCACTCGTTTCGATAGGGCGTCGGCAGGGCGTCGACGGTGCGGGGAACGGGCGGAGGGACGGAGCGAGCGTCAGGCCGGGCGCGCGTCAGGCGGCGGGCTGTGCGGCCGGGGCGCTCGTGGCCTCGTCGGCGGCCGCCTGCTTCTTCGCGGCGACGCTGTCGGAGATACGCAGCCCGAGGGCGCCGCCGATGATCAGGACGAAGGCGATCACCTTCCACACGGTCATCGGCTCGTCGTAGATCAGCGTGCCGAAGACGACGGTGCCGACACCGCCGATACCGGCCCACACGGTGTAACCCACGCCGACGTCCACGGTCTTCAGCGCCATGGAGAGGGTGAAGATGCCGCAGGAGGCGGCGGCCACGGTGAGCAGGGACGGGCCGAGTCTGGTGAAGCCGTCGGTGGCCTCGGTCGAGAGCGCGAAGGTGATCTCGAACAGCGACGAGAACAGCAGCCAGGCCCATCCGACGTCGGCGTTCTGGGGCGCCGGGCTCTGCGAGGAGGGAGACGACACGGAACTGACCCACTTCCAGTAAGTTGCTTGTACGTGCAAATTCTTCCTTGCCGTAGTCGGCCGATGACGGATCGACGCGGCCAGACGAGGTTGCATGTACATGTACTCTGTTGTCAATCTCCTCATGAAAGGAGCGTCAGCTCGTGGCCGCTTCCCTCTCCGCGTCGTCCGACCAGGCGGTGTGGAGCCGTCTGCTGGTGCTCCATGCCCGTGTGGAGCGGGAGTTGGCGCATGCGCTCCAGCGGCGTCATGGGATCGGCCTGTCGGAGTACCGGGCGCTGGAGTTGCTGGCCCACGCCGAGGACGGTGAGCTGCGCATGCAGGACCTGGCCGAGCGCGTGGGTCTCGGTCAGTCGTCGGTGACGCGTCTGGTGGCCCGGCTGGAAGCGGCCGGATTCGCGTTCAAGGACCTGTGCCCGTCCGACAAGCGAGGGGTCTACGCGGTGATCACGGACGAGGGCCGTGAACGGTACGCGGCGGCCCGGTCGACGTACGCGGACGTCCTCTCCTCGGCGCTCAACGCACTGACCGCCGACCCCGAGTACGCCTCCACGGTCAACTCGCTGCGGGCTGCCGGCGCCTAGAGCTCGGTTGCTCGATCAAGTACACCGAGATCGTGGAACCCACCTTCTGGGGCATGCGCATCTGATTGCTCAGTGAAGTAATCGCAGGAGAGATCCACCCGGTACGGCTGGGGCCCGGACGGGCGAGTGCCGTCCGGGCCCACCGACCGCGCGTGACCGGTTCCGTCAGCGGTCCGCAGGTACCTCGTACAGCGCGACGACCGACGTGAAGATCTCCTCGTCGTTCTGCTCCGCCGTCACCAGCATGCGAGGCCGCCCGTCCAGGTCGCGGGGCAGGGCCTTGGCCGTGAGCCAGCACGGTGCGTCGAGTTCGGCGTACCGGCTGAAGTCGCACTGCATGCCGGCGACCAGCGTCTGCCGCGGGTGCGCCGCCGCCTGTGCGGCCTGGCGGGCGGCTTCGAGGAGCAGCATGCCCGGGGCGTGGTCGACGGGGTGGTCGAAGAGGACGGGATGCGAGGTGTCCGTCCGCAGTTGCCAGCGGAGGGGGACGTCGGTGCACGAGAGCACGACGTCCTGGAAGCGGTCGCGGCCCGTCTGCTGGGTGGGCGAGGGCGGCGGCAGCGGCAGCACCCTGGCGTTCGCGCTCTCGATGTCGGCGTACCGGCCGCGCAGCCGCTCGTACACGGCGCGGTCCTGGATCGTGAAACTGGTCCTGGCGGTGGCCAGTCGGCGGCCCGCGCGCTCGGCCTCGACGGAGAGCGTGACGGCCGTCGCCCGTTCCCTGCGGTACTTCACGTCCGAAGCGGTGATGTGGAGTGCGACCTCGGCGTCGGAGCCCCCCTCGACCCGAAGCGCGTCAGGATCCACGTCCCAGCCGAAGTCCTTCCAGAGCAGCTGGTGCCCGAAGGGGACGTCGTACGCGGCATGCGACAGCAGCGGCAGCGTCTGACGCACCGTCTCCGTCAGGAAGAGGGGGTCGTGCCTTCCGAACCGGGCCAGGTAGAACGCGTGCTCACGAGGCCATCGGGCGGTGACGGTGAACGTGTCGTTCCCCGTCCGGTGCCAGCTCGCCAGAAGTACTTCGGCGGGATTCGTCTTATGGGTGTACGACATGGGCACAGGCACGGGACCGGTGGTCGCCCGGTCTCGCGCAAGGTCTATCGGAGGCACAACAGTTCTCCCCTGACTGTTCCACAAGATTCGCGGGGTCCGAGCACTGGTGTCTCGGCTGTCCGCTCACATAAGATAGTGGTCACTCTTTTTCTTTGTCGAGGTAATACGAGGTAACGGGCCAGTGGCGGAACACAGGCAGGAACGGGCAATCCGCACGCGGGAGTTGGTGCTCCGGGCCGCAGCGGAAGTGTTCGACGAAGCCGGGTACCTCGGCGCGAGCATCACCAAGATCCTGGATCGTGCGGGCGTCACGGCGGGTGCCGTGTACTTCCACTTCCGGTCGAAGGAGGGGCTGGCCCGCGCGGTCATCCTCGAACAGGCCGCGGACCTGAAGTTCCCGGAGGGGGAGGGCGGTCTCCAGCAGCTCCTGGACATGACCGGGTATCTCGCGGTCGAGATGCAGCGCAACACCCTGTTGCGGGCCGGTGTCCGACTGGCGGTCGAGCAGGGCGTGGTGGGCAAGCAGGAGTACTCGATATACGAGTGGTGGGCCGACCGCTTCCATCAGGAGCTCGTCGTGGCGCGGCAGAAGGACCAGCTGCTCGACGGCGTGGACGAGGCCGCCTTCGCGCAGCTCCTGGTCGCCGCGTACACCGGTACGCAGGTCATGTCGCAGCTCTCCACCGGCCGTGCCGACCTGCCCCGTCGGATCGCCGACATGTGGCGCTGTCTGCTGCCGGCCCTTGCGCCGGCGTCCGTCATGCGCGGCCTGCGGATCCCCGAGGGGGACGCGGTGGGCGCCACGTGAGCCGTCCCCTACGGGTCGTACTGACCGGGGCGACGGGTTTCGTGGGTTCACGCGTGCTGCACGAACTGGCCGCGTCCGCGCGGGAGACGGGCCGCGAGCTCTCGGTCCGCGCTCTCGGCCGATCGGCCTCGGCACCTGCGTCGGCCTCGGCACCTGCGTCGGCGCCTGTGCCGGCGTCTGCGACGACCTCGGCGTGGGCCGTTCCCGGCGTGACGTGGGTGCCCGTGGACCTGACGGACCGGGCGTCGCTGCGTGGGGCGGAGGGCGGGGCGGACGTCCTGATCCACCTGGCCTCGCGCATCTCCGGCGACGAGGCCCAGTGCGCGGCGGTCAACATGAGGGGAACGGCGGCCCTCGTCGACGCGGCCGTCCACTGGGGGGTGGACCGTGTCGTCCACCTGTCCACCGCGGCGGTCTACGGACCGGGCCCGCACCGCGGGATCGCGGTCGATGAGATCGCGCCCGCGCCGGTCTCACCCGCCAGCCGCACCCGGCTGGCCGGCGAGACGCCGGTGCTGGCCGCGGGCGGAATCGTGCTGCGCCCCGGGCTCGTCCTGGGCGCGGGCGACCGCTGGGTGGTGCCCGCGCTCGCGGAGCTGCTCGAACGGGTTCCGGCCCGATGGGACGGCGGGCGCGGGATGCTGTCGCTGGTGGACGTGGACGACCTGGCCCGCCTGATCACGGCCCTGGCGACCGCGCCGGACGCGCCGGCGTCCGGGGTGTACCACGCGAGTCATCCCCGGCCTGTCAGTAATGGCGACCTGATGGCGGCGCTGGCGGCCCTGGACGTCCTGCCCTCGGCCGAGGAGGACTGGCCGTGGGGGGCCTGCCTCGACCGACTGCGGAGCACGCCGGGCCGGATGAGCGAGCGTCAGTTCTCACTGCTCGCCCAGGACCACTGGTACGCGTCCGAGGACATCTGGCACGCGACCTCGTGCCCCCCGGGCCCGGGCCCCCTGTCCCGCCTCGCGGCGGCGGCCCCCTGGTACCGCGCTTTCCTCGCCGAACGGAGGGCGGCGGGGGCGGCGCGGTAGCGGGGGGCCCGCGGACGTTCTTCCGGTCCGGGATCAACCTCGCCGGTCCGCAGGAGCAGGCATCGGCCTCCGCGCCCGGCCGCTCCGGGGAGCGGACCTCGGACCGCGACCCGTGACCCGGACCTTGTCCTGGACGGCGTAGCAGCGAAGGTCGCCAGGCCCGCGTTCTCGAGCCGTTCCGTGGCGGCGGTGACGGCCCCATCCGTGACGAGATCGAACAACGCATCCGCGTCCTGCTCACCGATCTCGGCATCGAGCCCCGCGACTGACCGCGCCTCGCTGGAACGAGTGAGGCGCACCACTCTCCGAGCGCTTCGCGTCGGGCATGCGTGATCATGACCGGATGGACGCTCGTTTCCGTGGCATCACCGATCTGGTCGAAACCCCGTCCGTGGCGGTCGTGGTCGACGTCATGCGCGCTTTCACCGTCGCCGCCTGGGCCTTCGCGCAAGGGGCGGAAAAGATCGTTCTCGCCGGGTCGCTGGACGAGGCCCTGGAGTTGAAGGCGCGCCACCCGGACTGGGTGACGCTCAAGGACGGCCCGCCCGCGCCCGGTTTCGACGCGGTCAACTCGCCGGGCCTGCTGCGCTCCGTCGACCTCGGCGGACGTACGGTCGTGCAGAAGACCACGGCGGGAACGGTCGGCGCCCTCGCCGTGAAGGAGGCGTCGCTGGTGCTGTGCGCCGGCTTCGTGGTGGCGGAGGCGACGGCGTCGTTCCTGCGGGCGCGTAGGAGCGACAGTGTCACGTTCGTGGTCACGGGCGAAGACGGTCGGGCCGAGGAAGACCTGGCGTGTGCCCAGTACATCGCTCGAAGGACCACCGAGACCGTGACGGACGCGGCCGAGTTCCTCCGCCGCGCCGCCGAGTCACGCGCCGCCACCGAACTGACGGAAGGGGTGCGTCGAGGAGCCCACCCGGACGACGTCGCCCTCTGCCTGGAGGTCGACCGCTTCCCCTTCGCCATGGTGGCAACCCCGGAAGGCCCGCTCATGGTCCTGCGCCCCCACGCGATGCCTTCGCTGACTGACTGACGGGGACGCACCAGGGGGACTGAAGAGTCCCACAGCGCGGCGACCGGCAACCGGCAGATACGGGCCCGCGCGGAGGTGGCCGTGGCTCCGCGCCGTCGAGGTGCGGAGCCACACGTGCGTCCCCGCGCGGGGGCGATGACCAGAATGCGCCATGACCAGCAAAAAGACCCTCCCGAAGGAGGGTCTGTGGTGGAGCGCCCCCGGCAGGACTCGAACCTGCGGCCAAGTGCTTAGAAGGCACCTGCTCTATCCACTGAGCTACGGGGGCCGGGTGGTGGACCGGTGGCCGGGAGCCCCTGGTGGGTGGGGCGTGGCCTGCCGGGTCAAGGATAGGGCTCCGATCGCCTTGGCCCGGTTGCTTCACCTGCGTGGCACGATGTGGAGGTTCGGTGAAGCGGAACGATAATCGCAGGCAGGTGCGATTCGCGCAGTGTTTTTCACGCCACTCGGGCCGGGTGTTGTGCACTCGTTATGCCTGAGGTGCCTGTCGTCTGCTGTTCGGTCGGCGCGCAGGGCCCGTATACGCTTCAAAAAGGCTCCAAAATTGGGCATTCTTCGCATGTGGTGACCTTGGACGAACGGCCTCAGCTGATCGACGCACTCTCCGCCCTGCGCGACTGTGTCGCCGCCGTGCGTCTCCCACTCCCCCTCCCAGGCGCCCCACGCGCCCGCCAGACCCGGGCCGAGCTGCTCGCGCAGCTCGACGACTATCTGGTGCCCCGGCTGAAGGACCCCGACGCCCCCCTCCTCGCCGTCGTCGGCGGATCCACGGGGGCCGGGAAGTCGACGCTCGTCAACTCCCTTGTGGGGCGGCGCGTCAGTGAGGCCGGAGTGCTCCGGCCCACGACCCGTACGCCCGTGCTCGTCTGCCACCCCGACGACCACCACTGGTTCGCCGGAATGCGCGTCCTGCCCCAGCTCACCCGCGTCTGGCTGCCACAGCAGGACGACGACAGCCAGGGCGACGAACCCCCGGAGGAGAACGCGCTCCGCGTCGAGACCTCCTCCGCCCTCGTCCCCGGCCTCGCCCTGCTCGACGCCCCCGACATCGACTCCCTCGTCGTCGAGAACCGGCTGCTCGCCTCCGAGTTGATCTGCGCCGCCGACATCTGGGTCATGGTCACGACCGCCTCGCGGTACGCCGACGCCATCCCCTGGCACCTGCTCCGTACCGCCAAGGAGTACGACGTCACGCTCGTCACCGTCCTCGACCGCGTGCCGCACCAGATCCTCGGCGAGGTCTCCCGGCAGTACGAGGCCCTGCTCGACAAGGCCGGGCTCAGGGACGTGCCCCGGTTCACCATTCCCGAGCTGCCCGAGTCCGCGGGCGGCGGCAGTGGGCTGCTGCCCGACAGCGCCGTCGCGCCGCTGCGCGCCTGGCTCGCCCACAGCGCCCAGGACCCCGCCGCACGCCAGCAGGCCATGGGCCGTACGGCCTCCGGAGTCATCGACTCCCTCGACAGCCGGATGCCCGAGCTCGCCGGGGCGGTCGCCGCCCAGTACGCCGCCGCGGTCCGGCTCGGAGGCGCCGTCGAGGCCGCGTACGAGGAGCAGGGCGAACGGGTCCGGCAGCAGGTGCGCCGCGGCGCCGTGCTGGCGGGCGACGCCCGCACCCGCTGGCGCGGCTACCCCCGCGACAGCACCGCCGACGAACTGCTCGACGCCCTCGTCGAGTCGCTCACCGCCCTGCTCCAGTGCGCGGTCGCCGCCGCCGACGAGCGCGTACGGGACGCCTGGCGCCGCGAACCCGCCGCGGCCGCCCTCCGTGCCGCGCCCGTCGCGCCCGACCGGGAGGCGGCCGAGCGGATCGAGATGACCGTACGGCGCTGGCGGCGCGAACTCGAAGAGCTGGCCGAGGAGGAGCTCCGCAGCACGGAGCGGCCGGGAACCGCCCGTACCGCCGCCCCCGAGGCCGACACCGTCGCCGCCCTCCTCGCCGCCGCCGCGCTCGGCGGCCGCCGCACCCGCAGCGCCGGCGAGCGGCTGGCCGAACTCCTCGGCGCCAAGGCCGCCCTGCGTCTGCGCGACACGGGCGGCGCGCTGGTCATGACGTGCCTCGACCGCGCCCTGCACACCGAACGCGACCGGCGCCTCGCCCCCCTCGACGCCCTCGAAGTGACCCCCGAGCCGCAGGCGGAACTGATCGCCGCGCTCTCCGTACTGCAGAAGGAGAAGTGAGGACCGGTGAGCAGCACGGTGGACGACCGCGCGGACGACCGCTGGGACGACGGCCTGATCGCACGGCGGGCGAGCGAGCGTGAACGGGCCCAGGAAGCCGAAGAGGCCCCTGCCGAGGCGGAGGAGGACAGTCTTCCGCCGCTCGGCGGGCAGTACGGCGGCTCCCTGCGCACCCGGCTCGACGCCCTCCATGAACTCGTCGGCCTCTCCCGTACACGACTGGCCAACGAGACGCTCGCCGAGGCCGGACGCGTACTCGACGAGGCCGCCGCACGCCAGCGGCTCTCCGCACGCCACACCGTCGTGGCGATCGCCGGGCCCACCGGCAGCGGGAAGTCGACGCTCTTCAACGCCCTCGCGGGCGTACCCGTCTCCGAGACCGGACTGCGCCGCCCCACCACCTCGGCGCCCATCGCGCTGAGCTGGTCCGAGGGCTCGGCCGGTCTCCTCGACCGGCTCGCCGTCCCCGGCCGGCTCCGGCGCCGCCCCCTGGCGGGCGGGGCCGCCGACGAGGACCTCCAGGGCCTCGTCCTGATCGACCTGCCCGACCACGACTCGGCCGTCACCACCCACCGCGACCAGGTCGACCGGGTCCTCGGCCTGGTCGACGCCGTGATCTGGGTCGTCGACCCGGAGAAGTACGCCGACGCGGTACTCCACGAGCGCTATCTGCGCCCGCTCGCGGGCCACGCCGAGGTCACCTTCGTCGTCCTCAACCAGATCGACCGGCTGGGCGGCGAGGCCGCCGACCTGGTCCTGGACGATCTGCGCCGTCTCCTGGACGAGGACGGCATGGCCCTCGGCGAACACGGCGAACCCGGCGCCACCGTCCTCGCGCTCTCCGCCCTCACCGGCGAGGGCGTGGGTGAACTGCGCGAACTGCTCGGCCGGTTCGTAACGGAACGGACCGCGCCCGCGCTCCGGCTCTCCGCCGACGTCGACGCGGCCGCGGTCCGGCTTCGCCCCGCATACGTCTCCGACGGCCAGACCGGTCTGGGGGAGCGGGCACGGGAGGACTTCGCGGCCCGGCTCGCGGTCGCCGTCGGCGCCGCGGCGGCGGGCGAGGCCGCCGAACGCGTCTGGCGCCGGAGCGCCATCCGCGCCTGCGGCACGCCCTGGCTGCGGCTCTACCGCTGGTACGAACGGATGCGCGCGCACGGCTCCACCGACCCGCGCCTCCAGGCGCCGCTGGAGGACGAACTCACGGCGCGGCAACGGGTGGAGCAGGCCGTACGGGTCGTCGCCGACGACGCCTCGCGCGGGCTCCCGGCGCCCTGGGCGCAGGCGGTGCGCGAGGCGGCGGCCCGGGGAGCCGACGGGCTGCCCGAAGCGCTCGACGAACTCACCGCGTCCATCGGCGATCCGGCCGCCCGCCCCCCGCGGCCCGCCTGGTGGCCGGCGGCCGTGCTGGCCCAGGTCCTGATGACGCTGCTCCAGGTCTTCGGCGCGCTGTGGCTGGTCGGCCAGATCATCGGCGTCGTGGAGCCGGGGCTGCTGCCGCCCGTCCTCATCATGCTCGGCGGCATCGTCGGCGGACCGCTGGTGGAGTGGGCGTGCGCGGCGGCGGTGAAGGGGCCGGCCCGGCGGTACGGGCAGGAGGCCGAACGGAAGTTGCGGGAGGCGGCGGCCGCGTGCGGGCGCGCGCGGGTCCTGGACCCGATCTCGGCCGAGCTGATGCGTTACCGGGAGGTGCGCGACCAGTTCGTGACGGTGTCGGGGACGCGCATGGGGGCCCGGGTGACGCGGCTGGGCGGCGGCGGTGTCCGGTGGGGTGGTACGAGGGCGGGCGCGCGGATGAGGTGAGGTCGGCGGCGGGGGAGCAGTCCGCGGAGGGGCTGCTCGCAGGGGCGCTGCCCGTCGGGGGCCCTGCTCGGGGCGCGTCCCGGGGCGCCGGTCACGTGGCGCGGGTTCACCCCTGCGGGTGACGGTCTTCTCCCCAACACCTCGTCCGTCCACAGGCTTCGGCGGGGTTCCGCCGCCCCGTCCAGCATGGAGGTGCAGGGCAGCCAGGCCTGAGGAACGGGGAGGGACGGACATGAACGACACGATGGTGACGCTGGTCGGGAACGTGGCGACGAGCGTGGAGTACCGGGAGACGGCGACGGGCGGGGTGGCCCGGTTCCGGTTCGCCGTGACGGCGCGCCGCTGGGACCGGGAGCGGGGCACCTGGACGGACGGACACACCAGCTTCTACACGGTGTTCGCGTGGCGGGCGCTCGGCGCCAACCTCGCCGCGTCGGTCTCGGTGGGCGAGCCGCTGGTGGTGCACGGCCGGTTGCGGGTGCGGGAGGAGGAGGGGGAGGACCGGCAGGACGGCCGCCGCAGGACGTTCGTGGACATCGACGCGCTCGCCGTGGGCCACGATCTGACGCGCGGAACGGCGGCCTTCCGCCGGGTGGCGAAGGGCGATTCACGCTCGACGGAGCGTCAGGGGAGCGGCGGAGAGGGAGGGGTTGAACGGGACCTGTGGGAGCGCCCGGAGGCGCCTAAGGTCCTGGAACCCGCGCTCTGAACTGGTGTTGTAGTGATTTGTCGACTCTGTGACCTGCGATTCTCCGCAGAGCGGACGCCCTCATAACGATTCCGAGACGGAATGGTTATCAGGTCGTATGAGCGGGCACCCAGCTCTTCCCCATCTCTAGGATTCCCAGGTACTCATACGGGACTTGAGTCACCACTTGAGTCGACAGTTGAGTCAACCGGGTCTGTGAATCTGCTGGCGATGCGCTCCCCCCACGTGTCACGAATGACCTACGGCACGGAGCAGCTCGCCCGGAGGGGAAATTCATGTTTTCTGTTCGGAGGCGCGGCGTTGCCCGCCTTGCCGCCGCGACCGTGGTCACCGGCCTCGTCGCGGCCGGTGCGATAGCTGTAGCGGGACCGGCGCTGGCCGAGGACGGGGCGGACGGCACCGGCGGCGCGACCGCCACGCTGGGCAAGCTCACCGTCTTCGACACGGTCAAGATCAAGGGCCAGGGCAAGGTCTCCGCCGGCCTGTTCGAGATGCAGGTCACCCCCGGCGGTGTGCTGCAGACCTACTGCATCGACCTCTACACCGGCGCCAAGACGGGCCAGGAGTACAAGGAGGTCGGCTGGGACCAGTCGTCCCTGCACAACAACAAGAACGCGGGCAAGATCCGCTGGATCCTGCAGAACTCCTACCCGCAGGTCGACAAGCTCGACGAGCTGGCCAAGAAGGTCGGCGCGGCGAACCTGACCAAGGAGACGGCCGCGGCCGCCACCCAGGCCGCCATCTGGCACTTCTCCGACAACGTGGACGCCGAGCCCGTCAACAAGGACGCGCAGAAGCTCACGGAGTACCTGGAGAAGGAGGCGGTGAACCTGGAGGAGCCCAAGGCTTCCCTCAGCGTCTCCCCGGCCTCGGTCGCCGGTAAGTCGGGCGAGCGCCTCGGCCCGATCACGGTCGACACCAACGCCGCCTCCGCCGCGGTCTCCCTCGCCCCGGGCGCGCCCGCGGGCGTCAAGCTGGTCGACAAGGACGGCAAGGTCGTCACCAACGTCGCCAAGGGCGGCCAGGTCTTCTTCGACGTTCCGGCCGGCACCGCCGACGGCGCCGCCGAGCTGAAGGTCCAGGCCGACACGACGGTCCCGATCGGCCGCGCGTTCGTCTCCACCAAGGTCAAGAGCCAGACCCTGATCCTGGCGGGCACCAGCACCTCCAGCGTCACCGCGAAGGCCACCGCCACCTGGGCGAAGAAGGGCGCGATCCCGGCCGTCACGGTCGAGAAGAACTGCGCCAAGGGCGGCCTGGACGTCACGGCGTCCAACGAGGGTGACGAGGACTTCACCTTCGAGGTCAAGGGCCAGAAGGTCACCATCGCCGGCGGCGAGTCGAAGACGGTGACGGTCCCGCTCGCCGAGGACGAGGCCTACGACTTCACGATCACCGGCCCGAACGGCTTCGAGAAGAACTTCAAGGGCGTTCTCGACTGCAAGACGGCCACCCCGGGCCCGCTCCCGTCGGAGACCCCGTCGACCGAGCCGTCCGTCACCACCCCGCCCACCGAGGGCACGGCCGGCGGTTCCACCACCGGCTCCACCACCGGTGGCGGCGACCTCGCCGAGACCGGTAGCTCCAACGCCACCCCGATGATCGCCGGCATCGCCGCGCTCCTCGTGGTTCTCGGCGGCGGCGCGGTCTTCTTCCTCCGCAAGAAGAAGACGGCCGGCCAGTAACAGTCCGGTAGGACACCCGTAGTACCACCGGCCCCGGTGCGCGACACGCGCACCGGGGCCGTCGTGCGTGTACGGGGAGACACGCCCCGCTCCGATTCCACGCGCACGCCCCGAAATCCCTTGACCTCGACTTCGGTTGAGGTTCTAGCGTGGCGTTCGCCCAGCACCGGTGGCGGCCCCGCAGGGGGCCTGGCCACGGCGACCCGGAAGAGAGCGACTTCGATGACCACTGCCCCGGAACGAACCGACGTCAAGCCGGCCGTGACCGTGATCGGCTTGGGCGAAATGGGTTTCGCGCTCGCCGGCGCCTTCCTGGACGGCGGGCACGCGACCACGGTCTGGAACCGTACGCCGGACAAGGCCGGCGAACTCGTCGCCAGGGGAGCCGAGCGGGCTGCCTCCGTCCGCGACGCCGTTGCCGCCAGTCCTCTCGTGGTCGTCAGCGTGAAGGGCAACGCGACGGCCCGCGCGGTGCTGGAATCGGCGGGCGACGCGCTTGCCGGCCGCTCGGTCCTCAACCTCACGGACGGGACATCGGCGGAGGCCAGGGCCGTGGCCGAGTGGGTCGGAGACCAGGGCGCGCAGTATCTCCACGGGCAGATCATGACGATCGCTCCGGGCATCGGCGGCGCAAAGTCGGTGATCTTCTACGGCGGTTCCGACGCCGTGTTCCGCCAGTTCCAGGCGACGCTTCAGCTCGTCGGCGGCAGGGGAACGCTGATCTCGGCCGACGCCGGAGTGCCCGCGCTGTACGGGATGGCCGTGCACGGCACCATGTGGGGCGCGCTCAACGGATTCCTGCACGCGGCCGCCCTGCTGTCCAGTGAGGGCATCGAGACGCGGCGGTTCCTGGACGACGCCCACCCCTCCGTCGACGCCCTCCTGGGGTTCCTCCCGGTGATCGCCGACGAGGTCGACCGTGGCGAGTACGCGACGCCGTACGGAGCGCTCCAGCACCACCGGCCCTCGGTCGAGGACCTCGTCCGCGAAAGCGAGGCGCGGAACATCGACGCCGCATTCCCCCGCTACACCCTCGCCCTCGTGAACAAGGCCGTGGAGAACGGCCACGCCCACGACAGCTACTCCCACCTGATCGAGCACTTCAGGAAGAAGTGACCACGGACGCGCGTGCGCTGGGCCGTCCGGAGGCCGTGCGAGAGGCCCGGCGCGCCTGCCGACGACAAGCGGTGACAGGTTGGCTACGGAGTGCACGGGAACCCCCAGGTCAGGGCGCCCACCGCCTACTGGTTGGCCCCCGGGGGTGGCGGTCAGGCAGGATGGGGTGTTTCTCGTCGAGCGAGGACACAAAACAGCCCCTCACCAGCAGGTTCCCGCCAATGAGGGGCCGTCTCAGGCAGCCTGGGCCGTCTCTGGGCCGTTAGCTGGGGGAGGGGACGTCAGGGAACCGAGAGTGCGGGCTGCTCGCCGGCAATGTTCCCGAGGCCGAGATCGGCGCGCATCGTGGCGCGCATCCGCTCCCATTGCTCCCAGAGCCGAACGAAGTCCGTTCGTATTTCGTCGAACGGACCCATCTGGATCCGGATGCCCCTCTTCCAGGCACATGGTTCGCCGGTAGACCTCAGACAGCGCCTTCGTCATCTCATCCAGCTCGGCCAAGACCGCTGCGGAGGCGACCATCTGAGCCTCGGCGAAGACGGAGTGGTGATCGCGTCGGGCCTCCTCGACCAGCTCACGTGCATCCGGCGTGACAGCTCCCTTGTGCACGATCCACAAGAAGTTCATGAGGTGGGTTCGGTAGCGGCGTAGGGACGCGTCGACTTGCATGTAGCCGTCGCGTCGACGGTTCAGCTCAGCTACCTGATGCTCGCGGCGCCACTGGGCTTCGGCTGCCTGCTGCTGACGCTCGAACTGCTCCGACTGAACGCGAGCCAGAAGGCGTTGCGACAGGACAGAGGCAACAAGCGTGCCTGTGACGCCAACCACCGCAGCGGCTAAGACGTCGTTTCTCTTGGTGACCCAGCGCGGGGCATCATGACCATCGGTAGAGGCCACGGTGCGAGAGGACGAGTACGGCAGATGTCTGGAGGTGCGAGGGAGGCTTTGACAGAGTTGTGGCAGCAGCACTGGCCCAACTGTCCTCCAGTCGGGTACAAGCTCCGCGACCCGTACTGGAATGTCTGGGTGCGCTTCCACAGCCTGCCGGAGTCGAAGCGATACGCGGAGGACGAGAGCGAGTACACCATCGTCCTGGAGCGGTACAACACCGTCCTCGATGAGTTGTTCGCTGGTGGGGATGTCTACGTGATCACCCCAGTTTGGGCGACCGAAGCCGAGGTTGCGCCATCTCTTCCAGATGCTGGCTACTGGCAGAGCCTGCTGGTGGAGGACGATCCAGATCCGGAGTTCCGTACCTACTGCCACCTCTTCGCCGCCCGCCGGCCCTGGCGATACGGCTGCCTCGACGAACTGTTCCGTGACATCGCGGACGACAAGGTGGCGGGAGTCCTCATCACCGACACCCAGATGCGACGCATCTACCACCCCTACGACGGAGGGGCCGATGTCTTCCTCGCCACGCCCGAGGAGCGGGATCAGACGCGCGATCGGCATGCCGACTGGCTTTCCAGCCACCCGTCGGGACTCTGACAGGACTGGCTCACCACCCCGTCAGTGTCTTGGGATTCAGGTACAGCCGACGGAAACAGATACGGAGGGCCGCTATGCCGACGAAGGCAAGGAAATATTCGGCCTTGCGCTCGTAGCGACGGTGGAGCCGTCGGCATCCGGCCAGCCAGGACACGGTCCTCTCGACCACCCACCGGTGACGGCTGAGCCGCTGTGAGGACTCGACGCCCTTGCGGGCGATGCGGTGGCGGATGCCACGGCTGCGAAGCCACCGTGGTCGTAGTCGTAGCCCTTGTCGGCGTGCAGCTTCGCCCGGGCGCCGACGGCGCGGGCCGCGGTGGGAGCGGATGGGCGGGATCCCACGCACGAGGGGCTCCAGGCCCAGGCTGTCGTGCATGTTCGCACCGGAGATACCCAGAGACAGCGGCAGTCCGTTGCGATCGGTGATCAGGTGGATCTTCGATCCCAGCTTGCCGCGATCGGTCGGATTCGGTCCCGTCAAAGGCCCCCTTTTGCAGCCCTGACACTGACCGAGTCGATCGCGCACCGCGACCAGTCAAGCTCACCCCGGGCCCCGAGTTCGTCGAGCACGACCCGATACAACCGGGCCCAGACCCGGTCCCGGCTCCACTGGGCAAAACGCCGGTAGACCGTGGGCCAGGCCGGTCCGAACACCGGCGGCAACTGCCGCCAGGTGCAGCCCGACGTCGCCACGAAGATGATCGCGGCCAGAGCTTCACGGTCACCCGCCCGACGCCGGCCCCCGCCCTGCGGACGCTTCACCTCAGTCGGCGGCACCACCCGCCGGAACAGCACCCACAACTCCTCCGGCACCAACCGCTCAACCAGATCTGTCATGCACGGCCCAACGAATAGTCACGCCAAAAGAAACGACGTCTAAGCCGATGAGCGCGCTTCCCATTGATCCCCCTGACTGATTGACGGAATCATGTCAGTGGCATCCTGCCGCAGTGCGGTGGCTACGGATGCTCTTTCCGAGCGAGGACACAAAACAGCCCCTCACCAGCAGGTTTCCCGCCGATGAGGAGCCGTCTCAGGCGGCCTGGGCCGTGTCTGGGCCGTCATGCGCGTGGCCGGCAGCCCGGTACATACTGCTGATGGCGTTGCGGCTCCGCGTCTCGCTGCTCGGCATCAGGTGCGTGTACACCCGGAGCGTGAACCCTGGGTCGCTGTGCCCAAGGTAGAGACTCAGGGGGCCTTGATGTTCTCGCCTGCGTCCAGGAGGACGGAGGCGTAGAAGTGCCGGAGTGCGTGCATCCCGTGCTCACGGGCGGCGGCGAAGCGGTGCCCCTTCTCGGGGACGGGGATGATTCCGGCGCCAGCGAGTGCCGGCTTCCACGTCTTGTCGCTGAACGCGTTGCTCCACAGTGCGGTGCCGGCGGGGGCCGTGAAGACGAGCCGGTGCGTCACCTTGGGCCCAGTCGGGGTGAGCCATGGCAAGGTGACGTCGACCGGCGGGAAGTGCTTGATGTGCTCGCGGAGGGCGGTCGACACCTCGGGGTCGAGCGGCACGTCCCGGAGTTTCCCGCGCTTGGGCGGGACGAACACGAGCCCACCGCGGACCTTCTTCACCTGCTGGCGCACGTAGAGCCAGCCGAGGTCGCCGATGTTGTCGACGCCGAGCCCGAAGATCTCAGGCCGTGGGCGTCTGCCATGCAGCGTCGTGGTGAAGGTGGGGCCCCATCCCGTCTGCCATCGACCCAGGCAGAGCCGAGCAGACACGGGCCCTGGCGTCCAGGTCGTTCGTGCAGTGGCGCGCTCCACCTGGAGGCCAGGACCCGCGCCTGCTCCACGGTGTGTGGGTCGACGGCAGACGGGATGGGAGCGGGGGGTGCGCTGTGGCTGGGCTGCCGTTTGGAGCGAGCGGCGACCGTATAGACCCCGGACGATTAACCGAGCGAAAGAAGTGACAGCACTGCTGACACTGAGGCTGCGACGGCGGCAAATAGGCTCGGTGCGTGAATTACGACAGTGCGAGGCGTCAGGTTTTGGTCTACAAGTTTCCGCAGCTTCGTGTCGATCAAGTATTCCTGCACCTGGACATCGGGGCGACCCTCTGTAAGAGCCGCGAAGGAGATGCTTTGCTTGCTCGCCAAGAGATCTGGCCCAAAGCTGATGACGCTTCCTTGCGTGCTGTACTGACCGTCAAAGGTGGTAGTAATTTCCAGGATCGGTGTCCCGAGATCGAAGGCCAGAGGGCGCGCCTGATCGAAGTAGTCGCTGGCCACAGCATGCCGACCTGTGTTCGTCAGGCGAAGGGTGAACATGTGGGGGTCGCGAATGGTGACGCCGTTATGTACCACAGAGACGCCGTGCTGAAGAGTGCTCGTTTCGTTCATCAATGGAGCGCTTTCGATCGCGTAAGTGATCTCGCGCTTTGGCGGAAAGAGGGCGCGCCGCGCGTAGATCACTCCGACGATTCCGAGAAATAGCGCGAGGATCGCGATGACGATCGTTGCCAGATTGAAGGCACGTCCGTCCAGCACGTCCGGCATTCCAAGTCCCCTCCGACGATTCCAAACAAAAGGCAATTCAGCGCATGTGGCATCTCTTGTGGAGGTGCCCTTCGCTGCGGTTGATGCGCTGCGAGTGCAGCAGGAAGGTATCGCTCCGAAGGCGACCCTGCCTCTAACTGTCTGCAAGATCCCCGCTGGTCTTGATTGCCCCTTCTGCCTGCTGGCGATTGCCCTAGGGGGCACGGTGGCGGAGCGGCGGTGGCGGCCGGGCCGTCTGTGGGCCGTGCGAGGGGCTCACGGGTGGCCGGGGGCGACCAACAGTGACAGGTCGGCTACGGGGGTGGCCCGGGAACGCGCAGGTCAGGGGGTGCCCCGCCTACTGGTTGGCCCCCGGGGGTGGCGGTCAGGCAAGATGGGGTGTATCTGCCCACTCACTCTTTGCCGGACGGTTTCTCTTGGCTGAGTACATCTACACGATGCGCAAGACGCGCAAGGCGCACGGCGACAAGGTCATCCTCGATGACGTGACGCTGAGCTTCCTGCCCGGTGCGAAGATCGGTGTGGTCGGCCCGAACGGTGCCGGTAAGTCCACCGTCCTCAAGATCATGGCCGGTCTTGAGCAGCCGTCCAACGGTGACGCCTTCCTGTCGCCCGGCTACACCGTCGGCATGCTCCTCCAGGAGCCCCCGCTCGACGAGACCAAGACCGTCCTGCAGAACGTCCAGGACGGCGCCGCCGAGATCATGGGGAAGCTTCACCGCTTCAACGAGGTCGCCGAGCTCATGGCGACCGACTACTCGGACGCGCTCATGGAGGAGATGGGCAAGCTCCAGGAGGACCTGGACCACGCCAACGCCTGGGACCTCGACGCGCAGCTGGAGCAGGCCATGGACGCGCTGGGCTGCCCGCCCGGTGACTGGCCGGTCGTCAACCTCTCCGGTGGCGAGAAGCGCCGCGTCGCGCTCTGCAAGCTCCTCCTCGAGGCGCCCGACCTGCTCCTCCTCGACGAGCCCACCAACCACCTGGACGCCGAGTCCGTGCAGTGGCTGGAGCAGCACCTCGCCAAGTACCCCGGCACCGTCGTAGCCGTCACCCACGACCGGTACTTCCTCGACAACGTGGCCCAGTGGATCCTGGAGCTCGACCGTGGTCGCGCCCACCCCTACGAGGGCAACTACTCCACCTACCTGGAGAACAAGGCCACCCGCCTCAAGGTCGAGGGCCAGAAGGACGCCAAGCGTGCGAAGCGTCTGAAGGAAGAGCTCGAGTGGGTGCGGTCGAACGCCAAGGGGCGTCAGGCCAAGTCCAAGGCCCGTCTCGCTCGCTACGAGGAAATGGCCGCCGAGGCCGACAAGATGCGGAAGCTGGACTTCGAGGAGATCCAGATTCCGCCGGGCCCGCGCCTGGGCTCCATCGTCGTCGAGGTCAACAACCTCTCCAAGGCCTTCGGCGACAAGGTCCTCATCGACGACCTCAGCTTCACGCTGCCCCGTAACGGCATCGTCGGCGTCATCGGCCCGAACGGCGCCGGCAAGACCACGCTCTTCAAGATGCTCCAGGGCCTGGAGACCCCGGACACCGGCTCCGTCAAGGTCGGCGAGACCGTCAAGATCTCGTACGTCGACCAGAGCCGCGCCAACATCGACCCCAAGAAGACGCTGTGGGCCGTCGTCTCCGACGAGCTGGACTACATCAACGTCGGCCAGGTCGAGATGCCGTCCCGGGCCTACGTGTCCGCCTTCGGCTTCAAGGGCCCGGACCAGCAGAAGCCGGCCGGTGTCCTCTCCGGTGGTGAGCGCAACCGCCTGAACCTCGCGCTCACCCTCAAGCAGGGCGGCAACCTGCTGCTCCTCGACGAGCCGACCAACGACCTCGACGTCGAGACCCTCGGGTCGCTCGAGAACGCGCTCCTGGAGTTCCCGGGTGCGGCCGTGGTCATCTCCCACGACCGCTGGTTCCTGGACCGGGTCGCGACGCACATCCTCGCGTACGAGGGTGAGTCGAAGTGGTACTGGTTCGAGGGCAACTTCGAGTCCTACGAGAAGAACAAGATCGAGCGCCTCGGCCCGGACGCGGCCCGTCCGCACCGTGCCACTTACAAGAAGCTGACCCGAGGCTGAGCGTGCGCCATATCTACAGCTGTCCCCTGCGTTGGTCGGACATGGATGCCTTCGGGCACGTCAACAACGTCGTCTTCCTGCGGTACCTGGAAGAGGCGCGGATCGACTTCATGTTCCGGCTGGCGCCGGGCGACGGTTCGCCGTCGTTCTCCGGCGGGTCCGTCGTGGCCCGGCACGAGATCGACTACGTGCGGCCGTTGGTGCACCGGCACAGGCCGGTCACCATCGAGTCGTGGGTCACGAAGATAGGCGCGGCGTCGCTGACGATCGCGTACGAGGTCAAGGACCCCGAAGTGACGTACGTACGGGCCTCGACGGTCGTCGTCCCCTTCGACCTGGAGGCCCAGCGGCCGCGTCGCATCTCCGCCGAGGAGCGGTCGTTCCTCGAGGAGTACATGGACGACGGGATGACGTCCGCCGCATGATCGCGCCGCTGCACTTCGCCGACGCCCGGGAGGCGGCGGACCTCGCCGCCTTCCTTGCCAGGCTGATCCACTACGACCGCGCCGCCGCCGTCCGCCTCCAGGCCGGGGGCGGCGCGCTCGCGGTGTTCGGACGGCCGCCGTCGTTCGAGGTGCTGGCGATCCGTACGGCACGGCTCGTCGACGCCGTGGATCTGGACGTCACCGTCTCCGCCGGTGAACTCCTGGAGGGCATCGAGGAGTCGGCCGGCAAGGCCGTCGTCCCCGACAGCGTCACCGGCCCGCCGTGGGCCGGCGTCCTGCCGCCGCGCGGTGGCTGGGAGCCGGTCACCGGCCTGCCGGGCGCGGAGCGGCTGCGCGGAGCGGTCACCGCGGCGGTCGCCGAATTCCGCGCGCGGGACGAGGAGTTGCCGAAGGAGCGGCGGACGCGGGCCGAGCGGGACCGCATCGGCCGCGAGATCTGGTCGCGGACGGTCGCGGAGACCGGGCTGCCGCTGCGCGCGGTGCACGCCGCGCAGTCCCTTGGCTTCCTGCCGGGGGAGGGCGTGCCGGTGGCGCTGTTCGCCTCGGGGCCGTGGCTCCGGCTCCGTACGCCCTTCGGCTCGATAGCGGTACGGACGGTCCCGTCGTCCCTGTCGTTCGCCCCCGCCTGAGGCCGGCGCCCGACCACGAGGGGCTCGCTCAGCGCGACTCCCTCTTCCCGCCCTCCCTCGCGATCGTGATCACCGAGGCCAGCGCCGACAAGGCCAGCAGGACCGCCGGGATCACCGGGGATCCGCGGGGCACGTTCTCGCTCGCCAGGACCGGGTCCAACCGGTGGGTCGGGTCGTACGCGATGCGGATCCTCCCGCCCTCGGACGCCGCCCTGGTCTCGGCGGTGAACTCCGCCGGGTAGCCCCCGGGGCAGTCCACCGTGTGGTGGAAGAGCGTCCTGGGCTCGGGCGCCCCTTCGCCGAAGGTCGGATGGTGGGTCACCCCGACCTTCCCCACCACGACACAGCTGACGACCGCGCTCCGGGTCGACGAGTCCCGTACCTCCACCCAGACCGCCGCCAGGCCCGCCAGGATCAGCAGGGCCGCCAGGCAGCCGCCGCCCTCACGGAAGAGGGCGTTGTGGGCGCCCAGAGCGGCGCCGAGGACGGCGAGCCCGACCAGCACCGCGACCCCGGTGGGAGTCGCCGAACCGCGCAGGCTCCAGTCGGCCCAGACGTACAGCAGCGCCCCCGCGCCCCAAGGCACCGCCACCGCGCCGAGATACGACAGTGCCTTCCCCACGAGCCGCCCCCGTCCCTCGCGTTCATCCGTCCGCGTCGTCCGGCCACACCCCGATGTGGTCCTGCTCCAGCTCCAGCATCACGCGGTGCTCCATGCCCAGGGACGCCGTGTACTCCGCCGGGAGTTGCAGCCGGCCCGCGCGGTCGAGCATCGCGTACTCGCGGGAGACCAGGGACTCCTGGCCCTCCGCGTCGACCTCCGTACGGCGCAGGACCTCCGAGGAGGTGCGGCCGTCTCGGATGGCGACCGTGCGGCGGACCTCGGAAGCGACGGCCTGGTCGTGGGTGACGATCACGATCGTCGTGCCCAGCTCCTCGTTGGCGCGGCGGAAGGCCGCGAAGACCTGCTCGCCCGTCGCCGAGTCCAGCTCGCCCGTCGGCTCGTCGGCCAGCAGGACCGAGGGGTTGTTCGCCAGCGCCACCGCGATGGCGACCCGCTGCTGCTGGCCACCGGACATCTGGTGCGGACGGCGGTCCCGGCAGTCCGCGACCTCCAGCATCGCGAGCAGCTCCTCCGCCCGCTCCGCCTTCCCCGCCCGGCTCGACCGCCCCCGCAACTGCATCGGCAGCGCCACGTTCTGCGCCGCCGTCAGATACGACAGCAGGTTGCGGGACGTCTGCTGCCAGACGAAGCCCACCACGTCCCGCCGGTACCCCAGCCGCGCCTTCGCGTCCATCGAGAGCAGATCACGGCCCGCGACCCTCGCCGCGCCCGCCGTCGGTACGTCCAGGCCCGCCAGGATGTTCATGAGTGTCGACTTGCCGCTGCCCGACGCCCCCACCAGGGCCATCAGCTCGCCCTCGCGCACCAGGAGGTCGAGGCCCTGGAGCGCCTGCACCTCCACCCCGTCCGTGGTGAAGATCCGTACCAGCCGGTCGCAGGCGATCAGCGCGTCGTGCCCGAACGAGGGCCGGTGGCGGTGGGCCGTCGCCCGCTGCTCCAGCTCCGCAAGGCTGATATCGGTCATCGTGCGTCTCCTGCCCTGAGTTCCCTGATCGATCCGGCGCGCGTCGACCACCACGCCTGAAGGGCCGCCGCCAGGCCCGTGAGCGCCACCACCCCCACCGCCGGGAGCGCCAGCGACCACACGTCCACCCGCAGCGGAGCGGTGTCGAGCGCGCCGAGCCCGGGCGCCGCCGCGAGCGAGAGCCGGACGAGATCCACGCCCGGGGCGAGCAGCAGGATCGTCGCCCAGCCGACGAGCATGCCGCCGACCGCCGCGAGCAGCGCCTGCGGCAGCGCTTCGAGACCGAGGAGCCGCCGGCCCTGCCGCCGGGTCAGCCCCATCGTCCGCAACCGGGCGAGGAGTAGGGCCCGTTCCGGCGCGGACTGCAGCAGCGAGAGCAGGACGGCCAGGACGGCATAGCCCGCACCCGCCCCGATCGCCGCCAGATAGATCCGCTCGGCGCCCGCCTGCATCGGCGAGTCCACGTAGGTGGCCCGCTGCTCGGTCCGCAGCACCACGGAGAAGTCACGGCTCTTCGCCGCGACCACGGCCCGCAGCGCGTCCCCCTTCACGGAGGGTCCGGAGGCCAGCAGCACGGTGTCCGCCCGATGGGTCAGGTCGGCCGCGTTCACCAGCAGGAAGTCCTGCTCGGGCAGGGCCGGCGTGGCGGACCGTACACCCACGATCCGCACCGTGAACGAACCGGCCGCCGCCGTGATGCCCCGAGGCTCCGTGCCGAGCCGCTCGGCGACCGCGGGCGAGGCGATCGCCGGCAGCACCCGCCCCGCGTCGTCCTTCCCGCCCGTCCCGGTGGATGTCAGCAGCTCGGCGGGGAACGGCCCGAAGCCGGTCCGCGCGGCGAGCCGGGCGTACGACTCCGGTTCCACCCCCACCAGGGGAGTGGTCCGCAGCTCGGTCGCCGAAGTCGTCCCGGTGGTCGGCAGCGCCACGCCGTACTCGACCTGCACCGTGGCCACGTCCTTCACCCCCGCCGTCCCGCGCACCGCCTTCGCGAGCCCGTCCGGCAGCGGCGCCGCGTCGGCGTCGCCCGTCACCCGCGCGTCCGCGCCCGTCTCCAGGAGCGCCGCCCGGTCCCGCGCGTCGGCCACCCCGGCGAGCACCGAGCCGCCGAACGCGGCCGTCGTCAGAGCCACCAGGAGCGCCAGCAGCGGCAGCGCACCCGTCACCGAGGAACGCCCGGCCCGGGCGAGCGACAGATAGCCGACCGCGCCGCGCAGCGCGCGCGCCGGCCGTGTCGCCCACCGCAGCGGCAGCGGATACAGCCGTACGAGGACGAGCGCGGCGATCAGCGCGACGAGTACCGGCGCCGAACTGACCAGGTAGTCACCGGAATCCTCCGTACCGCGCCGGCGCAGCGCCACGACCGCGCCGACGGCCAGGGCGAGGACCGTGAGTTCGGCGACCGTACGGCCCCGGGAGGGGCGGGCGGCGATCAGGTCCTCGCGCCCGCCGTGCGCGAGCGGCCTGCGGTGCAGGAACAGCGCGCGCAGCGGCAGCGCCAGGACGGCGAGCAGCGCGACCGCGCCGGCCGCGGCGAGAGCGGGGCCGAATCGGGCGTCGGGGAAGACGAGCGTCGCGAGCAGCAGACCGAGTCCGGCGGCGGGCAGGGCCAGGACCGCCGTCTCCCCGAGCAGCCGGACGCCGATCCCGGCCAGGGAGCCGCCGCGCGAGCGCAGCAGCGCCAGCTCGGCGGCGCGCCGGGCGGCGAACAGCCCGCCCGTCATGGCGAGCACGACCGCCGCGACCGCGCCGATGCCGAAGGCGGCGACCGCGACGACCGGCTCGATCGCCGTCCGCATGCCGCTGTACGCCGCGACGACCTCGTCGAGGCCCGTGGTGACCGTGCCGAAGGAGCCGATCACCTCCCGGGCCTTCGCCAGGTCGGGCCCGCCCGTGAGCGAGGCCACCGCCTGGCTCAGACGCGGCTCGTCCCGCGCGGTGAGATGGTCGCCGACGGGCGCCAGCCGCCAGTACAGCTCGGGCTCGCCCAGGCTCTCCTGGAGCAGGGCCCCGCCCTCCGGGGGCAGCAGCAGCGCGGCCTGCCAGTAGTACTTCGTCTCGATGCCGCCACGCTTCATCGCGTACGCGGGGGTCCTCAGGAGGGACTCGACCGACCAGTAGGCGGCCTGCGGACGCACCGGCTCCACGATGCCGGTGACGGTCACGGCGAGCGGGGCCGAGCCGTACCGGTTCGGCACATGGACCACCGAACCGACCTTCAGGCGAAGGGACTTCGCCGTCTCGACGGTGACGGCCGCCTCGCTGGTGAGCTCGGCCGTGTCCGCCTTCGCCGGCAGCCGGCCCGACCGTACCGTCGTGTGCTCGGCCAGCGCCGACGGTGTGGCGAGGATGAACTCCGGGGGCACCCCGTACGGCTGCGGAAGCCAGGGATCGAGGCCGGTGACCCACTTGGTGGTGCGTACACCGTGCACCGACTCCTCCGGGTCGATGCGCAGCGGGGCGGGCAGCAGTCGCTCCAGCTGCGCCCGCTGCCGCGCCAGGTCGTCGGGGGCCGTACCGTTCGCCTGCCCGTCCGGCAGGCCGTCGGGCCGGACCAGCGGGGTCGCGATCTCGAGGACCGTGGTGCGGGGGGCCGCCTCGGCGATGTCGTGCCGCAGACCCTCGGACTCGTACGCGTCCACGGTCCGCGGGAGCGCGGCGGCGAGGAACGCCGTGACCAGGACGAGCAGCGCGAAGGCCCAGGCCGTCCCCGGGGCGACCCGCAGCCGGGTCCGCACCCAGGGCGCCACGGCGCGGACGGGCGTGCGGGGCATGGCGGCTGCCTTTCTGACGGGTGCGGGCGGGGACCCGGGAGAGGGCGGGGGAGGCACGCGGTCCTCGCGGCGCGTCACTGGTCCCCCTGGTGCCGCAGGGTCACGGCCGGGTCGGTGCGGCGCAGCGCGATCGTGGCGACGATCAGCAGCGGCAGCGCGGCGACCCCGGCGAGCAGCAGGGCCACATGCCCGGGCGGGAGCTGGACCAGGACGCGTGGGACGGGCTGAGCCGCCTGGCCGGTCAGCACGATCAGGGGGACGACGGCCCGGGTCAGCACGGCGCCCAGCGCCAAGCCCACCAGCAGGCCGATGCCGACCAGCAGGCCCTGCTCGGCGGCGATCAGCCGGGCCAGCTGGCGGCGCGGGGCGCCCAGCGCCCGCAACACCCCGAACTCCGCGGACCGTTCCCGCGTCGAGCCGGCCGCGCCGACCGCGAAGCCGACGGCCGCGAGCGCCGCCGCGGCCACCGCGACCGCCATCAGCGCCGCGTCGGGGCCCGCGCCGAGCGGATCGCCGAGCAGCTCGGCCGCGGCCTCGTCCCGTACGAGCACCTGCGCCGGATCGGTGTCGGGCCGGGCGCGCAGGGCCCGGGCCACGTCGTCGGCGCGGCCGGGCTCGGTGGTAAGCCACCACTCGTTGGGCTGGAGGGCCGCGGTGGGGTCGGCGGCGAGGGACCGGTTCGCCGCGTGCAGATCGACCAGGAGCGCACCCCCGTCGTCGGGCGTGGCGACCGGTGCGGACGCGGACAGGGTCGTGGCCCCGGCGCCGGTGGTCGGCAGCTCCCGTACGGTGTCCACGATCGTCACCTTCAGGTGCAGACTGCCGAGGGCCACCTCGACCCGGTCGCCCCGCTTCGCCCCGGCGGCCGAGAGGAACGCGTCCGTCGCCACCCCGCTCAGCGTCGCCGGCGGCGCGGTGCGTGGCGCGGTGATCCGCAGCCCGAAGTCCTCCTGGCCCGACGGCACCTGCGGCTCCGTCACACCGGTCGTGAACCCGACCTCGTACGGCGTCGGACCGGCGGACCGTCCGGTCAGCGCGACCGGGTCCCCGGGGTCGCCACCACTGGTCTCCTGATAGCCGGCGCGCCACGAGACGAGGGAGCGGACGGCGTCGACCGGGCGCTCGGAGCCGCCGTCGTGGCGGGAGACGAGCCGTTCGACGGCGAAGGTCTGCTTCCCGTCCTGCCCGTCGACGACCGTCCCGTCCAGCTCCACGCCGGTCAGCGTCAACGGGCCCACGGGCGTGCTCCGGACCTCCCCGGGACCGCCCAGGTCGAGGGTGAGCCGGTGCGACCGGCCGTCGGCGGGCAGCGGCCCGAGGAGCTGACGGTACGGAACGCCGTACGGGTCCTCCACGACCACCGTCACCTGCGCCGGGGCCGTGCCGCGTGGCGCGCTGCGCCGCAGCTCGAACGTCAGGCCACGGCTGTCGGCCGGCAGCACGAGCCCCGGGCGCGGACCCGCCTTCGGGGCGAGCGACGGGAGCAGCTCGCGGGCCGGGGCGTCCGCGAGGTCCTCGCGGAGCAGGAAGCCGTCGGCGGCGTGCCGGGTGTCGAGGGCGAGGACGGTCGCGGTGCGGTTGCCCGCGAAGCTCGTCGTGGCGCGGTGCGCCGGAGCGACCGAACGGACTCCCGGAAGAGCCGTGTACTGCCCGGCCAGGGACGGGTCGGCGCCCCCGGCGCTCAGGACCCGGAGCGCCGTACCCGTACGGAAGTCGGCCCGGTCCTCCTGCGAGCGGTCCCAGGAGGCGCTCTGCCCGACGGCGAGCATGCCCATCGCGACGGCGAGGACGAGCAGCAGCACCGGGCCCGCGCCGCGCAGCGGGCGGCGGCTGAACTGCCAGCCGGCCAGCGCGGCCGGAAGCCCGCGCCCGCTCGCGGCACGCCGCTCGGCGAGCCGGGCGGTGGGCGGCAGCAGCCGCAGGGTCAGGACGGTGCCGGCGAGCAGCGCGAGCGCGGGGGCGGCGACGAGCAGCGGATCGATGCCGAGCGAACCCCCGCGGTCGCCGCTGAGCGCACCACCGCCCGAGCCCCCGCCGGACCCGCCGGTCTGCCGGTCGAGCTGCCAGTAGGCCACGGCCGCGACGACGAGCAGACCGACGTCCGCCCCGGCCCGTACGGGCGCGGGCAGCGCCGCCGCACGTCCCTTGCGCAGGGTGACGGCGCCATCGTCCCCGGTGCTCAGCGCGGGGGCCACGACGGCGGCCGCACAGGCCACGGCGACCAGCGCCGCGACCAGCCACACCTGGCCGAGCGGGACGTCGTCGAGCCGTACGCCGAGGGCGTCGAGCGAGGCCCGGCCCGCGAGCAGCCGGGTCAGCGGACCCGCGAGCAGCGGGGCGATCACGGCCGCGGGCAGGGCGAGCAGCAGCGCCTCGGCGGCGGCGAGCGCGGCGATCCGGCGCCGTGAACCGCCGCGGGCCCGCAGCAGCGCCGTCTCGCCGGACCGCTCGGAGCTGAGCAGCCGGGCGACGAGCAGCAGGGCGTACGCGGCGAGCAGCACCAGCTGCACGGCGACGATCATCAGCGTCGACCGGGAGACGAGCAGGGACCGCTCGGTCTGCTCCAGGACGGTCGGCAGCGCGGTGTGCGCGCTGACGGCACCGCCGAAGGGGGCCGTGTCGGCGGTCAGCGCCTTCGGCTCGGCCGACGCGGAGGCGCGCAGCGCGTCCATGCGGTCGGTGGTGACGCCGGTGAAGTCGGCGGTGGCCAGCCAGGCCGTCTCACCGGAGGTGACCCGCCCGGAGCGGAGCACGGCGGGGTCGGTGAGCAGCGGCCCGTACGTCGTGAAGTTGACGGTCTTCACACCGCGCCCGCCCGCGTGGTCCAACTGCCAGTACAGATCGGTGAGATCGGCGGGCCGGTACACCCCGGTGACCCGCGCCCGCACCGGTTTCCCGCCGAACCGGTCGGCGAGGTCGAGCACGGTCCCCGGCCCGATCCGGAGCCGCCCGGCGGCCTCCTCGGGCACCGCCACGTCGATCACGGTGCCGGCGGTGCCGTCGGGCCAGGCGCCCTTGACGAGCGCGAGCCGCGAACGGTCGAGGGCCGCGAAGTGGGTGAGGTCGGGCTCGCCCAGGCGCGCGCCCGGGCTCTGCAGGGCGCGGGGCAGCGCGTACGGCCCGGATCGCTCCAGTTTCCGTACGGTCACCGGCAGCCCGTCGAAGGTCCGGCCGGCCGCCTCCCGCGTGGCGGTGTCGGCGCTCTCCCGCCGGGCCGGCGGCACCTGTCCGGTCACCACCAGCGCCGCGGCGGGCGCGGCGCGCCCCCGCAGTGCGCCCTGAAGGGCGGCGTCGCCGATGGAGCCGGAGAACGCGGCGAGGGTCGCGAGCACGGAGGTGGTCAGCAGGACGGCGAGGAGCGCCGCGGCGAGCAGCAACCGGTGCGCCCGCACGCGCAGCAGTACGAACCCGGTCACGCATCCCCCTGAACCCCGCCGAACGTTCGTCCGATGCTTTCAGAGGGCACGTGCCGGTGGAAACCGCTTGCACGGGGACCTTGACTCGATCGTGACCGTTATCCGGCGGTCACGCTCCGGAATACGTCGATCCACGGTGCTCGGTCACTCCGTGGTGCCGTGTCACTCCGCGGCGCTACGTCACTCCGCGGTGTTCACCATCGATGCCGCCGCGTAGGTCAGGTACTTCCACAGCTGGCTCTCGTGCTCCGGCGCCAGACCGAGCTCGTCCACCGCCGCGCGCATGTGCTTCAGCCAGGCGTCGTGGGCCGCCTTGTCCACCGCGAACGGAGCGTGCCGCATTCGCAGACGCGGATGGCCGCGGTTGTCGCTGTACGTGCGGGGGCCGCCCCAGTACTGGATCAGGAAGAGCACGAGGCGCTCCTCAGCCGGGCCGAGGTCCTCCTCGGGGTACATGGGGCGCAGCAGCGGGTCCTCCGCGACTCCCTGGTAGAAGCGGCGGACGAGACGTCGGAAGGTCTCCTCGCCACCCACCTGCTCGTAGAAGGTCTGCTCCTGAAGTGTGCCGCGCGGAATCTCCATCACCGTTCCATCGTCTCAGATGGCCGGACCGAGGACCGGAGGTCCAGGACCACTCGCCTCCCCACCGCGCGCGCAGGACAGTGGAGGCATGGGCGCTCAGCGGGACGAGTTCGCCGAGGACGGTGCGCGGGCGCGACGGGCGCTGGTGCGGGAGATCGAGGCGTACGGCGCGCTGGGCGACCCCGCCTGGCGCGCGGCCTTCTCGGACGTACCCCGGCATCTCTTCGTCCCCTACTACTACGTCTCCGGGATCGGCGGCTACGAACGTCTCTGGTCCGGCGACCCCGATCCCGCACGGCGCACCCGCTGGCTGCGCGGGGCGTACCGGGACGCACCGCTGGCCACCCGGGTACGGGACGGCGAACTCGTCACCTCCTCCAGCCAGCCCTCCCTGATGGCCGAGATGCTGGAGGCGCTGGACGTACGGGACGGGCACGACGTCCTGGAGATCGGCGCCGGCACCGGCTACAACGCCGCCCTGCTCAGCCACCGGCTCGGCGCGGAGCACGTCACCACCGTCGACATCGACGAGGAGATCACCGAGTCCGCCCGGGCCCATCTCGCCGCCGCCGGACACCGGCCAACCGTGATCACCGGCGACGGGGCCCGAGGCTGCACCGGGCGCGCTCCCTTCGACCGGATCATCGCGACCTGCACGCTGCCGTCGATCCCGTACGCCTGGCTCGCGCAGTGCCGCCCAGACGCCGTCGTCCTCGCGCCGCTCTCCACCGGGCTGCTCCGGCTGCGGGTCCGTGACGCGTCGCACGCCGAGGGGCGATTCCTGGCCACGTCCGCGTACTTCGTCGCTCTGCGCGGAGGAAACGCCCGCTTCCCGCGCGGGCGGCCGATGGGGCTGCCCCGGCACGTGTTCGACGACGAACGCTTCCAGTTCCTGCGCACGCTGGTGGAGGCGACCCTCGACGCGCGCGAAGCGCTCGCGCTCTGGCAGCGCGAGAGGCAGCCGGAGCGGGAGCGCTTCGGGGTGACGGTGAGCGGCGGCCGGCAGTGGGCCTGGCTGGACGACCCGGAGGGGCCGTACGCCTGGTCACTGCCGAGCGGCTGAGCGGCTGAGCGGCTGAGCGGATATCGGATCCTGGATCAGGGATATCGGATCTTGGATCCAATATCCGTGATCCGAAATCCCTGATCCGATGTCCGCGCTAGCCGTGCCTGATCGTGATCGTCGTCCAGGCGCCGACGTGCACCCGGTCGCCGTCCTGGAGCTGGACCGGCACGTAGGGCTGAATCGGTTCCTCCGCGCCGTTGATCGTGGTGCCGTTGGTGGAGTTCTGGTCCACCACCGCCCACGAGCCGTCCGGCTGCTGCACCAGCACGGCGTGCTGGTGCGAGACACCCGGGTCCTCCGGCGGCACCGACAGGTCGATGTCCGGGGATTCGCCGGTGGAGTGCCGGCGGCGGCCGATGCTGATCTGGTTGCCCTGGAGCGGCAGGTGCTTCTCGGGGGAGTACGCGGGCAGGTTCAGGCCCGTCGCCTCCGGGCCGCTGCGCTGCATCATCGCCAGGAAGTACTCGCGGTCCGGCCCGATGTACGCCGACCAGCCCGCTGCGGGCCGCGGCGGCTGGTACTGCTGCTGGGGCTGGTGCGGCTGGTGCGCCTGCTGAGGCGCCTGCGGCTGGTGATGCTGCTGCGGCGGAGCCTGCGGCTGCGAGGGCGGGGGCAGCAGCCAGTCGTCGCCGCCCCCACCGGGCGGCGACTGCCGCTGCGGCGCGGCCGGAGGCGCGGGCGGGCCCTGCTGCGCGGGCGGTGCGCCCGGCGGCGGTGCCTGGAAGAAGGACGGCGGAGGCTGCGGCGGGCCCTGCTGGAACCCCTGTGGCGGCTGCTGTTGCGGCTGCTGCGGGGCCGGCGGGCGCTGCGGCGGCGCCTGGTGGTGCGTCGGGTCGGCGGAGAGCGGCTCGGCCGGCCGGTTCATCTGCGAGGGCCGCGAGCCCTGGTACTCGTACGGATCCGGCTGCTGGGGCTGCGGCGGCCGCGGCGGCGACTGGAAGCCCGGAGGCAGGTTGAGGCCCGGAGGCGGGCTCTGCTGCGGCGAGGGCGGCGCGACCGGCGTGTACGAGGTCGCGGTGTTGGTCAGGAAGTTCCAGCGGCACTCCTCGCAGAACGGGGCCATGGCCTCGCGCGGGGTGCGGCACTGGGGGCAGAGCTCCGCCTGGGCGGTCGCGTTCGGGTCGTAGCCCCCGGGCGGGGGGCCGGGGGGACCACCGGGATGACCGCCGGGGCCTCCGGGCCCGGGATAGCCGTACGCGGGCGGCGGCGGGGGAGGCGGCGGTACGGCACCCGCCGGCGCACCCGCCCCGGTCATGCGGTGGCCGCAGACCTCGCACCAGTCGTCGGAGACCGACTGGTGTCCGTTCGGGCAGGTCGGCATGTCGGTGCTTCCCCCTCTCGTCGTCCGGCCCGTGGCCGGGCTACTTCTTGACGCGAACGGTCTTGGTGGAGCGGGTCTCGAGAGTCATCTCGTCCGCATCCGCGACCTTCGCCTTCAAACGCACAGTACCCGTCGCCGCGTCGACGACGTCCACCACCTTCGAAAGCAGTTTCGCAGTGTCCTCGTTGCCGGACGCGGCCGCCAACTGCACCGCGCGCCCCAGTTTCGCCGTCGCCCCGTCGTGGTCGCCGGACTTGCGGGCGTCCAGTCCCTGCTGGATGACCTGCGCCAACTCGGCCTGGCCGGTGTAGTGCGCGACCTGGGGGTTGATCGACGTCGACATCGCCATGTCGTCCGTCCACACGGCCCGTACCAGCCCCTGGCCGAGCGTCTTCGGGGCGTCGCCCAGCGGATCGGGGACGATCAGCGAGACCCGGGCGGCGAGCATCTCCTGGCCGATTCCGGCCTGGGGAACCCGTACGCACACGTGGTAGTCGCGGGACTCGTCGCCCCACGATCCGGTCGGGTAGTCCCCGGCCCGCGCGGTCGCCTCCGTACGGCGCGCGGTCAGCTCCTCGACGGTCGGCGCGACCTGCTTCACGAATCCGATCTCCACGCCGACCGGAGTCCACAGACGGAGCGCGACATCCGCGACCTCCTTGCCCATGGTGTTCTCCATCATCGCCGTGAAGTCCGCCGTGAGCCCCTGCGGATCGGCCACGATGTCGGCCGTGCCGAGCAGCGCCGAGGCGATGCCGGTGACCTCCTTGACCTCCCAGTCCGTACCGACACCACGTGCGTCACACGTGAAGCGGCCCGCGCACGCGTCGAGCGCGGCCCGCAGGTCCTCGGGCGACTCGTGCTCGTTGCGCCCGTCGGTGAGCAGGATGCCGTGCCGGATCGACACGTCGGCGGAGCCGAGCAGCCGGTCCGCGAGACGCAGCCAGGTGCCGATCGCCGTACCCCCGCCCGCGCTCAGCCGGCGCAGTGCGTCCTTGGCCTGGCCACGGGTCGCCGGTCCTGCGACGGCGAGCCGGCCGTCGCCCGGGTAGACCTCCTTGGCCACGTGCGTACCGGCGACGACGGCGAAGGAGGTGCCGTCGCGCAGGGCGTCGATGGCGGCGGCCGTGGCATCACGGGCGCCGCGCATCTTCGTCGGCGGGTACTCCATCGAACCGGAGCAGTCGACCATGATCACCACGCCCGCGTCCGCGTCGGAACCGCTCGGCGCCGCGCGGCCGCTCGTACCGCCGCCGGTCGAGGTGACCGTGACGATGGCGTTGACCTCGCGGCCGCCCTCCGGCAGGAACTCGTTCTGGTACACGTCCACCGAGAACTGCGGCACGTTCGACTTGGAGAAGTTCGCCATGGGTTGAGGCTCCTCGACAGACAAGCGTGAAGGGTGAAAGAGGCAGGGCGCCGGCGACCGCTCAGGCCGATCCTGCCCCTTGCGGCGAGGGGGAGAACGGCAGCAGGGCCACTGTTACGTTGTCGTGGCCCCCGCCGTCCAGGGCGTGCCCGACCAGCACCTGGGCCCCGTGCAGCGGGCGCCCCGCGGCGTCGGCGGGCACGACCCGGGCCATGTCGTCGGCGGCCTCGGCGTAGTTCCAGAGCCCGTCGGTGCAGACCACGACCACCCCGGGGCGGTCGGGCTTGAACGCGGCGGTGTGCGGCTCCAGTTCGTACGCGTCGGCGCCGAGCCAGCCGGTGATGGCGTGGGCGCGCGCGTCGGCGTACGCCTCCGCCTCGTTCATCAGGCCCGTCGCGACCATCTGAGCGGCCCAGGAGTCGTCCTGGGTGAGGCGGGCGGGCGGGGACGTGCGGTCGTCCGGCACCCAGTAGGCGCGGCTGTCGCCGACCCAGCCGACGATCAGCAGTCCGTCGGCGATGATCGCGCCGACGATGGTGCAGGCCGGGGCGTTCTGGTGGCGGTGCTGATCGTGCTCCATGCCGTCCTGGCCGGGCTCCTCGGCGAGGGAGTTGACCGCCTCGGAGGCGGCGACGATCGCCTCGTGCATCGCCTGCTGCGGGTGGGTGCCGCGGGGCAGGGCGGAGAGCAGCGACTGCCCGGCCGCCCGGGCGGCGGCCGCGGAAGCCTCGTCGGGGCGGGTCGCGGAGGAGACGCCGTCGCAGACGATCGCCAGGGAGGCGGGGGAGCCGTCGGGCAGGGCGGTGGCCGAGACCGCGAACGCGTCCTCGTTGCGGTGGTGGCGCAGTCCGCGGTCGCTGACGGCGGCGACGGTGGAGAGCTCCTGCTCCATGTGGTCGCGCTCGCGCGGCTGGGCGTGCCCGCAGTTCTCGCAGTACCCGTCGGCGTCCACGGCCCCGGCCCGGCAGGCGACGCACAGCTTGGTCCCGGCGGGCGGGGTGGCGAGCTGCGCGGCGGCGCGGGGGTCGGGCGCGGCGAGGGTGAAGTCCCCCTCGGGGGTGGAGACGGGCTGCTCCGGACTGACCGCGGCCTCGGCGGCGAGCGCCGCGACCCCACTGACAGGCGCGGCGGACGGGACGGGCGCGGGGGCCGCAGGCGTGACCGGCGCTGAGGGGACGCCCGGAGTGGCGTTCGCGCCGCTCGTGCCGGGCACGCCGCCCGGCGCGGGTGCACCGGGCGCTCCCGAGGCTTCAGGCCTGGGCGGACCGTCCGTGCGGACCGCCAGCGTCGGCAGGTCGCGGCCGCCCGAGTCCGTGCCCGGAAGGTCACCCGGGTGCTGTGTGGCCGTCGAGAGGGAGCCCGGCTCGCGCGGAGGGGGCTCGGGCCAGTTCACCGGCGTACCGATCGCCACCGTCGGACGGTCCGGCTCCGGGGCCGCGGCCGGGACGGCCGCGAGGTCGTAGCCGCACGCCCCGCAGAACCGGTCACCCGACTCCAGCGGCTCCGCGCAGCCAGGGCAGGCGGAGAATTCGTGCTGGGGCTTCTGGGACATACTCACACCCACGTCCGGGGGCGGAAACGGTTGGCCCGCTCCACCAGTTCGATCCTCTCCTCGCCCCGCTGAGCGAGCCGGGCGAGCACCCGGTACGAGCGTTCGAGGCCGAAGCGCAGTCCGCGCTCGTCCAGTTCGCTGCCGAGCAGCCGTGCCCCGCCCGGAGCAGTACCGGGACTCCCGGAGAGTACCCAGTCGAGCGCCGAACCGAGGACCTCCGTCGACAACCGCTCGCGGCGCACCGCGTCCAGACCGAAGTCCTGGAGCTCCGAGACCTGTGCCGCGGCCGCCGTCAGGTCCGCGCCGAGCGGTTCGTGCGCCGCACGCCGCCGCAGCCGCGCCCGCACGGCCGCGACCCGCGCGGCCGTGTAGTGGATGGACGCCTCCGGTACCGACTCCAGGGTCCGTACGGCTCCGGTACGGTCACCGGCCGCGAGGCGCACCCGGGCGAGCCCGAACGCGGCGCTCACGTAGCTCGGGTCGGTCGCCCACACCAGGCGGTAGTACTCGGCGGCGTTGTCCAGCTGGCCGAGCACCTCGGCGCAGATGCCCAGCGCCAGCTTGGGCGCGGGCTCACCGGGGAACGCGTCGTAGACCGCGTCGAAGGCCAGCGCCGCGTGCGCGTGGTCGCCGGTCACCAGAGAGGCGACGCCGCGGTACCAGACGACCCGCCAGTCGTCCGGGTGCTCCTCCTCGAGCGTGGCGAGGGCGCGCCCGGCGGAGCCGAGGTCGGCCATCTCCAGGAGGGCCCGCAGCTCGCGCAGCCGCAACTCCAGGGAGGGCGCGGGCGCATGCCCCAGGGCGCTGATCAGCTCGGCCGGGGCGGAGGCCATCAGGCCCGCGAGGAATCCCGCGTTGGGGTCCCCGGGATCCACCCGCGGCACGGGCAGCGCGAGCGAAGCGGCCCGTCCGTCGAGCGCCGCGAGAAACGCCCCGCCCGGCGCATGCGCGGGGGCCGGTCCGGCCGGTACGGGAAGCGGGGCGCCCTGCGCGGGGACCGCCGCGACGGGCTGTGCCGCGCCGCCCCCCGCCACGCCGCGCCTCCGCCCACGCGCCGGCTGCCGGGCGCCGAGGAGGGAGACGTCCTCCGTCAGCTCGGCGAACAACTCCGTGTCCGTGACCCGCAGTTCGGTGCCGAACAGGGTCGACAGGGCCGGGCGCGGACGGCCCGACTGGAGGGCGACGACCTCGCGCAGGACGCCCGTCAGCTGCTCCGCCATCTCCTGCGCGGAGGCGAAACGGCGGGCCGGGTCGGGGTCCGTCGCGCGGACCAGGAGACGGTAGAACGACTCGTACGTCCGGAAGACCTCGATGTGCTCCGGGTCGGGCAGCGAGTCGACGAAGACGTTCGTGTACCCCTGGAAGTCGAAGGTCAGCACGGCGAGCGTGCGCGCCACCGTGTACAGGTCGCTCGCCACCGACGGGCCGACCTCGGCCACCTCCGGCGCCTGGTAGCCCACCGTGCCGTAGATCGCGGACTCGTCGTCGTCCATCCGCCGGACCGCGCCCATGTCGATCAGCTTGAGCTGGTCCTCGCTCTGGATCGCGTTGTCGACCTTGAAGTCGCAGTACAGCAGGTTCCGGCTGTGCAGGTGGCCGAGCGCCTCCAGGGCCTCGATCCCGTACGCGCAGGCCTGCTCGACCGGCAGCGGATCGCGCCGGCCGTCCGGCGTGCGGCGGTCGTTCGCGATCTCCTTGAGCGCCTTGCCGCCGACGTACTCCATGACGATGTAGCCGTCGAGGGAGCCGGTACGGGCGTCGAGGTGCTCGACGAAGTTGTAGATCCGGACGATGTTGGAGTGCTCGATCTCGGCGAGGAAGCGGCGCTCGGAGATCGCCGCCGCCATCGCGTCCTGGTCGCCCGTGTCCAGCAGGCCCTTGAGGACGACCCACCGGTCGGATACCGCCCGGTCGACGGCGAGGTAGATCCAGCCGAGGCCGCCGTGCGCGAGACAGCCCGCTACCTCGTACTGCCCGTGCACGACGTCCCCCCCGCGCAGCTTCGGCACGAAGGAGTACGGGTGGCCGCACTTGGTGCAGAAGCCCTCCGTACGGCCCGGCCGGTCACCGCGCGAACGGCCCACCGGAGCACCGCAGTCCGAGCGCGAGCAGAATCGCTTCCGCTCGGGAACCTCGGGGTTCTCCATGACCGCGGCGCGCGGGTCGGGGCGCGGCACCTCGGGGATCGCGACCAACCCGGCGCCCAGCCGGTTCCGCCCGGACTGGGCGGTCGACGAGCCCGAGCTGCGCACCGACACCGAACGGCCGCTGCTGCCGGCCGACAGGGAGCGCGACAGGCGCCCGGAGACCGAACGGCGGGACGTGGACGAGCGGGAGGAGCGCGAGGAGCTGCGCGACGAGGCGCGCGAGCTCGAACGGGACGAGGCCGACCCCTTGCCGGGCACCGCCATCCCGGTCGGATTGGCCTGGAGCATTCCGCCCGCGGCGACGACCGGCGCGAGCCCGCAGGTGTCGCAGTACAGCTCGCCGCCGCCCATGTCCTCGTACGATCCCTCGCACGAGGGACGCTGACAGGTGCTCACCACTGACTCCCCCTGGCATCTCGGGGCCCGGACAGGACCTCCGCCGCGGCCTGCTGGTAGCGCAGGACCGCCTGCTCGGCGACGCGCAGGTCGCAGGGCGCGCTCCACAGCATCCGGCGCGCCGCGTCGTACCGCTCGATCAGCAGTGGATCCTCCGCCGCGCCGAGCCGGGCCACCTTCGCCTTGTACGCGTCGAGCCGGCCGCGCAGCTCGGCGCGGACCGCGAGCGGCGCGGTGACGGCGGTCAAGGACGCTCGGGCGCGCTGCAGTTCGTCCTCGGCCTCCTGCTCCAGGGACTCCAGGAGCGGCGAGAGCCGGTGCCACTGGGCGTGTCTGCGGTACTCGGCGGCCGTCGAGAGACGTTCCTGGAGGACCGTCGGCGGGCCGCTGACCGCCGGCACCTCGGAGGCGGCGATCTTGGCGAGGACCTCGCCGCGTGCCGCACGGGCCTCGGAGAGCGTCCGGTCGGCGCGAGAGAGGACGTCCCGCAGCCTCAGCAGCCGCTCCTCGGAGTCCTGCCGGACCGCGAGGACCGCCTCGATCTCCCGCCGGATGTCCTCCAGTGCGCGGGCCGCCCGGTCGTACCGCTCGGTGTCCGGCCTTCCGCCGCCCGGCGCCGAACTCCCGGCGGCGGGCCGCCAGAAGGCCAGCGGGTCGGTGACGACCTGGGTGCGCAGCGCGGTCAGCTCGGCGGTGATCTCCTCCAGCTCGTCGCCCGCCGGATGCTCCCCGGGCCGTACCCCCACGGAGTGCGCGAGCGAGCGCGTCCGTCCGAGCTCGGCGGCGAGGAGGTCTATCCGGGCGGGCAGCGCGGACCAGACGGCGTCGGCGGTCACGACCATGTCGAGCGAGGAGGCGTACAGCTCGTTCATCCGCCGTACGAGCGCCTCCAGGGTGAACCGCTCGGAGAGCAGGGCCTGCTCCTGCGCCCCGCCCGCGACGAGCACGCTCTCGCCGCGCAGCCGCTCGGTCAGCTCCACCAGGTCCTCACGGCTGGCCCAGCGCCTTCGTGCCCGGAGCTCACGGGCGTCGTGCAGGGCGTCCGTGTACGCGTCGAAGCAGGTCCAGAGCAGGGTGATCGTCCGCTCGGTGGACTGCCAGCGGTCCCGGGTGGTCCCGGTCAGCTCGGCGCCTTCGAGCAGCCTGCGGCCCGCGTGGTCCTGGAGCGCCAGCAGCGAGTCCTCGATCGCCTTGTGCTCCGCGCCGAGCCGCGCCAGCGCACGGTCCACCTCGTCCCGGTCCATCACCGGCCCGGGGGTGCCCGCGACGCCCATCGATCACCTCTCGCTCTACTTGTACATGGGTGCGGGCGGCCCGGATATCCCGGGCAGGTCCGCCTTCAGCCACTTGTCGTACGCCGCCGTCCAGGCGCCCTGGCGGTACTGCACCAGGACCTGGTTGACCCGGCGGACCAGGTCGTCGTTGCCGAGCTTGGCGGCGACTCCGTAGTACTCGGTGGTGAACGGCCGGCCCTTGAGCTCGACGGCCGGGTCCTGCGCGGCCTGCCCCGCCGCCAGCGCGTTGTCGGTGACGACGGCGTCGACCTCGCCCATCTGGAGCCGGGCCAGGCAGTCCAGTTGGTTCGGGACGGTGAAGCGGTCCTTGTCCCGCTCGGTGCCGTCGCCCTCGTCCTTGAACGTGGCGCCGAAGGAGTTGTCCTCCAGGGCCTCGTAGGCAGTGGAGCCCTCCGCCGTGCAGACCCGCTTGCCGCTGAGCGAGGAGTCGTACCCGGTGATCCCGGTCGAGTCCTTGGGCGCGAGGACCTGCTGGCCGGCCTGGAAGTATGCCGTGGAGAAGGCGACCTGCTCGATCCGCTTGCAGTTGATCGTCATCGTGCGGACGACGAGGTCGACCTTCCCGCTGTCCAGGGCCGCGATCCGCTGGTTGGTGGGGATCGTGCGGAAGATGATCGCGTCCTCGCTGCCCAGCAGGTCCTTGGCGATCGCCTTGGCCAGCGCGATGTCGAACCCCTCCAGCTCCCTGGTCTCGGGGTTGAAGTACCCCCAGTTGAAGCTGTTCTGGTCGACGCCGACGACGAGCTTCCCGCGCGCCTTGATCGCCTCCACGGCCGGGCCGTCGGCGGTGGACGGGGTGAGCGACGCCTCGGGGTTCCGGCAGGCGTCAGCCTTGACCTGCACACCGGCACCGACGCCAGGCCCGGTCACCGAGGGGGAGACCGGGGCGCCGTTCGCGCTGTGGGTCAGCGGCAGCAGGGTCAGCGACGCGGTCAGCCCACAGGCCACCGCCATCGCCCCGACACCGCCCCAGCCGCGCAGCCGCCCCAGGGGACGCCCGCCGAGGAGCCGGGCCGGGCCGCGCTTCCTCGCGCCGTCGACGCCGTTCCGCATCCCGCCCCCTCTCACCGGTACTCCGACAGCCTGCGGTTGATGCCCATGACGGCGCCCGCCGCGCCCAGGATTCCGAGCGCGGCCGCACCCAGCGGGAGGGCGGTGAGCGCACCCCGGCCGCTCTCGGCGGCCTGGGTGAACTCGCTCTGCTCGTGGTCCAGGGCCTGCTTCAGGGCCGCGTCGACCTGGTCGAAGGACTGCCCCGTGGAGGCGCCCGGTCCGACGACACTGGTCCGCGCGCCCTCGTAGTTGCCCGCGTCGTCCTTGTCCCGGGCGTCCTTGTGGCGCTCCCGCCAGTCGGCCGTACGGTCCGCCGCGGCGGCGAGCGGATCGCGGCCGGCGTCGTCGTCGGCCAGCTCGCGGGCCTCGGCGAGCGCGGTCGTCAGCGACTCCATGCTCGTGGTGTAGTCGGTCTCGTACTTGTCGTTCTTGCCGTCGTCGGTGAGGACCGCTCCCCGGGCGACCAGCGTCAGGTTCTCGTTGGCCCGCGCCTTCAGGGAGCTGATCCGGGCGGCGTTGAGGACCTGGAGCGAGCTCTGCCCGTGCTCACGGGCGTCGTTCAGGCCCGCGCGGGCGACGGTGTGGGCCGCCGCGAGCCAGAGCAGCACGATCACGGAGGCGGCGGTCGCGGCGAGCAGCCCCTGGTTGAACACCCGGTTCGTCCGCGCGTAGGTCCGGCGCTGCGCCCAGACCAGGACGGCGAGGGCGGCGACCCCGAGGGCCAGGGAGAGGAACGGCCAGTCGCGGGCGTCCTCGTCGTCCTGCTGGAGCCGCGCGGTCTCGGCCTCGTACAGCCGCTCGGCCGCGGGCAGCAGCTGGGTGGTCATCAACTGGTTCGCGTACCGCAGATAGGCGCCGCCGAGCGGCAGGCCCTGCCGGTTGGCGGCACGCGCCCGTTCGATCAGGCCGGTGTAGCGCGGGAGTTGTTCGTTGAGGGTGGTGATCTCGCGCGCGGACTGCGACGAACCGCCGGTGCTCGCCGCCGCCTTGACCAGGAGACGGGACGCGGTGGTGATGTCGTCCGTGTATCGCTTCTGGAGATCGGCGGGATCCCGCTCCTTGGACAGGAAGGCGCTGGCCGCGGCCGTGTCGGCGTCGGCGAGCGAGCGGTAGATGTCGGCCGCGTCGGCGCTCAGGGGCTGGCTGCGACTCACCACGTCGTCGGCGGAGCCGGCCCGGTCGGAGACCTCGTACGCGGTGACGGCGCCGAACGCGACGACCAGCAGGGCCAGTACGGCACCGAGGATCTGGAGGCGGCCCGGCTCGGTCGTCGCCGCGCGGCGCATCCGCACCCGGATCTCGTCCCAGGGCCCGCGCCCGGCGGGTGCCCCGGCCGGTGACGGCGCGAGGGAGGACGCGGACACGGGAGCGCCGGACGGCGGCGACGCCTGCGCGGGCACACCAGGACCCGGGTGCACGGGTGTGGTCCCCGGCGCCGAGGCGGCGGGCGCATTCGGCGGGTGTGTCAACGTGGCCTCCCCCTCGGTCCGACGTTCCCGGCCAGCAGTATGGCCTCAGGGGCCCCACCCGCACACCAGGATTGACTGGATCTTGTTCCTATCGTGCCCCATCTCGCGCCACCCCCGTAGGCGAACCCCCTGCTATGAATACGCCTCCCGGCCGAAATCGGTTCCAGTGCGGGCCCGCCACGAACGGGTGAAACAGCGACGGGGCGCCCCCGTCAGGGAGGCGCCCCGCAGCCCGTCCGCGGCTTCGACCGGCCGCGCGGCTTCAGTCCGGGCGGAACCTCAGGCGTAGTGGAGCCGCAGCCGCGCCGCGGCCTCCGGTGCCGCCGCCACCTCGTCCAGGGCGAGCAGTGCCGCGCCCAGCACCGGCGGCGCGGTGACCACCCCGACCACGGCCTTCGGCGCCTTCACCGCGAGGAGTTCGGCGATCAGTCCGTCCAGTTCGGGATGGCGCGCGGCCAGCACGCTGCCGCCCAGCATCACGGGAGCCTCCTCGTCGAGCAGCCCGAGCCGGCCGAGCGCGACCGTCGACAGCGCCACGACCTCCTCGGCCAGCCGCCGCACCAGCGAGCGGGCGACCGCGTCGCCCCCGGCGCTCGTACGGAACAGCACCGGCGTCAGCTCGTGCCGCCGCTCGAAGGCGATGCGTCCCAGGTGCAGCGCCTCGATCAGCGCGTACATGGTCGGCAGTCCGAAGTGCGCGGGCAACTCCCGGGCCAGCGAAGTCGGTTCGCCCCGCCCGTCCTCCGCGCGGGCGGCGAACCACAGCGCCTCCTCGGCGAGCCCGCTGCCGCCGCCCCAGTCGCCAGAGATCTTCCCGAGCGCGGGGAAGCGGGCCGTCCGCCCGTCCGGCAGCATCCCGACGCAGTTGATCCCCGCCCCGCACACCACGGCGACACCGCGCGGCTCGTCGAGCCCGGCGCGCAGCACGGCGAACGTGTCGTTGTGCACCCGTACCGACCGGCTCCAGCCCCTCGCCTCCAGGCCCTCCTTCAACTCCGCCTCCTCCACCGGGAGATCGGCGTTGGCGAGACAGGCGGAGACATGTGTGAACTGCAAGGGGAGGCCCGTCGGGGCGGCCGCCCGTCCCACCGCCTCCGCCAGGACGTCCAGGGCCGCCTCGACGCCGACCACGGGCGGCTGGAACCCGCCGCCGCGCGCCGAGCCGAGCACGGCCCCGTCCGCCCCCACGATCGCCACGTCCGTCTTGCTGTTGCCCGCGTCGATCGCCAGGAACGCCGCGTTCACGCCCACGCGAGGTGCTCCCGGTTGTGGGCGATCAGCCGGTCGGTGAGGCCGTCGGCGTACTCGTACTGCCCGACCAGCGGGTGCGCGAGCAGCGCCTTGAACACCCGGTCGCGGCCACCGTGCAGCGCCGCCTCCAGAGCCAGCTCCTCGTACGCGGTCACATGGGAGATCAGCCCGGCGTACAGCGGGTCGAGCGGCGCCACCGGCAGCGGCGTCGCACCGTTCGGCCCCACCGCCGCCTGCACCTCGATCACGGCGTCGTCGGCGAGGAACGGCAGCGTGCCGTTGTTGTACGCGTTCACGACCTGGTACGGAGAACCTCCCCCGCCCAGCAGGGACGCGGCGAGGTCCACGGCCGCCTCCGAGTAGAAGGCCCCGCCCCGCTTGGCGAGCAGCGCCGGCTTCTCGTCGAGCGCCGGGTCCCCGTACATCTCCAGGAGCTCCTTCTCCATCGCGGCGACCTCGGCGGCCCGCGAGGGCTTGGTGCCCAGCTCCCGTACTACCTCGTCGTGCGCGTAGAAGTAGCGCAGGTAGTACGAGGGGACGACGCCGAAGCGGTCCATGACCAGGCGCGGCAGGTGCAGATCGTCGGCGAGCGTGTCACCGTGCTCGGCGAGCAGCCGGGGCAGCACGTTCTCGCCCTCCGGGCCGCCCAGCCTGACGGCGGTCTCCCAGGTCAGATGGTTGAGCCCGACGTGGTCGAGGTGGATCTCGGCCGGGGTCACGTCCAGCAGCTGCGCGAACTTCCGCTGGAAGCCGATGGCCACGTTGCAGAGCCCCACGGCCTTGTGGCCGGCCTGGAGCAGCGCGCGCGTGACGATGCCGACGGGGTTGGTGAAGTCGATGATCCAGGCGTCCGGGTTGGTGCGCCGGACCCGCTCGGCGATGTCCAGGACCACCGGCACGGTGCGCAGCGCCTTCGCGAGACCGCCGGCGCCGGTGGTCTCCTGGCCCACACAGCCGCACTCCAGCGGCCAGGTCTCGTCCTGGTTCCTGGCCGCCTGGCCGCCGACCCGCAGCTGGAGCAGCACGGCGTCCGCGCCCTCCACCCCGGCGTCGACGTCGGAGGTGGTGACGATCTTCCCCTCGTGGGCCTGCTTGGCGAAGATCCGCCGGGCGAGCCCGCCGACCAGTTCTAGCCGGTCGGCGGCCGGATCGACGAGGACGAGTTCGGTGACGGGCAAGGTGTCGCGCAACCGCGCGAATCCGTCGATCAGTTCGGGGGTGTAGGTGGAGCCGCCCCCCACGACAGCGAGCTTCATTCTTCGGCTAGCCCTTCACTCCGGTCAGTGTGACTCCCTCGACGAACGCCTTCTGGGCGAAGAAGAAGACGAGGATCACAGGGGCCATGACCAGGACGGTCGCGGCCATGGTCAGATTCCAGTCGGTGTGGTGCGCGCCCTTGAAGGACTCCAGGCCGTAGCTCAGCGTGTACGCCGCCGGGTTGTCGGAGGTGTAGATCTGCGGTCCGAAGTAGTCGTTCCAGCAGTAGAAGAACTGGAACAGCGCCACGGCGGCGATGCCGGGCTTCGCCATCGGGAGCACGACCTTGAGCAGGGTGCGCAGTTCGCCGCAGCCGTCGATCCTCGCGGCCTCGATGTACTCGTTCGGGATCGTCAGCAGGAACTGGCGCAGCAGGAAGATCGCGAAGGCGTCACCGAAGGCCATCGGGATGATCAGCGGCCACAGCGTGCCCGAGAGGTCCATCTGCTTGGCCCAGAACAGGTACATCGGAATGATGATCACCTGCGGCGGCAGCATCATCATCGAGATGACGAGCAGCAGCGACAGATGCCGGCCCCGGAAGCGGAACTTGGCGAGCGCGTACGCCACCGGGATCGAGGACACCACCACGAGCGCGGTGCCGAGCCCCGCGTACAGCAGGGAGTTCTTCCACCAGGACAGGAAGCCGGGGGTCTCGAAGACCCGGACGTAGTTGTCCCAGTGCCAGGAGTTCGGCGTGAGGTCGCGGGTGAGCGCCTGCTGGTCGCTCATCAGGGACGTCAGGAGGACGAAGACGAACGGCAGCACGAAGAACAGGGCCGCGGCCACCCCGAGGGAGTGCACGGCGATCCAGTGGAGGAGTGCCTTGCGGCGGACTGTCGTCCGGGCGGCGTCCGGGGACGCCTCGCGCGCGGGTCGGTCGAGCGTGGATACGGAGGTCATGGTCAGTCACCCGAGCCGATCAGGCCGCCCCGCCGGCGCATGAGCAGCGCCGTGAAGGCCATGGAGAGGGCGAACAGGACGAGGGCCACGACGCTGGCCGCGCCGTAGTCGAAGCGGCCGAAGCCGAGGTTGTAGACCAGCTGCGGCAGGGTCAGGGTGGAGTCGTCCGGATAACCCGGCTCGAAGGTCTGGCCCGACCCGCCCATCACCCCGGAGGCGACCTTCGCCGCCACGATCGGCTGGGTGTAGTACTGCATCGCGCCGATGATCCCGGTGACGACCGCGAAGAGGACGATCGGCGCGATGTTCGGCAGGGTGACGTAGCGGAACCGCTGCCAGGCCGAGGCCCCGTCCAGCTCCGCCGCCTCGTACTGCTCCTTCGGCACGTCGAGCAGCGCGGCCATGAAGATGACCATGAGGTCCCCGACGCCCCACACGGCGAGGACGGTCAGCGCCGGCTTGGCCCAGGCGGTGTCGTTGAACCAGGAGGGCGCGGGGATCCCGACGGCCTCCAGGAGCGAGTTGACCGGCCCCGTGCCCGGGTTGAGCAGGAAGACGAAGGCCAGCGTCGCGGCCACCGGCGGGGCCAGGTACGGCAGGTAGAACAGGGTGCGGAAGACCCCGGCACCGGTCTTGATCCTGGTGACGAGCAGGCCGATGCCGAGGCCGAACACCACCCGGCAGGCGACCATGACGACCGCCAGCCACAGGGTGTTCTGCATCGCCGGCCAGAACTTCGGCAGATCGGAGAAGACGTACGCCCAGTTGTCCAGGCCCCGCCAGGTCGGCGGGTTGAGGCCGTCGTACTTCATCAGCGAGAAGTAGACGGTCGAGACGAGCGGGTACGCGAAGAAGACGCTGAAGCCGATCAGCCAGGGCGACATGAACGCCGCGGTACGGAGCGCGCCGCGCACGCGCTTCGACCGCAGCGCCGCCCGACGCGCTGCGAGGGAGTCGGTGGACATGAGGTACCGGTCCCGGGTCTTACTTCGCCTGGGCGATGTCGCGGTCGATCTGGGCCGCCGTCTCCTCCAGGCCCTTCTTCAGGTCCTTGACCTGGCCCTTCTCGTACTTCTGGGCGAAGTCCTGGAAGGTGTCCTGGTACGTGGAGCCGTTCACCGCGCCGTCCGAGGTGGAGGACTCGGGGTGCTGGGCGATGTCCAGGAAGACCTTGAAGCGCTCGTCGACCTTCAGGTTCGGGGACTTCAGAGCCTCCAGGGTGGAGGGGACGTTGCCGATGCCGTTGGCGAAGTTCACCACCGCCTCGGTGTCCATGGTCATGTACTTGACCAGTTCCCAGGCCGCGTTCTGCTTCTTGCTCTGCGGCGCGATGCCGATGATCGTGCCGGAGAGGTAGCCCTTGCCGTACTCGGCCACCTCGTCGTCGGCGACCGGCAGCGGCGCGACACCGACCTCGAAGTCGACCTTGGCGTCCTTGATGAAGTTCAGCCGCCACTCGCCGTCCAGCTGCATGGCGACCTGACCGGTGTGGAAGGGGTGCTTGGCGCCCCACTCGTCACCGAAGGTGGTGCGGTAACGGTCCAGCTTCGCGAACCCGCCCAGGTCGTCGACCAGCGACTTCTGGTACGTCAGCATCTCGGCGAAGCCGGGGTCCTTGGCGAGGTTCGACGTGCCGCTCTCGTCGAAGTACGTGTGGTCCCACTGCGACATGTAGTGGCTCGGGACGGTCTCGTAGCCGAGGTAGTTCGGCATGAAGCCGAGCTGCTCGTAGCTGTCGCCCTTCTCCTTGGTCAGCTTCTTGGCGACCTCGGAGAACTCCGACCAGGTCTTCGGCGGGGCGGTGATGCCGGCGGCCTTGAAGGCATCCTTGTTGTAGTAGAGCCCGTACGCGTCGGAGAGCAGCGGCAGCGAGCAGCGCCTTCCCTCGAACTGGGTGTAGTCCTGGAGGACCTTCGAGAAGGTCTTGTCGAGGTCGACCTTGTCCTTCTCCAGGAAGGGCTTCAGGTCCGCCAGCGCGCCGGAGTGGCAGAACTTGCCGACGTTGGACGTGGTGAAGGAGGCGGCCACGTCAGGACCGTTGGAGCCGCCCGCGCGCAGCGCCTGGCTTAGCTTGTCGTCGTTGATGTTGCCGACGACCTTCACCTTGATGTTCGGGTGGGCCTTCTCGAAGCGGTCGACGTTGTCCTGGATCGCCTTGACCTCGGAGGGCGCCGACCAGCCGTGCCAGAAGGTGATCGTGGTCTCGGCGTTCGGGTCGTCGCTCGCCTTGTTGTCCGCCGAGCCCGTACAGGCCGAGGCGAGAAGGGCGATCGAGGCGGTGGCGGCGAGCGCGACGGCGGCTCTGCGCGGGCGTACGGGCATGACGGAGCTCCCTGTGGCGGAGGGGTCGACGGGGGAATGAGGACTGCGGGCGGTGCGGGCGACGCAGGAGGTGCGGGAGAGGCAGTCAGTGCGGGCGGTGCGTGCAGTGCGGGCGGTGCGTGCAGTGCGGGCGGTGCCGACGGTGCTGAAGTGCTCGGTGGCCGGGGGCCCGTGGCGCGTCCGCGGCCCGGCCCGTGGTCTACCGGGACGTGTCGAAGACCTCGTCGCGCGTGGTGGCGAGCGCGCTCTCCAGGGCCCCGCGCAGGACGGGGTGCCGGTCCACGCCTCCGAGGACGAGCCGTGGCCGGGAGGCGGCGAGCTCGGCCAGCTCGGACTGGACGCGCTCGCGCAGGGGCTCCCCGCCGGGGGCGATCGCCGCACCGGAGAGGACGACGACCTCGGGATCGAGTACGGCGACGAGGGAGGCGAGACCGGTGGCGAGGCGCTCGGCGTACCGGTCGAGGAGCGCCGCGTACCGCGGGTCGTCGCCGTGGTGCGCGGCGGCGTGGGCGAGGAGCCCGGACGCGGTGGGCACGTAGGGGTGCTCGGTGGTCTCGATGCCCAGGGTCCGCGCGATCCGGGGCACGGCCTGGACGCCGGCCAGCTCCTGGAAGCCGCCGGAGTTGGCCTTGGTGACCTGCCGGACGAGCGGGGTGCCGGGCACGGGGAGGAAGCCGACCTCGCCGGCGCCGCCGGTGAAACCCCGGTGGAGCCTGCCGCCGAGCACGAGGGCGGCGCCGAGGCCCTCCTCGTTCCAGAGCAGCACGAAGTCCTCGTGGCCCCGGGCGGCGCCGAGGCGCTGCTCGGCGACGGCCACCAGGTTGACGTCGTTCTCGTACTCGAACGGCATCGGGAGCGCGGCCGCCAGTTCCTCCAGGAGCGTGGGGGAGTGCCAGCCGGGCAGGTGGGAGGCGTACCGCAGGCGTCCGGTGGCCGGGTCGAAGGCGCCCGGGGTGCCGATCACGAGCCGGTGCACCTCGCCCCGGGTGATCCCGGCGTCCTTGGCGGCGCCGTCGAGGGCGGTGGTGACCTGCCGGACGACGTCGTCGGCCGCGCGGCCCGGGGTGGGGAGCTCGAACTCGCCGACGACCTGGCCGCTGATGTCGGCGACGGCGGCGCGGATGAGCCGCGGGGTCACGTCGAGCCCGGCGGCGAAGGCGGCCCGGGCGTTGACCGCGTACAGCTGTGCGCTGGGTCCCGGCCGGCCCGCGGTGGTCCCGGTGGCGACGACGAGCCCGGCGGCTTCGAGGCGGGCGAGCAGCTGGGAGGCGGTCGGCTTGGACAGGCCGGTGAGCTTGCCGATCCGGGTGCGGGAGAGGGCCCCGTGCTCCAGGAGGAGATCGAGGGCCGCGCGGTCGTTCATGGCCCGCAGCACTCGTGGGGTGCCGGGGGTACCCGGGGTCGTACCGGCCATGTCGGGTACACCCGCCCTTCTCACTGTTAGGAAAGTTTCCTATTGGGTGGGAGGACCGTAGGACGACCGTCACCGGGGCGTCAATACCCGCGCACGCACGACGCCCCCGAAGGCAACCAAAGCGTTACCTGCGGGGGCGTCGTTCATGCACGGTGTGCGTGCGTGGCGTGTCACATGGTGTGACGGGTGCTACTTGCCGAGGTCCGGCCTCGGCAGCGGGCTCGCCGCCGCGCCCTGCGGGGACGTCGGCGAGGCGAAGACCGAGGGGGCCGCCATACCCGCCGTCGGGTCCGCCGCAGACTCCTCCGCCGGGGCCGGGACGCCGCCGACGATCCGGATGCCGGCCGCGTCCAGCGCGCGCTTGATCCGCCACCGCAGCTCGCGCTCGACGCCCAGGGCCTTGCCCGGCATCGTCTTCGCCGAGACCCGGACGGTCATGGAGTCGAGGAGCACCTCGGTCAGACCGAGGACCTCCACCGGGCCCCAGAGCCGCTCGTTCCAGGGCTCGTCCTTCGCCATGGACGCCGTGGCCTCGTCGATCACCGACTGCACCCGGTCCAGGTCCTCCGTCGGGCGGACCGTCACGTCGACCGCCGCGGTCGCCCAGCCCTGGCTGAGGTTGCCGATCCGCTTGATCTCGCCGTTGCGGACGTACCAGATCTCCCCGTCGACACCGCGCAGCTTCGTCACACGCAGACCGACCTCTATGACCTCGCCGGAGGCCACGCCCGCGTCCACCGAGTCACCGACCCCGTACTGGTCCTCCAGGATCATGAAGACACCGGAGAGGAAGTCCGTGACCAGGTTCCGGGCGCCGAAGCCGATCGCGACACCGGCGACACCTGCGGAGGCGAGCAGCGGCGCCAGATCGATCTGGAAGGCGCCGAGGATCATCAGCCCCGCCGTGCCCAGGATCACGAACGACGCCACCGAGCGCAGCACCGAGCCGATCGCCTCCGAGCGCTGCCGCCGCCGCTCGGCGTTGACGAGGAGTCCGCCGAGCGCCGTGCCCTCCACCGCCTGGGCGGACCGGTTCATCCGCTCTATCAGCTTCGTCAGGGCGCGGCGGATCGCCATCCGCAGCAACAGGGCGACGACCAGGATGAGGAGGATGCGCAGGCCGGTGTTCAGCCAGGTGGACCAGTTCTCCTCCACCCAGCCCGCGGCGTTCGTCGCCTTCTCCGCGGCCTCGTCGAGAGTGACGGGGACCTTCTGCGGATCGTCGGCGGTCGACAGGGCGGACCAGGACACGTAGAACCTCCAGGCGTGGCGTACGCGGAGCATCCACACTAACGGGGCACCGGGTGTACTCCTGATGCCCTGTTCGAGGGAGAGACCGACCTCACGCGGGGATGTACGGAGAGACGATGCCGATGTGGTCGAGAACACTTCAAGCCCGTTACCGGTACGTGGTGGCGCTCCGACCAGGCATGAGGAGAGACTGAGAGCAGTTCGTCCCGGCGCGAGCCACGCGCCGCCGGCGTATTAGGAGGCATCCGTGCCGCATGTCCTGGTCCTCAACGCGTCGTACGAGCCCCTCGGCGTCGTACCGCTCCGCCGCGCGCTCGTCCTCGTCCTCGAGAACAAGGCACTCTGCCTCGAGGAGTCCGGCGCCTTCCTGCACAGCGAGACCCGCGTCATCCCCGCACCCAGTGTGGTCAGGCTGAAGCGGTTCGTGCGGGTCCCCTACCGGGGGCCCGTTCCTCTGACCCGCCGAGCCCTCTTCGCCCGAGACGGAGGGCGTTGCATGTACTGCGGTGGCGTCGCAACCAGCGTCGACCACGTCATTCCGCGCAGCCGCGGGGGCACGCACGCCTGGGAGAACGTCGTGGCGGCATGCCGCCGCTGCAACCACGTCAAGGCCGACCGCCACCTGCACGACCTGGGCTGGCGCCTGCGCCATCAACCCGCCCCGCCGAGCGGTCTGGCCTGGCGGATCATCGGGACCGGACACCGGGACCCCCGCTGGCTGCCCTATCTGCAGCCGTACGGCGCGGACGACGTGATGGCCCGGATCGACGCCGTCTCCACCGCCCCCACGGGGGCCGTGAAGACGGGTTGAGCCGGGCCTTCGTCGTACCCCGGCCATCGTCGTACGGGGGGCGCGCCGGTGAGGGCGCCCCCTACTCGTCCGTGGGCTGTTCCGGCTGTTCGGGCTGCTCGGGCTGCCCCGGTTCCCCGGGCGTCCCTGCCGTCCCGGCCGTCCCCTCGGGCGGCCCCGGCGTGACGGGTTCCTCCGGCGGGGCCACCGCGTAGGTCTCCACGGACCAGAGCGAGTAGCCGTACTGCGTCGCCCGCCTGTCGCCCTGCACCCGCAGGAAGCGGGTGTCCGCCGCGTCCATGCGGACGCTCTCGCGGCCGCCCCGGCCCTCGGCGACGGTCGCCGCGGTACGCCAGTTGCGGCCGTCGGCGGAGACCTGGATGCGGTAACGCGACGCGTACGCGTCCTGCCAGTGCAGGACCACCTGCCCTATCCGGGCCGGGCTCGCCAGCTCCAGCTGCCACCACGCGCCGTCCTCGGCGGGGGAGGACCAGCGGGTGGCCGGGTCGCCGTCCAGGGCCGAGACGGCGGGGAAGTCGGGGGTCTCGTCACCGGAGGACGAGGCCGTCGCCGTACGCGCCAGGTCCGGGCCCGCCGTGCGCGGGAAGGCGCGGACCGTCAGCGTCCGTTCCTCGCCCGCGAAGGACACCGGCACCTGGTACGAGCCCGCGGGCACGTCCGGCGCGACCGACACCTCCAGCGGCACCGTCGCGCGCGTGCCGCGCGGCACCCGCGCCTCCTTGGGGAGCCGTACCTCGATCCCCTTCGGCGCCCGCGCCGTCAGCGCCCCGCGCACCTCGTCGGTGCTCCGGCCCACCAGCCGTACGTCCACCCGCCCCGCGGGCCCGCCGATCTCGGCGTCGAGCTCCGCACGGGCCAGCACGAGCTCGGCGGGCGGCTCGTCCGCGAACCACGGCACCAGCGAGCGCACCCGCGGGTCGCCCCGTCCGTCCGCGCCGTTCCACACGATCCGTACCGCGTCCGCGCGCAGCCCCTTCACGTCCGTCTGCGTCCAGCCGGTCGGGGAGACCGGGCCCAGCGACCGCCAGCCCTCGCCGGGGACGTACGCCTCCACGCGCGCCGACTCGCCCGAGCCCGGCTCCGTCATCACCGTCACCGCCTCCACGGGCCGCGAACGGTCGAGCCGGACGGTGTACGCGTCCCGCTCCCGGTCCGCCGTGCGGCCGGCGCGGCGCTCGCGGTCCGCGCCCGTCCAGGCCGCCGACTCCGTCACCGCGCGCGTGAGGAAGGCGTCGAGGACGCCCTTGCCCACGGTCACCTCGCTCCCCTTCAGGGACTCGCGCAGCGACTCCAGCTGCAGCTGGGACTGCCAGGCCGCCGCGCCGTCACCACGGGCCTGGGCGAGCACCATGTCGACCGCCGTCTCGCCCGCGAGGCCGTAGCGGGACAGCTGCTCCAGCCAGGGGCCGACCTCGTCGTCCAGGGTGCCGCCGGCCGTCGCGGCGAGCCGCCGGGGAGCCTCCCGCATCACGGTGAACGCCGCGCGCAGTTCGCGCCCGGCCTTCTCCCGTACGGCCCCGTCCTGGGCCGTACGGCTGTTCCAGAACGAGGTCATCAGCGGCTTGAGGTACGCAGACTCGCCCGCAGGGTCGAGGATCGAGGAGGCGCCGTTGCCGGCCAGAGCCCGCAGCGCCTCGCGGGCGGCGGGGTTCGGTCCCGCCAGTTCGTCGACGGCCGCCCGCCAGGACTCCTGCGGCCGGTAACCCCGCGGGTTCCAGGCGTAGTCCGCGGCGGTGAAGAGCGGGATCCGGGAGACGGCGGCCTGCTCCATGGCGTTGGCGAGGAACGCGGCCGAGCCGGCCGCCACGGCCGGCTCGCGGCCCATGGAGGGTCCGAGGAAGAGCCGGTCCTGGGCGTAGTCGTTGACCGGGTAGTTGTCCATGGTGACCAGCGGGTGGTCCATGGCGTTCCGGGCGCCCGCCAGATCACCCCCGGTGATCGTGCGAGGAACGGCGCCCACGCCGGTCCAGGCGACCTGCACCCGGTCGTCCAGCGCCGCGGCGAGCGCGGTGCGGTAGGTGGTCGCGCCGTCCTGGTAGTACTCCGTCGGCATCAGCGTGAGCGGCGGCGCGTCCGGGTACCGGGCGGCCAGGTGACGGGCCACCTCGCTCGCCACGCGCGCGTGGGCGGTCGCCGCGGCCTCCGGCCCGCGCCCGAAGGTGTCCGCGTCCTTCGAGCAGTGCCACTCGCTGTAGCTGACGTCCTGGAACTGGAGCTGGAAGGAGCGCACCCCCAGGGCCCACATCGCGTCGATCTTGCGGGTGAGCGCCTTCACGTCGTCGCCCGAGGCGAGACACATGGACTGGGCGGGGGACACGGCCCAGGCGAGCGTCACATGGTTGGCGCGGGCCCGCTCGGCGAGCGCCCGGAACTCCGCGCGCTGCTCGGCGGGGTAGGGGTCGCGCCACTGGACCTGACGGTACGGATCGTCACCGGGTGCGTAGAGGTAGCGGTTCTGCTTGGTGCGGCCCATGAAGTCGAGCTGGGCGAGGCGCTGTTCCTGGCTCCAGGGGCGGCCGTAGAAGCCCTCGGTCAGGCCGCGCACGGCGGTGCCGGGCCAGTCGCGGACGACGACGCCGGGGATCTGCCGCTCGTCCTCCGGCGCGCCGTCGATCAGCTGACGCAGGGTCTGTACGGCGTGGAACAGGCCGTCCTCGCCGACTCCGTCCAGGGCGACGGTGTTCCGGCCCTGCACGCGGCCCGTCGCGAGCCGGTAGCCGCCGCGCGGCAGATCGGCCCGCTCGGCGACGCGCAACGCCCGCAGGGCCTCCTGGGAGGCGGCCGAGCCCGCGCGGATCACGGTCCCGCCGCCCGGCAGGGACGTGTGGACGGTCCGTACCCCCGCCGCCCGCAGCACCTCGCGGAGCGCGGCGACGGCGTACGGGTCGGCGTCGGCGTCCGTGAGGAGGGTCACCTCGTCGCCCAGCGGCACGGCGGGACCGGCGGCCCGCAGCGACTGCGGGCGCGGCCAGACGTCGGGTCCGGCCGGGCTCTGCGGTACGTCGGGGGTGGTGACGGGGGAGACCGGGGCGGCCTGGGCGGCGCCGGTGAGGCCGCTGCCGAGGAGTCCGCCGATCACCGCGGCGGCCACGGCGGTCGCGGTCCGCTTCCTGCGTCCGAGGTGCACGGGGCCCCTCTCTCCTGTGGGTGACGCCGCCTCTGGGTCACGAGTGGGTCACGAGCCCACCACCCGTCCGGCAGGGGTGTCAATGCGCGTGGCCGAAGTGTCGGGTTTGCCCGGGGGTCTTCCGGCGAGGTGGCACCGCTTCGCCAACTTCCGCCGGTAAAACGGGGTGCGGTGGGTAGGGCTCTGTCGTTCCACCTGTTCTCGACGAAACCGGGAGAACCCCCGTGACCACCATCGCCCCCCACGCCCTCGACATACCCGAGCTGAAACAGGCCCCGCTCACCAGCGAGCCGTTCCTCGCCCACGCCGCACCCCTGACCAGCGAGCCGCCCCTGACGTCGGCGACCCCCCTGACCAGCGAGCCGCCCCTGACGTCGGCGACCCCCCTCACCAGCGAGCCGCCCCTGACCTCGGTGGCGCCGCTCACCAGCGAACCCACAGCCCCCGGCACCGCGGGCGGCACGGAGTCCCCCGGAGTGTGACCGCGGGGCCGGCCGCCACCACCGTCCCAGACCTCTGGAGTGTGAAGTGACCCTGGCCCGCCTCGCCGCCCTCCATGGCGTCGCCACCGCGTACGAGCCCTCCGCGGGCGTGACCGTCCAGGTGCCCGACGCCACCGTCGTGACCGTGCTCGCCGCCCTCGACGTGGACGCCGGCACACCGGAGGCGGTCGCCGCCGCCCTGGAAGCGGCGGAGCGGGCCGAGCGGGAACGGCTGCTCCCGCCCACGCTGGTGCGCTGGCAGGACGGCCCCGTCCGGCCGCCCCAGGACCTTCCGCCCGGCACCCGGCTGCGCGTCACCACCGAGTCGGGGGAAGTCGTCGAGGGCGACGACTGGGACGGCCTGCCGCCCGGCGTGCACCGCGTCGAGGCCCGGGACCCCGAGGGGCGCGGCGCCGTCGGCACGCTGATCGTCGCCCCCGCGCGCGTGCCCCGGCCCGAGGGGCGCGTGTTCGGGCTGCTCGCCCAGCTGTACTCGGTGCTCTCCACCCACTCCTGGGGGATGGGCGACCTCGGCGACCTGCGCGAACTGGCCACCTGGGCGGGCCGGTCGCACGGCGTCGGCTTCGTGCAGGTCAACCCGCTGCACGCGGCCGTGCCCGGCGAGCCCACCGACCCCTCCCCGTACCGCCCGTCCTCCCGCCGCTTCCCCGACCCGGTCCATCTGCGGATCGAGGACATCCCCGAGTACGGCCTCGTGGGCCCGCGCTACCGCGACGCGCTGGACGCGATCGTCGGGGACGCCGCCGAGCTGCGCGAACGTGTCCTGCGCAAGGGCGCGTTGATCGACCGGGACGCGGTGTGGGAGGTCAAGCGGCGCGCTCTGGAGCTCGTACGGACGGTGGAGCTCGGCCCGGGCAGACGCGCCGAGTACCGCGACTTCCTCGCCGAACGGGGCCGCGCCCTGGAGGACCACGCGACCTACTGCGCGCTCGCCGAGCGCCACGGGCACCACTGGCGGTCCTGGCCCGAGGAGCTGCGCGACCCCCGCTCCGCCGCCGCGGCCGTCCGCGCCGACGACGAGCTGACCGCCCGGGTCGACTTCCACTGCCGGCTGGCCTGGCTGACGGACCGCCAGCTGGCGGCCGCGAGCGAGGCCGCGCGGGAGGCGGGGATGGCGGTCGGGATCGTGCACGACCTCGCGGTCGGTGTGCATCCGGACGGCTCCGACGCCTGGGCGCTCCAGGACACCTTCGCCGCCGGGATGTCGGTCGGCGCCCCGCCCGACGCCTTCAACTCCCGCGGCCAGGACTGGGGTCTGCCGCCCTGGCGCCCGGACGCCCTCGCCGCCTCCGGCTACGCCCCGTACCGCGGCCTGCTGCGGGAGCTGCTGCGGCACGCGGGCGCGCTGCGCATCGACCATGTGATGGGCCTGTTCCGGCTCTGGTGGGTCCCCGAGGGGTGCGAGCCCACCGAGGGCACGTACGTCCGTCACGACTCCGAGGCGATGCTCGCGGTCCTCGCCCTGGAGGCCCACCGGGCCGGCGCGGTCGTCATCGGCGAGGACCTCGGCACGGTCGAGCCGGGCGTACGCGAGCAGCTCGCGCGGCGCGGGGTGCTCGGCACGTCCGTGCTCTGGTTCGAACGGGACTGGTCGGGCACGGGCCGGCCGCTGGCCCCCGAGGAGTGGCGCGCCGACTGCGTGGCCACCGCCACCACGCACGACCTCCCCTCCACCGCGGCCAGGCTCTCAGGCGACCATGTCGCCCTGCGCCACCGGCTCGGGCTGCTCACCGGCGACCTGGGGCGCGAGCGCGCCCGGGACACGGCCGAGGTCGCCGAGTGGCTGACGTACCTGGAGCGGCTCGGGCTGCTCCCCGAGGGCCCGGGCGACGAGGAGGCCGAGGTGCGGGCCGTCCACCGGTTCCTGCTGCGGACCCCGGCCACGATGGTCGGGGTGTGGCTGCCGGACACGGTGGGGGACCGGCGGCCCCAGAACCTGCCCGGGACCTGGGACCAGTACCCCAACTGGCGGCTGCCGGTGGCGGGCCCCGAGGGCCAGCCGCTCACCCTGGAGGAACTGGCCGCCTCGCCCCGGCTGCACCGCCTCCTGGAGGTCTTCCGATCCCCGGAGGGCGTCCGTACGGCACCCCCGGACGCGCGGCCCGTTTAGGTGTTCGCTACGTTTGCACCGTGGACAAGAAGAACGCCCTGCGCGCCGGTGCTGTCGCGGCCGGTACGACGCTGATGATGCTGCTCATGTCGTCCCCCGCGCTCGCGCTCACCCGCGACGACGGTGACGACCCGGCCCCCAAGCTGAGTGTCGTCGAGACCCTCGGCCTGTTCGTGGCCGCGCCGATCGTGCTGTTCCTGGTGATCGCCGGTCTCGTGATGGTGCTCGACAAGTCCGACAGGCCCAAGAAGGCCTGAGGCCCAGCCGCTTCCGAGGGCGCCGCGCCGGTACATGAGTACCGGCGCGGCGCCCTCGTGTGCGTCCACGCGGTCGTCGTTCACACGACCGTGGTGGCCAGGAGCTTGCGCAGCAGACTCGCCAGTTGCTCCGCCTCCTCGGGCGTGAGCGCGGCCTCCAGGGCCTCCCGCTGCTGCGCGAGCCCCGCTCCCACCGCCTGGTCCACCAGCTCGCGCCCGCGCTCGCTGAGCGTCACCCGCAGCCCGCGCCGGTCGTTCGGGTCCGGGCTGCGGGTGAGCAGCCCCGCCTTCTCCAGCTTGTCCAGTCTGCCCGTCATCCCGCCCGTGGTGATCATCAGCGTGGCGGTGAGCTCGCGCGGGGAGAGGGTGTAGGGCTCACCCGACCGGCGCAGTGTCGCCAGGACGTCGAACTCCCCGAGCCCCATGCCCCCGTACGGGGAGTACGCCTTGTCCACCCGGCCGCGCATCCCCGCGGCCAGCCGGTAGATCCGCCCGAAGACGGCCATGGGGAGGGTGTCCAGGTCGGGGCGGACGGCCGCCCACTGGTCCGTGATCGCGTCGACGGCGTCGTGCGCGGGGGGTTCGGTGCTGTCCATGACGGCAGTCTCCTGTCCAGATCGACTCGACGGCAAGTAAGTGACTGGAAAGCAAGATGCTCGTGCGTAAGTCACTTGCCAATAAGTAGCTTAGCAGTAAGCTACTTATCACCAAGCCACTCGGAACCACTCCGGACCAAGGGGGGACCCGTCATGTCCCGCAAAGCCGCCGTCGTCGCCCTGACCGCGCTCGCCCCGATCTCCTGGGGCTCCACCTACTTCGTGACCACCGAGTTCCTGCCGCCCGACCGGCCGCTCTTCACCGGCCTGATGCGTGCGCTGCCCGCCGGACTGCTGCTGCTCGCCGTCACCCGCACGCTGCCGCGGGGTGCCTGGTGGTGGAAGTCCGCGGTCCTGGGGGCCCTCAACATCGGCGCCTTCTTCCCCCTGCTCTTCCTCGCCGCCTACCGGCTGCCCGGCGGTGTGGCGGCGGTCGTCGGCTCCGTCGGCCCGCTCTTCGTGGTCGGTCTGGCCGCGCTCCTCCTCGGCGACCGGCCCACCGCGCGGTCCCTTCTCACCGCCCTCGCCGCCGCCTTCGGTGTCAGCCTCGTCGTCCTGAAGGCGGGCGCCGCCCTCGATCTGGTCGGGGTGCTCGCGGGGCTGCTGTCGGCGCTCTCGATGTCGGCCGGCGTCGTCCTCACCAAGCGCTGGGGCAGGCCCGAGGGGGTGGGCGCGCTGGCGCTCACCGGCTGGCAGCTCACCGCCGGCGGTCTGGTCATCCTGCCCATCGCCGCCCTGGTCGAAGGCGCCCCGCCCGCCCTGGACTCCACGAACCTCCTCGGCTACGCCTATCTCGCCTTGGGCAACACCGCGATCTCCTACTTCCTCTGGTTCCGCGGCATCGAGCGGCTGAGCGCCTCTTCGGTGACCCTCCTCGGTCCGCTCTCGCCGATCACCGCGGCCGTCGTCGGCTGGGTGGCGCTCGGCCAGGCGCTCGGCCCCGTGCAGCTCGTCGGCATGGCGGTCGCCTTCGGCGCCACCCTGGTCGGCCAGCTCAGCCCCCGTACCGCCAAATCGTTCAGTTCAACTGAACAGAAGAGTCAGGAACTTTCGATGGACCTGGAGGTTTCCTCGGTGCGACGGTAGTGCCTCACCGACCGGAAGGATCACCGTGGCACTCCTGGCCCGCGTCCGCACCACCGAGCCCACCGCCGCCCCGCGCGTCCTCGCGCGGGGCGCGGGCGTGGGACTGCTCCTCGCGCTCCTCGCCACGGCCGTCTGGTCCGGCAGCTTTGTCGCCACCCGGGACATGGCCGACTCCGTCCCGCCGGTCCAGGCCGTCTTCTGGCGCTGGGTCATCGCCCTCCTCGCCGTCGCCCCCCTAGCGGCCCGGCAGGCGTGGCGGCAGCGGCACCTGATCCGCCGCCACTTCGGGTTCGTCGCCCTGGCCTCACTGTTCGGCGTCGCCCTCTACAACACCCTCGTGCACCAGGCCGCACTGACCACGACCGCCTCCAACATGGGCATGATCATGGCCGCCTCCCCGGTGATCATGGCGCTCTTCTCCCGGCTCGGAGGCGAACGCCTCGGCGCCCGCCGCACCGTCGGGATGCTCCTCGCCGCGCTCGGCGTGCTGCTCCTCGTCGGCAAGGGCTCCCTCGCCGCCGACCTCACCGCGGGCGATCTGTGGATGTTCGGCGCCGCCCTCTCCTTCGCCGCGTACAGCGCCCTGCTCAAACGCAAGCCCGCCGGGATCGGCGCCCTGGCCTTCCTCTTCACGACCTTCGTGCTCGGCGCCCTGATGCTGCTCCCGGCGTACGGCGTCAGCATCGCCGTCCAGGGCGGCTTCGAGCCCGGGACCGGCACGGTCGGCCCTCTGCTCTACCTCGGCGTCCTCTCCTCCGCCGTCGCCTTCCTCGCCTGGAACAAGGCCATCGCCCTGATCGGCGCGGCCCGCGCCGGAGTCGTCTACTACCTCCAGCCGGTCTGCGTGGCCCTGCTCTCGTACGCCCTGCTCGGCGAGGAGCTGGGGATCGTGGGCGGCGCGTGCATGGCGCTGATCCTGGGCGGGGTGGCGCTGGCGAGTGCGCGGGCCCGGGCCCGGGCATGAGCACGACCCCGCGCGGTCGCGCGTGAACGGTCCGCACGCTGCCCCCGGTAGGTTGCGACCCATGACCGAGTGGGACATCAAGAAGCTCCAGATCCTCCGCACGCTCCGCGACCGCGGCACCGTCACCGCCACGGCGGAGGCGCTGCTCATGACCCCCTCGGCCGTCTCCCAGCAGCTCAGCAACCTCGCCAGGCAGCTCGGCGTCCCGCTCCTGGAGGCGCACGGGCGCCGGGTGCGCCTCACCGACGCCGCGCATCTCGTGCTCCGTCACGCCGAGGCCGTCTTCGCCCAGTTGGAGCGCGCCGATGCCGAACTGGACGGCTATCTGCGCGGCGAGGCGGGCCAGGTGCGGGTGGCCGCGTTCTCCACGGCCGTGCCCGCCCTCGTCGTCCCCGCGGTGCAGCACCTCCGTACCGCCCACCCCGGCCTCGACGTCCGGATCCGCGAGGCCGAGGCGGCGGAGGCGTACGAACTGCTCACCGCCGGCGACGTCGACCTGGCGCTCTCGCTCGCCGCCCACGCCCCCTCCGCGCGCGACCCCAAGTTCAGCCGCGTCCCGCTGCTCGCCGACCCGCTGGACGTCGCCCTGCCCGCCGGACATCCCCTCGCCGACGCGCCCGGGCTGCGACTTGCCGACCTCTCCGCCGAGCCCTGGATCTTCGGCGGCTCAGGGCCCTGGTCCGAGATCACCACCGCCGCCTGCGAGGCCGCCGGATTCGTGCCCGAGCAGGCCCACAGCGCCGCCGGCTGGACCGCGATCCTCGCCATGGTCGAGGCCGGGATGGGCGTCGCCCTGGTGCCCCGGATGGCCTCCGCCGAGCGCCGCGGCGAGCGCGGGATCGTCATGCGGGTCCTCTCCGCCGACCAGCCCCGCCGCCATGTCGTCGCGGCGGTACGGCGCGGGGCCGAGGAGGGCCCCGCCGTGGCCCGGGTGCTCGCCGCGCTCCGGCAGGCGGCCGTCCAGCGCGAGACCGTGCAGTAGCACCGCGGAAGCCGATCGTTCAGTTCAGCTGAAAGTATCTGTCGAAAACATTCGATGGACCGGGGTGCTCGGGCCCGGCACAGTCGAGGCATGAGCTTCGACGAGAACGCCGCGACCGCCGACCCGCACGCCAACGACGCCGCCCCCTACGCCGGGGGCGACCCGTACGCCGACTACCGCACCGGTGACTTCCCCTTCACCGAGCTGGTCGACCTGGCCGACCGCCGCCTCGGCGCCGGTGTCGTCGCCGCCAACGACGAGTTCTTCGCCGAGCGCGAGAACCTCCTCGTCCGCGAGCGCGCCGTCTTCGACCCGGAGCACTTCGGCCACAAGGGCAAGATCATGGACGGCTGGGAGACCCGCCGCCGCCGTGGCGCCGACGCCGAGAACGTCTTCCCCGCCCCCGAGGACCACGACTGGGCGATCGTCCGCCTCGGCGCCCCCGGCGTGATCCGCGGCATCGTCGTCGACACCGCCCACTTCCGCGGCAACTACCCGCAGCGGGTGTCGATCCAGGCCACCGCCGTCGAGGGATCGCCCAGCCCCGAGCAGCTCCTCGCCGACGACGTGAAGTGGGAGGAGATCGTCCCGCCCACCCCCGTCCGCGGCCACGCCGCCAACGGCTTCGGGATCGACGTCGAGCGCCGCTTCACCCATGTCCGCGTCTGCCAGCACCCCGACGGCGGCATCGCGCGCCTGCGCGTCCACGGCGAGGTCGTCCCGGACCCCGAGTGGCTGGAGCTGCTCGGCACCCTCGACCTGATCTCCGTACTCAACGGAGGGGTGTACGAGGACGCGTCGGACAAGTTCTACTCCTCGCCGACGCAGATCATCCTGCCCGGCACCTCCCGCAAGATGGACGACGGCTGGGAGAACCGCCGCCGCCGGGTCCGCGGCACCAACGACTGGGTCCGCTTCCGGCTCGCCGCCCAGGGTGCCGTACGCGCCGTCGAGATCGACACCGCGTACCTCAAGGGCAACTCGGCCGGCTGGATCGCCCTCCAGGGCCGCAACGGCGAGACGGGCGAGTGGTTCGAGATCATCCCCCGGACCAGGCTGCAGCCCGACACCCTGCACCGCTTCAAGCTCCCCGCGCAGGCCGTCGTCACCCACGTCCGCCTCGACGCCTTCCCCGACGGCGGCGTCGCCCGGATGCGTCTCCACGGCGCGCTGACCGAGCAGGGCGCGGCCGACCTGCGCGCCCGCTACGCGGCGCTCGGCGGCTGAGCCGCCGGACCCAGGTCTCCGCCCGGCGGGCGGCCGCGCACCGACGCCCGCCCGCCGAGCGGACTCGAACGGACGAAGGGGCACCTCCGTGGGGGAGGGTGCCCCTTCGTCCTTCCTTCGTCCGAACCGTCGTTACGCCGCGGCCGCGTCCGCCGCCTGCGCCTTCAGGGCGCGCTCCACGCCCGCGCGGCACTCCGTCACCAGACGTCGCAGCGCCGGCGCCGGGTCGTTCGCCGCGATCCAGGCGTCCGTGGCGTCCAGGGTCTCCTGCGAGACCTGGATCGTCGGGTAGAGCCCGACCACGATCTGCTGGATCATCTCGTGGCTACGGGTCTCCGAGACGCCCTTGATCGAGGCGAAGTACTTCGCCGTGTACGGGGCGAGCAGCTCACGCTGGTCGGTCTGCACGAAGCCCCCGATCACCGCCTCCTGCACGGCGTTCGCCAGCTTGTCGGACTCCACGACCGACGCCCAGGCCTCCGCCTTCGCCGCCTCCGTCGGACGGGCCGACCGCGCGGTGGCCGCGTGCCGCTCGCCCGCCGCGGTCCTGTCCCGCTCCAGCTCGGCCGCGATCTCCGACTCGTCGTAGACGCCGGTCGCCGCCAGACGCTGTACGAACGCCCAGCGCAGCTCGGTGTCGACCGCCAGGCCCTCGATGGACTCGCCGCCCTCCAGGAGGGCCGCCAGCAGGTCCAGCTGCTGCGGGGTGCGGGCGGTGGCCGCGAAGGCCCGCGCCCAGGCGAGCTGGTGGTCGCTGCCCGCGTCGGCGGCGCGCAGGTGCGCCAGCGTCGCGTCGGTCCAGCGGGTCAGCCCGGCCTCGCGCCACTCCGGCGCCGCGTACAGGTCGAGAGCGGCCTTCACCTGGCCCTGGAGCGACTGGACCACGCCGATGTCGGACTCCTTGCCGATGCCCGAGAGGACCAGCTCCAGGTAGTCGCGGGTGGCCAGCTCGCCGTCGCGGGTCATGTCCCAGGCGGAGGCCCAGCACAGCGCGCGCGGCAGCGACTCGGCGAAGTCGCCGAGGTGCTCCGTGACGTTCTTCAGCGACACCTCGTCCAGCCGGACCTTGGCGTACGACAGGTCGTCGTCGTTGAGCAGCACCACGGCCGGACGCGTCTTGCCCTCCAGCTGCGGCACGTTCGTCAGCTCGGTGGCGGTGACGTCCAGCTCGACCCGGTCCGTACGGACCAGCTTGCCGGCCGCGTCCAGGTCGTAGAAGCCGATCGCGATCCGGTGCGGACGCAGCGTCGACTCGCCCTTGGCGCCCGCGGGGAGCGCCGGGGCCTCCTGCTTGACGGCGAACGAGGTGATGACGCCGTTCTCGTCGGTCCCGATCTCCGGGCGCAGGATGTTGATGCCGGCCGTCTCCAGCCACGCCTTCGACCAGGCCTTCAGGTCACGCCCGGAGGTCTCCTCCAGCGCGCCGAGCAGGTCGGAGAGGCGCGTGTTCCCGAAGGCGTGACGCTTGAAGTACGCCTGCACGCCCTTGAAGAACTCGTCCTGGCCGACGTACGCGACCAGCTGCTTGAGGACGGAGGCGCCCTTGGCGTAGGTGATTCCGTCGAAGTTGACCAGCACGTCCTCGAGATCGTTGATCTCGGCCATGATCGGGTGCGTGGACGGCAGCTGGTCCTGGCGGTACGCCCAGGTCTTCTCCGCGTTGGCGAAGGTCGTCCAGGCGTTGGGCCAGCGGGTGCCCTCCACGGATGCCTGGCAGGCGACCGAGGTGAACGTCGCGAACGACTCGTTCAGCCACAGGTCGTTCCACCACTCCATGGTGACCAGGTCGCCGAACCACATGTGCGCCAGCTCGTGCAGGATCGTCTCGGCCCGGCGCTCGTACGCCGCGTCCGTCACCTTCGAGCGGAAGACGTACTGGTCGCGGATGGTGACCGCGCCGGCGTTCTCCATGGCGCCCGCGTTGAACTCCGGCACGAAGAGCTGGTCGTACTTGGCGAAGGGGTAGTCGTACGCGAACTTCTCCTGGAACCAGTCGAAGCCCTGACGCGTGACGTCGAAGATGTGCTCCGCGTCGAGGAACTCGGCCAGCGACGGACGGCAGTAGATGCCGAGCGGAACGGTCTGGCCGTCCTTCTCGTACGAGGAGTGCACCGAGTGGTACGGGCCGACGATCAGCGCGGTGATGTACGTCGAGATCCGCGGGGTCGGCTCGAAGACCCACACGTCGTCCTTGGGCTCCGGGGTCGGCGAGTTGGAGATCACCGTCCAGCCGCTCGGCGCCTTCACGGTGAACTGGAAGGTCGCCTTCAGGTCCGGCTGCTCGAAGGACGCGAAGACGCGGCGGGCGTCCGGCACCTCGAACTGGGTGTACAGGTACGCCTGGTCGTCGACGGGGTCGACGAAGCGGTGCAGACCCTCACCCGTGTTGGTGTACGCGCAGTCCGCGACGACCTTCAGCTCGTTCGGGCCCTGGTGCAGATGGGCCAGGGCGATCCGCGAGTCACGGAAGACGGCGGCGACGTCGAGCGCGTGGCCGTTGAGAACGACCTCGTGCACGGCGGGGGCGACGAGGTCGATGAAGGTCTCCGCACCGGCCTCGGCGGAATCGAAGCGGACGGTGGTGACGGACCGGTAGGTGCCGCCCTCCTGCGCACCGGAGAGGTCGAGGTCGACCTCGTACGCGTCCACGGTCAGCAGCTTCGCCCGCTGCTGCGCCTCTTCACGGGTCAGGTTTGTGCCAGGCACCCGGTCAACTCCTCGGTTTCGTGATGTTTGGGTCATCCTTCCACGCCGTACCTCAGCGCCGCATCGCACATTTCCACGGTCCGTCGCCGCTGATCCGGAGCAGTCCCGGACCGGTCACGGACGCGCTGACACGGACCTCGCCGATCTCGTGGACCAGGAGCTCCTGGTCCTCCGCGTCGTACTCGGGCTCGCGCGCAGGGGTGTGCCGGTGGACGGTGAAAGGGGACTCGCCGTTGTGGGAGAAGTCGAGGACCCCGGGCGGCCCGTCGTAGACGACGAGGTCGTGTGCGTGGCCCTCGATATGGCTGTCGAAACGGCGGGCGTGGGCGAGCGGGAGGACGCGCAGGGTCCACGGGGTGTCGGCGTCGACCCGCAGGGTCAGGGGCCGGTCCGGCGGGACGACGGCGACGGTGCGGGCGCGGACGTCGTCCTCGTAGGCCATGAGCAGGAAGTCCTCGGCGCGGCCGTGGGCGTCGCAGGACTCGATGGTGGTGGAGATCGAGTGGTACGACTCGATCTCCAGGAGCGCCCAGCCCGGCGGGATGGCGGGGTCGCAGTGCACGGTCTCCTTGCCGCGGCCCTGGTGCACGGAGGGCCGGAAGGAGGACGAGAAGGGGTCGAACACCGCGGGGGCCACGTGCTCATGGCACGGGACGGGCAGGGGCGAGGTCTCGTACCCGGGCGCCGGCCGGGGCGTGGGCGGGGTCCCGTAGGCCTGGCTGTGCACGGGCGTGGGCGGGGTTCCGTACCCCGGCGCCTGTCGCGGTACGGGCGGGGGCACGTAGCCGGGGCCCGGGATCGGGGCGGGCGGGGGCTCGGCCACGATGCCGAAGTCCGTCGCCAGCCCGGCGAGCCCGGAGGCGTACCCCCGCCCCACCGCGCGGAACGTCCAGCCGCCCTCCCGCCGCCGGAACTCGCCGAAGACGAACGCCGTCTCCGTCGTCGCGCCCCCGATCGCGAAGTACGAGACGGGCGCGCCCGAGAGATCCGTGACCCGCACGTCCAGGCTCCGCACCTGCCCGAAGGACCCGCCGTCCACGGAGGCGGCGACCACCACGCGGTCGACCTCGCGCTCCATCCGGGCGAGATGCAGCCACAGCCAGTCCGCGGCCGCGCTGCCCGGCGCTCCCGGCGCGGACTTCCCCAGATGCCGCACCGCTCCGGAGGGGTGCTCGGTGTGGTTGTAGAAGACGAGGTCCGCGTCCCCCCGCACCCGCCCGCCGCCGTCGAGCAGCAGCGCGGAGACGTCCACCTCGGGCGCGCCGGGGACGGTCTGCCAGGTGACGGCGACCTGGAGGGCCTGGGCGGGGACCGGGAGGTCGGCGCACTCGGGCAGCTGGGTCATGGTCGGATCCTGTCACTCGGAGGCCCGGCTTCGAACGCGTTGTCCGAATTCCGCCGGACCGTGACCACGGGACGCCGGAACGGGACGCGAGGACGGGATGCCGCGCCGGTACGCCGAAGGGGCGGCCGTCCTCCCGGACGGCCGCCCCTTCGGCGTACCGAACGGCGTCAGCCCTTCAGCTCCGCCGCGACCAGCTCCGCGATCTGCACCGCGTTGAGCGCGGCACCCTTGCGCAGGTTGTCGTTGGAGAGGAAGAGCGCGAGCCCGTTGTCGACCGTCTCGTCCACCCGGATGCGGCCCACGTACGACACGTCCTTGCCTGCCGCCTGGAGCGGGGTCGGGATCTCGGAGAGCTCGACGCCCTCCGCGTCCTTGAGCAGCTCGTAGGCGCGCTCGACGCTGATCGGACGGTCGAAGCGGACGTTGACCTGGAGCGAGTGGCCGGAGAAGACCGGGACGCGCACGCAGGTGCCGGAGACCTTCAGCTCGGGGATCTCCAGGATCTTGCGGGACTCGTTGCGGAGCTTCTGCTCCTCGTCGGTCTCGAACGTGCCGTCGTCGACGATCGAGCCGGCCAGCGGGACCACGTTGAAGGCGATCGGACGCTTGTAGACGGCGGGCTCGGGGAACTCCACGGCCTCGCCGTCGAACGCCAGCTGGTCCGCGTTCTCGGCGACGGCGCACGCCTGGGTGCGCAGCTCGGCGACGCCCGCGACGCCCGAGCCGGAGACGGCCTGGTAGGTCGTGGCGACCAGCGCGGTCAGGCCGGCCTCCTGGTGGAGCGGCTTGAGGACCGGCATGGCGGCCATCGTGGTGCAGTTCGGGTTGGCGATGATGCCCTTGGGGCGGTCCTTGATCGCGTGCGGGTTGACCTCGGAGACCACCAGCGGGACCTCGGGGTCGCGGCGCCAGGCGGAGGAGTTGTCGATCACGACGGCGCCCTGGGAGGCGACCTTCTCGGCGAGCGCCTTGGAGGTCGCGCCGCCGGCGGAGAAGAGGACGATGTCCAGGCCGGTGTAGTCGGCGGTGGCCGCGTCCTCGACCGTGATCCCGTCGAGGACGGTGCCGGCGGAGCGGGCGGAGGCGAAGAGCCGCAGCTCGTCGACAGGGAACTTCCGCTCGGCCAGGATGCTGCGCATGACTGTGCCGACCTGACCGGTGGCTCCGACGATTCCGACCTTCACGGGGACTCCTCCGTACGTTTGTGCAGGCTGCTGCCGTCCATGATGCGTATGTCCTGGCCCGCCTTGTCCAATCCATTGTCCGAGGATCGGGACGGTAGGGCGACGGCGGCCGAGGCGCAGGCCGTGCCACGGGGCCGGGACGTCGGCGCGGACGTAGGCGGAGACGGGGAAGGGGCGGGCACCGGTTCCGGTGCCCGCCCCTCACTCGTACAGCGGTGTTACGGGGTGACCTTGCCGATCACCACGCTGCCGGCGCCCGCGGCGGTACCGCGCGCGTTCAGCAGCTGGACCTCGCCGAAGAACTGCCGGCCCTCGGGCGCGGCACCGGCGACCAGCACCTCGGCGGCGACCTTCGCGGTCGCGCCGCTGGTCAGCGGGTAGCTCTTGGACGCGTCGACCTGGACGCTGCCGAGCGCGGCCGAGTAGTACACGTCCTTGTAGTCGAAGGTCGTACCGCCCTCGGCCTGCACCGAGTAACCGTCGATCACGATGGTGTACGTACCGGCGGCCGGCTTGACGAGCGAGACGGCCTCCTCCGAGTCACCGTCGGCGGCCTGGCCCACCTGGACTCCGTCGCGCAGGACCGTCAGGTCCAGGTCGGCGGCCTTGTCCGAGGTGTTGCCGATCGCCACGTCGAGCCGCTCGACACCCTCACCGATGGTGACGGTCTTGATCTGCTGCTCGTGGTGCTTGATCGTCGGCGTCTCGACCTTGGCCGAGCCCAGCGAGCCGCCCTTCAGCTTGCCGTCGATGCCGGCGAAGGTGTTGGTGACGGTCCACTCGACGGCGGCCGGCGTGCCGACCTTCGCCTCGGCGACGGTCTGGACGGCCGGGTCGAAGTCGGCGCCGAGCACCGAGACGTCCAGCTTGTACGGGTTGTCCAGGTCGGGCGAGGTGCGGCGCGCCTCGACCTCGATCTCCCAGACGCCCGGCGTCGGGTTGGCGTACGAACGCAGATCCGCACGGCAGCCGTTGCCCGGGTTGTAGTGCGGGTAGCAGACGTTGGAAGCGGTGGACTCGAAGGCCACGCCGTACGGGTGGATCGAGATGAACCGGGTCTGGCTCTTCTCCTTCAGACCGCCGAGGGCGACCTCGAGGGTCTTGGCGCCCTCCGGCACGGTCACGAAGTACGACTTGTGGCTGTTGCGCTGGACCGAGCCGGACGCGGAGAAGCCGTAGCCGGGCGCGGCCAGGTCGCTCGCGACGACCGAGGTGGCGAGGATCTGCTTGTCCACGCCCTCGGTGCGGTCGTCGTCCGCCTCCAGGATCACGCTGTGCACGCCGGCCGAGGTCGGCCGGGCCTGGATCTTGACCGTGACCGGCTTGTTCAGCGGCAGGTCGACCTCGTCGTCGCCGAGGATCCGGAAGGTGCCGTCGTTGTTCTTCAGCTCCAGCTCGTGCTCGATGGCCCGGTTCGGGCCGGTCGTGCGCGTGATGGTGACGTCGTAGACCTTCTTCTGGCCGACCTTGAGGCCGCCCTCACGGTCGTACACACCGGTGCCGGTGTGCGGGGCCGGGAAGATCGCGGTGTCGACCGGAGCCTCGACCTTGTACTCGTGCGCCGTGGCGCCGTCCTTGATCGACTCCCAGGCGTCGTTGATGTCGATCAGACCCGAGCCCTGCTCGTGGGCCGCCACACCGGAGATCCGGTCGGCGGTCGAGGTGAGCGCGGTGCGCAGGGTGAGCGGCGAGAGCTCGATGCGCTTCTGCTTCGCGGCGGAGAGCAGCAGCGCGCTCGCGCCCGCGACCTGCGGGGAGGACATCGAGGTGCCGTTCAGCATCCCGTAGCCGGCGGGCAGCGCGTAGCCGGACTCGGGCACGCCGGCGCCGGCCTGCCAGGTCGGGATGGTGTTCACGGCCGAACCCGGACCGGTGATGGTCGGGGTGAAGCCGCCGTCCTCACGCGGACCGCGCGAGGAGAAGGGGAACATCGCGTACGACTTGGTGACGGCCGAGCCGTAGTTGGCGGCCCAGGTCGACTTGGAGATCGCCGCGCCGACCGAGATGACCTTGTCGGCCAGGCCGGGGTCGCCGATCGTGTTGATGCCCGGCCCGGAGTTGCCGGCCGAGATCACCAGCTGCACGCCGTACTGGTCGATCAGACGGGTGTAGAGGCGGGCGCGGACGTTGTCGCCGTCGTTCTGCGCGGGCAGACCGCCGATCGACATGTTGACGATGTCGACTCCACGGTTGACGACGAGGTCCGTCATGCCCTCGGTGAGGGCGGTGTTGGTGCAGCCGCCGGTCCAGGTGCACGCGCGCGAGGAGACGATCTTCGCGCCCGGGGCCGCGCCGTTCATCCTGCCGCCGAAGAGGCCCTTCGCGGCGGTGATGCCGGCGACGTGCGTGCCGTGGGAGGACTCGACGACGCCGATGTTGACGAAGTCGGCCTTCTTGCCGACCCAGGTCCCGCCGAGCGGGTCCATCGCCACGTCCTTGCGGATCTCGACGACGAACGGCGTCTTCTCGACGACCTCGGTGGCCGGGTTGTCGGTACCGAAGTAGCCGATCTGGTACCCGTCCTTGTACGGCTTCATCGGCGCGTTGTCCGTGAAGTCGTTGTTCTGGTCGGTGTCGACGCGGACGGTGCCGGCGGCCGGGTCGTACAGCATGCCGAAGAGGTCGGCCGTGTCGCCGTCGCGGTTGATGTCACCGGCCGGGTCGCCGCCCGCGGTGATCGCCTCGTTGAAGCGGCTGAACTGGTAGGAGCCCTCGGGCGCCTTCCAGGACTGCGAGGAGGCGGTGAAGACCGGGCCGGCGACCGGGGTGATCTGGGCGCGCCAGGTGCCGTCGCCCTCCGTCAGCGGGTCGGTGGCGGTGACCCAGTCGACGATCTTGCGCTCGCCGGTGGTGGTCTTCTGCAGCGCCGGGTGGCCCAGGTCGACACCGGAGTCGAGGATGCCGATGGTCACACCGCGGCCGTCGGCGCGCGGGTTGTCCTCGACGAATTCGACCGCGCCCGTCTCGTGGGACGGGTTGTACGGGTTCTTCGCCGGGGTGCTCTTGCCCGGGGCCGGGTACGTCTGGGAGACGGTCGTCCCCTCGACGGCGCCGGTGGTGCCCGAGTCCGGGGTCGGGTCGTCCAGCTTGATCTCGGCCTGGAGGTCGATCGACTGGACGGAGGAGAGCTTGGTGGCCGCCGTGATGGCGGCCTCCGCCTTGGCGGTCGGGAGCGTGGCGCGGACGTAGCCGAGCTTGTCGTTCCGCTTGCCGACCGAGGCGCCCTGGACGGCGTCGAGCTGGCCGGCGACCTGCTCGGTGGCGCCGGGGGCGGTGGCGACGAGGATCGTGACGTTCTTCTCGCCGGTCGCCTCGGCCTCGGTGAGGCGCTGGGCGTCCGTCGGGCCGAGCTTGTCGGCGGAGTCGGAGGACTTGACCGGAGGAGTGGTCGCCGGGTCTTCGGCGGCCAGGACCGGAGCCGCACCGGCCGCGATGAGCGCGGTCACGAGTCCGGCGGCGGCGGCGATGCGCGCCGCGCGTCTGTGTCCGGGGGTCGAGCGCCCGGGTATGGAGCTCTGAGATTCGGGGGTGGTCATTTACATCCCTGATGGTGAAAGAAGAGGGTCCGGATTTCGGTACCGGATGACCGCTCAGCCTTTCGCAAGTGACAGGGGTTTGTGGAGAGTTGTCAGGTGGCGGGATGTGCTGATGGCGCACATCCGCCACCGCGGGACATGCGCCATCGGGAAGGAATCGCCCTCAAGTGGGGCGAGTTGGCCGGTCGGTTAGTTGTCCTTTGTACGAGCGTAGTGGCGCGAGGCCTTGGCCCGGTTGCCGCAGACCGCCATCGAGCACCACCGTCGGGTGCCGTTCCGCGAGGTGTCGAAGAAGTGCAGGATGCACGCGTCGTGGGCGCAGGACCGGATCCGGTCCGGTGCGGTGCGCAGCAGGTCGAGGTAGTCGCGGGCGGCCGTCCAGCCCGGGCCCCAGGTGACGTCCGCGAACTCGGGCCGCTCGCCGGGGCCCTCGGCGGTGAGCGTGGCGCGGATGCGGCCGTGGCCGAGGACGGCGTCGACACGGGCGGTGGCGGCGGGGTCGCCCGGCCGGTCGACGAGGCCGGCGAGGGCGTCGCGGGCGGCGAGCGTGTGGCGGAGGGTGGCCGCGTCGGCGGTGAAGCGCTCGTCGAGCCCGTTGGCGCGGAGCCAGACGGCCAGACCCTCGGTGTCCGTGAGGAGGTCCTGGCGCGCGCCGTCCATCATCCAGCGGGTGTTGAGCAGGTCGAGGGAGACGGGCTCGCCGACCAGGGGCCGCGGATCGGAAACGGTCATGGCGGACATCCTCCTCGTAGAACTAACCCCTCAAGGTTACGTGACCGGTTGCACGGTCGCGTTCTAACCTCTAATGTCGAACTCAGAGGTTAGTACTCACGTGCTGAGAGGGGAACCGCCATGTCGGCGATCGGAACGCTGGTCACCAACCACATCGGGCTCAACGTCACGGACCTGGAGCGCTCGCTCGACTTCTACGGGAACGTGCTGGGCTTCGAGGTGCTCGGCGAGGGCAAGGAGGACGGCCGGCGGTACGCGTTCCTGGGCCAGGGGGGCAAGCTCGTCGTCACGCTCTGGCAGCAGGCGGAGGGCGCGTACGACTCCGGCCGCGCGGGCCTGCACCACCTCGCCTTCGAGGCCGAGTCGATCGACCGCGTCAAGGCGGCGGAGGCGGCCCTGAAGGAACGCGGCACCGCGTTCGCCTACGAGGGCGTGGTCCCCCACTCCGAGGGCGGCTCCTCCGGCGGCATCTTCTTCCACGACCCGGACGGCACCCGCCTGGAGATCTTCGCCCCCACGGGCGCGGAAGGCACGGAAGCCCCGGCGGGGTCCGCCCCGACCTGCGGCTTCTTCTAGCCGACCCAGGCTGTGGACACCCGTTCCGCTGAGGGTCCCCCAGGGCGCAGTCCCAGGGGGAGGAACGGGTGGGCGCAGCCACGAACGCGCTGCCCGCGCCGAGGGCCCGTACTCCGGGCCCCAGGCCCGCACCACGAAGGACCCAAGGACATGGACCCGTACAACCCCGGCTCCCGAGCGGTCCAGGAACGCGTAGGCGTCAGCGAGGTCGCCGCCCACGTGGGCCGCTCCATCGGAACCGGCATCCGCCCCATCGCCGCCGCCTTCCTCGAGCTCCAGCCCATGCTCGTGCTCGCCGCGGCGGACGGCGAAGGGCATGTCTGGAGCACCCTCCTCACCGGCACCCCCGGCTTCGCCCGGGCGACCGGCCCGCACACGATCTCGGTGGCGGCCCCACCCCCCGCCCCCGGACCGACCCCCGTCGGAACGATCGCCCTCGACCCCCGCACCCGCCGCCGTATGCGCCTCAACGGCATCGCCCGTCCCAGCGCCCGCGGCTTCACCGTCGAGGCGGAGCAGGTCTTCTCCAACTGCCCGAAGTACCTCCAGAAGCGCGAGCTGTACGCGCCCGACCTCACCACCCCGCCCGGCGACCCGCTCCACGGCACCGCGCTCACCGCCGCCCAGGAGCGGTTCGTCCGCGCCGCGGACACCTTCTTCATCGCGACCACCGCCCCCGACGGCGTCGACGCGAGCCACCGCGGCGGCTTCCCCGGCTTCGTGAGTGTCACCGACCCCACCGAGCTGAGCTGGCGGGACTATCCCGGCAACGCCATGTTCCTGACCCTCGGCAACCTGGAGTCCGACGACCGCGCCGGCCTGCTCTTCGTCGACTGGCGCAACGGCACCACGCTCCAGCTGTCCGGCACGGCCCACACCGACTACGGCCCCGACGGCATCCGCACCACCCGCTTCCACATCCGGCGGACCGTCGAGATCCCGTCCGCGAGCCCCCTGCGCTGGTCGGAGCCCGAGTACTCACCCGCCAACCCGCCCCATCCCCAGGACTCCGCATGACGACAGCCGCCCCCGCCCGGCCTCACCCCCGGGCCGTGGCCCTGGCGACCACCGTGAGCGTCACCGCCCTGCTCGCCCTGGTCGCCCTCGGCACCCTGCTCCACCAGCCCCTGCTGATCCCGCCGCTGGCGGCCAGCATGGCGCTGGTGGCCGGCGCCCCCGACCTGCCGCTCGCCCAGCCCCGCTCGGTCGTCGGCGGTCAGCTCCTCTCGGCGCTCACCGGTTTCGGCGTCCTCCTCGTCACCGGCCCCACCCTCTGGGGCGCCGCGCTCTCCGGCGGCCTCGCGCTCGGCGTCATGATGGCCGCCCGCACCCCGCACTCGCCCGCCGCCGCCACGGCCGTGATCGTCACCCTCCAGAATCCGCCGTTCTGGACCTTCCTCGCCCTGCTCGCCCTCGCGAGCCTCCTGCTCGTCGCCGTCGGTCTCGCGGGCGCCCGCGCAACCGGGCGGACATACCCCACGTACTGGTTCTAACCTCGGCTCATGAAACAGGAGTTGAGGGTGGCGGCCTACGCCGTGTGTGTCCGTGACGACGAGATACTCCTCGCCCGCTGGGTGGACCGCGCGGGCGCCAAGCGGTGGACCCTGCCCGGCGGCGGGATGGACCACGGAGAAGAGCCGGTCGACACCGTCGTCCGCGAGGTCGAGGAGGAGACCGGCTATCTCACCGAGCCGGTCGCCCTGCTCGGCATCGACTCCATCCGCCGTGGCCGGCTCCGCAGGCTCGGCGACGCCGGCGACTTCCAGGGCCTGCGGATCATCTACGAGAGCCGGGTCACCGGCGGGTCCCTGCGCAACGAGACCAACGGCTCCACCGACCTCGCCGCCTGGCACCCGCTCGCCTCCGTCGCCGACCTCACCCGCGTCGAACTCGTGGACATCGGTCTGCAGTTGTGGCGCGAACGTCCCCCCGTCGGCCGCTCCCGCCTCGCCGATCCCGCGAACGGCTGAATTCCGCTCAACCTCAGCGGCCCGCTCAACCGCCCCGCCCGCCGCCGGGTCCCCTCCCGTGACCGCAGGACGCACACGACACACAGGGGAACCCGCATGACATCCGTACGCGCCGCCCGCACCCTCCTCGCCGCCACCGCCGTGGCCGCCCTCACCGCCGGAGCGCTCGCCGCGCCCGCCGTCGCGGCCACCGCGCCGAAGAAGCCGGACCACACCGCCACGCAGCGGGCCCTCGACGCGGCGGTCGAGGCGGGTGTGCCGGGCGCCGTCGCCCAGGCGCGGACCGGTCACGCCGCCTGGACCGGGACCGCCGGCGAACGAGGCGGCAAGGACCGCTACCGGGTCGGCTCGATCACCAAGACCTTCGTGGCGACCGTCCTCCTCCAGCTCCAGGCCGAGAACCGGCTCGACCTCGACGACCCCGTCGAGAAGTGGCTGCCGGGCGTGGTCAGCGGCAACGGCCACGACGGCCGCAAGATCACCGTTCGCCAGCTCCTCAACCACACCAGCGGCGTCTACGACGTCACCTCCGACGCCGGATTCCAGCAGAAGGTCTTCGGACCGGACTTCCTGAAGCACCGCTATGACACCTGGACCCCGGAGCAGCTCGTCGCGGTCGCGATGACCCACGAACCGGACTTCGCCCCGGGCACCTCGTGGAGCTACTCCAACACCAACTACGTCCTCGCCGGCATGGTGATCGAGAAGGCGACCGGCCGCCCCTACGGCAAGGAGGTCGACCGGCGGATCCTCAAGCCGCTGAGGCTGCGCGCCACCAGCGTGCCCGGCACGACCGTGACGGTGCCGCGGCCGAGTTCACGGGCGTACTCGAAGCTCTCGCTCGACCCGAACGCGCCGACGGTCCACGACGTCACCGAGCTGAACCCCAGCCTCGCGGGCGCGGCGGGCGAGATGATCTCGGACTCCAACGATCTGCAGACCTTCTACCGGGCCCTGTTCAAGGGGAAGTTGCTGCCGAAGGCCGAGATGCGCGAGATGACGCGCGCCGTGCCGGTCGGCGCCGAGAACCCGGAGTTCTTCTACGGCCTCGGGCTGATGAAGGTGAAGCTGAGCTGCGGCAAGGAGGTCTGGGGCCACGGCGGCGGCATCCACGGCTCCTCCTCGCAGGCCGTCTCCACCCGCGACGGCGAGCACTCGCTCGCCATGAACTTCAACGCCGACTGGACGGGGGACAGCCAGACCGTCGTCGAGGCCGAGTTCTGCGGCCGAGGCTGAGACGTCACCGGGGCAGGACGACGACATACGCGGCGGGCTGCCGGTCCGTCGCGGCCATCAGGGCCGTACGGACCACGGTGGCCTGCTGGTCCATCGCCTCGCGCAGCTTGCGCGGGGTGATGTGGACGACCGTGATACCGAGCCGCTCCAGGTGCTCGCGCTTACGGGTGTACTCCGACCACAGCGCGTCGTCGTCCTGCCTGGGCGCCCGGGTGTCCAGCTCCACCGCCACCGCGTGTTCCGGCCAGTAGGCGTCCAGGCCGCCGAGGTGGGGACCGCCCGGCAGCCGCAGATCCACGTTCCACAGCGGGTCGGGCAGGGCGAACTCCCGCACCATCTCGTAGAGCCGCTCCTCCGCGATGCTCCGGCCCTCCGCGAGCAGCGAGTCCACGGCGTCCACCACGTGCGGCCGGTTCAGCAGCCGGGCACGGTTCAACTCCCGAACCACCGCACCGGGTTCGCAGTGGCCGCCACGCACGGCCTCGGTGAGCAGCCGGCGCACCACGCCCGCGTCGGTCAGACCGGACACCGCGTCGGCCAGCGCGCGGGCGACCGGTGCGACGGGCACCCCGGCGACGTCCAGCGGCTCGGGCGACTCCGGGGCGCGCACCACCCGCACCCAGCCGGTGGAGCGCAGTCTGCGCGTGCGGGGGACCAGCACGTCGATCCGGTCCACGGCCGTCAGCGGGGGAGCGGAGGAGAAGCGGTGCAGGGCGAGCGCGGCGAGACCGGTGATCATCGCCTCGGCGCCGTGGGGGGTGGCGTAGAGCAGTGCGGCCTTCAGCCGGTCCTCGCTGGTGGGCTGCCCGGGGCGGAGCAGGAGGACGCCGGGCAGGATCTGCTGCCACTCGCCGCCGGGCCGGCAGCGCCCGGCGATGTCGGCACCGGACAGTCCCCGCTCACGCAACTGGGCAGTGGACGCGATGCGTTGGCGCTCGTCGGCGACGGAGGGGAGGGGGAGGGCCCGGGGGGTGATGGGGGTGTTGTGGTTCATGCCGGGGGTCTTCCGCTCCCCGAGCCTCCACTAACCGCTGTTACAAGCGCGTCGCCAAACCGGGACATCCTCGCCCTAAAGTACGCACGTTCGACTGCCGACAATGCACCGTCGCCCGGACGGCGCCCGGGGAGCGTGGGGCACGACGGACGGCGCCCCGGCGGGCGCGTCCGCGTCGCCCTGTGCCGCTACGCACCGGAGCGCGGCGCCCGGACAAGGGCGCCGCGCTCCGGAGACTGTGCGGGTTACAGGCCGCCGTCACACGCCTGCGCCCGCAGCGCACGCGCCAGGTCGTCCCGGCCCTCCAGGACCAGCCGCCGCAGCGCCGGCGCGGCCGACTCGTGGGCGGCGAGCCAGCTGTCCGTCGCGGCCAGGGCCGGCTCGCCGTGGAGCCCCGGGAACAGCCCCTTGACCACGTCCATGGCGATCTGGATCGAACGGTCCGCCCACACCCGCTCGATCACCGCGAAGTACTTCTCCGCGTACGGCGCGATCAGCTCCCGCTGAGACGGCTGGACGAAGCCCCCGATGGTCGCCTCCACCAGCGCGTTCGACAGCGTGTCCGACTCGACGACCTGTGCCCAGGCCTGCGCCTTGACCGCCGCCGACGGCCGCGCGGCCAGACAGCGGACCTGGTGGCGCTTGCCGGTCGCCGTGTCGTCGAGGGCCAGCTCCTCCGCGATCCGGGCCTCGTCCGCCCGTCCGTGCGCGGCGAGCGGCTCGAGGAACGACCAGCGCAGCTCCTGGTCGACGTCCAGACCGTCGATCTTGGCCGTGCCGTCGAGCAGGCCCTCCAAGAGCTGGAAGTCCGCGTCCGAGGCGGCGACCGTCGCGAAGAACCGCGCCCAGGTCAGCTGGTGCTCGCTGCCCGGCGCGGCCAGGCGCAGCTCCCGCAGCCCGCCCTCGGCGAGCAGCCGGCCTCCCTCGGCGCGCCACTCGGGCGCCGCGAAGTGCGTGACCGCCGACCGTGCCCAGGCGTGCACCATCTGAAGGACGCCGATGTCCGTCTCGCGGCCCGCGAAGTCGAGGGCGACCGCCACGAAGTCCCGGGCCGGCATCAGACCGTCCCGCGTCAGGTTCCACAGCGCCGACCAGCACAGCGCCCGCGCCAGCGGGTCCGTGATGTCGCCCAGGTGCGCCCGCAGGGTGGCGAGCGAACCCTCGTCGAAGCGGAGCTTGCAGTAGGTGAGGTCGTCGTCGTTGACGAGGACCAGGTCCGGCCGCGCCGACCCGGCCAGCTCGGCCACGACCGTCCGCGCGCCGGTGACATCGGCCTCGGCCCGCGCGTACCGCACGAGCTCGCCGTCCACCGAGAGCCTGTAGAGGCCGACGGCCGCCCGGTGCGGGCGGAGCTCGTCCCCGCCCTGGACGACGGCCAGCTCGGTGATCCGGCCCTCCGCGTCGTACGTCACCTCCGGCGCCAGCGTGTTGACGCCCGAGGTCTGGAGCCAGGAGCGCGACCACGCCTTCATGTCGCGGCCGGAGGTCTCCTCCAGCACGGAGAGCAGATCGGTCAGGCGCGTGTTCCCGTACGCGTGGCGCTTGAAGTAGCGCCGTGCGCCCTCGAGGAACGCGTCCCGGCCCGCGTACGCCACCAGCTGCTTCAGCACGGAGGCGCCCTTGGCGTACGTGATGCCGTCGAAGTTCAGCTTGGCGTCCTCCAGGTCACGGATGTCGGCCGTGATCGGGTGGGTGGACGGCAGCTGGTCGGCGCGGTACGCCCATGCCTTGCGGTTGTTGGCGAAGGTCACCCAGCTGTTGGTGAAGCGGGTCGCCTCGGCCAGCGAGAAGGAGCCCATGAAGTCGGCGAAGGACTCCTTCAGCCACAGGTCGTCCCACCACACCATGGTGACCAGGTCGCCGAACCACATGTGGGCCATCTCGTGCAGGATGACGTTCGCCCGGCGCTCGTACGCGGCCTGGGTGACCTTGCCGCGGTAGATGTACTCCTCGCGGAAGGTCACCATCCCGGGGTTCTCCATCGCGCCGAGGTTGTACTCGGGCACGAAGGCCTGGTCGTACTTCCCGAACGGGTACGGGTAGTCGAAGTTGTCGTGGAAGAAGTCGAACCCCTGCTTGGTGATCAGGAAGACGTCGTCCGCGTCGAAGTGCTTGGCGAGCCCCTTGCGGCACATCGCGCCGAGCGGGATCTCCAGCTCGGTCCCGTCGGCCAGCGTGCGCGTGTAGGTGTCCGTGACGTAGTGGTACGGCCCGGCGACGACACAGGTGATGTACGTCGAGATCGGCTCCGTCCTCGCGAAGCGCCACACGCCCTCGGCGTCCTGCTCCCCGGCGCCGTTGCTCCACACCGTCCAGCCCTCGGGCGCGGTCACCGAGAAGAGGTGCGGCGCCTTCAGGTCGGGCTGCTCGAAGGTGGCGTACACCCGGCGGGCGTCGGCCGGCTCGTACTGCGTGTAGAGGTAGACCTCGCCGTCCTCGGGGTCGACGAAACGGTGCATGCCCTCGCCGGTCCGGCTGTAGGCGCACTGGGCGTCCACGACGAGCACGTTCTCGTCGGCCAGGCCGTCCAGGGCGATCCGCGCGCCGTCGAAGACGGCGGCCGGGTCGAGCGCGCGGCCGTTCAGCTCCACCGAGGTGACGGCGGGGGCGATCAGATCGACGAAGGTGGCCGAGCCCGTACCCGTACGGCGGAAGCGGACGGTCGTCACCGAGCGGAAGGTGCGGACCTTCCCCCTACCTTCGGCGGGGGTGCCCCCATCGCCGGACTCGCCCGGCTCGCCGACCGCCGAGCGCAGATCCAGGGCGACCTCGTACCCGTCGACGGACAGCAGCGCGGCCCGCTCACGGGCCTCGTCGCGGGACAGATTCTCACCGGGCACGGTCACTCCTTCGTGGCTCGTTCGAAACAGCACCGATCCTCCCATGTGGAGCTGACACCCGGCACATGGGGAATGCCCCCGCCGACCGAGGACGTTCCTCCTCCGGCGCATAGACATCCGTCCCTGAGGAGTGACATGTCCGAGAGCAGGACCACCGCCGACTTCTGGTTCGACCCGCTGTGCCCCTGGGCCTGGATGACCTCCCGCTGGATGCTGGAGGTCGAGAAGGTCCGCCCGGTCGACGTCCGGTGGAAGGTGATGAGCCTGGCCGTCCTCAACGAGGACAAGCTGGACGAGCTTCCGGCCGAGTACCGCGACATGCTGGAGACCAAGGCCTGGGGCCCGGTCCGTGTGGTCATAGCGGCCCAGCAGCTGCACGGCGACGAGGTCGTCGGCAAGCTCTACACCGCGCTCGGCACCCGCTTCCACAACAACGGCGAGGGTCCGACGCGCGAGGCGATCGCGGCCGCCCTCGCGGACGTCGGTCTGCCGGCCGACCTCGCGGACTACGCCGACAAGGACACGTACGACACCGAGCTGCGCGCCTCCCACAAGGAGGGCATCGACAAGGTCGGCCAGGACGTCGGTACGCCGGTCATCTCCGTTCCGGGCGCGGAGGGCGACGAGGTCGCCTTCTTCGGCCCGGTCGTCACCCCGACCCCGCGCGGCGAGGCGGCGGCGCGGCTCTGGGACGGCACGCTGCTCGTGGCGGCGACGCCCGGCTTCTACGAGATCAAGCGCACGCGGACGGCGGCGCCGAGCTTCGAGTAGAGCGCGCGTCCGTACATACAGGCGGGCCCCCGCGGTTCACGTCACCGCGGGGGCCCGCCCTTCTTCCGCCTGCCGGTGAAGGTTGAGAAGACGATCACGAGCAGGACGTTCCTCAGATCCCGATGAGCGGGGTGCGCCCCTTGGCGTCCGTGTAGCGCTTCTGCACGTCCTGCCAGTTGACGACCTGCCACATGGCCTCGATGAAGTCGACCTTCTGGTTCTTGTACTGGAGGTAGAAGGCGTGCTCCCAGGCGTCGAAGACGAGGACCGGGACCGAGCCCTGACCGACGTTGCCCTGGTGGTCGTAGACCTGCTCGACGATCAGCCGGCCGCTGATCGGCTCGTACGCGAGGACACCCCAGCCGGAGCCCTGGGTGGTCGCGGAGGCCTTGGTCAGCTGGGCCTTGAACTTCGCGAAGGAGCCGAAGGACTCGGTGATCGCGTCGGCGAGGTCGCCCACGCCGTCGGCCGCGAGCGGCTCGCCGCCGCCACCGTCCTTCGGGCTGTCCATGTTGTTCCAGTAGATGGAGTGCAGGATGTGGCCGGAGAGGTGGAACGCGAGGTTCTTCTCCAGGCCGTTGATCGAGCCCCACTGCTCCTTGTCGCGCGCCTCTTCCAGCTGCTCAAGGGTGTCGTTCGCGCCCTTGACGTACGCGGCGTGGTGCTTGTCGTGGTGCAGCTCGATGATCTGGGGGTTGATCACCGGCTCCAGAGCCGCGTAGTCGTACGGCAGTTCCGGAAGGGTGTAGATCGCCATGTGCCGAGCCTCTCGCTGCTTCTGAGTTATTGCAACCTCTATGCAAGTGCAGGCTAGCAGCAGGAGTGTCCGAAGTTGATCAGTCATTGGCCCTAGGACCCGTGGCGCCGCGACGGGCGGGGAGACAGCGGAACGCCCGGACCGCGGGGAGCGGTCCGGGCGTTCCGGCGAAACGGGAGACGGCAGGCGGTGTCAGGCGTCCTGGCGCGCCGCCCCCGTCTTCTGGCGGACGAGGCCGATGACGGCCAGCGCCACGGTCATGGCGCCCGTCGCGTACAGCTGCACGCGGGTGCCCTCCTCGCGGGCCATGAGGAAGAAGATCACCGCCATGCCGGCCAGCGCCACCCAGGTGAGGTACGGGAAGGCCCACATCCGGACGACCAGCTTCTCGGGCTCCTCGCGCTCCAGACGGCGGCGCAGCACCAGCTGCGAGGCGGCGATGAAGATCCAGACGACCAGGATCACGCCGCCGATCATGTTCAGCAGCCAGGGGAAGATCGTCTCGGGGGACCAGTAGTTGAGGCCCACGCAGACGAAGCCGAAGAAGCAGGACGCGAGTACGGCGAAGCGCGGCACACCGCTGGAGACCGCGCCGAGGATCTTCGGGCCGAGACCCCGCTTGACCAGGGAGAAGGCGATGCGGGAGGAGCCGTAGATGTTCGCGTTCATCGCGGACAGCAGGGCGATGAGCACCACGACGTTCATGATCTGGCCGGCGCCCGGGATGCCCAGCTGGTCGAGGGCGGCGACGTACGGGCCCTTCTCGGTGACCGCCTTGTCGTTCCACGGGACCAGCGTGACGATGACCGCCATCGAGCCGATGTAGAAGAGCGAGATGCGCCACATCGCGGTGCGCACGGCCTTGGCGACGCCCCTGACGGGGTCCTCGGACTCGGCGGCGGCGATGGTGACCGTCTCCATGCCTCCGTACGAGAACACCGAGGCGAGCAGGCCGATGACCAGGCCCTCGCTTCCGGTCGGCAGGAATCCGCCCTCGCCGAAGAGGTTGGCCGTGCCGGGGGAGTCCGTGCCGGGCAGGACGCCCAGGACCGCCAGCACACCGAGGCCGAGGAAGAGCGTGATCGCACCGACCTTGAGGGCGGCGAACCAGAACTCGAACTCGCCGAAGTTCTTCACGGCCGCCAGGTTGGCGCCGCAGAAGAGCAGCATGAAGAGCGCGACCCAGGCCCATTCGGGCGTGCCGGGCAGCCAGCCGGTGACGATCTTCGCCGCGCCGATGCCCTCGAGGCCTACGGCGACGCTGAGCAGCACCCAGAACGACCAGCCGGCGGTGAATCCGGCCCAGGAGCCGAAGGCCCGCTCCGCGTGGGAGGAGAACGATCCGGAGGACGGGTACGCGGCCGACATCTCGCCCAGCATGCGCATCACCAGCATGACGAGCAGACCGGACAGCGTGTACGCGAGGACGATGGACGGGCCGGCGGCGGCGATGCCGGCGCCGGAGCCGACGAAGAGGCCGGCGCCGATGACGCCGCCGAGGGCGATCATCGAGAGGTGACGCTGCTTGAGCCCGTGCGAGAGCGTCGCCGAGTCGTCCTTGCGGTCGACGGGCGCGGGCGCGGTGGTCCGGGACATGAACCAGCCCTGTTCGGGGAGGAGGCGGGGGACGCGCCACAGTCTGTGGGTGCGTACCGCTGACAGGGAACGGATGTCCGCTATACGGTCACGAGCTTCACGCAACGTGAAGATCTCGTGTCTTCTCGTACGCGCCGGTAGGGTCCGCCGCCCGGCCCCGCGCGCCTCAGTGTCGCCGGTCCCGCAGCTCCCGCAGGCCCGCCACCAGCAGTACGGCCCCGGTGGCCGCACCCGACCACAGAACCTGCGGCCGCGCCCCGTCGTCGGTCAGCATCAGCATCAGGACCGCCGCCATCGCGGCCAGAGCCGTCCAGGTCAGCCAGGGGAAGCCCCACATCTTCAGCGTCAGCGTCTCAGGGGCCTCGCGCTCGATCCGGCGGCGCAGCCGGAGCTGCGAGACCGCGATCAGTCCCCAGACGAAGAGGAGCACCGCGCCGACCGCGTTGAGCATGTAGAGGAAGACGGAATCCGGCCACTTCAGATTGAGCAGCACGGAGACGAAGCCGAAGGCCACCGACGCGAGCACCGCCCGGCGCGGCACCCCTCCACCCGAGACCCTCAGCAGCCCCTTCGGCGCCTCGCCGCGCTCGGCGAGCGAGAAGACCATCCGCGAGGAGCCGTACAGGTTCGCGTTGAGCGCCGAGAGCAGGGCCACGAAGACCACGATGTTCATGATCTGACCGGCCGCCGGCACGCCGATCGAGTCGAGCACGGCGACGTACGGCGACTGACCCGGCTTCATCGAGGTCCAGGGCAGCAGGGTCACGATGACCAGCATCGAGCCGACGTAGAAGAGGAGGATCCGCCACACGGCACTGCGCACCGCCCGCGCCACGTTGCGCGCGGGGTCGTCGGACTCGGCGGCGGCGATCGTGACGACCTCCAGGCCGCCGAAGGCGAAGACGACGGCGAGCACACCGGAGACCACGCCCTCCCAGCCGTTCGGCAGGAAGCCGCCCTGGCCGGTCAGATTCGCCAGGCCCACCGGGTCCGTGTCCGGCAGCCAGCCGACGATCGCCAGCGTCCCCAGCACCAGGAAGAGGACGATCGCGCCGACCTTGAGCGCGGCGAACCAGAACTCGAACTCGCCGAAGTTCTTCACCGCCGCCAGGTTGGCCACGGTGAACACGAGCATGAAGATCAGCACCCAGCCCCACTGCGGGACCCCCGGCACCCAGCCGTGCGCGATCTGCGCCGCGCCCGTCGCCTCCACCGCGAGGACGACGACCAGCAGGAACCAGTACAGCCAGCCCACCGAGAAGCCCGCCCAGCGGCCGAGGGCCCGCTCGGCGTGGACCGAGAAGGCGCCCGAGGCCGGCATCGCCGCCGACATCTCGCCGAGCATCCGCATGACCAGCATCGCGAGCGCGCCCGCGATCAGATACGAAAGGACGATGCCGGGCCCCGCGACCGCGATGCCCGCCCCGGAACCGACGAAGAGCCCGGCCCCGATCACCCCGCCGAGCCCCAGCATCGTCAGGTGACGCTGCTTCAGTCCGGGGGCGAGCGGCTCCGGTTCGGGAGCCAGGGAAGCCGGAGCGGCAGGTGGTGCGTCGTGCATGAGGGGGCTCGTGCCTTCGGAAGCGTTTATGGAGAACCCACAGTCTCCCCGCTGACCGCCCTCTGGCGCAAAATGGCCCTCTTTCCAGCTCCTCGCCGTGACAAGCGTCACGTGGTGCGAGGCATGGAACCCGTTCTTTGTCCGATCTCCACGAAACGCTCAACCCCCGCTTTGTGGGCGGCTGATGGTGATCGAGCGTTCACTCCTCGACTACGGTCGATCCGTCCCCGTACCTCCTCACCCCGCGGAGTACCGATGAGCACCGCCGTCGCCCCTGTCCGTTCCCTCCGCTCCGGGACGGTCCTCGCCGACCTGCTGCCGTCCAGCCGCGCCCGCGACATCGCCCTCGTCGTCGGCGGCGCAGCCCTCACCGGCATCGCCGCACAGATCGCCGTCCCGGTCCCCGGCTCGCCGGTCCCGGTCTCCGGTCAGACCTTCGCGGCCCTCCTCGTCGGCACGGCGCTCGGTGCCCGCCGCGGCTTCCTCTCCCTCGCGCTGTACGCGGTCGTCGGGATGGCGGGCGTGCCCTGGTTCGCCGAGGCCACCTCCGGCTACGCGATGCCCTCCTTCGGCTACATCCTCGGCATGCTGCTCGCCGCGACCGTCGTCGGCGCCCTCGCGCGCCGCGGCGCCGACCGCTCCGTGCTCCGCACGGCGGGCGCGATGGCACTCGGCTCCGTGATCATCTACGCGGTCGGCGTGCCGTACCTGGCCCTCGCCACCGGCATGTCCTTCTCCCAGGCGGTCGCCGCCGGCCTGACCCCGTTCCTGATCGGCGACGCCCTCAAGGCCGCCCTCGCGATGGGCGCGCTGCCGACGGCGTGGAAGCTCATCGGCCGCAAGGGCTGAGGCCTGTCGGTCGGTGCCGCCTGAGTCGGATCGGTACCGCCTGAGGTGGCTCAGTACCGCCTGAAGAGGTTCGCCGGGTCGAGGTTCGCCCTCAGCCCGGCGAGCCTCTTCCGCGTTTCCGGGTCGTACAGCCCTTCCCCGCGCTCACCGTCCCCGAAGGCGAAGTTGACCGCCCGGCCGAGCGTCCGGGGCGCCAGCGCCGCCTCCACGCGCGCGTGGAGCGCGCGGACGGGCTCCGTGCCGTCGTCGTCCAGCGGGTACAGCGCCCTCACCAGGAAGCCCGCCTCCCGGTACGGCACGGAGTTGGCCCGCTTCCGCGCGAGCGCCCCGCCCAGGTGGTTGATCTGCACGACCGCCATGCGGCCGGCCTTCGGCCCCGTCAGCTCCAGGACCGAGGTGGCCGCGTCGACGTCCAGCTCGCTCACCATGATCCCGTCGCCCCAGTAGGCGTGCGGAAAGTCCGGATCGCTGTGGATCGTGTGGCTCTCGGTGTACGCCATCTCCCGCAGCGAGTCCGAGAGCGCGGGGCCGAGCGCGCGCAGCGGTGCCACGAGCCGCTCGCCCTCGGCGGCGTCCCCGGTGAAGGCGACCCGCACGGACAGCACGTACCGGCCCCGCAGATGCGGCGGAAGTGCCGGAAGGCCGGGGTGGACCAGCGCGGCCAGGGACGAGGTCACGGCGTCCGGCAGGGTCGCCGTCCACTCCGCGTACGTCCGCAGGACCGCGGCCGGGTCGGTCTCGGCGCCGTCGAAGGCGATCGACCCGCCGTAGAGCCGGGCGACCGGGACCAGACCGACCTCCAGGGCGGTCACGACCCCAAGGCCGTACCCGCCGCCGAGCAGCCCTCCGTACAGCTCCGGATCGCTCGCGGCCGTCACATGCCGCAGGGCCCCGTCGGCGGTCACCACGTCGAGCGAGCGCACATGGTCCGCGGTCCAGCCGAACTCCCGTGCGAGGATCCCAAGGCCGCCGCCGAGCGTGTACGAGACCGCCCCGACGCTCGGCGCCGAGCCGTTCAGCGGGGCGAGGCCGTACGGGGCGGCCGCCTCGACGACCTGCCCCCAGCGCACCCCGGCCGCCACACGGGCGAGGCGCGCCCCGGGGTCGATCCGGACCTCGTTCATCCGCCGCGTGGTGATCAGGACACCGCCGTCGACCGCGCCGGGCAGCCCGTGCCCCGTGGCCTGGACGGCGACCGGAAGCCCGCGCCCGGCGGCGTACGCGACGGCCGCCCGGACGTCGTCGGCGCCGGTGGCGCCGACGACCAGCTCGGGGCGGAGGGCGAAGCCGGTCTGGAAGCCCGCGAGCTCCTCGTCGTACCCGGCATCGCCGGGACGGAAGACGTACCGCGCAGAGAGGGACATGAGAAAGCTCTCCGTTTCGTGGGGGTTTCCCTGGATACGGAGAGCTTCTCGGTCATACCTGACAGAACCCGTCAGGTATGGATTCAGTCCTTCGTGACGGGCTCCGCGGGCGCCACGGCCTTCGCCCCGAAGCGGTCGCGGACCACGGAGATGGCGACCACGAGGCCCGCCACCAGCAGCGACAGCAGGACCTGCTCACGGGCGGAGCCGCCGTTGTAGAGCATGTAGCCGAGGACGAAGACGATCATCGCGATCGTCGCCCAGGTCAGGTACGGGAAGAGCCACATCTTAACGAGCAGCTTCTCCGGGGCCTCCCGCAGGATGATCTTCCGCATCCGCAGCTGGGAGAAGCAGATGACCAGCCAGACGAAGAGCGCGATGGCGCCGGACGCGTTCAGCAGGAAGGCGAAGACGGTGTCGGGCCACTTGTAGTTGAAGAAGACGGCGACGAAACCGAAGATCACCGAACCGATGATCGCGGTCTGCGGCACGCCCTTCGCGTTCACCCGGGCGAAGGCCTTCGGGGCGTCGCCGCGCCGGCCGAGGGAGTAGGCCATGCGGGACGCGGTGTAGAGGCCCGAGTTCAGGCAGGAGAGCACCGCGGTCAGGATGATCACGTTCATGATCTGGCCGGCGTGCGGGATGCCGATCGAGTCGAGCGCCGCGACGTACGAGCCGTCCTTCTGCAGCGACGGGTCGTTCCACGGCAGCAGCGAGACGACCACCAGGATCGAGCCGAGGTAGAAGATGCCGACCCGCCAGATCACGCTGTTGGTGGCCTTGGCGACCGCGCGGCGCGGGTCCGACGACTCGCCGGCGGCGAGGGTGACGATCTCGCTGCCCATGAAGGAGAAGACGACCATCAGGATGCCCGTGAGGATCGCGCCGTAGCCGTTGGGCAGGAAGCCGCCGTGCTCGGTGAGGTTGCTCAGACCGGCGGACGACGTGTCCGCGCCGGGCAGGACACCGAAGATCGCGAGCCCGCCGACCACGATGAAGGCGGCGATGGCGACGACCTTGATGCCCGCGAACCAGAACTCGAACTCGCCGTAGGAGGCGACCGAGCCGAGGTTGGTGACGGTCAGGACGACCATGACGATCAGCGCCCAGGCCCACTGCGGGACGGCCGGCATCCAGCCGTTGAGGATGTCCGCGCCCATGGTCGCCTCGACGGCGAGCACGACGACCCAGAAGAACCAGTACAGCCAGCCGATCGAGAAACCGGCCCAGCGCCCGAGCGCCCGGTCGGCGTGGGCCGAGAAGGAGCCGGAGGTCGGGTTCGCCACGGACATCTCGCCGAGCATCCGCATGACGAAGACGACCATCGCGCCCACGAGTGCGTACGACAGCAGGATGCCGGGGCCGGCGGCCTTGATGCCGGCCGCGGAACCTCCGAAGAGTCCGGCGCCGATGACGCCACCGATGGCGATCATCGAGAGGTGTCGGTTCTTGAGACCGGCCTTGAGTCCGTCGGAAGACTGCGAATCACCGGTGTTTCCGGTGACCTCGCCTTCCTTCGCAAGGGTCGGCTGCGTGTTCATGAACGCTTCCTTACGTGTGTGGGGCGCTCGGGTCACGAGCCCGAGCATTCAACACCGGGGGACGGGGTGATCGGAAGGGTCGATTCCGATTCGTTGCGTAAGGGGCGAAGGTCCACACCGACGCGGGCGAAGGCCCCGACCCCGCCGACCGCTACCCAGGGCGGGCCGTGCCACACTCGGATCATGCGCGTGTACCTCGGCTCCGACCATGCCGGCTTCGAACTCAAGAACCACCTCGTCGAGTGGCTGAAGGCCCATGGCCACGAGCCCGTCGACTGTGGTCCCCACATCTACGACGCCCTGGACGACTACCCGCCGTTCTGCCTGCGTGCCGCCGAGAAGACGGCCGCGGACCCGGACAGCCTGGGCATCGTCATCGGCGGCTCCGGCAACGGCGAGCAGATCGCCGCGAACAAGGTGAAGGGTGTGCGTGCCGCCCTCGCCTGGAGCGAGCAGACCGCCGCCCTCGGCCGCGAGCACAACAACGCGAACGTCGTCTCCATCGGCGGTCGGATGCACACCCAGGAAGAGGCGACGAAGTTCGTCGAGATCTTCCTCTCCACCCCGTACTCGGGTGACGAGCGTCACACCCGCCGGATCGACATGCTCAGCGCCTACGAGACGACCGGCGAGCTCCCCCCGATCCCGGCCCACCACCCGCAGGAGCCCTCCGCCTGATGCCCGAGGGGCACACGATCCACCGACTGGCCGCCGACCACCGGGAACGGTTCGGCGGCCGGTCCGTGCGGGTGACCAGCCCGCAGGGCAAGTTCGCCGACTCCGCCACCCTGCTCGACGGTGCGGTCCTCGAATCCACCGAGGCACACGGCAAGCACCTCTTCCTGGGCTTCCCCGGCGAGGAGTGGGTCCACATCCACCTGGGCCTCTTCGGCAAGGTCACCTTCGGAGACGCCCCGGCGCCGCCGCCCACGGACACCGTGCGGCTGCGGCTCACGAACACCGAGTCGTACGTCGACCTCCGCGGCCCCACCACGTGCGCGCTGATCACGGACGCCGAGAAGCGGGCGATACACGACCGCCTCGGCCCCGACCCGCTCCGGGAGAACGACGACCCGGCCAAGGCGTGGCACCGGATCGCGAAGTCCCGCACGACGATCGCCGCCCTCCTGATGGACCAGAAGGTCATCGCGGGCGTCGGCAACGTGTACCGCGCCGAGGTGCTCTTCCGGCACGGCATCGACCCGTACCGCGCGGGCAAGGACATCACGCGCCGCGAGTGGGACGCGATCTGGACGGACCTCGTGGCCCTGATGCGCGAGGGCGTCCGCCTGAACCGCATCGACACGGTCCGCCCCGAGCACACCCCGGAGGCGATGGGCCGCCCACCCCGCGTCGACGACCACGGCGGCGAGGTCTACGTCTACCGCCGGACGCTCATGCCCTGCCACATCTGTGGCGACGAGATCCGCACCGCCGGCCTCGCCGCCCGCAACCTCTTCTGGTGCCCCACCTGCCAACAGCGCTGACGCGGCCGGCGGGCTAGAAGCCGTGCGGCAGCCACGGCGCCACGGGCGACCCGAACGCCACGGACGCCTCGGTCAGTGCCCCTGCCCGAAGCTCGCGCACGCGCCCGGCGGCGGCCAGCGAGACCAACGACGTCCCGCCCAGGTAGGCGGCGCCCAACTCCCGTACGGACAAGGCGAGGTCCGCGGCCTCGTCCGTACGCACGCACACCGCCCCCGTGGCGTCCCCCGTGACCCGCCACCGCCCCTCGTTCCACGGGCAGAACGCGTCCGCCACCTCGAACACCACATCCACCGGCGTCTGATACGTCCGTGCCTCCAGCGCCGCCCCCACGTCCACCGGACGCAGATGCAGCGCGTCCCGCTGGGTCGGCGAGCACCGCCGCAGGTCCGACACCAGGTGCTGCCAGCCGTCGTCCACCGGCCGGCTGTGGAGCCGTACCGACGACGTCAGATCGATCGACCAGAGGTAGCGCCACAGCGCCGCCTCCGCCGCCGGGTCCAGCGCCTCCAGGTCCTTCACCTGCACGCTGCCCTCCGCACCGGCGTGCGACCACTCCGGCTTGATCGCGTACAGCGCGTACCCGACGACCTCCCCGTCCCGCTCCGCGAGCACGCACTGCCGCGGCGACGCCCCGCCCCGCTCGCCCTCCGGGTCGAGCAGCGGCAGCTGCTCCCACTTGGGCTGCCGGGCCAGCATCCCGGGCCGCGCCGTGACCCGGCGCGCGTACACCGCCTCGCACGCCCCCGACGCCTTCGCCGGGTCCGCCTGGCGCAGCACCACGTCGTCCGTGCCCTCGGGCACGGTCAGCGCCACCCGGTTCGTGTCGATCGTCGCCCGCGTCGCGTACGTGGCGATGCCGTAGCCGAACCGGCCGTAGATCGCCGGCTCCGAGGCCGTCAACACGGCCAGCGGCTCGCCCCCCGCCCGTACGTCGTCGAGCTGGCGCCGCATCATCGCGGTGAGGATCCCGCGCCGCCGGTGCGTCGCCGCCACACTCACCATGGTGACGCCCGCCGCAGGCACGAGCGCCCCGCCGGGGACGGAGAGCCGGAACGAGAACGCGCCGGCCGTCCCCACACAGCGCTCGCCGTCCCAGACGCCGATCGAGCGGTCGTACTCGGTCAGCTCCTGCCAGAGCTCAACCTCCTCCGCGGCCTCCGGCACACCGCCGAACGCGAGCTCCAGCGTCCCGTACCACTCGTTCCACTCCGTCGGCCCGAGTACGCGCAGTTCAGTCGTCATATGCCATCGATACCAGCGCGGACCAGCCCGAGGCGACCCGATTTCGCGCGCAATGTCTCAGGGGTCCCCCTGCACGAGGTCCGACCGGGTGGATAGGGTCCAGGCCAATGGGAAGTCGCGTGGGTGTCGCCTCGTACTCGGCCCGGATGCGCAGGAGCGCACACCGGGTCCGCATCTCCCTGCGCAAATCCGCCGTCGACTACTTCCGCGGCGAGGGCTCCGACTGGGTCGCCTTCGCCGGCCTTCTGCTGACGATCCCGGCCATCACCGTCGGCACCCTCGCCAATCCGGTGTGGTGCGCGCCCGCCGTGCTCGTCCTGCCGATCGTCGCCGGGGGACTGCTGCTGCGCCCCGCGAGCCTGCTCGGGCTGTACGCGGCGGCCGCCGGCGCCCTCATCGTCGAGTCCGTCGTGCTCGGCCCGTACACCCAGGGCCCCGCCCGGGTCACCCCGGGAACGGTTCTGACCGTCGCGGCCTGCGGACTCTTCGGGCTGCTCATCGCCCAGTTCAGGGCCCGCGTCGGCGTGCCCTGGCGCCGCGGCGGCACCATGCTCTTCGACCTGCGCGAACGGATCAGGGCGCAGAGCGCCCTGCCCCGGCTCCCCAAGGGCTGGCACCGCGAGATGGCGCTCCGCCCGGCCGGCGGCCAGTCCTTCTCCGGCGACTTCGTCGTCGCCGCCCGCACCCACGGCGGCAGGACCCTGGAGGTCCTGCTCACCGACGTCTCCGGAAAGGGCATGGACGCCGGCTCGCGCGCCCTGCTGCTCTCCGGGGCCTTCGGAGGACTGCTCGGCTCGCTGCCGCCGCACGGCTTCCTTCCGGCCGCCAACGGCTATCTGCTGCGCCAGGACTGGGACGAGGGCTTCGCCACCTCCATCCACCTGGTCCTCGACCTGGAGTCGGGGGACTACGAACTCCTCTCCGCGGGTCACCTGCCCGCGCTCCAGCTCCACGCGGGCACCGGCCGCTGGGAGGAGAAGTCCGGCGAGGGCCCGCTCCTCGGTGTCTACGACGGCGCCGAGTTCCACCCCGTCAAGGGCTCGCTCCAGCCCGGTGACGTCCTGATGCTCTTCACCGACGGGCTCGTCGAGGCCGCCGACCGGGACATCGCCGAGGGCATCGACCGCCTCACGGGCGAGGCCGACCGCTATGTCGCCTCCGGCTTCGAGGGCGCGGCCTGGCACCTGATCGAGGCCTGCGCCAAGGACGTCAACGACGACCGCGCGCTGCTGCTCATCAGCCGCCAGACCTGAGACCATGGCCCTGCCCAAGCGCACCGAGCACGCCGCGCCGTAGAGTCGGCGCATGCCGCACCTCACCCTCGCCCAGGTCGAATCCCTCGCCGTCGCGGCCCACGAGGGCCAGACCGACAAGGCGGGCCGCCCGTACGCCGAGCATCTGCGGGCGGTGGCCGAGGGGGTACGGGCCCGGGGCGGGAGCGACGAGCAGATCGCGGCGGCCTGGCTGCACGACTCCGTCGAGGACGACGCGCTCTCCGCGCAGTGGCTGGAATCGGCCGAACTCCCGCGCTCCGTCAAGGACATGGTCCTAGCCCTCACCAAGCGTCCGGGCGAGGACCTGGAGTCGTACACCCGCCGGATCCTCGCGGTCCCGGGCGCCCTGCTCGTCAAAGAGGCCGACCTCGCGCACAACGCCGACCCGGCTCGCCTGGCCGTTCTCGACGAGCCGACCCGGGCGCGGCTGACCGTGAAGTACGCCACCGTACGAGGGCTCCTCGGGCTCTCCACCGACTGACCCCACCCAGGACGATCAAGACGAAATATCGCGGGTTGGCTCGATTCCTACGTCGACGATTCGTCACCCGGCGTCGGTGGGCAAGAAGTTGGTGGCACGATGGATGCAGCGGGGGTGTTCTGTGACGTGCGCTCCCGGGCGGCTAGGTGGGACCGACCGAGGGTGTGATCAGTTGTGGCCATTTCGCTATCCGTGGTGCTGCTGTTGGCGATCATCCTGGTGGTGCTGATCCGCGGCGGAAACCTGAAGGCCGGCCCGGCCGTCGTCGCGGTGCTCTTCGGCTTCTTCCTTGCCTCCACGGGCATGGCCGACGACATCCAGCGCTTCCTGGACTCGATAACGCAGACCGTGAGCTCCATCAAATTCTGAACCGACGCCCGCCGTCCGGGCGGCGACAGCGGACCCCGTGCGGCTCAGGCCGTCTTCGCGGCGGTCCGCTTCGTCCGTGTGCGCTTGGCGGGCGCGGCCTTCCGGCTCCGCACCGGCTTCTCCGGGCGGGCGGGCTTCTCCGGGTCGGCGGGCTTCGTGGGCTTCGTGGGCTTCTCCGTGCTCGCGGCCGCCGGGGCCGACGCCTTTCGGGACGTCCCGATCGGCCAGGTGAACTCGATCTCCAGCTCGATCTTCCCGTCGCCGACCTCCCACTCCACCTCGGTCCAGAGCTCGTCGGGGATCCGCACGGTCAGCTCTCCGGTGATGAGCGACAGCTCCACCAGGCCGCCGTGTCTCATCCCCTCCGCGAGCCTCTCCAGCACTTCCGCCGCCTCGATCACTGTCATCGGGTGGCTCTGCTCGAACTTGAGATCCTTCACGGCTGCCTCCGGTGCGGCAGAAAGAAAGACGGGGACAGCACCCACTCTGCGGCCGCACCACGGAAAACGCCTCGGGGCCGGGCCGGAGGAGTGAACCTCCGGCCCGGCCCCGAGGCCGGAAGAGCGGGCGACGGGAATCGAACCCGCGTAGCTAGTTTGGAAGACTAGGGCTCTACCATTGAGCTACGCCCGCAAAGGTCGCGCCGCAGGTCACGAGGGCCGCGGCACGGACAGCATCGTAGCGGGTCCCGGGTGGTCCCCGCACACCCCTTCAACAGGGGGCGTCGCACTGTCTCCGTGCATGTACCCTACGTGTCGCACCGACGGGGTGTGGCGCAGCTTGGTAGCGCGTCCGCTTTGGGAGCGGAAGGCCGTGGGTTCAAATCCCGCCACCCCGACCACCAAGATCATGGATCACAAGATCGCGTTGTGGGCGTCATCCCGCTTGCGGTTACTATGCAAGCTGCGTGCCCGTGTGTCTCTCTGACCGGGCCGATCGGCCGGAACCGCCACCAAGCGGCATCGGCAGAATCCAAGAATCAGCCACCAAGGAGACCGAACCGTGAAGAGCGCCGTGGAGACCCTGAACCCGACCCGGGTTCGGCTCACTGTCGAGGTGCCCTTCGAGGAGCTCAAGGACAGCCTCGACGCGGCGTACAAGAAGATCAACCAGCAGGTCACGGTCAAGGGCTTCCGCAAGGGCAAGATCCCGGCTCGTGTGATCGACCAGCGGTTCGGTCGTGGTGCGGTGCTGGAAGAGGCCGTCAACGACGCGCTCCCGAAGTTCTACACCGAGGCCGTCAACGAGGCCGAGGTCAACCCGCTGGGTCAGCCCGAGGTCGACATCACGGAGCTGAAGGACGGCGAGCTGCTGGCCTTCACCGCCGAGGTCGACATCCGCCCGACGATCGAGATCCCGGACTACTCCGGCATCGAGGTCACCGTCGACGCGGTCGAGGTCACCGACGAGGACGTCGAGAAGTCCGTGGAGCAGCTGCGCGAGCGCTTCGCCTCCACCAACCCGGTCGAGCGCGCCGCGGCCGAGGGTGACGTCGTCACCATCGACCTCGAGGCCAAGGTCGACGGCGAGGTCCTGCCCGACGGTGTCGCCCAGGGCGTCTCGTACACCATCGGTTCCGGCGAGCTCCTCGACGGCATCGACGAGGCCGTCACCGGCCTCGAGGCCGGCGGCGAGGCCACCTTCACCTCGCAGCTGAAGGGCGGCTCCGCCGAGGGCAAGGACGCCGAGGTCACCGTCAAGGTCACCGCCGTCGCCGCCCGTGAGCTCCCCGAGCTGGACGACGACTTCGCGCAGCTCGCGTCGGAGTTCGACACCCTCGACGAGCTCAAGGCCGACAGCCGCAAGCGCCTCGAGAACATGAAGCAGTTCGACCAGGCCACCCAGGCCCAGGAGCGCGTCCTCGACGAGCTGCTGAAGCTGGCGGACGTCCCGATGCCCGAGAAGCTGCTCGAGGACGAGATCAACACCCGCAAGCACAACCTGGAGCACCACCAGCTCGGCCAGATGGGCCTCACCCTCGAGAAGTACCTGGAGATCCAGGGCAAGACCGAGGAAGAGTTCCTGGCGGAGACCAAGGAGCAGGCCGAGAAGGGCATCAAGACGCAGTTCATCCTCGATGAGCTCGTCAACAAGGAGAAGCTGAACGTCAGCCAGGAGGAGCTCACCGAGCACCTCATGCGCCGCGCCGCCTCCTCCGGCATGTCCCCCGACCAGTTCGCCCAGGCCGTCGTCGAGGGTGGCCAGGTGCCGATGCTCGTCGGCGAGGTCGCCCGCGGCAAGGCCCTCGCGGTGGTCGTCGAGTCCGCCAAGGTCGTCGACACCAACGGTGAGGTCGTCGACCTCGAGGACGACGAGGACGAGACCGAGGCCGCCGCGGAGGCGGTCGAGGCCGTCACCGGCGAGACCGAGGTCGCCGAGGAGAAGAACGAGGCCTGAGCCTCGCGCTGAACCGCAGGTCCACGGGCCCGGACGCACTGCTGTGCGCCGGGCCCGTGCCCGTACGCGGGGACTGACGCGGGCCTGGCCTCTCACGTGGAGCCTGCGCGAGAGCCTGCGTGAGGGCCCGGACGCCGGCCTGCGTGAAGAGGTGCCGCGCGCCCCGTCCGCACGCCCCGTACAGGCCCCCTCGCGCCCCTGACAACCTTGCGCTCCCAGCGAACAGTTCGGGAACCGGGATGGCGTTGTCCTACCTGCGCGTTAGGGTCCATGAATACGAGGGCACTGCCCTCTGAACGAGACGCTGAGACGGCCTGGGGGCCGTCGGAGACGAGCAGGTGGATACGTGACGAATCTGAAGCCTTACGCCGCGGGTGAGCCGTCCATCGGTGGTGGCCTCGGCGACCATGTCTACAACCGGCTGCTCGGCGAGCGCATCATCTTCCTCGGCCAGCAGGTCGACGACGAGATCGCCAACAAGATCACCGCGCAGATGCTCCTCCTGGCCGCCGACCCGGAGAAGGACATCTACCTCTACATCAACAGCCCCGGTGGCTCGGTGACGGCCGGCATGGCCATCTACGACACCATGCAGTACATCCCGAACGACGTCGTCACCATCGGTATGGGCATGGCGGCCTCCATGGGCCAGTTCCTGCTCACCGGCGGCTCCGCCGGCAAGCGCTTCGCGCTGCCGAACACCGACGTCCTGATGCACCAGGGCTCCGCCGGCATCGGCGGTACCGCCTCGGACATCAAGATCCAGGCCGAGTACCTTCTCCGTACGAAGAAGCGCATGGCCGAGATCACCGCGCTCCACTCCGGTCAGACCGTCGAGACGATCATCCGCGACGGTGACCGCGACCGCTGGTTCACCGCGGAGGAGGCCAAGAACTACGGCCTCATCGACGACATCATCACCCACGCCGCGGGCGTTCCCGGCGGCGGCGGCACGGGCGCCTGAGCCCGGCAGCCGTTGAAGAGTCCCAGCCCCCGCCGAACGCCACCAGGACGGTGAACATCCAGATGCAGAACAACCTCTCCCCGAGCGGCCTCTACACCGGCGCGCCGATGGACAACCGGTACGTGGTCCCGCGCTTCGTCGAGCGCACCTCGCAGGGCATCCGCGAGTACGACCCGTACGCGAAGCTCTTCGAGGAGCGCGTGATCTTCCTCGGCGTGCAGATCGACGACGCCTCCGCCAACGACGTCATGGCGCAGCTGCTGTGCCTGGAGTCGATGGACCCGGACCGTGACATCTCGATCTACATCAACAGCCCCGGTGGCTCCTTCACCGCGCTGACCGCAATCTACGACACGATGCAGTTCGTGAAGCCGGACATCCAGACGGTGTGCATGGGCCAGGCGGCCTCCGCCGCGGCCGTGCTGCTCGCCGCCGGTACGCCCGGCAAGCGGATGGCCCTGCCGAACGCCCGTGTGCTGATCCACCAGCCGTCCGGCGGCACCGGCCGTGAGCAGCTCTCCGACCTGGAGATCGCGGCCAACGAGATCCTGCGCATGCGCACGCAGCTGGAGGAGATGCTGGCCAAGCACTCCTCGACGCCGATCGAGAAGATCCGCGACGACATCGAGCGCGACAAGATCCTGACCGCCGAGGACGCCCTGGCGTACGGCCTGGTCGACCAGATCGTCTCGACCCGTAAGAGCACGGCCGCCGCGGCAGCCTGACGCTCGACCTTCCCCTGGCACGGTCCGCGTGGCCGAATCACGACCATGTGAACCGTGCCAAGGGGGGCCCGAACGGGGGGCCCGGCAAGGTACCGTCGAATATGAGGCACCAGGAGTCGCTGAACCAGGCGCTCCCAGGCGAAGGGGAAGCACCTCGTGGCACGCATCGGTGATGGCGGCGATCTGCTCAAGTGCTCGTTCTGCGGAAAGAGCCAGAAGCAGGTGAAGAAGCTCATCGCGGGACCCGGTGTGTACATCTGCGATGAGTGCATCGACCTCTGCAACGAGATCATCGAGGAAGAACTCGCGGAGACGAGCGAGGTGCGTTGGGAGGAGCTCCCCAAGCCTCGCGAGATCTACGAGTTCCTCGAGGGGTATGTCGTGGGGCAGGAGCCCGCGAAGAAGGCCCTCTCGGTCGCGGTGTACAACCACTACAAGCGCGTCCAGGCCGGCGAGAACGGCGGCGGGGCGGGCCGTGACGACGCCATCGAGCTGGCGAAGTCCAACATTCTGCTGCTGGGCCCCACGGGCTCCGGCAAGACGCTCCTGGCCCAGACACTGGCGCGCATGCTCAACGTCCCGTTCGCCATCGCCGACGCGACGGCGCTGACGGAGGCCGGGTATGTCGGCGAGGACGTCGAGAACATCCTGCTCAAGCTGATCCAGGCGGCCGACTACGACGTCAAGAAGGCCGAGACCGGGATCATCTACATCGACGAGATCGACAAGGTCGCCCGCAAGAGCGAAAACCCGTCGATCACGCGCGATGTGAGCGGCGAGGGCGTCCAGCAGGCGCTCCTCAAGATCCTGGAGGGCACCACGGCCTCCGTACCGCCGCAGGGCGGTCGGAAGCACCCGCACCAGGAGTTCATCCAGATCGACACCACGAACGTGCTCTTCATCGTGGGCGGCGCCTTCGCCGGCCTGGAGAAGATCATCGAGTCGCGTGCGGGCGCCAAGGGCATCGGCTTCGGGGCGACGATCCGCTCCAAGCGCGAGATCGAGGCGAGCGACCAGTTCCAGGAGGTCATGCCGGAGGACCTGGTGAAGTTCGGGATGATCCCGGAGTTCATCGGCCGCCTCCCGGTCATCACCTCGGTCCACAACCTCGACCGCGAGGCCCTGCTCAAGATCCTCGTCGAGCCGCGCAACGCGCTGGTGAAGCAGTACCAGCGCCTCTTCGAACTCGACGGCGTGGAGCTGGACTTCGACCGCCCGGCCCTGGAGGCCATCGCCGACCAGGCGATCCTGCGCGGCACGGGAGCGCGTGGCCTGCGGGCCATCATGGAAGAGGTCCTGATGTCGGTGATGTACGAGGTCCCGTCCCGCAAGGACGTGGCCCGCGTGGTCATCACGGCGGACGTCGTCCACAACAACGTGAACCCGACGCTGGTCCCGCGGATCGTGAAGAACGACGGGCGGCACGAGAAGAGCGCCTAGCGCGTAGGCGAGTTGTACGAGGAAGGGGCGCCCCCACCACTGGTGGAGGCGCCCCTTCTCGTTCCGTACGCGGTCAGAGCTTGACGCGGACTTCCTTGCGGAGCTTGGCGGTGAGGCTCGCCGCTTCCTCGGCGGAGCCCGCCTTGCCGGTCATCATGGCGCCCATGTCCATCGGAACCACGAAGCCCACCGTGCTGTGGTCGCCCCACACGCAGATGGTCATGGTGAACGCCGGAGTGGACTCAGCCGCGTTGGCCTCGGACTTCGCCTGCTGGCACTTGAGGACCGCCCCGTCGAGCTCCGCCGGCTCGTAGCTCTCGGGGCTGCCGACGAGCTGCGGCTCGTCAGCCTTGCCCTTGTCCTTCTCGGCCTCCTTCTTGATGGTGGCGAAGACGGTGTCGACCACCTGCTCGGGGTCGTCGATCTCGCCGTAGAGGCCGCTGAACGAGATCATCTTCGTGCCGAGCGGGTTGTTCGGGTCCTTCACCTGGTACGCGGCACTGACGTTCTTGGCGTTCTTCACGCCGTTCTGCTGGGCCTCCTTGAGCGACTCCTTGTCGCTGCCGTTGCCGCTGTCAGGGGCCTTCTTGTACTCCGTGAGGACCGTCTCCGGCGTGATCAGCTTGTGCGGGCCGTCGTTCGCGACCGACGAGCCGCCACCTCCCGCCGTGAAGTACCACGCGCCGCCCGCGACCAGGGCCAGGGCCACGACCGATGCGCCGATGATCAGGCCCGTCTTCTTCTTCGGGGCCGGCGGCGGGTGCGGCATGTAGCCGCCGGGGGCCTGGCCGTAGGGCGGTTGCTGGGGAGGCTGGCCGTACGGGCCCGGCTGCTGCTGCGGGTAGCCGTAGGGCTGCTGGGGCGGCACGCCCTGGGGTGCCTGCTGCGGGTAGCCGTAGCCGGGCTGCGGCGCTTGCGGCGGCTGGCCGTACGGGCCGGGCTGGCCCGGCTGACCGTACGGTCCGGGCTGCTGAGGCTGACCGCCGTACGGACCCGGCTGGTTGTAGCTCATGGACAGGTTCCCCTCACAGGATGTTTATGCGTAGCGAACATCCTGTCGGAAGCCGTGCCCCGCAGGGGCGGCGGGGGGCACACCGTTACGGAACTATCGGGTTTCGGGACAGCCCTGTCGCACCCCTAAACTGACCCCGTGACCGAGAACACTCAGCAGCAGCCAGCAGCCAACCCCGAACTGCCGACCCAGTACGCGCCGGCCGAAGTAGAGGGGAAGCTGTACGAGCGCTGGGTAGAGCGTGGTTACTTCGAGGCCGACGCGAAGAGCGACAAGCCTGCGTACACCATCGTCATCCCGCCGCCGAACGTCACCGGGTCGCTCCACCTGGGCCACGCCTTCGAGCACACGCTGATCGACGCCCTCACCCGCCGCAAGCGGATGCAGGGGTTCGAGACGCTGTGGCAGCCCGGCATGGACCACGCCGGCATCGCGACCCAGAACGTCGTCGAGCGGGAGCTCGCCAAGGAGGGCAAGTCCCGCCACGACCTGGGCCGCGAGGCGTTCGTCGAGCGTGTCTGGCAGTGGAAGGCCGAGTCCGGCGGTCAGATCTCCGGCCAGATGAAGCGCCTCGGTGACGGCGTCGCTTGGTCCCGCGAGCGGTTCACCATGGACGAGGGCCTCTCGCAGGCCGTCCAGACCATCTTCAAGAAGCTGTACGACGACGAGCTGATCTACCGCGCCGAGCGCATCATCAACTGGTGCCCGCGCTGTCTGACGGCCATCTCGGACATCGAGGTCGAGTACCAGGACGACGACGGCGAGCTCGTCTCCATCCGGTACGGCGAGGGTGACGCGTCCATCGTCGTCGCCACCACCCGCGCCGAGACGATGCTCGGTGACACGGCCGTCGCCGTCCACCCGGACGACGAGCGGTACAAGCACCTCGTCGGCACCGAGATCGAGCTGCCGCTGACCGGCCGCCGGATCCCGGTCGTCGCCGACGAGCACGTCGACCCCGAGTTCGGCACCGGCGCCGTCAAGGTGACCCCGGCGCACGACCCGAACGACTTCGAGATCGGCCAGCGCCACGGCCTGCCGAACCTCGCCGTCATGGACGAGCGCGCGGTCATCACCGCCCACGGCCCCTTCCAGGGCCTGGACCGCCTGGAGGCCCGCTCCGCCATCGTCGCCGCGCTGCGGGCCGACGGCCGGATCGTCGCCGAGAAGCGTCCGTACGTCCACTCCGTCGGCCACTGCTCGCGCTGCAAGACCACCATCGAGCCGCGCCTGTCGATGCAGTGGTGGGTCAAGGTCGGCCCGCTCGCCAAGGCCGCCGGTGACGCGGTCCGCGACGGCAAGGTCAAGATCCACCCGCAGGAGATGGAGAAGCGGTACTTCGACTGGGTCGACAACCTCCACGACTGGTGCATCTCGCGCCAGCTGTGGTGGGGCCACCGCATCCCCGTCTGGTACGGCCCGAACGGCGAGATCGTCTGCGTCGGACCGGACGAGCAGCCGCCGACGGGCGAGGGCTGGCACCAGGACACGGACGTCCTGGACACCTGGTTCTCCTCCGGCCTGTGGCCGTTCTCCACGTTGGGCTGGCCGGAGCGGACCGACGACCTCGCGAAGTTCTACCCGAACTCCGTCCTGGTCACCGGCTACGACATCCTCTTCTTCTGGGTCGCCCGGATGATGATGTTCGGTCTGTACGCGATGGACGGCACCCCGCCGTTCCACACCATCGCCCTGCACGGCATGGTCCGCGACCAGTTCGGCAAGAAGATGTCGAAGTCCTTCGGCAACGCGGTCAACCCGCTGGACTGGATGGACGAGTACGGCTCCGACGCCGTCCGCTTCACCCTGGCCAACGGCGCCAACCCGGGCGTCGACGTCCCGATCGGCGAGGACTGGGTCAAGGCCTCCCGGAACTTCGCCAACAAGATCTGGAACGCCACCCGCTTCGCGCTGATGAACGGCGCGACGGTCGAGGGCCCGCTGCCGGACCCGTCGGAGATGTCCGCGACGGACCGCTGGATCCTCTCCCGTCTCAACAAGACGGTCGCCGAGGTCGACGCGTACTACGACGACTACCAGTTCGCGAAGCTCGCCGACTCGCTCTACCACTTCGCGTGGGACGAGGTCTTCGACTGGTACGTCGAGCTGTCGAAGACCACGTTCTTCGCCGGCGGCGAGGGCGCCAAGGTCTCCGGACGGGTCCTCGGCGAGGTCCTGGACGTGATGCTCCGACTGCTCCACCCGATCGTCCCCTTCGTCACCGAGACGCTCTGGACCACGCTCACGGGCAAGGAGTCGGTCGTCATCGCCGACTGGCCCGCCGACTCCGGCTTCCGCGACGAGGCCGCGGAGAAGGAGATCGAGCTGGTCCAGCAGGTCGTCACCGAGGTCCGCCGGTTCCGCTCGGACCAGGGTCTGCAGCCCGGACAGAAGGTCCCGGCCCGTCTCGACCTGACCGGCACCGCCCTCGCCCCGCACGAGGCGGCCATCCGTCAGCTGCTCCGGCTCCAGCCGGAGGGCGAGGGCTTCTCCGCCACCGCCTCCCTGCCGGTCGCCGGCGCCACGGTCGCGCTCGACCTGTCCGGCACGATCGACGTGGCGGCGGAGCGCAAGCGCCTCGCGAAGGACCTCGCGGCCGCGGAGAAGGAGAAGGCCCAGGCCAACGGGAAGCTCGGCAACGAGGCGTTCCTGGCCAAGGCCCCGGACAACGTGGTCGACAAGATCCGTACGCGTCTGGCCAAGGCGGACGAGGACATCGCCCGCATCCAGGCGCAGCTGGAGCGCCTGCCGCAGGCGTAGGTGCCGAAGAGGGGGCCCGGAACCGACACGGTTCCGGGCCCTTCTCATTTGTCCGGAGTGCGTGATATCACACGACTTGTGACCTAGGTCATGCTCCTTGGGGCCGAAGGACCTTGGATGATGGAAGGCATGTCCCGACTCCCCACCTTCCCCGCGCTGCGCCGCCGCGTGGACCGGTGGGCCGTCACACCGCCCGCCCTCGACGTCATCGCCGCCGTCAGCGCCTTCGCCCTGATGGTCCTGGACGTGCCCGGCCTCGCACGCGCCGACAACTCGCTGACCGGGGTCACCGCGACCCTGGTCCTCGCGTCCGGCGCGGCCACGCTGGTGCTGCGGCGCCGGCTGCCCTGGATCCCGTACCTCGTGGCGCTCGCGCTGATGGGCTGGCTGCACGAGCTGACGATGATTCAGTTCGCGCTGTACTCGCTGGGCCGGTTCCGGGGCCGTAGGGTCGCCGTCGTCGCCACGGTGCTCTACGTGGCCGTGGCGTACGCGCTCTTCCACACGCCCGGCTGGCCCGCCCGGCACGGCGAGACGCTCAGCGACTTCCTCAGCCTCGTCGTCCCCATCGGCGTGCTCGCCGCCGGCGTCGGCATCGCCGCGTACCGGCAGGACCTGGTGCGCGCCCTGGAGTCCCAGCGCGCCGAGGCCGCGGCACGGCAGGCGGTGCAGGAGGAGCGGATCTCGGTCGGCCGGGACGTCCACGATCTGGTGGGGCGTGAGCTGACCGTGCTCGCCGTGCGCGCCGAGGTGCTCGCCGTACGGGCCCGGGGCGAGGCGCACGTGAAGGACTTCGAGGAGCTCGCGGACACCGCGCGGCGGGCCCACCACATGCTGAACGAGACTGTCGTGCGCCGGGCGGACCACGGAGCGGCGACCCCCGGCCTCGACGGGCTCGCCGCGCTCGCGGACGAGAGCGAGCGCATGGGCAGCCCGGTCGAGCTCACGGTCGCCGAGGAGGCCAAGGCGCTCTCCCCGCTGCGGCAGACGGCCGTCCACCGGGTGGTCCAGGAGTGCCTGACGAACGCGGCCAAGCACGCGCCGGGCCTGCCGGTGACGGTGACGATCGCGGTGACGGGGCGTGACCTGCGCATCGACGTGCGCAACGCCGTTCCCGAGTCCCCGCCCGACCCCGCGCCCGTCTCGACCGGCACAGGACTGTTCTCCATGGAGGAGCGCGTCACGAGCATGGGCGGCACGCTCACCGCGGGCACGTACGGCACCACGTACGCCGTGACGGCCCTGCTCCCGACGGGCTTCGCCCCGGCATGGCCGCGGCGCGGCCACGCGCGCGTGGAGCCGCCACCGCGCGTGGATCCGCCGCTGCCCGGCCCCGTTCCGTGATCGTCCCATCGGTCCCGCCGGTACGGCGGAGGTGGGGCGGGCGGTGGGGCGAAAGTCCCGAAAGGGGTGGGTCCACGGTCCTGTCGGTACCCCTCCGTAGACTGGGCCCGTGAGTGAGCCCCGCGACCAGTTCGACGAATCCGAGCAGTCCGACCAGTTCGACGACATCGTCGCCGCCGAGACCGACCGAGACCCCGACCTGGCGGTGATCGAGGCAGGCAGCCGCACGCTGCGCGCGCAGGCCGGTCCGCCCCAGGGCGACCCCGTGCCCGCCCGGCCCGCCGACCCGGAGGTGGACAGGGCGCTGCGCGAGGTCGAGACCGAGCTGTCGTCCCGCTGGGGCGAGACCAAGCTGGAGCCCTCGGTGACGCGTATCGCGGCACTGATGGACGTCCTCGGCGAACCCCAGCGCGCGTACCCCTCGATCCACATCACCGGCACGAACGGCAAGACGTCCACGGCGCGGCTGATCGAGGCGCTTCTCGCCGCCTTCGACCTCCGCACCGGCCGGTACACCTCGCCGCACGTGCAGACCATCACCGAGCGCATCAGCCTCGACGGCGCCCCGATCTCCGCCGAGCGGTTCATCGAGACGTACCAGGACGTCAAGCCGTACGTCGAGCTGGTCGACTCCCGCGAGGAGTTCCGGCTCTCCTTCTTCGAGGTCCTCACCGGAATGGCGTACGCGGCCTTCGCGGACGCCCCGGTGGACGTGGCGGTCGTCGAGGTCGGCATGGGCGGCACCTGGGACGCCACGAACGTGATCGACGCCCAGGTCGCCGTCGTCACCCCGATCGACCTGGACCACACCGACCGGCTGGGCGGGACGCCCGGTGAGATCGCGGGCGAGAAGTCCGGGATCATCAAGCAGGGCGCGACGGTCATCCTGGCCCAGCAGCCGGTGGACGCGGCGCAGGTGATGCTGAAGAAGGCCGTCGAGGTCGACGCGACCGTGGCCCGCGAGGGCATGGAGTTCGGCGTCGCCTCCCGCGAGGTCGCGGTCGGCGGCCAGCTGCTGACCCTGCGCGGACTCGGCGGCGAGTACGAAGAGGTCTTCCTGCCGCTGTACGGCGCGCACCAGGCGCACAACGCGGCGGTCGCCCTGGCGGCGGTCGAGGCGTTCTTCGGGATCGGCGCGGAGCACGCCCGCACCCTGGACATCGACACCGTCCGGCGCGCCTTCGCCTCGGTCTCCTCCCCGGGCCGTCTGGAGGTCGTCCGCAAGTCCCCGACGGTCGTCCTGGACGCGGCGCACAACCCGCACGGCGCGCGGGCCACCGCCGACGGCGTCAGCGAGTCGTTCGGCTTCTCCCGGCTCATCGGCGTGGTCTCCACCAGCTCCGACAAGGACGCCAGGGGTCTGCTCGAAGCGTTCGAGCCGATCTTCGCGGAGGTCGTGATCACGGCGAACTCCAGTCCGCGTGCGACGGACGTGGACGCCCTCGCGGCGGTCGCCGTGGAGGTCTTCGGCGAGGACCGGGTGGTCGTCGAGCCGCGTCTGGACGACGCCATCGAGGCCGCCATCACGCTCGCGGAGGAAGAGGGCGAGTACGCCGGCGCGGGTGTGCTCGTGACCGGTTCGATCTTCACGGTCGGGGACGCCCGGCTGCTGCTCGGAAGGCGCTGACTCGGATGCGTACGCTCTGTGCGTCGACGTTGATCGGCGAGTTCTTCGTGATCGGCTTCGCCGGGCTCGTCGCCATGAAGGACGACAGCCTGTCCACGGCCACGGTGTGGTGGGTCTGCGGCGCCGCGATGCTGCTGTCGGTCCTGCTGTGCGGGATGATCACCCGCCCGGGCGGCGTCCAGCTCGGATGGGCGCTGCAGATCGCCCTGATCGCGAGCGGTTTCGTCGTGCCGGTGATGTTCTTCCTCGGCGCGACGTTCGCGGCCCTGTGGTGGGCCTCGTGCCACTACGGTGCCAAGATCGACGAGGTGAAGGCCCGCTGGGCCGCCCAGGCGGAGAACCAGCCCGAACCAGAGGCGAGCTGAGCTCCGCCCGAAGCCGCCGTCGCGGCCGGAGGCGCGCGCCCCGAGCCGCGGTGGCGGCCCGCCGGGCCAGGCCATCGCCCTAGCGCGCCCCGAGCCGCACCCCGGCCCGGCCGAGGGCCGTAGCCCGGGGCCGCACTCCGGCCCGAGCCGCGCCCCGGCCGTGGGCCGCACCCCGGCCCGAGCCGCCGGTCACTCCGTGGGCCGGTCGCCCCGCGGGCTGGGGAGGGCCTGACGCTGCGTAATCGGCGGGCGGGTCGGCCCTGTAGCCTCTGAACCCCGCACACCGGATTTGAAGGAGTCTCCACCGTGAGCCAGCGCACGCTCGTCCTGCTCAAGCCCGACGCCGTCCGCCGTGGCCTGATCGGCGAGATCATCGGCCGTATCGAGCGCAAGGCAGGCTGGACCATCTCCGCGCTCGAACTGCGCGAGCTGAGCCAGGAGACGCTGGAGCAGCACTACGGCGAGCACAAGGGCAAGCCCTTCTACGAGCCGCTGATGGGCTTCATGCAGTCCGGCCCCGTCGTCGCCCTGGTCGTCGAGGGCGAGCGCGTCATCGAGGGTCTGCGGACCCTCGCCGGCCCGACCGACCCGATCGCCGCCGCCCCCGGCTCCATCCGTGGCGACTTCGGCACCATCGTCCGCGAGAACCTGATCCACGCCTCGGACTCCGAGGAGTCCGCCATTCGGGAGATGAAGATTTTCTTCCCCGGCCTGGCGTGATCCGGGGCTGACCGGTTCGGCCCGTTCTGACCCGGTGTCAGCCATCCTCCGCAAAGACCTGGGGCGACCGAAGGAATTTCGGTCGCCCCTGGGCATATGAACGAAGCAATCGGGAACGCATCGCTGCGTCCTGTCGTCACCTGTACAGAGGTGGATCCACCGCGCGGTATCCGCGTGGGCGGCACTACGATGGAAAACTCCACGCCGCAGCACTCGAACACCCACCACCTCGCCTACCTGAGAAGCCGTCAACGCTCCGATTGGGAAGGCCCGACGCATCCTCATGGGAAACAAGGGGAACTCAATGTCGTTCATCGGCCGTGACATGGCTGTCGACCTCGGGACCGCCAACACGCTGGTGTACGTCAGGGGTCGAGGCATCGTTCTGAACGAGCCGTCCGTCGTCGCGATCAACACCAACACCGGCGGCATCCTGGCGGTCGGCGCCGAGGCCAAGAAGATGATCGGGCGCACGCCCGGCAACATCGTGGCCGTGCGGCCCCTGAAGGACGGTGTGATCGCCGACTTCGAGATCACGGAGCGGATGCTCCGCTACTTCATCCTCAAGATCCACAAGCGCCGCTACCTGGCCCGCCCCCGCGTCGTCGTCTGCGTGCCCTCCGGCATCACCGGAGTGGAGCGCCGCGCCGTCATCGAGGCCTCGACCCAGGCGGGCGCCCGCCAGGTGCACATCATCGAGGAGCCCATGGCCGCGGCCATCGGCTCGGGCCTCCCGGTCCACGAGGCCACCGGCAACATGGTCGTCGACATCGGCGGCGGCACCACCGAGGTCGCCGTGATCTCACTGGGCGGAATCGTCACAGCACAGTCGATCCGGGTGGCCGGCGACGAGCTCGACAACGCGATCATCCAGCACATCAAGAAGGAGTACTCGCTCCTTCTCGGTGAGCGCACCGCCGAGCAGATCAAGATCACCATCGGCTCGGCCTACGACCTCGACAAGGACGAGCACACCGAGATCCGCGGCCGTGACCTCGTCTCCGGTCTGCCCAAGACCGTGGTCATCTCGGCCGCCGAGGTCCGCAAGGCCATCGAGGAGCCGGTCAACGCGATCGTCGACGCCGTGAAGACGACGCTCGACAAGTGCCCGCCCGAGCTCTCCGGTGACGTGATGGACCGCGGCATCGTTCTCACGGGTGGCGGCGCGCTGCTGCGCGGCCTGGACGAGCGGCTGCGCCGCGAGACCGGGATGCCCATCCACATCGCCGAGGATCCGCTGGACTCCGTGGCGCTGGGGTCCGGCAAGTGCGTCGAGGAGTTCGAGGCCCTCCAGCAGGTCCTGGACGCCCAGCCGCGCCGGTAACAAGTGCGCACCCATTCGCCTCGATTCCTCTGTACGGGTGGCAAGACCCCCCGTACAGAGGATCGTTGATATAACGCCACAATCCGCACGGAACAACCGAACCGACAGGAAAGGCACGGCCGCCGCACGTGAGGGACACACGAGAGAGCCGGCTGCTCCTGGTGCTGCTGATCGCCATCGCGTTCGCACTGATCACGGTGGACATCCGCGGCGGCGAGGAGTCACCGGTCGACGGCGCCCGGCAGGCAGCCGCAGCGGTCTTCGGCCCGGTCGAGAACGGGGTCGCGGCAGCCGTCGACCCCGTCGGCAACGCCATAGGAGCGGTACGCGACTCCGGCGAGCGGCACGACCGCATCGCCGCCCTGGAGCGCGAGAACGCCGCCCTCAAGGCCAAGCTCGGCAGCGACGACCGCAACCGCAGCCGCCTCCGTGAGCTCGACACCCTGCTCAAGACGGCCGGCGCCGGCCAGTACGGCATCAAGGGCGCCGAGGTCATCGCCATAGGAGCGGCCCAGGGCTTCTCCTGGACCGTCACCATCGACGCCGGCGCCAACGACGGCATCGAGCGGGACATGACCGTACTGAACGGCTCCGGTCTCGTCGGCCGCGTGACCACCGTCGGGCCCTCCACCGCGACCGTGCTCCTCGCCAACGACCCCGACTTCACCGTCGGCACCCGGATGGAGAACTCGGACGAGCTCGGCTTCGCCACCGGCCAGGGCAACGGCCCGCTCCTCGTCCAGCTCCTCAACGGCAAGGCGAAGGTGAAGCCCGGCGACCGGCTCGTCACCTTCGGCTCGCAGGCGAACAAGCCCTTCGTGCCCGGCGTGCCGGTCGGCGAGATCGTCCGCGTCGACCCGCTGGGCGGCGGCCTGACCCGCAACGTCTACGTCCGCCCGTACGTCGGCTTCTCCAAGCTCGACATCGTCGGCGTCGTCGTCCAGGCCCCGCGTACCAACCCCCGCGACATGGTCCTGCCGCCCAAGCCCAAGCCGGCCCCGACCGTCACCGTCACGGTCACCCCGCCGCCGCCCGAGGGGGAGCAGCCGCAGGGGGAGTCGGGGAACCTGCAGCCGGGGCAGCAGCAGCCGGGACGAGAACAGCAGTCGGGGCAGAAGCCCGAGAACGAGCAGCAGGGGGAATGACGTGAAGTTCAACCGGATCCTGCTCTCCAGCACCCTCGTCGTCGTCGCTCTGGTCATCCAGGTCTCCGTCCTCGCCCGCCTCCAGCTCCCCGGCGCGGTGCCCGACCTCGTCCTGCTGACCGTCCTCGGCCTCGCACTCGTGTACGGGCCGGTCAGCGGCTCCCTCATCGGCTTCGGGGCCGGACTCCTCTCCGACCTCGCCCCGCCCGCCGATCACGCCGCCGGCCGCTACGCCCTGGTCCTCTGCGTCATCGGCTACCTCGCCGGACTCGCCCGGCCCGACAACGGCAAGCTGAAGTCCGCCAGCGGCCCGATGGCCGTGGTCGTCGCCGCGGCGCTCGGCTCGACCCTGCTGTACGCGGGTGTCGGCGCCCTCGTCGGCGACACCGCCGCCCGCCATGTCGGCCTCGGCTTCCTGCTGTTCACCGCGGCGATCTACGACCTCCTCCTCGCGCCCTTCACCGTGCCGCTGATCATGGCGCTGGCCCGGCGCGCCGAGAACGACCCGCTCGCCGACACCTCCGGGGGAGCGACCGACGTCGCCTCCGGCTGGCTCAGCTCGGGCACGGGCCTCCAGATCGGCAGCCAGCGCGGCGGCCTGCGCGTCAAGGCCGCCCGTACGAGAGCGGCACGTGCCGGCCGCATCAAGGGAGTCAAGCGACTGTGACCGAGGGGGCACCGGCAGCATGAGCAACATCCCGGAGACCGGACGGACCCCCAGGGTCCAGATCCGTCTCGTCATCATCCAGATCCTCGTCTTCTCCCTCCTGCTCACTCTCGGCGGACGCCTCTGGTACCTCCAGATCCGCAACGGCAAGGAGTACACCGACCAGGCGAAGAGCAACCACGTCCAGCGGGTCGTCCAGCCCGCCGTCCGCGGTTCGATCCTCGACGCGCGGGGAGTGCCGCTCGCCGACAACGAGACCCGGCTCGTGGTCTCCGCGTCCCGCACCGAGCTGATGAAGATGAAGGACGACGGCAAGGGCGTCCTCACCCGCCTCGCGGGCGTCCTGGGCATGGAGCCCAAGGAGGTCATGGACAAGGTCCGGCTCTGCGACTCCCAGACCCCGCAGCCCTGCTGGAACGGTTCCCCCTATCAGCCGATCCCGATCACCGACGAGGCCACCACGCAGCAGGCGCTGCGGATCCGGGAGAGCACCGAGGACTTCCCCGGCATCACCGCCGAACTCGCCGCGGTACGCCGCTACACGGCGCCCGGCGACGCCCGCACCGCGCAGGTGCTCGGCTACCTCTCGCCGGTCACCGACCAGGAGATCCAGAAGGCCAAGGACACCGACTCGCCGTATCTGCGCTCCGACCAGATCGGCCGCTCCGGCATCGAACGCACCTACGACAAGGAGCTGCGCGGCAAGGCCGGCGTCACGTCGTACGAGGTCGACAAGGTCGGCCGTGTCATGGGCCAGACCCAGTCCGATCCGGGCGTGCCCGGCTCCACCCTCGTCACCAGCATCGACGCCCGGGTCCAGGCGGTCGCCGAGTACGAACTCCACCAGGCGATGAAGGCGGTCCGGGGCGAGACCGACAAGATCACCGGCCGGAAGTACGAGGCCGACGCGGGTGCCGTCGTCGTGATGGAGTCCAGGACCGGCCGCGTCGTCGCGATGGCGTCCCAGCCCGACTACGACCCCAACGCCTGGGTCGGCGGCATCTCCGGCAAGGACTACGCCCGGCTCACCAGCAAGGACTCCAACTACCCGCTGCTCAACCGGGCCATCCAGGGGCAGGCGCCCGCCGGCTCCGTCTTCAAGGTGGTGTCGGCGAGCGCGGCCGTACGGGCCGGCTACGACTTCGACGACAAGTACCTCTGCAGCAGCTCCTACAGCATGGGCAACCGGAGCTTCGCGAACTTCGAGTCCCAGGGGCACGGCCCCATCACCCTCGGCGACGCCCTCAAGTACTCCTGCAACACGGTCTTCTACCGTCTCGGCCACCAGGAGTGGAACCGCGACGGCGGCCTCAAGCCGAAGAAGGACGCCCACGACTGGTTCTACCGGACCGCCCGTGACTTCGGCTTCGGCTCCGAGACCGGCATCGACGTGCCGAACGAGGTCAAGGGCCGTATCCCGGACCGTCAGTGGAAGCAGAAGTTCTGGGAGGCCAACAAGGACGCCTGGTGCAAGCAGGGCAAGAAGGGGGGCACCTACGTCGAGCAGATCGCCTACGAGAGCTGCCTCGAGGGCAACCAGCTGAAGGCCTACGACAGCATCAACTTCTCCATCGGTCAGGGCGACGTCCTCATCACGCCCGTCCAGCTGGCCACCGCCTACGCGGCGATCAGCAACGGCGGCACCCTCTACGACCCCACCATCGGCAAGGCCGTGATCAGCCCCGACGGCAAGTCGGTCAAGGAGATCAAGCCCAAGGCCCACGGCAGGCTGCCGGTCGACGCCCAGACGATCAAGGACCTCGACAAGGGCCTGCGCTCCGTCGTCGAGCCCGGCGGCACCGCCGCCTGGCGGTTCGGCGGCTGGCCGCAGGACAAGATCCCGATGCGCGCCAAGACCGGTACCGCCCAGGTCTACGGCAAGCAGACCACCTCCTGGTTCGCCACGTACACCGACGACTACACGATCGTCATGACGATCTCCCAGGGTGGTACGGGCTCCGGCGCCTCCGGCCCCGCCGTCCGCAACATCTACGACGCCCTCTACGGCCTCGACGACGCGGGCAACCAGGACCTCAAGCGTGCCCTCCTGCCCCAGCCGCAGAAGGCTCTGCCGAAGGTCCAGCCGGACGGCTCCATCGACGCGCCGGACATCAAGCCGTACGACCCCAAGTCGCAGCTCGTCGACGCCTCCGGGACGGGCGACGGACAAGAGCCACTCGCGGGGCCGCAGCCCGGCAGGACGGGAGACTGACCGATGACCGCACCCCACGGCTTCTCCGTCTCCCGCTACGCCCCCGAACGCGGTCCGATCGCCAAGCTCACCGCCCGCGACTCGCTGATGCGCCGGCTGGACTGGCCGATCCTCCTCTCCAGCCTCGCGCTGTCGTTCCTCGGCTCCCTGCTCGTCTGGTCCGCCACCCGCGGCCGTACCGAGCTGAACCAGGGCGACCCGTACTACTTCCTCTTCCGGCACGCCCTGAACACCGGCATCGGGCTCGCCCTGATGATCGGCACCATCTGGCTCGGCCACCGCACCCTGCGCGGCGCGGTGCCGGTCCTGTACGGCATCTCGATCCTGCTGATCCTCGCCGTCCTCACCCCGCTCGGCGCGACCATCAACGGCGCCCACGCGTGGATCGTGATCGGCGGCGGCTTCTCGCTCCAGCCCAGCGAGTTCGTGAAGATCACGATCATCCTGATCATGGCGGTGCTGCTGGCCGCCAAGGTCGACGCCGGCGACCAGGTGCACCCCGACCACCGGACCGTCGCCAAGGCCCTGGCTCTCGCCGCGCTCCCCATGGGGATCGTCATGCTGATGCCGGACCTCGGCTCGGTGATGGTCATGGCGGTGATCGTCCTCGGCGTGCTCCTCGCCTCCGGCGCCTCCAACCGCTGGGTCCTCGGCCTCATCGGCACCGGCGTGGCGGGCGCGGTCGCGGTCACCGCGCTCGGCCTCCTCGACGAGTACCAGATCAACCGCTTCGCCGCCTTCGCCAACCCCGAGCTCGACCCGGCGGGCGTCGGCTACAACACCAACCAGGCGCGCATCGCGATCGGCTCCGGCGGGCTGTACGGCGCGGGGCTCTTCAACGGCCACCAGACCAGCGGCCAGTTCGTGCCCGAACAGCAGACCGACTTCATCTTCAGCGTCGCCGGCGAGGAGCTCGGCTTTCTCGGCGGCGGACTGATCATCCTGCTGATCGGCGTGATCCTCTGGCGGGCCTGCCGCATCGCCCGGGAGACCACGGAGCTCTACGGAACGATCGTCGCGGCCGGAATCATCGCCTGGTTCGCCTTCCAGTCCTTCGAGAACATCGGCATGGCGCTCGGCATCATGCCGGTGGCGGGTCTGCCGCTGCCGTTCGTGTCGTACGGAGGCTCGTCGATGTTCGCCGTGTGGGTGGCGATCGGACTGCTCCAGTCGATCAGGGTCCAGCGGCCGATGACGGCATAGGCCGCCGCGCGGCAGCGGCCAGGACGGCCGTACCGTCACCGCACGGTCACCTCATGGGCCCAAGGCGGTCTGCCCTTCCGTTCACTTCACGTCTAGATTCGATTCATGGCGGAGACGAAGCGTGAGATCGAGCGGAAGTACGAAGCCACCGAGACGACGGGACTCCCGGACCTGACGCGGTCGGCCGGAGTCGCGTCGGTCGTGGACCAGGGCGTCGCCGAACTCGACGCCGTCTACTACGACACGGCCGACCTGCGGCTGGCCGCGGACTCCCTGACACTGCGCCGCCGCACCGGCGGCGAGGACGAGGGCTGGCACCTCAAATTCCCGGTCTCGTCCGGGATCCGCGACGAGATCAGGGCCCCGCTCGCCGACACCCTCCCCAAATCCCTGGCGAGGCTCCTGCGCTCCCGCATCCGCCACGAGGACGTCGTCCCCGTCGTCCGCCTCCGCACCTCCCGCAAGGTCCAGCACCTCATGGACGAGTCGGGCGCCCTGCTGGCGGAGGTCTCGGTGGACACGGTCCACGCCGAGCGTCTCCCCAAGGGCCCGGACGCGTCCTGGACGGAGATCGAGGTCGAACTCGCGGACGACGTGGACCCGGCGGTCCTCGACGCGGTCGAGAAGCGCCTCAAGAAGGCGGGCATCCGCCCGTCGTCGGCGCCGTCGAAAATGGCGCGGGCGCTGGAGGAGACGACGGACCCCGAGGCCGACGGAACCGACGGGCTTCAGGCCGGCGGATCCGACGCCGAAGGAACCACGTCCGACCGTCCCGGGACCGACCGGCCGGGCGACGACACCGCAGGGGGCCGGGTGCTCGCCTACGTACGGGAGCAGGTCGAGGCGATCATCGCCCTCGACCCCGCCGTCCGCCGCGACCTCCCCGACGCCGTCCACCAGATGCGGGTCGCCTGCCGCCGCCTGCGCAGCGCCTGCAAGACCTACCGGAAGGTCCTCGACCGCACCGTCACCGACCCCATCGGCGACGAGCTCAAGTGGCTCGCCGGAGAGCTCGGCCACGCCCGCGACCAGGAGGTCCTCGCCGCACGCCTCCGTACCCGCGTCGACGCCGTTCCCGACACCCTCCTCCTCGGCCCCGTCCGGGCCCGCCTGCAGCTCTGGGACGCGGCCGACAGCGCCGACGCCCGCCGCAAGGCCCTCGCCGCCCTCGACTCCGACCGCCACCTCGCGCTCCTCGCCGGCCTCGACGCACTCCTCGCGGACCCGCCCCTCCGCAAGGCCGCCGCCGAGGCCCCGGGGCCCGTCCTCGCCCGCGCGGTCCTCAAGGACTACGACCGTCTCGCCCGCCGCGTCGACCACGCCCTCGCCGACGCACCGGGCCACGACCGCGACCTCGCGATGCACGCGGCCCGCAAGGCGGCCAAGCGCGCCCGCTACGCCGCCGACGCCGCCCGCCCCACGCTCGGCAAACCGGCCAAGCGCTTCGCCAAGCGGATGAAGTCGGTCCAGAGTCTCCTCGGCGACCACCAGGACAGCGTCGTCGCCCGCGAGACCCTGCGCGACCTCGCGATCCAGGCGCACGCGGCCGGCGAGTCCGCCTTCACCTGGGGACTCCTGCACGGCCAGGAGGAGGCGGCCGGCGCGGATCGCGAGCGCGAGTTCCCCGAGGTCTGGGCCAAGGCGTCGGCCCCGGAACTGAGGGCGGCACTGACCCACTGAGCACCGGGTACGCTTGAGAGTCGCCCCCTGCCAGCTCACGAAGGTTCGAGATGTCTGCTGCCGAGTCTGTCTTCCCGCAGCTCGAAGCTCTGCTCCCGCACGTGCAGAAGCCGATTCAGTACGTCGGTGGAGAGCTGAACTCCACGGTCAAGCCGTGGGAGTCCGCCGACGTCCGCTGGGCGCTCATGTACCCGGACGCGTACGAGGTGGGTCTGCCCAACCAGGGCGTCATGATCCTCTACGAGGTGCTGAACGAGCGCGAGGGCGTCCTGGCCGAGCGCACGTACAGCGTGTGGCCGGACCTCGAAGAGCTGATGCGTGAGCACGGTGTGCCGCAGTTCACGGTCGACAGCCACCGTCCCGTCGGCGCGTTCGACGTCTTCGGCCTGAGCTTCTCCACCGAGCTCGGCTACACCAACATGCTCACGGCCCTCGACCTGGCGGGCATCCCGCTGGAGTCGAAGGACCGCACCGTCGACCACCCGATCGTGCTCGCCGGCGGCCACGCCGCGTTCAACCCCGAGCCGATCGCGGACTTCATCGACGCGGCGATCATCGGCGACGGCGAGCAGGCCGTCCTCGACATGACCGAGATCATCCGCGCGTGGAAGGCGGAGGGCCGCCCCGGCGGCCGCGAGGAGGTCCTCCTCCGGCTCGCCAAGACCGGCTCGGTCTACATCCCGGGCTTCTACGACGTCGAGTACCTGGCCGACGGCCGGATCGCCCGCGTCGTCCCGAACCGCTCCGGCGTGCCGTGGCGCGTGTCCAAGCACACCGTCATGGACCTCGACGAGTGGCCCTACCCCAAGCAGCCGCTGGTCCCGCTCGCCGAGACGGTCCACGAGCGGATGTCCGTCGAGATCTTCCGCGGCTGCACCCGCGGCTGCCGTTTCTGCCAGGCCGGCATGATCACGCGCCCCGTGCGGGAGCGAAGCATCACCGGCATCGGCGAGATGGTCGAGAAGGGTCTCAAGGCCACGGGCTTCGAGGAGGTCGGCCTCCTCTCCCTCTCCTCCGCGGACCACACCGAGATCGGTGACATCGCGAAGGGCCTGGCGGACCGGTACGAGGAGGACAAGATCGGCCTCTCCCTGCCGTCCACCCGCGTCGACGCCTTCAACGTGGACCTCGCGAACGAGCTGACCCGCAACGGCCGCCGTTCGGGCCTCACCTTCGCCCCCGAGGGCGGCTCCGAGCGCATGCGCAAGGTCATCAACAAGATGGTCTCGGAGGAGGACCTGATCCGGACCGTCTCCACGGCGTACGGCAACGGCTGGCGCCAGGTGAAGCTGTACTTCATGTGCGGCCTGCCGACCGAGACGGACGAGGACGTCCTCCAGATCGGCGACATGGCGGTCAAGGTCATCGCCGAGGGCCGCAAGGTCTCCGGCCAGAACGACATCCGCTGCACGGTCTCCATCGGCGGCTTCGTCCCGAAGCCCCACACCCCCTTCCAGTGGGCGCCGCAGCTGTCGGCGGAGGAGACGGACGCCCGCCTGGAGAAGCTCCGGGACAAGATCCGCGGCGACAAGAAGTACGGCCGCTCGATCGGCTTCCGCTACCACGACGGCAAGCCCGGCATCGTCGAGGGCCTGCTCTCGCGCGGCGACCGCCGGATCGGCGCCGTCATCCGCGCGGTGTACGAGGACGGCGGCCGCTTCGACGGCTGGCGCGAGCACTTCTCGTACGACCGCTGGATGGCGTGCGCGGACAGGACGCTGCCCGACATGGGCGTCGACGTCGCCTGGTACACGACGCGCGAGCGCACGTACGAGGAGGTCCTGCCCTGGGACCACCTGGACTCCGGTCTCGACAAGGACTGGCTCTGGGAGGACTGGCAGGACGCCCTCGACGAGACCGAGGTCGAGGACTGCCGCTGGACGCCGTGCTTCGACTGCGGCGTGTGCCCGCAGATGGACACGCACATCCAGATCGGCCCGACGGGTCAGAAGCTGCTGCCGCTGACGGTCGTCAAGTAGCCGCGTAACACTCCGGCGACGGCCCGGCGTCAGGGGAAACCCTGCGCCGGGCCGTCGCGTCATGTTCGGCATGAGCATGGAGAAGCCCCAGCCCAGGCCGGCCGAGCCGGAGGGCTGCCTGGCGGCGGTCATCAGGATTCCGGTGCGGATCGTGGTGCTGGTGATCGTCGTTCCGGTACGGATGGTGTGGGACGTCCTGGTCGTCTGCGCCCGCGCCCTCGACCGCACGGTCCTGCGTCCGACGGGCCGCGCGCTGGCCTGGCTGGGCAGGGCGCTGTTCGTGTGGCCGTGGGTGTGGCTGTGGCGTCAGGTCGTGCTACCGGTCGTGCACCACGTGCTCGTGGTTCCCGCGGTGTGGCTGTACCGGCAGGTCCTGACCCCGCTGGGACACGGGCTGACCTGGCTGGTCACCACGGTGGGCCGGGGCCTCGGTATCGCCGCCGCCTGGCTGGGCAAGGCGCTGTTCGTGTGGCCCTGGGTCGCGCTGTGGCGGTATGTGATCGTCCCGGTCGCCCGCTACGGCATCGGGGTTCCCGCCGCATGGGTGTACCGGTGGATCCTCACTCCGCTCGGTGCCGGCGTCGCGTTCCTGGCCGTCGGGCTGTGGCGGTACGTCGTCGTCCCGGCGGCCCGCTACGGCATCGCGCTCCCACTCGTCTGGCTGTACCGCCATGTCCTCACCCCGCTCGGACACGGTCTGGCCTGGGTGTTCGCAGGGTTGTGGCGGGGGCTCGTCGTGGTGGGGGCCGGGGTGTGGGCCGGTGTGGTCCTGCTCGGCAAGGCCGTCTTCGTGTGGCCGTGGGTCGGGTTGTGGCGGCACCTCGTGGTGCCCGTCGTGCGGTACGGGGTCGTCGTCCCACTCGTCTGGCTGTACCGCCACGTCCTCACCCCGGTCGGGCGCGAGGTCGTCGACGCGCTGCGCGTCTGCTGGCGGGTCGCCGGCTTCATCTCCCGGGCCGTGGGGCGCGCCCTCAAGTGGGTCGCCTGGCATCTTCTCGGGCGCCCCACCGTCTGGTTCTACCGGAGCGTCTGCGCCCCCGTCGGGCACTGGGTCCGTGATCAGGTCTGGGCGCCGGCCAGGCGGGCGGCCGTCGGGGCCGGGCGGGCCGCGCGGGAGGCCCTCGCCGCGGCGCGCGCGACCGTGCGGCAGGCGCGGAGGGACGCGTGGCGAGCGTTGGTCGGGGGAGCCCGATTGACCGAGCCTGTGGAACCGGTGGTGGCCTCTGCGCGTACTCTGGGTAGTACAACAACCGCCTCCGGCGCGGCGCCCGCACCCGAGATCTCCCTGCGAAAGCGGGGGTGAGCCGGTCGGGCCCCCCAGAGGCCACCCGCATTTCGTGGGCGGCGCGCCACCGCGCCCGCCCCGCACCGAGGAGAAGAACCACTGGGCAAGCGACAGCCCGAAGGCCCGCCGCCCGCACCGGCGGTGCAGCGCATCCGACTGCGCTACACCAAGCGCGGCCGCCTCCGGTTCACCAGCCATCGTGACTTCCAGCGCGCTTTCGAGCGCGCCCTGCGCCGCGCCGAGGTGCCCATGGCGTACTCGGCCGGCTTCACCCCGCACCCCAAGGTGTCGTACGCCAACGCCGCCCCGACGGGTACGGGCTCCGAGGCCGAGTTCCTGGAGATCGCCCTCACCGAGCAGCGGGACCCGGAGACTCTGCGGCTCCTGCTCGACGAGTCGCTCCCGGACGGCCTCGACATCACCGACGCCGTCGAGGCCCGGACCTCCGGACTCGCCGACCGGCTCACCGCCTCCGTGTGGGAGCTGCGGCTCGACGGCGTCTCCGTCGAGGACGCGGAGAAGGCCGTCGCGGCCTTCCTCGCGGCCGACACCGTGGAAGTGCAGCGCAAGACCAAGAACGGCATCCGCACCTTCGACGCCCGCTCGGCCGTCGCCGACCTCGTCGTGGACCTTCCACAGGCACGTTCCACAGCTGATAGGCCCCTGGACAATGCCTGTGCGATACTGCGGCTGGTTGTTCGGCACGTGACACCTGCCGTACGACCCGACGACGTCCTGTCCGGTCTCCGAGCTGTGGCCGACCTGGCGCCGCCGGTCCCCGCAGCGGTGACCAGGCTGGCGCAGGGGCTCTTCGACGAGGAGTCCGGCACGGTGACCGACCCGCTCGCGCCCGACCGCGAGGCAGTCACGGCCGCTCCACCCACGGCCGCCGCGACCGCCTCAGCGACGGCGCAGGGTGCAGGTTCCGCGTAGGGAGCGGTCGTTGTAGCGCAGCCCTGGTACTCGGGAGCCACCTGGGTCGGGCAGCGCACTGACCAGGAGACTTTCGCCAGGCCGTACGCAGAACGCGTACGGAACCGGCGAGCCAGACATCAGCTCCCGTGCGGCGCCCGCGCCCCGGACGGCGGCACCGCGCACTGTGCGCGATCGTGCCGCCGGACCGGAACAAGGCGCGGCGCCCGGGGGCGTGACGGGAGAACCGCCCGCATGCTCGAACAGCACGAAGAGAACACCGACAACAACGCACCTGGTGACAAGCTGCCGCCGCGCCGCAGGCGCCGAGCGGCTTCCCGCCCCGCCGGTCCGCCGGTCGCGGCGGAGGTCACCGACACCGTGGCCGAGGTCGTCGTGGAGACGCCCGCCACCCCGGAGCCGGCCGCCGAGCCCGCTCCCGCCCGTACGCGCCGCCGCGCCACGCGGAAGGTCGCCGCCCCCGAGCCGGTCGTCGAGACGCCCGAGTCGCCCGAGGCCGCGGCCGTCGTGGAGGAGGCTCCCGTGGAGGAGCCCGCCCCCGCGCGCACCCGTCGCCGTGCGACCCGTAAGGCCACCACGCCCGAGCCGGTCGCGGAGCCGGTCGCCGAGGCTTCGGCCGAGGCCGCCGCCGTCGTGGAGGAGGCCCCCGTCGAGGAGCCTGCCGCCCCCGCTCGTACGCGCCGCCGTGCCACCCGTAAGGCCACCACGCCGGAGCCGGTCACCGAGACCGTCGCCGAGCCTGTCGTCGAGGCCCCCGCGGCCCCCGAGGCTCCTGCCGAGGAGCCCGCCCCGGCCCGCACCCGTCGCCGCGCGACCCGTAAGGCCACCAGCCCCGAGGTCACCCCCGCCCGGGGCGAGAGCCTGCCGCAGGAGACCGTCGCGCAGATCGCCGCCGACGAGGCCGAGCCGGAGGTCGCCGCCGCCGAGAAGGCCGCCACCCGCGGTCGTACCCGCCGCCGCGCGTCCTCGCCGCAGTTCACCGCCGAGCCGGTCACCGCCCCCAAGGCGGAGGAGGAGCCCCGCGGCCGCCGCGCCGCGCGCCCCGCCGTCGCCGTCTTCCAGGCCCCGGTCTTCACCGAGCCCATGTTCCAGACCCCGGAGACGGCGGCCGCCGCCGCTGCCGCCGGCGTAGTGGAGCCGGAGGAGGACGAGGAGGAGACGGTCGAGGTCGAGGAGACCGCCGCCGTCGCCGAGCCGGCCGAGCGTCCCGAGCCCGCCGGCCGTCGCCGTCGTCGCCGTCGTGGCGAGCCCGCCGAGCCCGTCGCCGTCGAGCCGGTGCCGGCCACCGTCGCCGACGAGCCCGAGGTCGAGGCCGAGGAGCCCGAGGCGGAGTCCGAGGAGTCCGACGAGTACGGGGACCGTCCGTCCCGCCGTCGCCGCCGTGGCGGCCGTCGCCGTCGCCGCGGTGAGCTCGCCGAGGCCGAGGAGGCCGAGGAGAGCGAGGAGTCGGACGAGGCCCGCGCCGAGGACGAGGAGTCCGAGGAGGAGGGCGAGTCCGACGAGTACGAGGGCGGCGCGTCCTCCGGCGGCTCCAGCAGCTCGCGTCGCCGTCGCCGTCGTCGCCGTCGCAGCGGTGACGCGTCCGGCGAGACCGAGGCGGGCGAGGAGGACGGCGTCCGTACGGTCGTCAAGGTCCGTGAGCCCCGTCCGGCCCGTGAGAAGGCCGAGCCGTCCGACGAGGTCCAGTCCATCAAGGGCTCGACCCGCCTGGAGGCGAAGAAGCAGCGTCGCCGCGAGGGCCGCGAGCAGGGCCGCCGTCGCGTCCCGATCATCACGGAGGCCGAGTTCCTGGCCCGCCGTGAGGCCGTCGAGCGCGTCATGGTCGTCCGCCAGAACGGCGAGCGCACCCAGATCGGCGTCCTGGAAGACAACGTGCTCGTCGAGCACTACGTCAACAAGGAGCAGGCCACCTCGTACGTCGGCAACGTCTACCTGGGCAAGGTCCAGAACGTGCTGCCGTCGATGGAGGCCGCGTTCGTCGACATCGGCAAGGGCCGCAACGCCGTCCTGTACGCCGGTGAGGTCAACTTCGAGGCGCTCGGCATGGCCAACGGGCCGCGCCGCATCGAGACCGCCCTCAAGTCCGGCCAGTCGGTCCTCGTCCAGGTGACGAAGGACCCGATCGGCCACAAGGGCGCGCGTCTGACCAGCCAGGTCTCCCTGCCGGGCCGCTACCTCGTGTACGTCCCCGAGGGCTCGATGACCGGCATCAGCCGCAAGCTCCCGGACACCGAGCGCGCCCGGCTGAAGACCATCCTCAAGAAGATCGTTCCCGAGGACGCGGGCGTCATCGTGCGCACCGCCGCCGAGGGCGCGAGCGAGGACGAGCTGCGCCGTGACGTCGAGCGTCTGCAGGCCCAGTGGGAGGACATCCAGAAGAAGGCGAAGAGCGGCAACGCTCCGACCCTTCTCTACGGTGAGCCGGACATGACCGTCCGCGTCGTCCGCGACATCTTCAACGAGGACTTCACGAAGGTCATCGTCAGCGGCGACGACGCCTGGGAGACCATCCACGGGTACGTGAACCACGTCGCCCCGGACCTGACCGACCGCCTGTCCAAGTGGACGAGCGAGGTCGACGTCTTCGCGACGTACCGGATCGACGAGCAGCTGATGAAGGCGCTGGACCGCAAGGTCTGGCTGCCGAGCGGTGGCTCGCTGGTGATCGACAAGACCGAGGCGATGATCGTCGTCGACGTCAACACCGGCAAGTTCACCGGTCAGGGCGGCAACCTCGAGGAGACCGTGACGAGGAACAACCTCGAAGCGGCCGAGGAGATCGTGCGCCAGCTGCGCCTGCGCGACCTGGGCGGCATCGTCGTCATCGACTTCATCGACATGGTCCTGGAGTCCAACCGCGACCTGGTGCTGCGTCGCCTCCTGGAGTGCCTGGGCCGTGACCGGACCAAGCACCAGGTGGCCGAGGTCACCTCGCTGGGCCTGGTCCAGATGACCCGTAAGCGGGTCGGCCAGGGTCTCCTCGAGTCCTTCTCCGAGACCTGCGTCCACTGCAACGGCCGTGGGGTCATCGTGCACATGGAGCAGCCGACCGCCCCCGGTGGCGGCGGCAGCGGCAAGCGTTCGAAGAAGCGTGGCCGTGGCGGTGCCGAGCACCACGAGCACGAGCACGTCGATGTCGTGGAGACGGACTCCGAGACCGAGACGGTCGAGACCGAGGCCGATGTGGCCGCGGAGATCGCCGCCCCGGTGGCCGTGGAGGAGCCCTTCCGCGCCGACGAGGAGCTGTACAGCAGCGCCGCCGAGGCCGAGGCCGCCGCCACGCGCGGTCGTGGCCGCCGCCGCGCGACCCGCAAGGTGTCCGCGCCGGCCGGTCCGCCGGTCGCCGCCGCCCCGGCCCCGGTGGTCGTGGAGGAGCCCGAGCCCGTCGTCGAGCCCGAGCCCGTCGTCGAGGCCCCGGTCGCCGAGGCCGCCCCGGTCGTCGAGGAGGCCGCCCCGGCCCCCCGTGGCCGCCGTCGTGCCACCCGTAAGGCGACGGCCCCGGCCGGTTCGCCGGAGACGGTGATCGAGACGGTCGTCGAGCCGGTGGTCGCCGCGGAGCCGGTCGTCGAGGCCGAGTCCGCTCCCGAGCCGGCGCCCGCGCCTGTCGTCGAGGAGGCCCCCGTGGCCGCCCCGCCGCGTGCCCGTCGCCGGGTCGTCCGTAAGGTGACCGCTCCCGCCGGCTCGCCCGCGGGTGCCGAGGAGGCCGCCGTCGTGGTGGTCGAGTCCCCGGCCGCCGCTCCGGCCGAGGCGCCCGTCGTGGAGGCCGAGGCCGAGGGTTCCGCCCCGGCCAAGAAGACGGCCGCCCGAAAGACGGCGAAGAAGGCCACTGCGAAGAAGGCCGCCACCAAGAAGACGGCGACGGCCAAGAAGACCGCGGCGAAGAAGACGACTGCGAAGAAGGCCACCGCCAAGAAGACGGCAGCCCCCGCGCAGGACTGACAAGGCCGGTGTGGGCCGTTCCGTACCGGGACGGCCCACACCGCCCCAGAGGTCGAAGTCACCGAATTTGACCCCTTGAGGCACCGGCCCGTAACCTTGACCGTCGGCGTGTCGTATGACGCGCCACCCCCCTGAGCACCCTCCTCCCGGTTCCGGGAGAGGCCGCTCGTCCACTTCCGGATCACCGCGGGCCCCGGCCCGTGTGAGCGGCTGGCATCAGGGGACCGTTCCCGAGTGAGAGAGAGATCCGCGTGTACGCCATCGTGCGCAGCGGTGGTCGCCAGCACAAGGTTGCTGTCGGCGACATCGTTGAGGTTGACAAGATTTCCACTGCCAAGGTTGGCGACACCGTAGAGCTCTCTACGCTGCTCGTTGTCGACGGCGACGCCGTGACCAGCGACCCGTGGGTGCTGGCCGGTATCAAGGTCACGGCCGAGGTCGTGGACCACCACAAGGGCGCGAAGATCGACATCCTTCGCTACAAGAACAAGACCGGTTACCGCCGTCGCCAGGGCCACCGCCAGCAGTACACGGCGATCAAGGTCACCGGCATCCCCGCGGCTGCGAAGTAAGGGACTGAGGAGAGATGGCACACAAGAAGGGCGCATCGTCCACCCGGAACGGTCGCGATTCCAATGCTCAGCGGCTCGGCGTGAAGCGCTTCGGCGGTCAGGTCGTCAGCGCCGGTGAGATCCTGATCCGCCAGCGCGGCACCCACTTCCACCCGGGCTCGGGCGTCGGCCGTGGCGGCGACGACACGCTGTTCGCCCTGCAGGCCGGTTCGGTGCAGTTCGGCACCCACCGTGGCCGCAAGGTCGTGAACATCGTTCCGGTCGCCTGATCGGTTCTTTTGCGGAGGCGGACCTCACTTCCCGGCAGGGAAGCGGGTCCGCCTTTCGCGTGTTACTAGATAGACATTCCACCCCGTAGTACCCCTTGTAATTGGAGGCACAACCATGACCACCTTCGTGGACCGCGTCGAGCTGCATGTCGCCGCGGGTAACGGAGGCCACGGCTGCGCCTCCGTACACCGGGAGAAGTTCAAGCCGCTCGGCGGCCCCGACGGCGGCAACGGCGGCCGTGGCGGCGATGTGATCCTGGTCGTCGACCAGGCGATCACCACGCTCCTCGAGTACCACCACTCGCCGCACCGCAAGGCGACCAACGGTCAGCCCGGTGCCGGCGACAACCGCTCCGGCAAGGACGGCCAGGACCTCGTCCTCACCGTGCCCGACGGCACCGTCGTCCTCGACAAGCAGGGCAACGTCCTCGCCGACCTGGTCGGCCAGGGCACCACCTTCGTCGCGGGCCAGGGTGGCCGCGGCGGCCTCGGCAACGCCGCGCTGTCCTCCGCGCGCCGCAAGGCCCCCGGCTTCGCGCTCCTCGGCGAGCCGGGTGAGGCGCGGGACATCGTCCTGGAGCTGAAGACCGTCGCCGACGTGGCGCTGGTCGGCTACCCGAGCGCCGGCAAGTCCTCGCTGATCTCCGTCCTGTCGGCCGCCAAGCCGAAGATCGCGGACTACCCCTTCACCACGCTCGTCCCGAACCTGGGCGTCGTCACGGCCGGTTCGACGGTCTACACGATCGCCGACGTGCCGGGTCTGATCCCGGGAGCCAGCCAGGGCCGCGGCCTGGGCCTTGAGTTCCTGCGCCATGTGGAGCGCTGCTCGGTGCTCGTGCACGTCCTGGACACGGCGACGCTGGAGTCCGACCGTGACCCGGTCACCGACCTCGACATCATCGAGGAAGAGCTGAAGCAGTACGGCGGTCTCGAGGACCGTCCGCGCATCGTCGTCCTCAACAAGATCGACATCCCGGACGGTCAGGACCTGGCGGACATGATCCGCCCGGACCTGGAGGCGCGCGGCTACCAGGTCTTCGAGGCGTCGGCCGTGGCCCGTACGGGTCTGAAGGAGCTGTCCTTCGCGCTGGCCGACATCGTCGCCAAGGCGCGTGCGGCCAAGCCGAAGGAGGAGTCGACGCGGATCGTCCTCCGCCCGAAGGCGGTCGATGACGCGGGCTTCACGGTCACGTACGACGAGGCCGAGGACGTCTACCGGGTGCGCGGCGAGAAGCCGGAGCGCTGGGTCCGCCAGACCGACTTCAACAACGACGAGGCCGTCGGTTACCTGGCCGACCGCCTCAACCGCCTGGGCGTCGAGGACGCCCTGATGAAGGCGGGCGCCCGCGCGGGCGACGGCGTCGCGATCGGCTCCGAGGACAACGCGGTCGTCTTCGACTGGGAGCCGACGATGATGGCCGGCGCGGAGATGCTCGGCCGCCGAGGCGAGGACCACCGCCTCGAGGCCCCGCGCCCGGCCGCGCAGCGCCGCCGCGACCGCGAGGCGGAGCGGGACGACGCGCAGCGCGAGTTCGACGAGTTCAACCCGTTCTAGGGGCTGCCCCTGGCCCGGCCGGCCTGAACGACGAGCGCCGCCGTACCCCTCCGGAGGGGTACGGCGGCGCTCGTCGTTCAGGCCCCGGTCCACCCGTGCCGCGCGCCCCGCGTGCCACTTCGGCCGTGGGGCGCTCGCGCGGTCAGGCGGTCAGGGCCCTCAGGACGCCTGGCTGTCCGCCATGTCCCGTAGGCGGGTGATGACCGGGCGGCCCGTCAGACCGAGGGTGACCACGGCCGCCGGAGCGCCGCCGGCCGGCGACAGCGCTGCCGGGGTGCCCACCGTGACCGCATGCTGCCGGGCGCGCGCCTCGGCCACTCCGCCGTCGCGGACGTCGTAGACCAGCGCCTCGCCGCCCCCGGCGGCGGCCGCCATCAGCAGCCCGTCCGCGCTCGGCTTGCGGCCGCCGACCAGGCTGACCCGGCCGTAGCCCGGCACGACCGGGTTCGCCACGGTCGTCCAGCGTCCCGTCCGCCCCGCGGCGAGCCGCTCGACCATCACGCGGTCGCTCGTCACCGGCCGGTAGCCGAGCAGCACGGAACCGTCCGAGGCGGTCACCGCGTCCGGCACGTCCCCCGGCCTCGCCACGAAGCGCCGCGAGCCCTTGCGCAGTTCGGCGGACGGCTTGCGCTGCGCCCAGTGCTCCACCCAGCCGGGCGCGGCGGCGAAGACATGGATGAGCCCGCCGCCGTCCACCGTCGCGGCGAGGCCGTCCTGGACGTACCCGCCGGGCAGCGACCGCCACGGTGACCAGGTGCCCTGCTCGTCGAGGACGCGGGTGCTCACTCCCTTGTGCCCGTTCCGTACGAAGACGTGGATCCGGCCGTCGGAGCCGGTCACCGCGGTCGGCGGACCGGTCAGCCGGGAGCGCCGCGGGCGGTTCTCGGGGTTGCCGAGCCCGACCCAGCTGGACTCGAACGCCCCGCCGGGCGTCCGCTGCCGCAGCATGACGATCTCGCGGACGTTCCGGGACGTGGCGCCCTCCAGCCGGGAGAAGCGCAGGGCGAAGATCAGCTGGCGCCCCTTCGCGTCCGTGGTCACGGAGATCGCGGGTGCCAGCGGTCCGCCGCCGAGGTCCTCGGGGGCGCCCAGTACCCCGGCGGACGTGCCGCTCCAGCGGGCGAGGCGGGTGCCGAGCACGGCGTACACGGTCAGGGTGCCGTCCTCGGCGGTCACGACCTGGGGCCCGGCGTTCGGGTAGCGCCGGTGGGTGCTGCGGACCCACCCCTTCTTCGACACGAGGACGCGGTCGGAGCCGATCGCGTAGTCCCCGCAGCCGGAGGCGTTGCCGCACTCCCAGGACGGGTCGCCGCCGTAGGCGTTGAGGTACTCGGTCTTGAGGGCGACCGTCTCGGGCGGCAGATTGTGCGGCCAGCGCTGGTTGTAGTAGCCGCGGTACGACTCGGTCTGGAACGCGGGCGCCTTGCCGCGGCGTGCCGTGCCGTCGGCCCACTCGGCCAGCGCGCGCCAGGTGAAGAGCGCCGTCGCGGTGTGGTCGGGGTGGTCGGAGTAGCCGGCCTGGTCGCTGCCACGCGGATGCCGCTTGTCGTGGACCTGGGCGTCGGGGTCGGGGTCGAGGGTCCGTATCAGGGTGGGCCGGTAGCGCCGCAGCAGGGAGACGAGGGTGCCCACCAGGTCCTCGCGACCGTAGGAGAACGAGCCCCGGACCGGGGACTCGGGGGTGGGCTGGGTGGGGAGGCGGACGCCGGGCGTGCCCCACAGGTGGGCCATGTTGACCGGCCGGCCCCGGTCCTTCGCGTGCATCCGTATGTTGAGGAAGATCAGCTCCGCGCGCCGTCCCTGGTGCTCCAGCACGTTGAGCTCGGCCTCCCGGCCCTCGGGCAGTGGGAGCGTGGTCCGCTCCCACGTCGTGAAGAGGGGGGCGCCGAGCATTCGCGCGTACGCCTGCCGCAGGCCCTGCTGGCGAGAGGAGACGTACGCGGGTATGTTCGCGGACGGGTTCGGTCGGCCGGGTACGGCGTTCACGCCGAAGGAACCGCCGTCCGTGACATAGACGGAGATCACCGGCACGCCGTTCGACAGCGTGTGGATCACGTCGGGGTTCATGAAGAAGAGGTCGTCGTCCGGGTGGGCCACGATCTGCATCACCCGAGCACCGCCGGGCTCCGCGAATCCGTTCCGCGGCTCGGCGCCCAGCTGCCGCACCGGCATTCCGGAGCCGCCACCGCCCGCGTGGTCGCCCGGAGGCGCGGAGGCGGGTGCGGTGGTGCAGCCACTCACGAGTCCGGCCAGCGTGATGCCGGCCGCGGTTCCGAGCAGCGTGCGTCGCGACGGCACAAAGTGGTCGAAGTTGCTCCGGCGGCCCATCTTCCCCCTGCTTTCCTGCTGACGATCCGGCGAGATCGCCACAGGTAAAGAGGGGAAACGGCCACATGGGTTTCACTTGATCGAGTGATTGCGGTCACATAATGGTCAAATCAGGAGTCAACTTGCCATTGAACTTCGTCCTTGACAGCATGTGCCGCTGACTGTCTGCTGAGAATGGAAGCCGGGAATCGCCGTGAGTGACTCACTGCTGCCCTACGCGGTGGGCGCTGCGAAGCGTGCGCGCCGGGCCGCCGTACGCATGCGCCGTCGAGTTGAGCAGTTGCACACCGTGCCGGCGATCGGTGGCGGGATCCGGCCGGGCGCACAGCTCAAGCCCGTGCACTTCTCCGTCTCCAGCGGCAGGACGCTGAACGTCGCCGTCGCCGTCCCCGGCCGACGCGTCGCCTCCGCCGAACTCGTGCTGTCGCACGGCACGAGCCGTGAGCGGGTGCCTCTGGAGCTCGAACCACAGGCCGACGGAACGGCGCTGCTCACCGCGACCGTCCCCTTGCGCCACCAGGGCCACCCGGAGCCCGCCGGCCGCGGACCGGTGCTCGGCAGCGGCATCTGGCGGATCGCGGTCCTGATCACGGACGAGGACGGGCAGACCCGACGTGCGGCCATCGCCGCGGCCGCGGGACAGGACCTCTCCGACGGCCCCACCCTTCCGGTTTCGCCGTCGCCGACGAGCGGCGCGACCTTCCGGCTCGTGCGCTCGGTCGACGGCTTCGCGCTGCTGAAGGTCCGAGCCCCCCGCCCGCACGCCGAACTCACCTCGTTCGACCTGCGCTGGGACCGGGTCACCGTGCACGGACGACTCATCGGTGTCGCCCCCGCCAAAGCCGCCGCCGGGACGGCGGAGGCGGCGCTGCGCCGAGGCAACCACAAGGCCGTCACCGTCACGCCCGAGTGGCAGGACGACCGCTTCACCTTCGACGTCCCTCTGGACAGGATGGGCGGAGGGCGCGGCACGGCCCGGACCTGGGACCTGTACCTGCGGCTCGGCGGCACCCGGCTGAAGATCGCCCGGAAGCTGACCGACGTCCGCCACCCCAAGCAGGTCTACCGGACCCCCTTCCGCATCGTCGCCCTCGACAACGGCTCCCTCCTGCGGGTGCACGCCCATGTCACCGCGGCCGGAGCGCTCGCCGTCAACTGCGCAGATGTCATAGCCGCGCACCCCAGTACAGAGGAAGTCGCATGAAGATCACGTTTCTGCTCACCTGGGGTGACGAAATGGGCGGCACCGAGATGGCCGCCTACACCCAGGCGATCCACCTCGCGCCCCGGCATGACGTCGAGGTCCTCAGTGTCTTCAAGACGCGGCAGGAACCCTTCTTCTCGGCGGCCCGCAAGGTGAAGCGGCGCTACCTGGTGGACCGGACCGGCGCCGTCGAGCGCCCCGTGCGGAGCTCCACCCTCGACGCCGAGGCCTGCCGCACACTGACCTCCCTCCCCAGCGAGATCATCAAGCCGTCCTGGGAGAGCACCTTCAACCGGCTCTCCGACATCGAGATGACCCAGGCGCTCGGCTCGCTGGACTCCGACGTCCTCGTCACGACCACGCCGGCCCTCATGGCCGCCGTCGCCGACCTCGCGCCGGCCCGTGTCGTCACCGTCCACCAGGAGCACCGCGCCTCCCAGCTGCGCGGCGTCTCCGGCGAGCCCCTCCTCGTGTACGCGCCCCGGATCGACGCCCTGGTCTCGCTCACCGAGCGCACCAACGACTGGTTCGCCGACTCGCTCGGCGCCGCGGCGCCCGAGCTCGTCGCCATTCCGAACGCGGTGCCCGACGGCTACCGCCAGCGCTCCGACCTCGAGAGCAAGACGATCGTCCTGGCTGCCCGGATGACCCCGGAGAAGCAGCTGGACCACGCGATCCACGCCTTCCACCGTGTCTCCGCCGACTTCCCCGACTGGACTCTGCGGATCTTCGGTGACGGCCCGCAGCAGGTGCGACTGCGTCATCTCGTCGAGGGGCTCGGAATCCACTCGCGGGTGGAGCTCATGGGCCGCTCCGACCAGATGGAGCAGGAGTGGGCCAAGGCGGCGCTCTGCCTGCTGCCCTCGCGCAACGAGGCGTTCCCCCTGGTCCTCCTCGAAGTCTTCGCCGCGGGTGTGCCCGTGATCGCGTACGACATCGTCACCGGCCCCGCCGAGATCATCCGCCACGACGTGGACGGACTGCTGGTCCCGCCGCGGGACATCGACTCCCTGGCCGCGGCCATGTCCCGGCTGATGGAGGACGACGACACCCGCCACGCCTTCGGCAAGGCGGCGCGTGCCGGCGTCAACGAGCGCTTCTCCGGCGAGAAGATCACCGCGCAGTGGGAGGAGCTCTTCGAGCGTCTCGTCGCTCGCCGTGACACTCCCGAGCGCCTCGCCGCGCGGGCCGACCGTACCGCCCTGCGGATCGCGCAGGGCGGTACCAAGAGCTTCAGCGTCGCCGCTCCCGTCTCCCTGCTCGCCAACTCCGCCGACGAGCAGAAGGCGCGCGAGGTGATGATCCAGGCGCAGAACCGGTCCCTGATCCGCTCCGCCGGCCGCCTGGCGGAGGAGCGGGACGACATCGACGGCCCGACGATGGCCGATCTCAACCTGGAGATCACGGCCAAGGCCTTCGAGAACGCCGGAGTCCCCTTCACCCTCGTCCGCAACGACGGCCTCGCGCACCTGGTGGCCGTCCCGGTCGAGCACCGTGAAAGCGCCCTCCGGGCGCTCGCGACCGAGCTGCAGGGCAAGCCCGTGTACGGCGAGCTCATCACGCCGCGCGGCGCCGCCCCCGGAGCCGTACTGGCCGAGCGGCTCGAAACCGTCGGTGAGGTCGCCGGTGTGAAGGTCTTCAAGCCGGTGACGAGCGCGAGCCGGACGCTGCGCTACGGGCCGGCGTACGGCTGCACCGTCGAGTTCTGGGACGAGGACGAGGACGGCTGGCGCAACAGCCCGCGTTCGGCCACGCTCCTCGGCCGCCGCCTGCCGTCGCTGGAGCCCACCGCCAAGCTTCAGGTCGGCGAGCACGCCTACCCGACGCTGACCCAGTTCACCAAGCAGCTGATGTGGGAAGTCGACTTCCCGATCGACGTCGTCTACACGTGGGTCGACGACACCGACCCGGCGTGGCGCAAGCGCCGTGACGACGTCCGCCGCAAGCTGGACATGCCCGTCGACGACGCCGACAGCGGTGACGTCCGCTTCCGCAACCGCGACGAACTGCGGTACTCGCTGCGGTCGCTGCAGATGTTCGCGCCGTGGGTGCGCACCATCTACCTGGTGACGGACGACCAGACGCCCGAGTGGCTGGACACCGACCAGCCCGGCATCGAGGTGGTCGCCCACAAGGACATCTTCCCGGACCAGTCCTGGCTGCCCACGTTCAACTCGCACGCCATCGAGAGCCAGCTGCACCGGATCGAGGGGCTCTCCGAGCAGTTCCTCTACTTCAACGACGACGTCTTCATCGGCCGTCCGCTCTCGCCCGGCTCGTTCTTCCTGAGCAACGGTGTCGCGAAGCTGTTCCGTTCGCCGACCGCCGTCCCGCCGAGCGACCCGTCGCCCGACGACGAGGGCTACTTCGCCGCGGCGAAGAACAACCGGGCCCTGCTGGAGCAGGCGTTCGGGCGGGTCGCCACGCACGGCTTCCTGCATGCCCCGCACCCCCTGCGCCGCAGCGTGCTGGCCGAGATCGCCGAGCGGTTCCCCGAGGAGGTCTCGGCAACGGCCCGTAACCCGTTCCGGGCCAACTCGGACCTGTCGATCACCTCGTCGCTGCACCACCACTACGGCTACCTCACGGGCAGCTCGGTGCCGTCGGCGATCTCCTGCAGCTACGTCAACGTCGGCAACTACGACCACCACTCGGTGCTCAGCCGGCTGCTGGCCTCCCGGAGCCACGACGTCTTCTGCATCGGTGAGTCCGCGGACGCGGAGGTGCCGGTGGACGAGCAGGACCGCGTGCTGCGGGCCTTCCTGAACGCCTACTTCCCGGTCCGTTCGCGTTTCGAGCGGAGCTGATTCCACACAGAAGAGGGGGGCCCTTCCCCGTCCGGCCGGACGGGGAAGGGCCCCCCTCTCGTTTCTACGCGCGCTACGGCTTCTTCTCGTAAGGGCTCGGGACCGGGAAGTACGCCTCCAGGAAGGGCGTGATCAAGTCCTTCTGGTCGGTCACGTCCTGCTCCGTCGACACCGTGTCGTTGACACAGAAGACGGCCTTGTCGCGGCTGGCGAGCAGCCGGCCGAGCCGGGTCTCCGTCCACGGATGCGTCAGGTCCAGGTACGCGTACGGCAGCTGGGACGGCACCGCCCGCTGGGTGTGGAAGGCGTAGTAGTGGTGCAGCGACGACGAGATGGAGATGTCGTCGATGCTGCGGAACCTGCTCGCCTCCGTACGGCGGTACTCGGCCTCGAACTCGGTCTCGATCTCCGTCAGCACGCTGCGGCGCAGCGGGTGCGGCATGTGCTTCATCTTCTGGACCAGGACGGCGCCGTAACGCTCCTCGATCAGGCGCCGGTTGTTCTTTCCGGCCGCGGCGACCGGCGGGTCGTCGACGGTCCGCTCGCCGAGCGGCACCAGGGCCGGGGACGGGAAGAACTTGGTCAGCCCGTTGGAGTGGAAGAAGTCCTGCGGGGTGACCTCGTTGCCGAGCATCACGTCGTCGTTGAAGTAGAGGAAGTGCTCGGACAGTCCCTCGATGTGGTGAAGCTGGCTCTCGATGGCGTGCGAGTTGAACGTCGGCAGCAGGTCGGGGGAGCGGAAGACGTCCTTGTGGCTGACCACCTTCAGGCCGGGGACCTCGGTGTCCAGCCAGTCGGGCTGCTGGTCGTCGGTCACCAGGTAGATGGTGCGGACCCACGGCGCGTACATGTGCAGCGAGCGCAGCGAGTACCGCAGCTCGTCGCGGCTGAGGTAGCGCGCCGCGTTGGCCGCCTCCGCGTGGTAGGCCTCGCCCGAGAACTCGGCGCGACGGCGCAGCCAGGCGGGGTCGGAGCCGTCGACCCAGGTGTAGACGACGTCGATCGGGAAGGTGACCTCGTCGGTGTGGACGACGGCCGTCTCCGCGCGGGCCGGAACCCGGGCCGCGTCGGCCGCCTCGCGGGGCGCGAGGCTGGTGAAGTACGACTCCGGCACGGTGACGGTCTCGCCCCGCAGCGGCAGGGCGGAGGCGATCTTGCCGGGCCTCGGCGCCACCAGCTCGCCGTCCTCCTCGTGCCAGAACTCCACGTCGCAGCCGTACCGGTCACCGAGCTTCAGCAGACGCGTGGGATCGGTGTGGTACCAGGTGAGGCGCAGCACGTCGGCGTCGCGCAGCCGCTGCCAGGTGGCCGCCTCGAAGCCGGGCTGCGAGGTCGCCGAGACGGCGCTGCTCCCCCCGACCGGGGCCACGTAGCCCGGCAGCCGGTTGCAGGCGTCGGTGAGCGCCGTGATGACGGCGGCGCGGTCCTCGGCCCGTACGGCCACGGCGGCGGCGGTGTCCGACTGGCTCCGTACGCAGAAGTGCTCGATCCCCGCCCCGGCCAGTGCGCTCAGCACGGAGTCCAGGTTCGCGCGGCGGGCCTCCAGCGGGGTGATCCCGGTGGAGACCAGGGCGACCTTCGACTCGCGGCCGACGCTGATCACGGCGCGGTCGGGGGCGGCGGTGAGTGTCTCGTACCGCTTGGCGACCCGGCCGCTGCGCAGCCGCTCGGCCGCGGCCGTGCCGTTCGCGATCCGGATCTTCAGACGGCGGCGGACGTCGGCGTCGACCTGCGCGACGATGGCCTTCCGCACGCGTTCCGGTATGGCTCGGCGGTAGACCCCAAGCAGCCGGGGTGCCTCGGGATTGCGCACTGCGGTCGACTCCTGAACCTGGACATACGGACATGTGAACGTATCCAGTATGACGGGTGACGACCCCCCTCCCGGAGGGGCCCGGAGCACCCGGGACGAACGCCGCCCGGCGCGCGATCCGTCGGGCGCGCGTCCCGTAGGATCCCCGATGTGAGTAGCGTCACCCCGCCTCAGGTAGCGGGCAAACTCGGTGTCGTGGTAATCGCACACAATGACGAGGCCCTGGTCGGTGAGGCGATCCGGTCCGTCCTCGACCAGGGACCCGTGGTGGCGGAGGTCATCGCCGTCGACGACGGTTCGAGCGACGGCACGGCACGGGTCCTGGACGAGCTGGCCGCGCTCCACCCCCGGCTGCGCGTCGTCCACCGCACGGTGAACAGCGGCGGCTGTGGCACCCCGCGCAACGACGGCGTCCGCGCGGTCACCGCTCCCGTGGTGATATTCCTCGACAGCGACGACATCCTCCCCGAGGGGGCGGCCGAGGCGCTGGTCGCGGCGGCCGAGCTCCATCGCGCCCCCGTCGCCGTCGGCGCCTGCGTACGGCGTGAGCTGCCCGAAGGCCGCGACGTGCGCTGGCAGCCCGCGCTCTACCACGAGCCGGCCCTCCTGGAAACGGCGGCGGACCTCACCCCGCTGGTCCACGACACGCTCTGCGTCAACAAGGTCTACGACCGGTCCTTCCTCGCCGAGCACGGCATCCTCTTCCCCGAAGGCCACTGCGTCTACGAGGACTTCCTCTTCACCGCGCGCGTCCTGGCCGCCGCGCCACGCGTCGCCGTGGTCCCCGACACGGTCTACGTCTGGCACGTGCGCCGCGCCGCCGCCCATCTGTCCATCTCCCTCGACCGGGACGGCGTCACCAACTGGCGGGCCAGGGTCGCCGCCCACCGCACCGCCGTCGAGACCTTCGAGGCGGCCGGCCGTACCGAGCTCGCCGCCGCCTGCCGCACCAAGTTCCTCGAACACGACCTGCGCCTGTACGCCCGCGAGTTGAGGCGCCGCGACGCCGGGTACCGCAGCGAGTGGTGGGCGGCGACCCGGGAACACCTCAAGACGTTCGACGAGAGCGACCTCGCCGCGGCGGCGGCCCCCTCGCGCTGGATGGCCCGCTTCATCCTGGCCGCCGACGAGCCCCGGGACCTGACCCGGCTGTCCCGGCTCGCCGCCGAACCGGCCCGGCTCCTCCCGCCGTACGCCCGGAGCGGGGGCGCCGCCGTCTGGTCCGACGACCTTCCCGGCGCGGAGCTGGACGGCATTGACACCCTGCCCCTGGCCGCCCTCCCGGGGGTCGTCGACGCCGCCCTGTACTGCGGCCGGGGCGGCGAACTGCGGTTCACGGTGCGCGATCTGTACGGCAGGCTGAGCGCGGCCGTGCCCCGTACCGCGCAGGTGTCGTTCCTGCCCCGCGGCTCGGACGCGTCCGTCCGTACCGAGCGGGCCGAGCTGCGTGAGGTGGCGGGCGGCTGGACCGGCCGCGTCCCGGCCGGACTCACCGCCCTCGCGCTGGCGGGCCGCGGCCGGGGAGACAGGGGCATCCAGCTCTGGGACCTCCGGATCACGGTGGACTGCGCCGATGGCGAGTCCTTCGCGACCGCGCTGCGGCTGCCGGAGGAGCGGCAGCGACGGTGGGTCCTGCCGAGCAGCCGGTACGGTGTACTGCTGGTGCAGCAGTACACCACGGCCAACGGCTCGCTCGCGGTGCGGATCGCACCCGGTGTCCGTGACGGGCTCCGGGCAGTCGGAGCCAGGCTCCGCAGGCTCTCCCGCGGGACTTAGCGAAAGGGATTTGGGCGTTATGACTTATCTGATCACCGGTGGTGCCGGATACATCGGCTCGCACGTGGTCCGCGCCATGACGCAGGCGGGGGAGCGGGTCGTCGTCCTCGACGACCTGTCCACGGGCTACCAGGAGCGGATTCCGGAGGGCGTGCCCCTGGTGGTCGGTTCGACCCTGGACCGCGAGGTGCTCGACCGGACCATCGCCGAGCACGGTGTCACGGGCGTCGTCCACCTCGCCGCGAAGAAGCAGGTCGGCGAGTCCGTCGAGCAGCCCCTGCACTACTACCGCGAGAACGTGCTGGGCCTCACCGTCCTCCTCGAGGCCGTGGCCGCCGCCGGCGTGCGCAACTTCCTCTTCTCCTCCTCGGCCGCCGTCTACGGCATGCCCGACGTCGACCTCGTCACCGAGGAGACGCCCTGCCTGCCGCTGAGCCCGTACGGCGAGACCAAGCTCGCCGGCGAGTGGCTGGTCCGGGCGGCCGGCAAGGCCCACGGCATCTCCACGGCCTGCCTGCGCTACTTCAACGTGGCGGGCGCCGCGACCCCCGAGCTGGCCGACACCGGTGTCTTCAACCTGGTCCCGATGGTCTTCGAGCGGCTCGACGCCGGTGAGGCCCCGCGGATCTTCGGTGACGACTACGCCACCCCGGACGGCACCTGCGTCCGTGACTACATCCACGTCGAGGACCTCGCCGACGCGCACCTCGTGGCCGCGCGCAAGCTCGCCGAGTGGGCCGCCGCCGGCGAGCCGCGCGATCTGACGGTCAACATCGGCCGTGGCGAGGGTGTCTCCGTCACCGAGATGATCGACCTGATCAACGAGATCACCGGCCACTCCGCCGCGCCCGTCGTCACCCCGCGCCGCCCCGGCGACCCGGCCCGCGTCGTCGCCTCCGCGGACCGCATCGCCACGGAGCTGGGCTGGAAGGCCCGCCACGACGTCCGCGACATGATCGACTCCGCCTGGACGGGCTGGGTCGCCCGCCGCGGCGTCTCCGCCTGATCCGAGGCCGCTACGCAGGCGATACGAAGGGAGGACCGCCGGTCACCGGCGGTCCTCCCTCTCGTCGCCCCCGGCCGCTCGCACCTCCGGCCGCCCCTCGGCTCCCTAGCGGTCCAGCAGCGCGAAGAGGGACTCCCAGCGCGCCACGATCTCGTCCGTCGAATAGCGCTGGATGTCGACCCGGGCCCGCTCGCCCATCCGGTCCCGCAGCTCCTTGTCGGAGATCAGCTCGTCGAGCCTGTGCGCGAACTCGCCCGTGTTGCCGGGCGGCACCACGAGCCCGTTCTCACCGTCCGCGATGATTTCCCGGACACCCGGGGCCACGTCGAAGGCGACACACGGCACGCCCGTCGCCATCGCCTCCATCAGGGCGAGCGGGAAGCCCTCGCCCCGCGAGGACAGCGCGAACAGCGAGCCGCCGCGCAGCGCGCCCGGCACATCGTCCGTACGCCCCATCCACGCCACGGAGCCGGTCAGCCCGAGCCGGGCGGCCTGCGCCTTCAGCGCCGCCTCCTCCTCGCCGGAGCCGTAGACCCGCAGGACCCAGTCGGGGTGGAAGGGCGCGACCTCGGACCAGGCGTCCAGGAGCAGGTCGACGCCCTTCTCCTCATGCAGCCGGGCGATGCTGACGACCGCCTTGGCCGTTCGCGGGGACGGCTCGTCGGGGAAGAACGGCAGCGGGTTCGGCATGGCGCCGACGTGGTCGAACCGCTGGCGGATCCACAGGTCCGCGTCCTCCCGCGTCAGCGCGAGCATCCGGTCCACGTCCTGGTAGTACCGCTTGACCCGCTGGAAGCGGGACGAGGCACGGCACGTCTGGAAGGACTCGTGGCTCATGCCGATCACCCGCAGCCCCGAGGTGTCCGCGAGGGCCACCCACTCCATGGCCCAGACCTGCGTCACGACGACGACGGAACCCGGGCGCACGGAGCGCAGGATCTTCGTGAGCTTCGCCGCCTCCCTGCGCATGCCCGAAGCGCGCGAGGCCCTGCGCCGCCGCTCGACCAGGTCGAGCCGGCCCTTCACGCCGCGCCGTGGCTTCAGGACCGGCGGGTGGGCGTCGTACAGCGTCGTCGTCCGGTAGGGCAGATCGGTACCGAGGTCCGCGCGTCGCTCCTCCGGGGCGGGGACGATGCCGACCACATGGACCTGGTGGCCGCGCTCGCTGAAGAGCCGCGCCATCTGGTGCGACCAGCTGGTGATGCCGCCGATCTCGTCGACACTGTTGGAGACGAGGACGATGTCCCTGGTCGTCGTCCCGGTCGCTGCTTCCATCGTCTCGGTCATCGACGGCTCCACCCGGAGAAGAACTTCTGGACGATCGAGTGCGCGGCGTCGCCCTGGTCGTACTCGCCGAACTCGGCCACGAAGCGCTTGCGCGCGTCGCAGTACTCCCTGCCCTCGGACTCGAGGTTCCGCAGCGAGGCGTGGAGTTCGTCCTCCGTCCGGAGGACCGGGCCGGGCGCGTGCTCCAGCAGGTCGAAGTAGGTCCCGCGGTCCTCGTGGACGTACGCCTCGTAGTCGTACGTGAAGAAGAGCATCGGCCGGTCGAGCAGGGCGTAGTCGAACATCACGGAGGAGTAGTCCGTGATCAGGGCGTCGGCGAGCTCCATCAGCGGCATCACGTCGTGCTCCGAGGAGACGTCGACGACCTTGCCCTCGACATCGGGCGGCAGCACCACGTGGTTGAAGTAGTGGGCCCGCACCAGCAGCACGTAGCGGTCGCCGAACTCCTCGGCGAACCGCTCCACGTCGAAGGGCAGCGCGAACCGGCTGGCCTTGCCCGAGGTGCGGAAGGTCGGCGCGTACAGCAGCACGGTCCGGTCGTCCGGGATGCCGAGCTTCTCGGCGAGCGGGCCGCGCTCCCGGCGCCCCGCCTCCTCCTCGCGCTGCCGGGCCCTGACCAGCACGTCGTTGCGCGGGTAGCCGGTTCGCAGCAGCGTCCGGTCCTTCAGCCGGAAGGCCTTGGCGAGGGTGCGTACATCGTGTTCCGACCGCACCAGGAAGTGGTCGAAGCGGTCGAGGTGGTCCTGCTGGACCGCCTGCTGCTGCCGGGTCTGCGCCTTGAGGCTGGGCTGGTCGAACCCCATCTTCTTGAGCGCGGAGCCGTGCCAGGTCTGGATGTACGTCGTCTCGGGCCGCTTGGCGAGCTTCAGCGGATAGCTCTGGTTGTCGACCCAGAACTCGGCGCGGGCCAGCGCCTTGAGGTACGGCAGCGACCAGCGGCGTACGAGCTGGACGTCCTCGGGGAAGTCCCGCGGTGTTCCGGCGTACGACCAGACCGCGTGGAAGTCCAGGCCCTGGCGGCGCATCTCCTCGTAGATCGCGCGTGGGCTGTCGCTGTACTGCTTGCCCAGCTGGCTCTCGAAGACGACCGTCCGCTTCTGCACGGGCAGCCGGCTGTACACCTCGTGGTAGAGCCGCAGCTTGGTCTCACCGGAGGTGAGGGTCTTGCGCAGCGCCTTGGCCCGCCGCAGACCGGACTTGGCGACCTGCCCCGGCTTCCCCCGCAGTCCGCGCTGGACGAGCTCCTCGATCCGGTCGCTGTCGCCCTTGGACGAGACGAGACGGAAGGCGAGATGCCCCTTGGCGGTGGGGTGGGGCTCCATGCGGTCGCCCACCAGGCGTGTCAGCCGTGGCTTGACGGGGAGCGCTCCGCCGCCCAGATCGTGCTGGTCGACGGTGAGCCGGGTCCGGGTGCTTACGCCGTTCGCCCGCAGGACGACGCGGGCGTCCCACACCGGGTCGATGACGCCGAGGGGCCGGAGCGTCGAGCTGATGTCGGCCTCGGTCTCCCAGCGGACCGTTTCGCCGTCGTGGCGCAGTGAGGTGACGGGGAAGACGTACGTCCGCAGGCTGCGGCGGCGGGCGCGGAACTCCAGCTCGGCGGTGAGCGTGTCCCCGGGCGCCACGATCCCCAGCGGGTTGGTGATCCGGCCGGCGAGGCGCGCGATGCCGTCGGACTCCGTGTACGAGGTGAGTTCGTTGCGCAGGAACAGCTTGTCGATCGGCTTCTGGTGATAGCCGAGTTCGGTGACGTCGAGGACCTCCCGGCCGAACGCGTCGTCGAGGTGCTCCGCGCACCAGTAGACCCGGCCGTCGCGCCGGGCGAGCGGGGAGGAGACCTTGTCGCGGTGGATCAGGGTGTCCACGGCGGGCAGCAGGTTCTCCCAGTCGCCCTTCTCCAGGAGGTACGCGCAGATCGCCTGGATCTTGGCCGCCTGGCCGTACGCCTCGCGGTCCAGGCCCTGGAGGTACGGCCGGGAGAGCTCGGCGAACTCGCGGCGGTAGGCCTCGTCCCGGAACGGAAGATCACGCAGATGGAGGACGAGGTCGTGCTTGAGGAACTTGACGTCCTTGGCGGCCCGCAGCTCCTCCAGACCGTGCCGGTCGAGGAGCGCGTCGATCCGGCGGTGGATCTCCAGCCGGTGCCGGTAGTTCACCATCTCGTGGCGGCTGTTGGTGACCGACTTGACCTCGGCCCGCTCGTAGACGTGCCAGAAGTAGACCTGGTTGGGGATGAGCGTGATCTTCTTCGCCGCGAGGTAGGCGTCGGCGACGAACATCAGGTCCTCGTAGAACATCCCCTTGGGGAAGCGGAGTCCGTTGTCGAGGAGGAAGTCGCGGCGGTAGCACTTGTTCGTGGAGAGCGTGTCCCAGACGAACAGGTCGGGCAGTTCGGTGACGGACTCCAGGGTGCGGGTCGCCGAGTAGAGCCACGCGTACCACTCGTTGCGCTTCTCGTGCCGGGAGTCCTTGGTGAGGCGCACGCACAGGCCCGAGACCAGGTCGGCGCCGGTCTCCTCGGCGGCCGCGACCATGTTGCGGCAGGCGTTGCGCTCCAGGACGTCGTCGCTGTCCAGGAACATCACGTACCGGCCCCGCGCGTGGCCGATGCCGACGTTGCGCGGCTCTCCGCCCGCGCCGCTGTTCTCCGGCAGCTGGTAGGCCCGGACCCGCTCCGGCTGGGCGGCTGCCAGTTCCTGGGCGACCTCGAAGGTGCGGTCCTCGCTGCAGTCGTCGACGATCACGACCTCGACGCTCCGCAGTGTCTGGTCCAACACCGATCGCACGGCCGTCGGGAGACGCTCCGCGTCGTTGTAGCCGATGACGATCACTGAGACGTCAGGCACTGGCACCTCGATCCATTTTCGTGCGCAGGCTGCCTCGACGGCACCTCGCGTTCACTTTCCGGCGGTCCGATGGGGTGGGAGGCGTCCGGGTGGGGGTCCACGCCCGGACGACGGGGCGCTCCGCGATCGGATTCGTCGATTTTTAAGGGGCAACCCTATCGGCTCCGTCCTCTTCCAAGAGAAGTGTGCGCATCGGGTCATAACCTGTTTGTGCATAAATGGACGAGGGAAAGTGACGGGCCGTTCGAATGTCGACCAGGAGTTCGGAATTCAGGGATGTCCGCCGTGCTGAATCCCTCGCTTGAGAAGGGTGCCGGCCGGCGAGGAGACGATTCCTCTCCAGGGGTGACACCGACCGGGCCGGCGCTCAGAAGAGACCTCAGGGCGCGGCGGACCGCGCCCTGGTTCGCCGCCGTGACGGCCATGGGCGCGTACTGCCTCGCCATGGCCGTGCAGGGCACGTATCCCTTCGGCGGCAGATCCCGCGCGGTGAACGACCTCGGGAATCAGTTCGTGCCGTTCCACGCGCGCCTCTGGGACCTGATGCACGGCGAAGCCCATGGCGACCTGTTCTTCAATTGGGCCAGCGGATACGGCACGCCCTTTCTCGCCGACTTCTTCACCTATCTGATGAACCCGTTCTCGTGGCTGGTCGGGGTCTTCCCCCGGGACGGTGTCGAGTTCCCCGTCTTTCTGGTGACACTGTTCAGCGTCGGGCTCGCCGCCGCGCTGACGACCGTCTTTCTCGGCCGACTCCACGAGGGAAGTCCCTGGCTGCGCGCCCTGCTCTCGGTCGGATTCGGACTGAGCGCCTGGATGATCTCGGACGGATTCTCGGACCCCATGTGGATGTGGGGCCTGGTCGCCCTTCCGCTGCTCGGCATCGCCTACGACTGGTGCCTGCACCGCCGCCGCTGGGTGACCGGCTCGCTGCTCGTGACGGTCTGCTGGGCCGGCAACTTCTACACCGCCGCGATGGCCACGATCGGGATGGGCCTGGTCCTGCTGGTCCGGGTGCTGCTGGACGGGCGGCCCGTGGCGGAGCGGCTGCGCGTGGTCGCGCGGGCCGCCTCCATGACCGGCGCCGGGATCCTGCTGGCCGCGCCCGTACTGACCGTCAGCCTCAGAGCCAGCAAGCTCTCCCAGCCCGCACCCGAGGCCGTCTACCAGGGCCCACCCGCGCCCCTCGACTATCTGGCGCACCTGATCCCGGGCGGCCTGGTCGGCCGCGCGCCGCACATCTCCGTCGGCATGCTCGCCCTGCTCCTCGTCGCCGCCTACCCCTTCATCGGCCGCGTGCCGCGCAGGGAGCGGATCGCCTGGCTCGCCCTGATCGCGCTGATGGCCGGCTCCCTGGTCTGGCAGCCCACGATCCTGCTCTGGCACGGACTGGCCATGCCCAACGGCAGCCCCTACCGCGCCTCGATCGCCCTGACGGCCGTGCTCGTGTGCGTCGCCTGGCTGGCGCTCGCCCGCCGTCCCCGCCTCCCGGAGCTGCTCGGCGGCGCCGCCCTGGTCCTCGTCCTGGTCCTGTGCGTGAGCACCACCGCGTACATGACGACGGGGCCCTGGATCCTCACCGCCGGGGGAGTCGTCCTCCTCGGCCTGCTCCTCGCGCTGGACCGCTTCCGGGACGACCGCCGGGTGCGCCGCGGTCTCACCGTGGCCCTGGCCGGGGCGGTCTTCCTCTCCTCCTCGTACACCGTCCTGTCCACGACAAGGATCCGGGACGCCATCGAGTGGTGGAAGCCCAAGCGCACCTTCGACGAGCAGGCGCTCGCCGCGTACGCGCAGTTGAAGGCGGCGGACGCCTGGCCCGCGAGCCGTACCGACCCGGGTCCGCACTCGTTCGCCTCCAACGATCCGATGCTGCTCGCCGGGCAGGGGGGCGGCTACTACAGCAGCTATCTGCCGGCGGTCACCGCCGACGCCCTCCACCGGCTCGGCGGCGGCTGGTACATCCAGGGCCGCCACACGCGCAGCTTCAACGACCCGGTCGGCCGCGCCGTCATGGGCGTCAGCAGCTACCTCGAACCGGACGCCGGACCCGACGGATTCGTCCGGCGCCCTGCCCTCGCCCCGCCCGTCGTCACCCTGCGCCCGTCCGGTACGCCCCTCGACGGGACCGTCCGTGACGTCTCGCTCTTCTCGCGCCAGGAACGGGTCCTTGGCGCGCGGGTCTACGAGGTGCCGACGCTCACGAGGAGCGGTGGCGGTGACCCCGTGCCCGGCCGCGGCTGGCCCCTCACGGCGGACGGCGCGGGTGCCGGAACCACCTTCACCGCCGTCTGCACCCCGGGCTCGGAGGCGTACTGGTACGCGCCCTGGCTGCGCGGCCGGGTCGACGCGCTCGGCACGGCCCTCCGGCCCGTCGGCAAGTACCCCATGACCAGCAACCCGCTGTACCGCCTCGGGACCGTCCCCGCGGACGGCCGGGTCGCGGTCGGGGTCCGCTCGGCGCAGCGCCAGTACATCCCGCAGAGCCCCGTCGGCTGCCTCGACCGTGCCGCGCTCGACCGGACCGTGCGGAATCTGCGCGCCACCGGCCCCGCCGAGGTGGTCGCCGCGGGCCACGGCATCGGCGCCGCGTTCGCCGCCCGCACGGCGGGGACCGCGGTCCTGGCCGTGCCCGCCACCCCCGGCTGGCGGTGCGCCGTCGACGGCGGCCCCGCGCGCGTGCCGCGCACGCTCGGCGGCCTGATGGCGGTGGAGCTCGGCGACGGCGCCTCGCGGCTCTTCTGTTCCTACCGCACCCCGGGGCTGCGGCTCGGCCTGGCGGCGAGCGGTGCCGCCGCGGCGCTGCTGCTCGCCGTCACCGCCGCCCACCTGCTCCGTACCCGTACCTCCGGCACGTTCCGCACATCCCGCGCCGCCGACTCGTCCCGTAGATCGCGTTCGTCGTTCAGGAGCCAACGTTCATGATCAAGTTGTCCGTCGTTGTCCCCTGCTACAACGAGGAAGCGGTGATCGACCAGTTCGACACCCGTATCCGCGAGGTCCTGGGCGGCCTGCCCATCACGTACGAGATCTGCTACGTCGACGACGGCAGCAAGGACGACACCTTCGTCCGGCTGCGCGCCATCGCCGCCGAGTTCGAGAAGGAGACCCGGTACGTCTCCTTCAGCCGGAACTTCGGCAAGGAGGCCGCCATGCTCGCCGGGCTCCGCGAAGCCACCGGCGACGCCGTCGTGATCATGGACGCGGACCTCCAGCACCCGCCGGAGCTCATCGAGCGCATGCTCGAACTCCACGCGCTGGGCCACGAGCAGATCATCGCCCGGCGCACCCGCGAGGGCGACAAGAAGCTCCGCAGCGCCCTGAGCCGGCTCTACTACCGCGGTGTCAACAAGTGGATCGACGTCGAACTGACCGACGGCGTCGGCGACTTCCGCCTGCTCTCCCGCGCGGCCGTGGACGCGCTGCTCTCGCTGCCCGAGTACAACCGCTTCTCCAAGGGGCTCTTCTCCTGGATCGGCTTCGACACCGTCACCTTCGACTACCAGAACGCCGCGCGTGAGGCGGGCGAGACGAAGTGGAAGTTCAGCTCCCTGCTCAACTACGGCATGGACGGGCTGATCTCCTTCAACAACAGGCCGCTGCGCATCGCGATCTGGCTCGGCCTCACGCTCACCGGTCTCGCCGCGCTGTACGCGATCTGGATCGTCGTGGCCGCCCTCACCCAGGGCGTCAGCGCCCCGGGCTATGTCACCCTGGTCGCGATCATCGTCGGGCTCGGCGGCGTACAGATGATCATGCTGGGGCTGATCGGCGAGTACATCGGCCGCATCTACTACGAGACCAAGCGGCGGCCGCACTTCCTCGTCAAGGAGACCGACCGCACCCGGACGCGCCGCCCCATCGCCGGCAGCGCCTACGCCGCGGGCCGCCGGGACGGCCGCGCCCGCGTCGCGGCGACCGAACGGGAGATGTGATGCGCGGCCAGCTCGGCCAGATCGTCCGCTTCGGCGTGGTGGGCGGGATCAACACGGGGACGTTCTACGGCTGCTATCTGCTGCTGCACCCGTGGATGCCGTACTTCGCCGCCTACTCCATCGCCTTCGTGCTCAGCATGGTCGGCTCCTTCTTCCTCAACACGTACTTCACCTACCGCACCCGGCCCACCTGGAAGAAGTTCGCGCTCTTCCCGCTCACCAACCTCACCAACTACCTGGTGCAGAGCGTCGGCCTGTACGCCCTGGTGACATGGGCCGGGATGGACGACCGGATCGCGCCGCTGGTCGCGGCCGTCGTGGCCATCCCGTTCACCTATCTGCTGTCGAAGAAGATCCTCGTGCCGGGCGGGCGCAGGGCGGAGGCGGGCCCCGCGGGCTCCACCGGTGATTCCGGCGTCGAGCCGGACTCCGTCGCCACACGCTGACGACGGGCCCGGCGACGCGGCGCCCGTCCGTTCCGCTGGGTGGAATGGACGGGCGCCCTCCGTCCCGGCTCGCGTAGATTGCCTGGCAGACATCCGAGTGAGGGCGACGCAGGTGACGGCGGTACAGGTGACAGAGGCAAGGCAGTTCGTGACGGAAGCCCGACGGATCGTCGTCAAGGTCGGCTCCTCCTCGCTCACCACCGCGTCCGGCGGCCTCGACGCCGACCGGGTCGACGCCCTCGTCGACGTCCTCGCCAAGGTCCGCAGCGGCGGCGAGAAGGAGATCGTGCTGGTCTCCTCCGGCGCCATCGCCGCCGGTCTCGCCCCGCTCGGCCTCACCCGCAGACCCAAGGACCTCGCCCGCCAGCAGGCCGCCGCCAGCGTCGGCCAGGGTCTCCTCGTCGCCCGCTACACCGCCTCCTTCGCCCGCTACGGCGTACGCGTCGGCCAGGTGCTGCTCACCACCGACGACACCAGCCGGCGCGCCCACTACCGCAACGCCTACCGGACCCTCGACCAGCTCCTCGCCATGGGCGCGCTGCCGGTCGTCAACGAGAACGACACCGTCGCGACGGACGAGATCCGCTTCGGCGACAACGACCGGCTCGCCGCCCTCGTCGCCCATCTCGTCCGCGCCGACCTGCTCGTCCTGCTCTCGGACGTCGACGGGCTCTACGACGGCGACCCCGCCAAGCTGGGCTCCGCGCGGATCGCGGAGGTGGCGGGCCCCGCGGACATCGCCCATGTCGAGATCGGCTCCGCCGGCAAGGCAGGGGTCGGCACCGGCGGCATGGTCACCAAGGTCGAGGCCGCCCGGATCGCCGCCGCCGCCGGCATCCCCGTCGTCCTCACCTCCGCCATCCGCGCCGCCGACGCCCTCTCCGGCCGCGACACCGGTACGTACTTCCACCGCACCGGCCGCCGCTCCGCCGACCGGCTGCTCTGGCTCGCCCACGCCTCCACCCCGCAGGGCCATCTGACCCTGGACGAGGGTGCGGTACGGGCCGTCGTCGAGGGCAAGAAGTCGCTCCTCGCGGCCGGAATCGCCGCTGTGGAGGGGGAGTTCGTGGCCGGCGACCCGGTCGAACTGCGCGACACCGACGGCCGGGCCGTCGCCCGCGGACTGGTCAATTTCGACGCCAAGGAGATCCCGCGGATGCTCGGCCGCTCCACGCCCGAGCTCGCCAAGGAGCTCGGCCCGGAGTACGAGCGGGAGGTCGTCCACCGCGACGATCTGGTCGTCGTCCGCCCCTGATGCGCCCCTCGTGACCGGCGTGTGGAGAAACGGCTGAAAGACCGGCCATCCGGTAGGGACCTTTACCAAAACCGCCCCGGATGCCGCCTCGGGCTGGTCAACTTTGTCTCGGGGACAAGACAAGGGCGGGGTACAGCACCACACGCATCAAACAGGAGGCCGCCGGTGAGACGAGCGCGCCCAGGGGCACTGCCCCGCGGGACAGCCGAACGCGCCCTGACCAGTGTCGAGGCCGGAGCCGACTTCGACGAGGGACAGGACACCGACACAGCTGGGGCACGCGTCGAGGAACGGCCGGTGGTCGCCTCGAAGCTCTGGCACATCACCCTCAGCGTCTCGGGCGCCGAGGCCCCGCTGAAGGAGGTCAGGCGCGGCCTCGAACAGCTGGCGCACGACCATCCCTTCCTGCTCACCAGCCGCTACGCCAATGATCACGCCGAGATCCGCTACTGGGAAGAGGCCCGTGACCTGCACGATGCCGCGGCGGTCGCGCTGCGGCTGTGGGGCGAGCACCGGCAGAGCGCCAAGCTGCCGCCGTGGGAGATCGTCGGCCTGGAGGTCATCGACCGCGAGACCTACCACCAGCGCATCGCCGAGGGCTACGGCCCCCCACCGGCCGCCCCGGTGGGGGTCCACCCGTACTGAGAACGGCGCCTCTGAGACCAGCGTCTCGGAGTGCGGGATACGGACGGCATTCGTGAGGGATGTCCGCAGAGGTGCCAGTACCCTGCGGGCATGACCTCGCTCACGCCCCTCGACAACCTGTCCCCGGTCGCCCGGGCCGCCTACCGCGCCCGCGCCGCCGCCGCCGAAATCGCGCCACTTCCGCGCGCGGCCAAGGACGACGCCCTGCTGGCGATCGCGGACGCCCTCGAGGTCCGCACCGCCGAGATCGTCGAGGCGAACGGCGAGGACGTCGCCCGCGCCCGCGAGGCCGGCACCAGCGAGTCGATCATCGACCGGCTCACCCTCACCCCGGAGCGCGTCCGCGCCATCGCCGCCGACGTGCGCGACGTGGCAGCCCTGCCCGACCCGATCGGCGAGGTCGTCCGCGGCTCGACCCTCCCCAACGGGATCGACCTGCGCCAGATCCGCGTCCCCCTCGGCGTCGTCGGCATCATCTACGAGGCCCGCCCCAACGTGACCGTGGACGCGGCCGCCCTCTGCCTCAAGGCCGGAAACGCCGTCCTCCTGCGCGGCTCGTCCTCCGCCTACTCCTCCAACACCGCCCTGGTGACGGTCCTGCGCGACGCCGTCGGCGGCGCCGGCCTGCCCGCCGACACCATCCAGCTCGTCCCCGGCGAGTCCCGCGACTCGGTGCGCGAGCTGATGCGCGCCCGCGGACTGGTCGACGTCCTCATCCCGCGCGGCGGCGCCTCTCTGATCCGTACCGTCGTCGAGGAGTCCACCGTCCCGGTCATCGAGACCGGCACCGGAAACTGCCACGTCTACGTGGACGCCCAGGCCGACCTCGACATGGCCGTCGACATCCTGATCAACTCCAAGGCCCAGCGCCCCAGCGTCTGCAACGCCGCCGAGACCCTCCTCGTCCACCAGGACATCGCGGACGCCTTCCTCCCCCTCGCCCTCGCCGCCCTGGCCGACGCCGGAGTCACCGTCCACGCCGACGAGCGCGTCCTCGCCCGGGCCGAGGGCTCCAAGGCCACCGTCGTCGCCGCGACCCCGGAGGACTGGGAGACCGAGTACCTCTCCTACGACATCGCCGCAGCCGTCGTCGACTCCCTCGACAAGGCCGTCGAGCACATCCGGCTCTGGTCCTCCGGCCACACCGAGGCGATCGTCACCACCTCGCAGGCCGCGGCCCGCCGCTTCACCCAGCTGGTCGACTCCACGACGGTCGCCGTCAACGCGTCCACCCGTTTCACCGACGGAAGCCAGTTCGGCTTCGGCGCCGAGATCGGCATCTCGACCCAGAAACTCCACGCCCGTGGGCCCATGGGCCTGCCCGAGCTGACTTCGACGAAGTACATCGTCACCGGCGACGGCCACACCCGCTGACCTCGGAATCCCCCGATCGGCCCCGCCTTCACGGGGCCCCGGGGGAGCCGTACGGGCGGGGATAGTTCGCACTCTCCCTGCCCAAAACCACCTCCCAGGTCTACTCTGAAAAACGTGCCGGACGACGTGGGGGGCAAGCCGTTCCCGGACGGCAGGGACCCTGAGAACGCTGACGACCGCGGGGGCGCGGACGACTTCGCCACCGTGGTGTTCGACGAGGACTTCGTACGGGCCGCCGAGGTCCACGAGCCGACCGCCGTGGAGCGCCTTCTCGCGGCCGCGCAGGCGCGCGCCGAGGCGGAGGCCGCCCGCGCCCGGGCCGGCGGCGGCCCGGGCGACGACGACCTCTACGAGGACGGCTACGACCCCTCGGACCCCCTCGGCGGCCGCTACGGCCCGGACTACGACCCTGACGACCCCGACGGCGACTGCGGCCCCTACGGCCCCCACGGCGGCGCCCTGCGCCCCTACCGGGGCAGCGCCCGCTGGCACCGGCCCGTCGCCTGGGTGCTCGCCCTGGTGATGGGCGTCGGCATGGTCGCCCTCGCCTTCACCGCGGTCTACCGCGGTGCCTCCGCCAACCGTCAGGACCAGGTCCCCGCCCCGGCGACCACCGGGATCGACAAACCGCGTGTGAACCCTCCGGCGGTCACCGCGCCTTCGGCCTCCGCCGAGTACTCCGCGCCACCCGTCCCCGCCGTCCCCCGAACGCCGTGATCCCCACGATCCGGGCGCCCGGCGGCATGTGCCCAGGTGGCCGGCCCTTTCGTCGGAATTCTTCGGAACTTGTCGTGTACCTGGGCGTTTACCCGGGCCGCGTCCGACCTACTCTGAAGGTATGGCAGGGCGTGGCGACCCGCCTGAGGGGCCGGTTCCCGACCCCGGCGGTGGTGAGGACGAGTACCGATCCGTCGTCTTCGACGAGTCGTTCGTCCGCGCTGCCCGGCTCCAGGAGTTCTCCGCCGAGGAGCGGATGGGGGAACACTCCCAGGCCGTACGCTCCCGCCCCACCTGGACCGAGGCCAGAAGCGGCTCCCGCCAGGCCCTCCTGCTGGTCCTGCTGATCCTCCTCGCCTTCGGTACGGCCATCTACCTCGGCGTACGCAACCCCTACCAGCCCCCGGTCGACCAGCGGGCAGAACCGCTGCGGATCACCATGGTCCCGCTCGCCCCGCAGGGCCCCGTCCCGGGCGGCGAGCCGGCCCAGCTCTTCGCCCACAGCCCCGCCGCCGAGTACCGCACGGGCGCCGCCGGCATCAACCTCCCGGTCACCGGACGCACCACACACTTCTCGGAGAGCCAGGTCGTGACCGCCCTCACGATCGCCAAGGACTATCTCGTGGCCTCCTCACTGGAGCCCGACGTCCTGACGGGCGTGACGGTCCGCCCCGCCCGGCTGCTCCTCGACCCCGACCAGCTGGCGCAGTTCGACCAGAGCGTCGAGGCCTCGCTCGACGACGGCCGCCACGCGGTCGGCGGCTGGCTGGTGCGGTTCGACCCCGCCGAGGTCGCCCTGGCGGACCGCTCCGTCCGCGTCCAGGGCACCCTCCGCTTCGCGGAGACGGCGACCGACATGCTGGAGGTCACCTCGGATCACACCTTCACCTACGCCCTGCGCCCCGCGGCCTCCGGCGCCGGGCCCGTGGGCGAGGCCTCCCTCTTCACCGTCCACCGCGAGACGCACTTCCGCTTCGACCGCGAGGACCTGCGGATGCACCGCGCCGAGCTCCTCGCCAGCACCGTCCAGGCCGGTCCGCAGGCCTGCGGACCCGACCCCGCCGGCGCCCTGCGCCCGCTGCTCGCGGGCGAACGGGCTCCGGACTCGGGCGGGGCGGCCGTCACCGACCCGTACGCCACCGGCCGGCCGTCCGTCTCCTCGCTCTGCGGGACCCTGGCCCCGAGCGCTCAGCCCTCCTTCTGACCGCCGTCGGTGCTGCCGCCGTCACCGCTGGTGCCGTCGCCCTCGCCGCCACCGCGGCCGCCCGTGCCGCCGTCCGTGCGCGGGGCGCCGCCGCCGAACCGACTGCGCAGCTTCCCGCCCAGGTCGCCCGCCAGGTCGCCCGCGCCGCCGGCTATGTCACCGACCAGCTTCATCAGCGGATCCTTGCTCGTGCGCACCGATTCGGCGTAGTGCCCGGCCGATTCCCGGAAGGAGTCGGTCACCGAGGTGTCCTTGTCCTCCGTCCGCCGCGGGTAGTGCCCGTCCATGATCCGCTGGTAGTCCCGGGTCTCGGACCACTTCTTCAGCTCGGCCGCCCGGACCGTGGTGAAGGGGTGCGTGCGCGGGAGCACGTTGAGGATCTTCAGGACGGAGTCGCGCAGGTCGCCGCCCTTCTCGTACTCGTCGGCCTGGGCGAGGAACGCGTCCACGTTCATCTCGTGCAGATGGTTGCCGCCGGCGATCTTCATCAGACCGCGCATCGACGCCTGGAGGTCCTGCCCGACCAGGAGACCCGCCCGGTCCGCGGACAGCTCGGACTTGCGGAACCACTCCCGCAGCGCCGTGACGATCGCCATGATCGCCACGTTTCCGAGGGGGATCCAGGCGACCTTGACCGCCAGGCTGGTGAGGAACAGCAGGATCGTGCGGTACACGGAGTGACCGGAGAGGGCGTGGCCCACCTCGTGGCCGACGACCGCCCGCATCTCCTCCTCGTCGAGCAGCTCCACGAGGCCCGTGGTGACCACGATGATCGGCTCGTCGAGACCGATGCACATCGCGTTCGGCTTCGGGTCCTGCGCGACGTACATCGGCGGGACCTTCTCCAGGTCCAGGATGTAACACGCGTCCCTCAGCATGTCGTTGAGGTGGGAGAACTGGGCGTCGCTCACCCGCACGGAGTCGGAGAGGAAGAGCAGTCGGAGGCTGCGCTCGGGCAGCAGCCCGCTGAGGGCCTTGAAGACCGTGTCGAAGCCGGTGAGCTTGCGCAGGGCCACGAGCGCCGAGCGGTCCGCCGGATGCTCGTAGGCGCGTGAGGAGATTTCCGGGAACCGCTTGCGCTGCCTGCTCGGCACGTTCCCCTGGTTGTCGGACTTCTCGGTCATGGATGCCCCCTGTTCGTACGAGACCTTGCTCGTCCCCCTGACGAATCCCAGCCTAGGTGCTGGGGTCCACGGCCACCGGAGCCTGTGGATAACTCGGGCATGGTGGACGGCGGCGGGGTACGACAGCCCGGACAACGACTGAGTCGGCGTGAGCGTGCCCGGACGGCCCGCATACGATGTGCGCGAAGTCTTCTCCCGTCCCCGATCGATAGGTCCTGTTGAAGATGAGCCTCCACAGCACCGCCGTCAGCCTGGTCACGCTCGCCGAGGGCGCCGAGCACGGTGGCAACCACGACAGCCTCAACCCCTACCTCACCGGTCTCGGCGCGCTCGGTGCGCTGCTCCTGCTGCTGTGGATCACCACCCGCTTCAACCGCGACCGCTGAGCCGGCGACCGGACCGAAGGCGCCCGCTGCCGTGCCAGTAGGCTCTGCACGCATGGGAGAGCAGGAAGTGCCTACTGGCGGCCGCGGCAAGCGCCGACTCGGCGTGATGGGCGGAACGTTCGACCCGATCCACCACGGACACCTGGTGGCCGCCAGTGAGGTGGCCGCCCTGTTCCACCTCGACGAGGTGGTGTTCGTGCCGACCGGGGAGCCGTGGCAGAAGAGCCACAAGGCCGTGTCGCCGGCCGAGGACCGCTATCTGATGACGGTCATCGCCACGGCGTCCAACCCGCAGTTCTCGGTCAGCCGCATCGAGATCGACCGCGGCGGGCCGACGTACACCATCGACACCCTGCGGGACCTGCGCTCCCTCAGCGGCGATTCGGACCTCTTCTTCATCACGGGGGCCGACGCGCTGTCGCAGATCCTCACGTGGCGCGACGCCGAGGAGCTCTTCTCGCTCGCCCACTTCATCGGCGTCACCCGGCCGGGCCACGACCTCACGGACGACGGCCTGCCCAAGGGCGGCGTCTCGCTGGTCGAGGTTCCCGCGCTCGCCATCTCCTCCACCGACTGCCGGGCGAGAGTCGCGCAGGGCGACCCGGTCTGGTATCTGGTGCCGGACGGCGTGGTGCGCTACATCGACAAGCGCCAGTTGTACCGCGGCGAGTGAGCCTCGGAGAGGGGCACCGGTGAACGATCAGAACCCGTACGACCCGTACTACCCGCAGCCGCAGATCATCGGCTACGACGAGTACGGGCAACCGGTGTACCAGCAGGTCCCACCGCAGGCACAGCAGTCGTACGACGCCTATGACCCGTACGTCGCGCAGCAGCAGCCACAGGGCCGGCCGCACGCGCAGCAGCAGCCGCAGGCCCCGCAGCACGGGCAGCAGCAGGGGTACGGCTACGACGCCTACGGGCAGCCCGCCCAGCCCCAGCAGCCCCACACGTCCCAGCGGCCGCAGTACGACCCGTACGCGCAGCACGGACAGCAGCAGTCGCAGCAGCAGGGCTACGGGTACCCCTCGTACGACACCGGGCAGCAGTGGGCCGTCCAGCCCGAGACGGCCCCCGCTCCGCCCGCCCCCGTGGCCGCTCCGGCCGCCGTGCCGGGCCAGCGCTCCGCGCCGGAGGACGGCGGCGAGCGCGACTACCGCACCGAGCAGTTCTCGTTCATCGAGGAGCCCGACGAGGACTCCGAAGACGTCATCGACTGGCTGAAGTTCACCGAGAGCCGCTCCGAGCGGCGCGAGGAGGCCAGGCGCCGGGGCCGCAACCGGGTCGTCGCCCTGATCGTGGTCCTCGCCCTCGCCGCCGTCGGCGGTGTCGGCTACCTCTGGTCCGCCGGCAAGCTCCCCGGCTTCTCGAGCGAGGAGCAGAAGCAGAACACCGCGACCGGCCCGCAGAAGCGCGACACGATCGTCGTCCACCTCCACGACCTCAAGGGCGGCGGCACCTCCACCGCCCTTCTCGTCGACAACACGACGACCGGGCAGGGCACCACCGTCCTGCTCCCGAACGAGCTCTCCGTCTCCACCGAGGACGGAACCCCGACCACGCTCGCCAAGTCCGTCGAGGACGACGGCTCCAGCGGCACCCGCGAGTCGATCGGCAACCTCCTCGGCACGGAGATCGCCGGCACCTGGCGGCTGGACACTCCGTACCTGGAGAACCTGGTCGAGATCGTCAGCAACATCGATCTGACCACCGATGTCACCGTGCCCAGTGACAAGAAGGGCGAGGACCCGCTCGTCACCAAGGGCGAGAACCAGACGCTGAACGGCCGCGCCGCCGTCGCCTACGCGACCTACCGCGCGCCCGGCGAGGCCGAGGCCAAGCAGCTCCAGCGCTTCGGCCAGGTCATGTACGCCGTGCTGCGGAAGATGTCCGACGACCCCAAGGCCAACGCGGACACCATCGCCACCCTGGTCATGATCCTCGACCCGTCCCTGCCCGAGAAGGACCTCGGCGCCTCGCTCGCCGGCCTGGCCAAGCACGCCAAGGGCGGCGACTACAAGACGGCGCTCCTCCCGGTGCAGCAGGACGGCTCCCTGCGCGAGGGCGCCGCGGACAGCGTGGTCAAGGACATTCTCGGCGGCAAGGTCAGCGCTCCCGACCAGGGCGGCGCGGTCCGCGTCTCGCTCCGTGACGCGACCGGCAAGGACGCCACGGAGGCCGCCAGAGTCGTCCTCGTCAACGGAGGCTTCGCCTTCGTGGGCGGCACCGAGGCGGACACCCAGGAGAGCTCGCAGGTCCTGTACGGCGACGACGCCCAGAAGGCGACCGCGGTCGAGGTGGCCAAGACGCTTGGCCTCCCGGAGAGCGCGGTCAAGAAGGGCAAGCCCGCCGGAAACGCCGCGGTCACGGTGGTTCTGGGCCAGGATTACAAGATCCCCGGGAGCAAGAAGTGACCCGTTCGTAATCGTTTGCGGGGCGGTCGGCGGTACGTGAGACCCTTGATGTGTCTCTGACCGCCGACGAAAGCCTGCTTGTGACCGCCACGGATCGCTCCATCGAGCTCGTCAACGCCGCCGCCCAGGCGGCGGCCGACCGGCTCGCGCACGACATCATCGCGTACGACGTCAGCGATGTGCTGTCGATCACCGACGCATTCCTGCTCGCCTCCGCCCCCAACGACCGCCAGGTCAAGTCGATCGTCGACGAGATCGAGGAGCGGCTGAACAAGGACCTCGGCGCCAAGCCGGTCCGCCGCGAGGGCGACCGCGACGCCCGCTGGATCCTCCTGGACTACGTCGACATCGTCGTCCACGTCCAGCACAGCGAGGAGCGGGTCTTCTACGCTCTGGAGCGGCTCTGGAAGGACTGCCCCGAGATCGCTCTCCCCGAGGACGCCCTGAAGACGCGCGGCAAGGCCGCCGAGCACGCCGCGCTGACGGGCGCCGCCGAGGAGACGGACGGTGAGCTGAGCTGAGCACGACCAAAGGCGGCAGCGGCCGCCGCATCGTCCTGTGGCGGCACGGTCAGACCTCGTGGAACCTGGAGCGCCGCTTCCAGGGCTCCACGGACATCGAGCTGACCGAGACCGGTGTCGCCCAGGCGCGCCGGGCCGCCCGGCTGCTCGCCTCGCTCAAGCCGGACGCGATCATCGCCTCCGACCTGAAGCGGGCGGCGGCCACCGCGGCCGAGCTGGCCGCGCTCACCGGTCACCCCGTCGCGCACGACTCCGCCCTGCGCGAGACGTACGCGGGGGAGTGGCAGGGGCTGACGCACAACGAGATCGTCGCGCGGTACGGCGAGCAGTACGCCGCCTGGAAGCGCGGCGAGCCCGTGCGCCGGGGCGGCGGCGAGCTGGAGACCGAGGTCGCCGACCGGGCCGCCCCGCTCGTCCTGGAGTACGCCGACAAGCTGCCCGAGGACGGCACGCTCGTCGTCGTGAGCCACGGCGGCACGATCCGCACCACCATCGGCCGCCTCCTCGGCCTGGAGGCGCCTCACTGGGAGAGCCTAGGCGGGCTCTCCAACTGCTGCTGGTCCGTCCTCGGCGAGGGCGCCCGTGGCTGGCGTCTCATGGAGCACAACGCCGGCACGCTGCCCGAGCCGGTCCTCGGCGACGACGACTGAGTCGCCCGCGGACCCGGATTTCACTTTCCGGCAGGTCACAGGCTAAAGTTCTTCTTGTTCGCAGCGCGGAGCGCGAAGAACACGAGGGGCTATAGCTCAGTTGGTAGAGCGCCTGCATGGCATGCAGGAGGTCAGGAGTTCAATTCTCCTTAGCTCCACAGTCACCGAATCCCGTCCCCACCAGGGGGCGGGATTCGTCGTTTCCGTCACGCCCAGGAGTCCACCTCCTCGGTGCGCAGCGTCTCGACGGCCCGCCGGCTCTCCTCGTCGTTCGGCGTGTACGCCACGATCCGGCACTCCGGCATTCCGTTGATCGAGAGCGACACCGACGTCAGCCGCAGCTCTCCCACCGCGTCGTGACGGAAGGTCTTGATCTGGCTGCGGGGCGGCACGACATCGCCGCTCCGCCACATCCGCGCGAAGTCCGGGCTCGCCTCCGTGAGCCGCCGGACGAACGACTCCCAGGCCGGCTCGCCGACATGCCGGCCGTACGCTCCCCGCATCTGGGCGACCATCAGCGGCAGCTCGCGCTCCTTGTCGACGACCGGGCAGCTCTCGTCGGCGATCGTGAAGAGCGTCCACAGGACGTTGCGGACGCCGGGCGATGTGGCCTCCGGGACGGAGAACAGCAGCCGGTACGTGGAGTTGGTCGCCAGCACGTCGTACCGGCTGTTGTAGACGACCGCCGGATGGGGTGCCAGGGCGTCCAGGATGCCCTGGATCTCCGGGCTGACCACGTCCACGTCCTCGGCGCTCTGGTCGGGCGCGAACGGCACTTCCGCCAGGTGGTAGAGATGCTCGCGCTCGGGCCGGTCGAGGCGGAGGACACGGGCCACCGCGTCGAGCACCTGGGCGGAGGCGTTGATCGGGCGCCCCTGTTCCAGCCAGGTGTACCAGGTGACGCCGACGCCGGAGAGCTGGGCGACCTCCTCGCGGCGCAGCCCTGGTGTGCGGCGGCGCAGGCCCGGTGGCATGCCCACGTCCTCCGGAGTCACCCGGGCCCGGCGGCTGCGCAGGAACGCGGCCAGTTCGTGTCGGCGCCGGCGTGATGTCTGTTTCGGTGCCGGCTTCGGTGCCGGTGTCGGTGTTGCCAAGATCGTCACACCCCCCATGGTCGAGTCCCCCTGCCGCCGTTGCCAGGTGGTGTCAGTACCAGCATCAGCGGGCTCTCGTTACCCGTATCGGATCGGCGTCACGCTGCCTGTCATGACGACGACCAGAACACGTCCCGTACTCAGTAAAGACGGCGGCACTGACAACCGGCGGCGGCTGCTGCTCGCCGTGGTGCTCGCCGCTCAGTTCATGGCACTGCTCGACGTCTTCATCGTCAACGTCGCGGCGCCCACCATCCGTACCGAACTCCGCGCCTCCGGAGCGGGACTTCAGCTCGTCGTCGCCGGATACACCATCGCCTACGCGGTCCTGCTGATCACCGGCGCGCGGCTCGGCGACCGGCTCGGCCACCGCCGCATGTACCTCGGCGGCCTCGCCCTCTTCACCGCCGCCTCGCTCGCCTGCGGACTGGCCTCGGGAACGGGCCAGTTGATCGCCTTCCGGCTCGTCCAGGGCGCAGGAGCGGCCCTGATGATCCCGCAGGTGCTCAGCCTCATCCAGCGGAACTTCACCGGGGAGGGCCGCGTCCGCGCCCTCAGCGCGTACTCGGCGGTGCTCGCCACCGGCGCCGCCGCGGGCCAGGTCGCCGGCGGCGTCCTCGTCAGCGCGGACCTCTTCGGCAGCGGCTGGCGGCCCGTCTTCCTCGTCAACGTACCCATCGGACTTGCCCTGCTGGCCCTGGGCGCCCGCGTCCTGCCGCGCGACGTGCGCACCGAACCGGAACGCTCGCGCTCCCTCGATCTGCCCGGTCTGGTCCTGCTCGCCGCCGCAGTCTCCCTCCTGACCGTGCCCCTGGTCCTCGGACAGGAGGAGGGCTGGCCGCTGTGGTCCTGGCTCTCGCTCGCGGCGTCCCTCGTGCTCCTCGCCGCGTTCGGCGCGTACGAAGCGCGGCTCGCCCGCCGTGGTGGTGCCCCGCTCATCGCCCCGCACGTCCTGCGCGCCCCCGGCATCGGACGGGCCGCGTTCCGGATCGGCGTGGCGATGGCCGTCAACGCCGGGTTCCTCTTCACCATCACCCTGCACCTGCAAGGAGGGCTCGGGTACAGCGCCCTGCGCGCCGGGCTGACCTTCGCCCCGGCCGCCGTCGCCTTCGGCGTGATCGGCCTCACCTGGCGGCGCTGGCCTGCCCGCGGGCAGCGCCTTCTGATCCCGGGAGGATTCCTCGCCGCGGCGGCAGCGGCGGTGGCCATGGGCGGCCTCCTCAAGGGCGGCGACAGCGGCGGCTGGCTGCTCCATCCGGCTCTCGCCGTCATGGGCGGGGGGCTCGCGCTGGCCTTCAGCCCCGCCCTGACCGGCGCACTCGCCGGCGTAAGGCCCGAGGACGCCGCCGACGCCAGCGGTCTGCTCGCCACCGTCACCCAGCTCGGTCAGCTGATCGGAGTGGCGACCTTCGGCACGCTCTTCCTCGGCCGGCTGGACGTACCAGGAGCGCACGCCTCCGCCGACGCGCTCTGGGCGTGCGCTCTCGCGCTGGCCGCGGCATCGATCTTGGCCGCGTCGACCTCCCTCGTACGCCGACCTCGCTGACCCCCTTGCGGGGCCATGGCAGAATCGGACGGCCGGAGGGGAACGAGGGTCCGGGCGGGAGGGAGTGCGCGTTGGCCGTGAGTGGTGCCGAGGATGCCGAGGCCCATGCCGTCGCCGAGCCCGCAGCGGTCCCAGACGCGGTCCCACGCGCGGTCCGCGCCGCCGTCGAGGGGGCCGGATCCCGGCTCGACTGCTCCTCGTGCGGTTCCGCCCAGGTGGCCCAAATGCTCGGTGACAACGGCGGAGTGTCCTATGTGTGCACGTCCTGCGGCCACAGCTGGAGCTGAGTGATGGGAGCACACAGGCGGAAATGCGACTGGTGTGGCAGCGGCACGCCCATCGTCCGGGACATGGATCCGGTCAATTCCGAGTACCAGTACTGGTGTGAGGAGTGCGCGCGGGCGCTGATCATAAAGGGCGACCCGATCGAGACGTACCGTGAGCTCGAAGGAGAGCCGATCTACGGCCGCCTCCTCGACGAGCACTGCACCCTCAAGCGGTTCTACTCCTTCGCCACGGCCTGACGCCGACGCGCGAGGGCGTAGCCCGCGAAGAGCGCCGCGATCGTCAGCGGATAGACCCCCGACAGCAGCATCTGACCCGCGTTCTGGTCGAGTTCGGGGCGGCCCGGGTCGTGCGGCACCCACCACAGCGCGAACGAGGCGAACACCAGCGCCACCGCGCCCACGGTCCAGCGCGGCCGCACCCGGTCACGGCGGTCCACCAGCAGCACGATCAGCGGGACGCACCACACCCAGTGGTGGGACCACGAGATCGGGCTGACCATCAGCGCCGTGATCGCGCAGACCACGACGGCCAGCGCCTTGTCCCCGCGCAGCGCGGCCCGTACCGCGAGCGCCATCGCCGCGGCTCCGAACAGCACGGCGACCACCAGCCACCACAGGCCCGGGTCATCGGTGTGCATCAGCCGGGCCAGCACGCCACGCAGCGACTGGTTGGCGGTCTCCTCGGCGAACCCGACCCGCCCGGTCTCGAAGAGGGTCTCGGTCCAGAAGCGCTTGGAGTCGTACGGGAGGACCAGTGCGCTCGCCAGTGTCGTCCCGAGGAACACCGCCGTCGCCGTGGCCGCCGTGCTCAGCCACTGGTTCCAGCGCCTCTCCCGGCGCCACTGGAGCACCCCGGCGACCAACAGGAACACCACGAACAGACCCGGTGTGAGCTTCACCGCAGTCGCCAGACCGATGCCCACGCCCGCCCAGCGGTGTCCCTCGCGGCGTGTGAAGTCCCACAGCACGGCCACCGCGATGAGCAGGTTGATCTGCCCGTACCGCAGCGTCGTCCACACCGGCTCGCACCAGACCACGACCGCCGCCACCAGCAGCGCGGCGCGCCACAGTCGCGCCCCCGAAAGGGACGGACGGACCAGTTGCAGGGAGAGCTGGACCAGCGCCACCACGAGCAGCAGATTTCCCGCGGTCGCGAGCGTCCGCATCAGCGGAACACCGACGAACGTCAGCGGGACGAACAGCAGCCCCGCGAAGGGCGGATAGGTCATGGCGAGGTTCGCCGATGTGGCGCGCATCGCGTAGAGGTCGCCGCCGGCCCGGACGGTCTCCCCCTCCGCCCGGTAGACCATGACGTCGAGCATGTTCACGTGGGCGAGCCGCTGGGCCACCCAGAACGCTATGAACGACAGGAGACAGGCAGCCGCGGCGGTGGCGAGAGGCCACTGGCGGGCGCGGGTTCGGGTGAGCACGGACACGGTCACAGAGGGGGACCCTACCCGGCGCCCTCGGGCCGCCAGGGAAACGATTTGGTGATCCCACGGAGAGCCGGTTAATGTTCTGTCTGTCGCCGCGAGGGAAACCCGGACGAGGCGGACAGCAAGGGGCTATAGCTCAGTTGGTAGAGCGCCTGCATGGCATGCAGGAGGTCAGGAGTTCAATTCTCCTTAGCTCCACAGAAAGAGAAGCGGACCATCCGAATCGGATGGTCCGCTTCTTCGTTTCCGGTGCTTCCGGACCGGGGGTCGTTCCGGTCCGGAAGCACCGGGTCTTCCGCGTGTTCCGGGCGTTCCGGGGTGTCAGCCCCTTCCGCTGCCCAGTGCCTTGCGGCCACCGCCCGGCGGCAGGGCCGGCCGCTCCTGGGGCCCCTGCTCGATCCGGAGCGCAAGCGCGGGACAGCGGCGTACGGCCCGCTGCGCCCGGCCGCGCAGATGCATCGGCACCGAGGCGTCGGCGAGCGCCGGATAGCCGTCCGGGCCCAGCCTGATCAGCTCCGGCACGATGTCCGCGCAGAGCCCGTGTCCCTGGCACAGCGTCCAGTCCACCGCCAGCTTCTCGCCGCTCGGAATCGACTCCTCCGCGTCCTGGTAGCCAGGGGAGGGGAGGGGGAGCACGCCGACGGTCGGGCGGCCGCAGCCGCCGTCGAGGACATGGGCGGCCAGATCGTCCGTGAAGGCCGAGATGGTCGAGGCGAAGAAGCGGGCCGAACCGTCCGGGTGCTTGCAGGCCCCGCGGCCCTTCACCGCCTGGGTGACCTCCCGCAGCGCCTCCAGGGCGGCCGGGCCGCCCCCGTTCAGGACGTCCGACAGGCCGCCCGCCGCCGCGGGAAGGCCGAGCCGGCAGGGGCCGCACTGGCCCGCCGTCTCCGCCGCCAGCCAGTTCGCGACCCGCAGCGACTCGCCGAGCGGGCAGGTCTCCGGGCCGATCGGCAGGATCGCCCCGGCCCCGAGCGCGCCGCCGACGGCCGCCAGTGAGGCACGGGAGACGACGGCGTTGTCGACCGAGACCGAGTCGATCCAGTTGCCGTGGTAGCCGCCCGTGAGGACGCCCTGGGGCAGCAGCGGGGCACCCGCCAGCTGGAGCACGTACCGCAGCGGGACACCCGTCGGCACCTCGACGACCATGGGCCGCGCGACCGCCCCGGAGAGGGTCAGCAGGACCGTGCCGGGCTCCGACTCCAGACCGGAGTGTCCGTAGCGGCGCGGGCCGACCCTGGCGGCCACGGCCAGCTGGGCGTACGTCTCGGCGTTGGACAGCAGCGTCGGAGCGCCGCCCACGCCCGACTCGGCCGCGCGCTCGCGGCGGCCGGCCGGCAGGGCGGGTCCGCCGCCGGCGGCGCGGATCACCGCCGATGCCTCCCCGGAGACCATCCGCTCCGGGGTACGGACGACACGCGCGCGTAGCGCCTGCCCACGCCGGTCGGAGAGGCCCCGTTCGGCGAGCGCCGACCGGATGGAGATCTCCGTGGAGTTACGCGTCACGGCCACGATCAGCGTCCGGGCGCCGAGCGCCTCGGCGGCCAGCAGCGCGCCGTCCAGGATCAGGTGCGGGGCACGGTTGAGCAGGACCGTGTCCTTGCGGCAGGCGGGCTCGCCCTCGCTGCCGTTGACCACGACCACGGGGCGTATCCCGCGGCGGATCGCCGCCTTGCCGACCGCCCTGAGCTTGCGGCCGAAGGGAAATCCGGCGCCCCCGCGCCCGTGGAGGGATATCTCGTCCGCGAGCTGGGCGAGTTGGTCGCCGCTCATGGGGTCCAGGGGCCCGTGCACCTTCAGGTGCATGTCGAGCCCGAGCCGCTCGACCAGGTCGAAGCCCTGGGTGAGCTGGGGCAGACCGACGACGCGGACCTCGGGGACGTCGGGGAGCGGGGCGTTCACGGGCGGTCTCCTGCGGGTGCGGTCCAGGGCTCACCCGCGGGAGGCGGGGTGGCGTAGGTAGGCGTCGGGGGCGGGGTCGTGTACGTCGGCACCGGGGGCGGGGTGTCGTACGTCGGGACGGAGGGCGGGGCCGAGTACATCGGCGTGGACGGCGGGGCCGCGTACGTCGGCACCGGCGGTGGGGTCGTGTACGTCGGCACCGCGGGTGGGGACGTGTACGTCGGCATCGTCGGCGAGGGAGCGGGCCAGTAGCCGGGACGGACGGGTGTGTCGGGGACGACGGGGAGCTCCTCGGTCAGGGGGATGCGTTCGGCGAGCGGGGCAGTGCCCTCGGGGGCGTACGGAGTGGGCTCGGGCGCCGGGGCGGCGCGGGACACCGCGCGGTAGGCGGCCGAGAAGCCGCCGGGGACGCCCGGCGAGGGACGGTCGAGCCACTCGGTGGACACGGTGGGGGGTTCGTAGCGGGGCTCCTCGCCGACCGTGACAGCCGGGTCGGTCGGGCCGGTGGCCAGGCCGGGCAGCTCGGTGCTGCGGGGCTCCGGGGGCGGTGTGCGCCCCTCCAGGGAGGCGAGGAGCCCGGCGAACCGGTCGGCGAGCGCCCGCTGCGTCGGGGCGGGCAGCATCCTGAGCGCGACAGCGGAGGCGACCGCGGTCAGCGCCAGGCAGTACATGACGACGACCCAGGTCGCGGCCGGCCGTCCCGTGTACAGACCGTGCACGAGGGCGAAGCACCAGGCCGGATAGGCCAGCATGTGCAGCGGCCGCCAGCGTGCGGCGAAGCGGCTCCGGCCCGCCAGCGTGCTGCGCAGGGCGCCGGTGGAGGCCGCGACGACCATGAGGAGCCCGGCGAGCGAGCCGAAGCCGATGAGCGCCGACGTGCCCGTGACGCCCAGGCCGAAGGGGACGAGGGCGCCGATGAGCTCCACATGGCCGAGCGAGACCTTGACGGTTCCGTGCAGCAGCAGGAAGCCCAGCGAGGCGATCGCGGTGGCGCGGTGGATGCCCTGGGCGAGCAGCCGGTGCCGGGTGGAGAGCAGCAGCCGGTCGGTCGCGATCAGACCCCACGCGACCGACGCGGTCAGGGACACCAGCGACAGCACGCCGCTGGTGAAGTCGAGCGCGGCCCGGAAACCGTCACTGCCGCCGAGGGCGAGCAGAGGAATGATCACCAGCGCCGCGACCGATATCCCGCCCTGGACCGGTCTGCTCAAACCGGTGCGCTGGGCGGGGGTGGAGCGGATCTTGCGATGAGGGTTCATGGGGGCGACTCCGAATGGTGCGGATTAAGAGGTCCCGTTGCCGCATGCTAGGTCGCTCCATACCAGGCGGTAGGTGGTTTGCTCGTTTACAGGGCGCAGGACGCCGAACTGACTTTTGGGTTGCCCCGGATAAGGGCGATACGCGGAGTAACCCGGGCGGCTCGGGCGCCCCGACCGCACGGTGGAACGCCGGTGCGGCACGCACGGGCCCTGCGGTACCCTGACGCCATGCGTGCCGTACGCCTTCTGCTTAGCGAGCCGCGCTGATCAGTCCCGACGGATGAAAGATCCTGTCGGTATCGGCGCGGCGTCCCCTCCTGTGCGAGGGGATTTTTCATTTCGTGACAGTGCAGTTCGCGGGCAGTGGGCAGAGACGATCGATGGAGCTTCAGGGATCATGAGCGAGATGAATTCGGCTGCCGAGACGGCGGCCCCGCATCGTTATACGGCGGCCATGGCCGCCGACATCGAGGCACGCTGGCAGGACTTCTGGGACGCCGAGGGAACCTACGAGGCGCCGAACCCGACGGGTGACCTGGCGGGCGATCCGGAGATCGCCTCCCGCCCCAAGAAGTTCATCATGGACATGTTCCCCTACCCCTCGGGCGCGGGCCTGCACGTCGGTCACCCGCTGGGCTACATCGCCACCGATGTCTTCGCGCGCCACCAGCGCATGACCGGCCACAACGTGCTGCACACCCTGGGCTTCGACGCCTTCGGCCTGCCGGCCGAGCAGTACGCCGTGCAGACGGGCACGCACCCTCGCGTGTCCACCGAGGCCAACATGGAGAACATGAAGGTCCAGCTGCGCCGGCTGGGCCTGGGCCACGACAAGCGCCGGTCGTTCGCGACGATCGACCCGGAGTACTACAAGTGGACCCAGTGGATCTTCCTGCAGATCTTCAACTCCTGGTACGACGACGAGGCGAAGAAGGCCCGCCCGATCGCCGAGCTGGTCGAGCAGTTCGAGAACGGCACCCGTGACGTCCCCGGTTCCTCCACGCGCGCGTGGAGCGAGCTGAACGCCGCCGAGCGCGCCGACGTCCTGGGCGAGTACCGCCTGGCCTACGCCTCCGACGCGCCGGTCAACTGGTGTCCCGGCCTGGGCACCGTCCTGGCCAACGAGGAGGTCACCGCCGACGGCCGTTCCGAGCGCGGAAACTTCCCCGTTTTCAAGTCCAGGCTGCGCCAGTGGAACATGCGCATCACCGCCTATGCGGACCGCCTGCTGGACGACCTGGACGCGCTGGACTGGCCCGAGGCCATCAAGCTGCAGCAGCGCAACTGGATCGGCCGCTCCGAGGGCGCCCGCGTCGACTTCCAGGTCGGCGAGGCCGGCGCGATCACCGTCTTCACCACCCGCCAGGACACCCTGTTCGGCGCCACCTACATGGTCCTGGCCCCGGAGCACGACCTGGTCGAGAAGATCGTCCCGGACGCGTGGCCGGCCGGTACGCACGACGTGTGGACGGGTGGTCACGCCAACCCGGCCGACGCCGTCGCCGCCTACCGCAAGCAGGCCGCCTCCAAGTCCGACGTCGAGCGCCAGGCCGACGCCAAGGACAAGACCGGCGTCTTCACCGGCGCGTACGCGACCAACCCGGTCAGCGGCGAGCAGGTCCCCGTCTTCATCGCCGACTACGTCCTGATGGGCTACGGCACCGGCGCCATCATGGCCGTCCCGGCGCACGACACCCGCGACTTCGCCTTCGCGCGCGCCTTCGAGCTGCCGATGCGCTGCGTCGTCGAGCCGAGCGACGACCGCGGCACCGATCCGTCCACGTGGGACGACGCCTTCGCCTCGTACGAGGCGAAGCTGGTCAACTCCGCGAACGGTGAGATCTCCCTGGACGGCCTGGGCGTCGTCGAGGCCAAGGCGAAGATCACCACCTGGCTGGCCGACCGCGGCATCGGCGAGGGCACCGTCAACTTCCGTCTGCGTGACTGGCTGTTCAGCCGCCAGCGCTATTGGGGCGAGCCCTTCCCGATCGTCTACGACGAGGACGGCATCGCGCACCCGCTGCCCGAGTCGATGCTGCCGCTGGAGCTGCCCGAGGTCGACGACTACTCGCCCCGCACCTTCGAGCCGGACGACGCCGACACCCAGCCCGAGACGCCCCTGTCCCGCAACGAGGACTGGGTCAACGTCACGCTGGACCTGGGCGACGGACCGAAGAAGTACCGCCGCGAGACCAACACGATGCCCAACTGGGCCGGTTCCTGCTGGTACGAGCTGCGCTACCTGGACCCGCACAACTCCGAGAAGCTGGTCGACCCGGCGATCGAGCAGTACTGGATGGGCCCCCGCGAGTCCATGCCCACCGGCGGCGTCGACCTGTACGTCGGCGGTGCCGAGCACGCCGTACTGCACCTGCTGTACGCGCGGTTCTGGTCCAAGGTGCTGTTCGACCTGGGTCACGTCTCCTCGGCCGAACCGTTCCACAAGCTGTACAACCAGGGCATGATCCAGGCCTTCGTCTACCGGGACGCGCGCGGCATCGCCGTGCCGGCGGCCGAGGTGGAGGAGCGTGACGGCGGCTTCTGGTACGAGGGCGAGAAGGTCACCCGCGTTCTGGGCAAGATGGGCAAGTCCCTGAAGAACGCCGTCACGCCGGACGAGATCTGTGCCGAGTTCGGCGCGGACACCCTGCGTCTGTACGAGATGGCGATGGGCCCGCTGGACGTCTCCCGTCCGTGGGACACGCGCGCGGTGGTCGGCCAGTACCGGCTGCTGCAGCGCCTGTGGCGCAACATCGTCGACGAGGCGACCGGCGAGGTGACGGTCGTCGACGCCGAGCCGGACGAGGACACGCTGCGCGCCCTGCACAAGGCGATCGACGGCGTCTCGCAGGACATGGCGGCCATGCGCTTCAACACCGCCATCGCCAAGGTCACCGAGCTGAACAACCACCTGACCAAGGTGGGCGGCCCGGTCTCCCGCTCGGTCGCCGAGCGCCTGGTCCTGCTGGTCGCCCCGCTGGCGCCGCACATCGCGGAGGAGCTGTGGCGCAAGCTGGGCCACACCGACTCGGTCGTCCACCAGGACTTCCCGGTCGCCGACCCGGCGTACGTCGTGGACGAGACCGTGACCTGTGTCGTGCAGATCAAGGGCAAGGTCAAGGCGCGTCTGGAGGTCTCCCCGGCGATCACGGACGCGGAGCTGGAGACGCTGGCGCTGGGTGACGCGAACGTGGTCGCGGCGCTGGGCGGCGCGGAGATCCGTAAGGTGATCGTGCGCGCGCCGAAGCTGGTCAACATCGTCGCCGGATAACCCCGGCAGCGCGGTATGGGGGCTTTCCCCTACGGGCAGGTTGGGGGTTCCAAGGGAACCTCCGGCCTGCCCGTTCCGTTTACCGTGGAAGAACGACAGCCGAGGGAACTCGACCCACGCCGGAGGGGCGCTCATGGAAGCCGCGATTGTGATCATGGCGCTGCTCTTCTTCGCCTTCGTGGCGCTGGGGGTCTACGCGACCGTGAAGGTGGTCAAGGCCGCCAAGCGCGGCGTCGACCGCACGATCCACCAGGCCAGGCGCACCGTCGAGGACACCACCCTGCGTGCCAAGAGTTTCGGGCAGGCCGGGGTCGGCGGGGAACTGGCCCAGCTGCGGCTCTCCCTGCGCACCTCGATGCGCGCCACGCAGGACGCCCTGCAGGCCGGTGTCGCCGAGGACGCCTCTCTGAAGGAGTCCCTCGACCTGTTCCAGCGGCTCACCGCCCACGGCCGTGAGCTGGACGAGGACCTCAAGCGCCTGGAGCGGGAGCCCGACCGGGCGAGGGTCGCTGCACAGCTCACGGACCTGCGGGAGCGCACGGAGCGGATCACGCACTCGGCCGACTCGCTGCGCTGGGCGGCCCGGGACCGTGCACGGCAGTTCGCGGAGGACGACCTGACCTCCCTGGGCGCGCAGATCGACCTGGAGGCGGGCGCGCTGCGCCACTGGTCCGGGGCGACCGCCCAGGACCCCGCCGCGGACGACTTCTCCTGGCCCGACGCGAGTGCCGCCGCGCCCGGCGCCGAGCGAGGACAGGTATGGCCCGGCGAGGCCGACGCGGACGGCGCGAACGCCGGGCAGCGCCCGGACACCGAGGCCCCGGGGCAGCCGCCGCAGGCCATCACGGCACGCGATCCGCGCCTGACCGCCTACCCGTGGGAGAAGACGGCGCGCCCCGAGACCACCAACTGACATCCGGCCGGCGTCGCGGAACGCGGGGCCGGGCTGCCGCGGGGCCGCCCCGGCGGGTAACCTCCCGCTCATGTCCCGGCATGTCGCGATCGTCACCGATTCCACGGCCTACCTGCCACCCCAGATGATGGAGCGGCACGGCATCACCGCGGTCCCGCTCACCGTCGTCATCGGCGACAGAGCGCTGGAGGAGGGGACCGAGATCTCGGCCCGTTCACTGGCCCAGGCCCTCCAGAAGCGGCGGCCGGTGACCACCTCGCGGCCGAGCCCCGAGGTTTTCGCGGCGACCTACCGCGCGGCGGCCGAGGCCGGGGCGCGGGGCATCGTCTCGCTGCACCTCTCCGGCGAGTTCTCGGGCACGTACGACGCCGCCGTTGTCGCCGCCAAGGACGCTCCCGTGCCGGTCAGGGTGGTCGACACCCGCATGGTGGGGATGGCGCTCGGCTTCTGCGCGCTGGCGGCGGCCGAGGTCGTGGACGCCGACGGCTCGATCGACGAGGCGGTCGCCGCCGCCGAGAAGCGCGCCGCCGGCACCTCCGCCTTCTTCTACGTCGACACGCTGGACTATCTCCGCCGGGGAGGCCGGATCGGGGCCGCGCAGGCTCTGCTCGGCTCCGCACTCGCCGTGAAGCCGCTGCTCCAGCTCGACGGAGGGCGGATCGAGCTGCGCGAGAAGGTGCGGACGGCGTCGAAGGCGATCGCCCGGCTCGAGGAGATCGCGGTGGAGCGGGCGGGCACCGGGGCCGTCGACATCGCCGTGCACCATCTCTCCGCCCCCGAGCGGGCCGCCGTGTTGGCCGACCGGCTGAGGGAACGGGTGCCGGGGGTGGAGGAGTTGCAGGTCAGCGAGGTGGGAGCGGTGATCGGGGCGCACACGGGCCCGGGGCTTCTCGCCGTCGTCGTCTCGCCTCGCTGATGGTCATGTCCCTCGTGTGAGTGACGGGTTTTTCCACAACTGGGCGTCTGTCCACGGAAATCGACGCGTCTCAGCGGATTCGGACGGATGTGCCTACCGTCCTGTCCATGACTCTTCGTACACATCTCGCATCCCGTCCGCCGACGCGTGACTCCGCGCGTCAGACCAGTAGTCGCCAGTTCGGCCCTTCTGCCGGTGGTCACACCGTGCGTCAGGCGGTGCCGCCCGCTGCTGCCCCCTCGGTGAGGAGGGCGGCGGCCGCGGCCAGTGGTCCCGGTCGCGCGCCCGGTTCGGACGGGCGCATCCGCGTCCGCGGGCGTGGTTCGCCTGCCGTGCGCGGCCGAGACCGGGTGCGGGGGAGAAGCGCGGTCGCGGTGAGCGGCGCCGCCGTACGGCGCCGGGGCGAGGCGCTGTTCCTCGACGCGCCCCGGCCCGCCTCGCCGCTGCCCTCGTCGGAGTGGGGCGCGGCCGAGGTCGCCGCGCCACCGGGCCGCCAGCAGGAGCGGGCGGCCGCCGGATGGTGGGAGCGGCTGAGGCTCGCGCTGAGCGAGCGGCTACCGGTGTGGGCGCAGTCCCGGTGCGGTCTCGAACCGCGGACGCTGGCGGCGCTCGCCGTGGTGCTCGTCGTGGCGGCCGGTTTCGCCGGACGGTACTTCTGGACCGGGCGGCCGGAGGCGGTCAGGGCGCCGGAGATCGTGCACGCGGCGCCGCTGCCGGAGAGCGGAGCGTCCCCCGCGGTCTCGGCGGCCACCACGCCAGGTCCGGCGAGCGGGGCACCGCCCTCGGGTGTCGTGGTCGACGTGAGCGGCAAGGTGCGACGGCCCGGGGTGCTGACGCTGCCGGCCGGGTCGCGCGTCGCGGACGCGCTGCGGGCGGCGGGAGGGGTCCGTCCGGGGACCGATCTCACCGGGCTCAACCGCGCCCGGGTCCTCATGGACGGCGAACAGGTCGCGGTCGGAGTGCCGGCCGCCGCCGTCGCGGGTGGCGGTACGGGTGTGGGTACGGGGACGGGCCCCGCTCCGGGAGCGCGGGCGGCTCCGCTGAGCCTCAACGCCGCGACGGTGGAGCAGCTCGACACCCTGCCCGGGGTAGGTCCGGTTCTGGCCCAGCACATCGTCGACCACCGTACGGAGCACGGTGGGTTCCGGTCGGTGGCCGAGCTGCGCGAGGTCAACGGCATCGGAGAGCGTCGGTTCGCCGACCTGTCACCCCTGGTCCGGCCATGAGCGCGCCCCACGCGCCCGGGATGCTGCCTGAGGTGTCCGATGCGGACGAGGTGTCCGAGCGAGGGCGCTTGCCGGACGAGGGGCCGGTCGATCTCCGGCTCGTGCCACCGGCGTTGGCGGCCTGGGGAGCGGCAGCGTGGGCGGTGGGGGCCGCCGGGTGGTGGGTGGTCACGGGGGTGCTCGTCTGTCTGGCGGGGGCGGCGGCCCTCTTGACGGCCCTCCGGGGGCGGCCTGGGTGGGCCCTGCGGGCCGCCGCGGGCGGGGCCGTGCTGCTCTGCGCCGCCGCCGGTGCCGCTTCGGGCGGGTTCCACGCGGCGGACCTGAGGCGGGGGCCGGTGCCCGGCCTCGCCGAGGAGTACGCCCGGGCGGGGGCGGAGGTCACCGTCACCTCCGATCCCCGGCTCACCCGAACCCGGGTCCGGGGCGACAGGGCGGCGCCGGTCTCCGTCGTGCTGGACGCGGAGGTGACCCGGATCGAGGTGGCGGGCGGGGCCGCGCACCGCACCAGGACACCGGTTCTGGTGATCGTGCCGGCCGGGGAGACACAACGGGAGTGGCTGCGGTTGCTGCCCTCGACCCGGCTGCGGCTCACCGCACGGCTCGCACCCCCGATGCACCCGGACGACCGGTTCGCGGCGGTGCTCCGGGTCCACGGCGCGGGACCGCCCCGGATCACGGGACCTCCCAGCTCCGCGCAGCGCACGGCCGGGAAGCTGCGGACGGGACTGCGCCGCGCGACCGAGGGCCTCGACGCGGATGCCCGGGCCCTGTTGCCCGGGCTGGTCGTCGGCGACACCTCACGGATCGAGCCGGAGCTGAGCGACGCCTTCCAGGCCACGGATCTCACCCATCTCCTCGCGGTCTCGGGTTCCAACCTCACCATCGTGCTGCTCCTGCTCATCGGGCGGCCGGGTACGGCGATGCGGGCGGAACGCGGCGGGCTCGCGCCCCGCCTCGGGATCCCGTTGCGGTCCACCGCGCTCATCGGGGGCGGGCTGACGCTCGCCTTCGTCCTCGTGTGCCGACCGGATCCGAGCGTGCTGCGGGCGGCGGCCTGCGGCGCGGTCGTCCTGCTCGCCATCGGCACGGGCCGCCGCAGGTCGCTCATCCCCGCGCTGGCGGCGGCGGTGCTGATCCTGGTGCTCTACGATCCGTGGCTCGCGCGGAGTTACGGATTCCTGCTCTCGGTCCTGGCCACCGGGGCGCTGCTCACGATCGCGCCGCGCTGGAGCGATGCGCTGCGACGGCGCGGGTTGCCGGGGAGGCTCGCCGAGGCGCTGGGGGCGGCTCTGGCCGCCCAGGCGGTGTGCGCGCCCGTGGTGGCGGTCTTCGCGGCCCGGGTGAGCCTGGTCGCGATCCCCTGCAACGTGCTCGCCGAACTGGCCGTGGCACCGGCGACGATCCTCGGGTTCGGGGCGCTCGCGCTGGCGCCGTTCTCGCTCCCGGCGGCGGAACTGGTGGCGAGGATCGCGGCCTGGCCCGCGGGGTGGATCGCCGGTGTCGCCCGGGCCGGTGCCTCCCTGCCCGGAGCGGAGGCGGAGTGGCCCGGCGGATGGTGGGGCGCGCTGCTGCTGGCCGGTCTCTTCGGTCTGGTGGTGCTCGGGGCGTGGAGGCTGCCCTTCCGGCGGAGGATCGCGGCGGGCTGTGTCGTCCTGTTGTTCCTCGCGGTGGTGCGACCGCCGCCGCTGACCCGGCTGGTCAACGGCTGGCCGCCGCCGGGCTGGGCCTTCGCGATGTGCCAGGTGGGACAGGGCGACGCGACCGTGCTCGCCGCCGGCGGTGGTGCGGCGGTCGTCGTGGACGCGGGGCCCGACCCGGCCCTGGTGGACCGCTGCCTCCATGATCTCGGGGTCAGCACGGTCCCCCTGGTGGTGCTGACGCACTTTCACGCGGACCATGTCGCGGGGCTGCCCGGGGTGCTCCGGGGGCGGTCGGTCGGGGCGATCCAGACGACAGGGCTCGAAGAACCCCGGGGGCAGGCGACGTTCGTGCGGCGCACGGCCGCGGCGGCGGGAGTGCCCGTCGTCCCGGCCGGGCCCGGAGAGCGCAGACGCCTGGGCCCGCTGGAGTGGCAGGTGCTGTGGCCGCGGGTGCTGCCAGGGGCGGTGGGGGCGGAGGAGCCGGGGCCGAACGACTCCAGCGTCACGCTGCTCGTCCGGACCGACCGGGGGCTGCGGCTGCTGCTCCTGGGGGACCTCGAACCGCCCGCCCAGCAGGGCCTGTTGCGCGCGTACCCGGGGCTCGCGCCGGTGGACGTGCTCAAGGTCGCGCACCACGGTTCCGCCCACCAGGATCCCGGGCTGATGCGGGCTGTCAGGCCACGGCTGGCGCTGGTGTCGGCCGGCCGGGACAACCCGTACGGCCACCCCTCACCCCGGACGGTCGCGGCGCTGCGGGCCGGGGGCGCGGAGGTGCTGCGGACGGACCGGGACGGCGCGATCGCGGTGACGGGGGCCGGAGCCGGACTGGTGGCCGTACCGAGCGTGCGGCGGCCCTTGTGAAGTAAATGCTTGTAAAGAAGTCTTTCTAAAGATAGCTTTTCATCATGTCGGAGAACGAGACGGCGGCCACGCCGCCCGGCGACGAGCAACCGCGCAGCATCAGCCTCACGGACCCCCGGGCCCTGCGGGCCTATGCCCACCCGACGCGGATGACCCTGGTCGGTCTGTTGCGGCGGAGCGGACCCTTCACCGCGACCCGGGCGGCCGAGCTGACCGGGGAATCGGTGGCCAGCTGCTCGTACCACCTGCGGATACTCGCCAAGTACGGGCTGGTGGAGGAGGCGCCCGGCGGGCGGGGGAGGGAGAAGCCCTGGCGGGCGACGGCCCGGTACACCGACTGGCCGGGCGACAGCGAGGACGCCTCGGTCGCGGAGGCGGCGGACGCGCTGAGCGCCGCGGTCGCCGAGCGGTACTTCGAGCGGGTCGTCCGGGCCATGCAGGACAGGCACCGGCTGCCGAAGGAGTGGCGGGAGGCCGAGATGTTCGGCGACTCCCTGCTCTACCTCACGCCGGACGAGCTGGCCGCCTTCAGCCGGCGGGTCGACGAACTGCTACAGCCGTACGAGGGCCGCGAGTCCGACGTCTCGCTGCGGCCGGAAGGGGCCAGGCCGGTCAGCGTGGTGCGGATCGCGTATCTGGACCGCGAGATTCCCGAGGAGATTCCCGAACTCCTCCACGACGACGAGGAGTGAGCGATGAGAGTGGTGGAACGCATACCCGCGCTCCTGCGGGAGCGGACCTTCCGGCGGTACTGGACCGGCCAGACCGTCTCGCTCGTGGGCGACCAGATCTCTCTCATCGCGATTCCGCTGGCGGCCGTGCTCGTGCTCGGAGCCGACGCCGCGGAGATGAGCTGGCTCAAGACCGCCGAACTGCTGCCCGCGCTCCTCCTGAACCTGCCCCTCGGGGCCTGGGCCGACCGGCGGACGAAGCGGCGGCGCGCCATGATCGCGGCCGACCTCGCACGGGCGGCGCTGCTGCTGACCCTTCCCGTCGCCTATCTGCTCGACGCCCTCACCCTCGGGCAGCTCTACGTCGTGGCCTTCGGGGTCGGCGCGCTGGCCGTGCTCTTCGAGGCCTGCAACGCCTCGCTGTTCGTGGCGCTGGTCCCGTCCGAGCGCTATGTGCAGGCCAACTCACTGACCAACGGCAGCCGTTCGATGGCATGGCTGGCGGGCCCCAGTGTGGGCGGTGTGCTCGTGCAGGTACTGACGGCGCCCATCGCCCTGGTCGCCGACGCCCTCACCTATCTCGTCTCGGCCGGTTACCTGGCCCGGATCAGACCCGTGGAGCCCCCGCCGGCGCCGGTCGGCAAGGGGCACTTCACCGAGGGCCTGCGCTGGCTCGTCCGGGAACGGTCCATGCGGGCGCTGTTCGCGGCCTCCGGGACGATCCAGTTCTTCAACTACATGTTCCACACGCTCTTCGTGCTCTACGCGACCGTCGAACTGGGCCTCAGCGCGGGCGTTCTCGGTGCTGTGCTCGGCGCGGGAGCGGTAGGAGGGCTGCTCGGCGCCGCATGCAGCGGAGCGGTCGTACGCCGCTTCGGGATCGGCCCTTCGATCGTGTTCGGCTTCGTCGGCTTCACCGCGCCGCTGCTGCTCATACCGCTCGCCCAGGGCCCCGTCGCTCTCGTCGTCGCGCTGATGTTCACGGCCGAGTTCCTGTCCTGCGCCGCAGTCATGATCGTCGACGTCGCCGCTGCGTCGTACCAGATGGCGGTGATCCCCGACGGCATCCGCGCCCGGGTGATGGGCGCGTTCCGCACCCTCAACCACGGCTTCCGCCCGGTCGGAGCGCTCGCCGCGGGTGTGCTCGGCACGGCCCTCGGGCTGCGCCCGACCCTGTGGATCGCCACCGTCGGAGGGCTCTTCGCCGTGCTGTGGCTGCTGCCCTCGCCGCTCCCCCGCACGCGCGAACTGCCCACGCCCGCCGAGGATCCCGTACCCGCGGCCTGAGCCCGTCCGGCGGTGGCCGGCCCGTCAGACCAGCCACGCGCCGTCGCGCATCAGCACCCGCTCGGCCAGCTCGTTCTCCTCGCGCCAGGCCTTCACCGATCGGGGGGTGACCCGGAGATAGACCCAGGCGGGCCGGTCGCGCGGATCCCAGGCCAGCTTGGCCGCGAAGGCGTCGGCCGAGGCCTTCGGCAGATCGGCGCCCTCCACCAGCTCGGCCGTGCCGTCGATCAGCACCACGTCCCGGGTATGGCCGAGGCTGAGCCTGACCTCGCCCTTCGGGGTGAGGTTACGGGCCGTGGGATTTGTCCGCTTCGTGCACAGCAGAAGGGTCCCGCGGTCGAGCAGCCCGTCCTGGGCGTCCCAGGCGAAGGAGAGCGGCACCAAGCACGGTTCGTCGCGGGCGGACGCGGTCGCGACCCAGAGGTCCTCGTCCTGACGGAGGCGGGTGAGGACGTCCTCCTTGCGCTGCGAGCGGGGACGGGGAAGGGGGACGGACGGCTCATGATCGGGCATGACCCGGACGGTAGTTGAAGTGGTGCGGGGGCGCCTCGGGCCACGGGCCTCGGACATCGGACCTAGGACCAGCGCCTCATGGGCGAACCGAGGGGCGCGGCGGCAGACTCGGGGCATGACCACTCATACCCAGCGGGCCCCGGACGCGGCAGACACGGCGGACGCGGCGGAGGTGCCGGTAGAGGCGTATCTGCGGCGCCTCGGAGCGGCCCGGCCGGACCGTCCCGACGTGGCCGCTCTGCGCGACCTGCATCTGCGGCACCTGAAGACGGTCCCCTTCGAGAACCTGTCGATCCACCTCGGCGAGGACATCGTCCTGGAGGAGAAGCCGCTGCTCGACAAGATCGTCGGGGCGGGCAGGGGCGGGTTCTGCTACGAGGTCAACTCCACCTTCGCCGTCCTGCTGCGCGAACTCGGCTTCGCCGTCACGCTCCTTCAGGCACGCTGCTTCGGCAAGGACGGCCGACTGGGCATCCCGTACGACCACATGGTGGTGCTGGTGGAGACGGCGGAGGAGGGGCGGTGGCTGGCGGACGTCGGGTTCGGCGACCACAGCCACTTCCCGCTGGCGCTGGAGGAACGGGGCGACCAGCCCGATCCCGGCGGCACGTTCCGCGTCGTGGAGACCGACGACGGCGACCTGGACGTGCTGCGCGACGGCGAGCCGCAGTACCGGCTGGAGCGGCGACCGCGCGTGCTCGCCGACTTCACGGCCGGGGCCTGGTACCACCGCACCTCCCCGGACTCGCACTTCCCCCGCTCGCTCGTCTGCTCCCGGCTCACCGAGGAGGGCCGGATCACCCTCAGCGGCCACAAGCTCGTCACGACCGTGTACGGCGGGGAGCGCACCGAGCGGCTGCTCGACGGGGAGGACGAGGTGAGGGCGGCGTACCAGGACCTGTTCGGCATCGGGCTCGGCGAGCTGCCGGCCGTACCGCCGTCGCGGGAGCGTGGAGCCGCTGCCGCTGCCGCTGCCGCTGCCGCTGCCGCTGCCGCTGCCGCTGCCGCGCCCGCTGCCTCTGACACGGCCGCGGACGGCGCTGACCCGTCCGCGTAGGGCGGCCGTTCCCGTCCCTACGGTGCTTCCAGCCAGCCCTCGTACTCCGCGGCGAGTTCGTCCAGCGCCGCGGAGTCCAGCCGGCTGTCCGGGTCCTCCACGACCACCAGCCACTGCGCGTCCTCGGCGTCGTCCTCGCCGGCCAGCGCGTCCCGTACGAGCTGAGGTTCCTGGGCGACACCGAAGCGGGCGGGAAGCTCTTCGGCGACCTCCTCGGCGGCGTCGCGGTCGGGCAGTACCAGTACGTGTCGTTCACTCACCCCGCCATTCTCGGGCATGGGGATCGCTGTCAGTGGCCCGTGGGATGCTGGACGGGATGGCCACCAGGAAGAATTCGAACGACGACCTTCTCGCCCCCGTCACGCTCGCCGTGGGCCAGGAGGACCTGCTCCTCGACCGCGCCGTCCAGGAGGTGGTGGCGGCCGCGCGGGCCGCCGACGCCGACACGGACGTGCGGGACCTCACCTCCGAGCAGCTCCAGCCCGGGACGCTCGCGGAGCTGACGAGTCCGTCGCTCTTCGCCGAGCGCAAGGTGCTGGTCGTGCGGAACGCGCAGGACCTGTCCGCGGACACGATCAAGGACATCAAGGGGTACTTCGACGCGCCCGTCGAGGAGATCACGCTCGTGCTGCTCCACGCCGGCGGCGCGAAGGGCAAGGGCCTGCTCGACGCGGCGCGCAAGGCGGGCGCTCGGGAGGTGGCCTGCCCGAAGACGACGAAGCCGGCGGAGCGGCTGACGTTCGTTCGGCAGGAGTTCCGGGCGCTGGGGCGGTCGGCCACGCCCGAGGCGTGCCAGGCGCTGGTCGACTCGATCGGCAGCGACCTGCGGGAGCTGGCGTCGGCGGTGTCGCAGCTGACGGCGGACGTGGAGGGGACGATCGACGAGGCGGTCGTCGGGCGGTACTACACGGGGCGGGCGGAGGCGTCGTCGTTCAACGTCGCGGACCGTGCGGTGGAGGGGCGGGCGGCGGAAGCGCTGGAGGCGCTGCGCTGGTCGCTGTCGACCGGCGTCCCGCCGGTCCTGATCACCAGCGCGCTGGCGCAGGGTGTCCGCGCGATCGGCAAGCTGTCGTCGGCGCGGGGCGGGCGGCCGGCGGATCTGGCGCGGGAGCTGGGGATGCCGCCGTGGAAGATCGACCGCGTACGGCAGCAGATGCGGGGCTGGACGCCGGACGGGGTGTCGCTGGCGCTGCGTGCGGTGGCAGAGGCGGACGCGGGCGTGAAGGGCGGGGGGGACGACCCGGAGTACGCCCTGGAGAAGGCGGTGGTCGCGGTGGCGCGGGCGGCGCGACTTCGGAGGTAGGCCCCCTCGCGGGTCCTCTCGCCCTCCTCGGGCCCTCTGCCCCCCTCGGGCTCCCTCGGCGCCCCCCTCGGGCTCCCTCGGGTCTTCTCCGCCCCTCGTGGGCCTCTCGGCTCTCTCGGGTCCCCCCGGAACGTGGCGTCCCTGGGCCGTCGTGCCTGGCGGCGGACCGGTGTGCCCAGGTGCTCGTGGTGCCGCGTCGGTCGGGGTGAGGCAGGTACGACAAAGGCCCCGGGCTCCTGGGGAAGGAGGGGACGGGGCCTTGTCGTAGTGATGGTGGGCTCGTGCACGCGTGGCGAACGCGTATCGCGCACGAGTCCGGGGTGCCGGTTGGGAGCGGGAGAGAGGGCCCGCGGGGTCCCGTCCGGCGTTACATCAGAGGGGCTCAGCCCTGCAGAGCGGCAACCTTGGTGGCCAGCGCCGACTTCTTGTTGGCGGCGGCGTTCTTGTGGATGACACCCTTCGAGACAGCCTTGTCGAGCGCGCGGGAGGCGGCGCGAGAAGCCACGACGGCCTTCTCGACGTCACCCGCGGCGACGGCCTCGCGGGCCTTGCGGATCGCGGTCTTGAGCGACGACTTGACGGCCTTGTTGCGCAGGCGCGCCTTCTCGTTCGTCTTGTTCCGCTTGATCTGGGACTTGATGTTCGCCACGAAAAGAGCCTTTTCAGGTTCGGTGTTGTTTCTGAGGTGTGCCTCTTCGCTGAGAGGGCGTACGAGACACAGCTGTCCACGATATCAGGGCCCCTAACCTCCGCCCAAACCGAGCGGAGCCGCTCACTCGTGGGACCATGGAGCCTACGTATCGATCCGACCATCGCCCCGAGACGAGACCCTGCGTGCCCGCGACTCCTACCCACGTGCCTGAGCCGAGCCGTACCGACCCGGCGCTGATCCGCAATTTCTGCATCATCGCGCACATCGACCACGGCAAGTCCACGCTTGCCGACCGGATGCTTCAGCTGACGGGTGTGGTCGACCAGCGGCAGATGCGCGCCCAGTACCTCGACCGGATGGACATCGAGCGCGAGCGCGGCATCACGATCAAGTCCCAGGCGGTGCGTCTTCCCTGGGCGCCCACCGAGGGCGAGGGTCAGGGTAAGACCCACATCCTCAACATGATCGACACCCCCGGGCACGTCGACTTCACCTACGAGGTCTCGCGTTCCCTGGCCGCCTGCGAGGGCACGATCCTGCTGGTCGACGCGGCCCAGGGCATCGAGGCGCAGACCCTCGCGAACCTGTACCTCGCGATGGAGAACGACCTCACGATCGTTCCCGTGCTGAACAAGATCGACCTGCCCGCCGCGCAGCCGGAGAAGTTCTCCGAGGAGCTCGCCAACCTCATCGGCTGCCAGCCCGAGGACGTGCTCAAGGTCTCCGCCAAGACCGGCCTGGGCGTCGAGGCGCTGCTCGACCGCGTCGTCGCGAACGTCCCGGCCCCCGTCGGTGTGGCCGACGCCCCCGCCCGCGCGATGATCTTCGACTCCGTCTACGACTCGTACCGCGGTGTCGTGACGTACGTCCGTGTCGTCGACGGCCAGCTCAACAAGCGCGAGCGCATCAGGATGATGTCGACCGGCGCCACCCACGAGCTTCTGGAGATCGGCGTCTCCTCCCCGGAGATGACGCCGTCCGACGGTCTCGGCGTCGGCGAGGTCGGCTACCTCATCACCGGTGTGAAGGACGTCCGTCAGTCCAAGGTCGGTGACACGATCACCTCCCTGAGCAAGGGCGCCACCGAGGCCCTCGGCGGTTACAAGGACCCGAAGCCGATGGTGTTCTCCGGGCTCTACCCGCTGGACGGCTCGGAGTACCCGGACCTCCGCGACGCCCTCGACAAGCTGCAGCTCAACGACGCCGCGCTCGTCTACGAGCCGGAGACCTCCGCCGCTCTCGGCTTCGGCTTCCGTGTCGGCTTCCTCGGTCTGCTCCACCTGGACGTGATCCGCGAGCGTCTGGAGCGCGAGTTCGGGCTCGACCTGATCGCCACCGCCCCCAACGTGGTCTACCGCGTGGTCATGGAGGACGGCAGCGAGCACACGGTCACCAACCCGAGCGAGTTCCCCGAGGGCAAGATCAACGACGTGTTCGAGCCCGTCGTACGCGCCACGATCCTCGCGCCCAGCGAATTCATCGGCGCGATCATGGAGCTGTGCCAGACCCGCCGGGGCACGCTGCTCGGCATGGACTACCTCTCCGAGGACCGGGTGGAGATCCGCTACACCCTCCCCCTGGCCGAGATCGTCTTCGACTTCTTCGACCAGCTGAAGTCCAAGACGCGCGGTTACGCCTCCCTCGACTACGAGCCCACCGGCGAGCAGGCCTCCAGCCTGGTCAAGGTCGACATCCTGCTGCACGGCGACAAGGTCGACGCGTTCTCCGCCGTCACCCACAAGGACGCCGCGTACGCGTACGGCGTGCGGCTCGTCGCCAAGCTGCGCGAGCTCATCCCGCGGCAGGCCTTCGAGGTGCCCATCCAGGCCGCCATCGGCTCCCGGGTCATCGCCCGCGAGACCATCCGCGCCATCCGCAAGGACGTCCTCGCCAAGTGCTACGGCGGTGACATCTCCCGTAAGCGGAAGCTGCTGGAGAAGCAGAAGGAAGGCAAGAAGCGGATGAAGATGGTCGGCTCCGTGGAGGTCCCGCAGGAGGCCTTCATCGCCGTCCTGTCGAGCGACGACTCCGCCGGCGGCAAGAAGAAGTGATCGGCTGTTTAGCTGACTGATACATCGAACGGGTCTCCGCGCGGACGGCGAGGGGGCCCGTTCGGCGTTCGTTCTGTTATCAACCGGGTATGAAGAGGCGGCCGCCAGGCTCTTACGCGCCGGACTTCGGCCATCTACTCTGATCCCCGAATCGAAGGTTACTCGCCAGTTAGAACGCACCGCCAGATCGCACCACCCGCAGGCATCGCCGCCGCCCGGAGGACGTCGTGAGCGACACACAGACCTTGATCGAGAACCGGCCGCCCTCCGTGGCGACGCTCTTCCTTGAGCGCGTCGAGCGGACCCCGGACGCGGAGGCCTATCGCTACCCGGTACCGGCCGTTTCCGGCCAGGGTCCGGACGAGTGGAAGTCGCTCAGCTGGGGGCAGGCCGCCGAGCGGGTCTTCGCCATCGCGGCCGGCCTCATCGACCTGGGCGTACAGGCGGAGGAGCGGGTCGCCCTGGCCTCCTCCACCCGGGTGGAGTGGATCCTCTCCGACCTCGGCGTGATGTGCGCGGGAGCCGCCGTCACCACGATCTACCCGCAGACCAACGCCGAGGAGTCGGCGTTCATCCTCTCCGACTCCGAGTCCAAGGTGCTGATCGCGGAGGACGCGGCGCAGGTCGCCAAGGCCCGCGAGACCCGCGCCGACCTGCCCGGTCTCCACCACGTCGTCGTCATCGACCCCACGGGCGTCGAGAGCGACGACTGGGTCCTCTCCCTCGCCGAACTGGAGAAGCGCGGCCAGGCGTACCTGGAGAAGCACGCCGACGCGGTCAAGGCGCGCGTCTCGGCCATCACCGCCGACCAGCTCGCCACCCTCATCTACACCTCGGGCACCACGGGCCGCCCCAAGGGCGTCCGCCTCCCGCACGACAACTGGTCGTACATGGCCAAGGCCATCGCCGCGACCGGCCTCGTCACCGGGGACGACGTCCAGTACCTCTGGCTGCCGCTCGCGCACGTCTTCGGCAAGGTGCTCACCTCCGGCCAGATCGAGGTCGGCCACGTCACCGCCGTCGACGGCCGCATCGACAAGATCATCGTGAACCTGCCGGTGGTCCAGCCGACCTACATGGCCGCCGTGCCCCGCATCTTCGAGAAGGTCTACAACGGCGTCGCCGCCAAGGCCCGCGAGGGCGGCGCGGCCAAGTACAAGATCTTCCAGTGGGCGGCCGAAGTGGCCCGCGAGTACGCCAAGGTCACCCAGGACAACTTCCGCCGCACCGGCACCGCCTCCGCGCCCTTCGGCCTCACCGCGAAGCACAAGGTCGCCGACGCGCTCGTCTACAAGAAGCTCCGCGAGGCCTTCGGCGGCCGGCTGCGCGCCGCCGTGTCCGGCTCCGTCGCGCTGGCGCCCGAGATCGGCTTCTTCTTCTCCGGCGCGGGCATCCACATCCTGGAGGGCTACGGCCTGACGGAGTCCAGCGCCGCCTCCTTCGTCAACCCGGGCGAGGCCTACCGCACCGGCACGGTCGGCAAGCCGCTGCCCGGCTGCGAGGTCCGGATCGCCGACGACGGCGAGATCCTGCTGCGCGGCCCCGGCATCATGCAGGGCTACCACGGCCTGCCCGAGAAGACGGCCGAGGTCCTGGAGGCGGACGGCTGGTTCCACACCGGGGACATCGGCGAGCTGTCCGCCGACGGCTATCTGCGGATCACGGACCGCAAGAAGGACCTGTTCAAGACCTCGGGCGGCAAGTACATCGCGCCGACCGAGATCGAGGGCCAGTTCAAGGCCGTCTGCCCGTTCGTCTCCAACATCGTCGTCCTCGGCGCCGACCGGAACTACTGCTCCGCGCTCATCGCGCTCGACGAGCCCGCCATCCTCGGCTGGGCCGCTGAGCACGGCCTCGGCGGCAAGGCGTACGCGGAGGTCATGGCGGCACCGCAGACCCAGGAGATGGTCCAGGGGTACGTGGACCGGCTCAACGAGGGCCTGCAGCGCTGGCAGACGATCAAGAAGTTCCGTCTGCTGCCGCGGGACCTGGACGTGGAGCACGGTGAGCTGACCCCGTCGCTGAAGATGAAGCGACCGGTGGTGGAGCGGACGTACAAGGACCTGATCGAGGAGATGTACGCGGGGGCGCGGGAGGCGTAACCGCCGCGGCTCGGCAAGCCGCGGCCGGCCGGGTTGTCCACAGGCCGGCGGCTTACCTCGGGCAGTACGGGACAATGGGCTCATGCCTTCCGTACTGCCCGATGGTGAGCCCATGCCCGAGGACGGGGCGCTGCCCGCGCACGCCCTGGAAGGGGCCCGGGAGCGGCCGCTCGGGTTCTATCTGCATGTGCCGTACTGCGCGACGCGCTGCGGCTACTGCGACTTCAACACGTACACCGCGAGCGAGCTGCGCGGTGCCGGAGGCGTGCTCGCCTCCCGGGACAACTACGCGGGGCAGGTCGTCGAGGAGATACGCCTCGCCCGGAAGGTGCTGGGCGACGACCCGCGGCCGGTGCGGACCGTCTTCGTCGGCGGCGGTACGCCGACGCTGCTCGCGGCCGGTGATCTCGTACGGATGCTGGGGGCGATCCGGGACGAGTTCGGGCTCGCGGACGATGCCGAGGTGACCACGGAGGCGAACCCGGAGTCGGTGGATCCGGCGTACCTGGCGGAGCTGAGGGCCGGAGGCTTCAACCGGATCTCCTTCGGCATGCAGAGCGCCCGGCAGCACGTCCTGAAGGTCCTCGACCGTACGCACACCCCGGGGCGGCCCGAGGCGTGCGTCGCGGAGGCGCGGGCGGCGGGCTTCGAACACGTCAACCTGGACCTGATCTACGGGACGCCGGGGGAGTCCGACGACGACTGGCGCGCCTCGCTCGAGGCGGCGATCGGGGCGGGCCCCGACCATGTCAGCGCGTACGCGCTGATCGTCGAGGAGGGGACGCAGCTGGCGCGGCGGATCCGCCGCGGCGAGGTCCCGATGACGGACGACGACGTGCACGCGGACCGGTACCTGATCGCCGACTCCGTCTTCGCGGAGGCCGGCTTCGAGTGGTACGAGGTGTCGAACTGGGCCACGTCGGAGGCCGGGCGGTGCCTGCACAACGAGCTGTACTGGCGCGGTGCCGACTGGTGGGGCGCGGGGCCGGGGGCGCACTCGCACGTCGGGGGTGTGCGGTGGTGGAACGTGAAGCATCCGGGGGCGTACGCGGCGGCGCTCTCCTCCGGGAGGTCGCCGGGCGCGGGGCGCGAGGTCCTCTCGGCGGAGGACCGTCGCGTGGAGCGGGTGCTCCTCGAGCTCCGGCTCCGGGAGGGCGTGGAGCTGGAGCTCCTGCGCCCCGTGGGCCTCGCGGCCGCGGAGAAGGCGCTCGCGGACGGGCTCCTCGCGGCGGAGCCGTACGCGGCGGGGCGGGCGGTCCTGACGCTGCGGGGGCGGTTGCTGGCGGACGCGGTGGTTCGGGACCTGGTGGACTAGGGCGGTCGGGTCGCCCTTGGGCGGGGCGGTGAGCGCGCGGGCGCCCCTGGGCGGGCCCGAGGGGCGCCCGCCCCTGTTCCGGGGGCCCGAGGAGGCGCCGCCCCTGTGCGGGGGCGCGAGAAAGGCGCCGCCCCTGTGGGGCTGTGCCCACCCGTTCCGCACTGCGGAACGATTGCCCACAACGGGCGGGGCTGAACGGCGCCCAAGACCGGGCGGCTGGGGCTAGGGCGCTGTCACGAAGTCGATCAGTTCTTCCACTCGGCCCAGGAGCGACGGTTCCAGGTCCTTGTAGGTGTGGACCTTCGACAGGATGTGCTGCCAGGCCGCTCCCGTGTTCTGCGGCCAGCCCAGTGCCTGGCAGACGCCCGTCTTCCAGTCCTGGCCCCTGGGGATCACCGGCCATGCCGCGATGCCCACCGACGACGGTTTCACCGCCTCCCAGACGTCGATGTACGGGTGGCCCACGATCAGAACGTCCGGGGACGAGACCTGCGCCGCGATGCGCGACTCCTTGGAGCCCGGCACCAGGTGGTCGACCAGGATGCCCAGCCGCGCGTCCGCCGCCGGGGCGAAGTCCGCGACGATCGCCGGGAGGTCGTCGATGCCCTCCAGGTACTCCACCACCACGCCCTCGATGCGCAGGTCGTCGCCCCAGACCCGCTCCACCAGCTCCGCGTCGTGCCGGCCCTCCACGTAGATCCGGCCCGCCCGCGCCACCCGGGCCCGCGCGCCCGGGACCGCGACCGAGCCGGAGGCCGTACGAGTGGGGCGCGTCGGACCGGCCGCGGGACGGACCAGCGTCACCACCTTGCCCTCCAGCAGGAAGCCCCGCGGTTCCATCGGGAACACGCGGTGCTTGCCGAAGCGGTCCTCCAGGGTCACCGTGCCCGCCTCGCAGCGGATCACCGCCCCGCAGAAGCCCGTGGAGACCTCCTCCACCACGAGGTCCACCTCCGCCGGTACCTCCGGCACCGGGGCGGATCGCTTCCAAGGGGGCGTCAGGTCCGGGTTGTAGCTGCGCATTTGGGCGACGTTATGCGACGGAGAAGCGCCGTGCCAGCTCATCCCGCTGGCGCCGTACGAACGCCGCGTCCACCACCGCCCCGTGCCCCGGCACGTACATCGCGTCCTCCCCGCCCAGCGACAGCAGTCGGTCCAGGGCCGCCGGCCAGCGTGATGGCAGCGCGTCCGGGCCCGCCTGGGGCTCTCCCGACTCCTCCACCAGATCGCCGCAGAAGACGATCTCCGGCACGCCGCGCACGCCGGGCACGAAGAGCGCCAGGTCGTGCGCCGTGTGGCCCGGGCCGATGTTCGCCAGCAGCACCTGGCGGCCCCCCAGGTCGAGCGTCCACTCCCCGGAGACGGAATGGTGCGGCGCCACGAGCGTGTCGGCCGCCTCCGTCGCCGCCGACTCCTCCACCCCGTGCCGTACCGCGTCCTCCCGCAGCGCGTGCCGCTCCCGTCGCAGCAGATCGTCCACGCCCACTGCGCCGAACACCTCCGCGCCCGCGAACACCGCCGTGCCCAGCACATGATCGAAATGGGGGTGGCTCAGTGCGATGTGCGTCACTCTCCGGCCGCCCGTGAGCGCCTCCGCCTGAGCCCGCAGCTCCGCGCCCTCGGCGAGCGTCGAGCCCGTGTCGTACAGGAGGACGGCCTTCTCGCCCATGACCAGGCCCACCGTGGCGTCCCAGCCCGGCAGCCGCCGCCTCCCCACCCCGTTACCGAGCCGCTCCCAGCCGTACTCTTCCCAATCGACATCCATACCGCGACGCTATCCGCAACGACGCGACCTCCGACGCGGCCTCCTTGCCAGGAGCGATGCCCGCCGCCGTACACTGGCCGGGGGATTCCTGGCACTCGAACAGGGCGAGTGCCAAATGCGGAGCAACCGATACGACAGCTGGAGGTGTGCGCGATGCTCAGCGAACGCAGACTCGAGGTGCTGCGCGCCATCGTCCAGGACTATGTCGGGACGGAGGAGCCGGTCGGCTCCAAGGCGCTCACGGAGCGCCACAAGCTCGGCGTCTCGCCCGCCACCGTGCGCAACGACATGGCCGTCCTGGAGGACGAGGGCTACATCGCCCAGCCTCACACCAGCGCCGGACGCATCCCGACCGACAAGGGCTACCGGCTCTTCGTCGACCGGCTCGCCGGCGTCAAGCCGCTGTCGACGCCCGAGCGGCGCGCGATCCACAACTTCCTCGACGGAGCCGTCGACCTCGACGACGTCGTCGGGCGTACGGTCCGGCTGCTCGCGCAGCTGACCCGCCAGGTCGCCGTCGTGCAGTACCCGTCGCTGACCCGCTCGACGGTCCGGCACGTGGAGCTGCTCTCGCTGGCCCCCGCCCGGCTGATGCTCGTGCTGATCACGGACACCGGCCGGGTGGAGCAGCGCGTCATCGACTGCCCGGCGCCGTTCGGCGAGACCTCGCTCGCGGACCTGCGCGCCCGGCTCAACAGCCGGGTCGTCGGCCGCCGTTTCGCGGACGTGCCGCAACTGGTGCAGGATCTTCCGGAGTCCTTCGAGGAGACGGAGGACCGCGGCACGGTCTCGACCGTGCTCGCGACCCTGCTCGAAACCCTGGTGGAGGAGCATGAGGAGCGGCTGATGATCGGCGGCACCGCCAATCTCACCCGCTTCGGCCATGACTTCCCCCTCACGATCAGGCCCGTCCTCGAAGCCCTTGAGGAGCAGGTCGTGCTCCTCAAGCTGCTGGGCGAGGCCAAGGACTCGGGCATGACCGTACGGATCGGGCACGAGAACGCCCATGAGGGCCTCACCTCCACGTCCGTCGTCGCGGTCGGCTACGGTTCGGGCGACGAGGCAGTCGCCAAACTCGGCGTGGTCGGACCGACCCGCATGGACTACCCCGGAACGATGGGAGCGGTACGCGCAGTGGCACGTTACGTCGGACAGATCCTGGCGGAGTCGTAAGTGGCCACGGACTACTACGCCGTACTCGGCGTACGCCGCGACGCGTCCCAGGACGAGATCAAGAAGGCATTCCGGCGGCTCGCCCGCGAGCTGCACCCGGATGTCAATCCCGATCCGAAGACGCAGGAGCGGTTCAAGGAGATCAACGCCGCCTACGAGGTGCTGTCGGACCCGCAGAAGAAGCAGGTCTACGACCTCGGCGGCGACCCGCTGTCCGCGTCCGGCGGCGGCGGTGGAGCCGGTGGCTTCGGCCAGGGCGGCTTCGGGAACTTCTCGGACATCATGGACGCGTTCTTCGGTACGGCGTCGCAGCGCGGGCCACGCTCGCGCACGCGCCGCGGCCAGGACGCCATGATCCGGCTGGAGATCGACCTCAACGAGGCCGCGTTCGGCACGACCAAGGACATCCAGGTCGACACGGCCGTCGTCTGTACGACCTGTTCGGGTGAGGGCGCCGCCCCCGGCACGTCCGCCCAGACCTGTGACATGTGCCGCGGCCGCGGTGAGGTCTCGCAGGTCACGCGGTCCTTCCTGGGCCAGGTCATGACCTCGCGCCCCTGCCCCCAGTGCCAGGGCTTCGGCACCGTCGTCCCGACCCCGTGCCCCGAGTGCGCGGGCGACGGCCGGGTCCGCTCGCGGCGCACGCTGACCGTGAAGATCCCGGCCGGTGTGGACAACGGCACGCGGATCCAGCTCGCGGGCGAGGGCGAGGTCGGCCCCGGCGGCGGCCCCGCCGGCGACCTGTACGTCGAGATCCACGAGGTCCCGCACGAGACCTTCCAGCGGCGCGGCGACGACCTGCACTGCACGGTCACCATCCCGATGACGGCGGGTGCGCTCGGTACGAAGGTGCCGTTGCAGACGCTCGACGGGGTGGAGGAGGTCGACATCCGCCCGGGCACCCAGTCCGGCCAGTCGATCCCGCTGCACGGGCGCGGCATCACACACCTGCGCGGTGGCGGCCGTGGCGACCTGATCGTGCACGTCGAGGTGACGACGCCGTCGAAGCTCGACGCCGAGCAGGAGCGGCTGCTGCGCGAACTGGCGAAGCTGCGCGGCGAGGAGCGGCCGACGGGTCAGTTCCAGCCGGGACAGCAGGGCCTGTTCTCGCGGCTCAAGGACGCGTTCAACGGCCGGTAGGCGTGATTGCCGGGGGTCCGGGGGTTGTCCCCCGGGTCGGCACGGTCAGCCGGGACAGCAGGGCCTGTTCTCGCGGCTCAAGGACGCGTTCAACGGCCGGTAGGACTGGGCGTGGCATGCCTGGAAGGGCGGTATCCGCAGGGCGGATGCCGCCCTTCCGTATGACACGATGCCTGCATGTCCACCGCGCTGAACGATCTCTCCCGATACCCGATCGTGCAGGCCCCCATGGCGGGTGGAGCGTCCTGTCCGGAGCTCGTCGGGGCCGTCTGCGAGGCCGGCGGGCTCGGGTTCCTCGCCGGGGGGTACAAGACCGCCGGCGGGCTGTACCAGGAGATCAAACAGGTGCGCGGGCTGACCGGTCAGCCCTTCGGCGTGAACCTCTTCATGCCGCCCGGCGGGCAGCCCGGTGACCCCGCGGCCGTCGAGGTGTACCGGCACCAGCTCGCCGGCGAGGCCACCTGGTACGAGACGGCCCTCGGCGACCCCGACAACGGGCGCGACGACGCCTACGACGCCAAGCTCGCGATCCTGCTCGAGGACCCGGTCCCCGTCGTCTCGTTCACCTTCGGCTGCCCCGACCGGGACACGTTCCAGGCCTTCGCCCGCGCCGGTACGTACACGATCGTCACCGTCACCTCGCCCGACGAGGCCCGGGCCGCCCAGCGGGCCGGGGCCGACGCGGTCTGCGTGCAGGGTGTGGAGGCCGGCGGGCACCAGGGCACGCACCGCGACGACCCGGACGCCGCGCTCGCCGGGACCGGGCTCCTCACGCTCGTCACCCAGGTCGTGGAGGCCGTGCGGCTGCCGATCGTCGCGGCCGGCGGGATCATGCGCGGGGCCCAGATCGCCGCGGTCCTCGCCGCGGGGGCCGACGCCGCCCAGCTCGGTACCGCGTTCCTCGTGTGCCCCGAGTCGGGGGCGCACACGCTGCACAAGCAGGCCCTGACCAACCCCCTCTTCGTCCGCACCGAGCTCACCCGGGCCTTCTCCGGCCGCCCGGCGCGCGGGCTCGTCAACCGCTTCATGCGCGAGCACGGGCCGTACGCCCCCGCCGCCTACCCCGAGATCCACCACCTCACCGCGCCCCTCCGCAAGGCCGCCGCCACGGCGGGCGACGCGCAGGGCATGGCCCTGTGGGCCGGCCAGGGGCACCGGCTGGCCCGCGACCTCCCGGCCGGCCGGCTGGTCGAGGTGCTGGCCGCCGAACTCGACACCGCACTCACCGCGCAGGCCCACAGGAGCGCCTCATGACCGCACCCGTCTTCGTCGTCGAGGCCGTCCCCGGCACCGGCACCTTCCTCCTCGACGGCCCCGAGGGCCGCCACGCCGTCTCCGTGAAGCGGATGCGCGGGGGAGAGGACCTCGTCCTCACGGACGGGCGGGGCGCCTGGGCCGACTGCGTCGTGCTCACCGCCGAGGGCAAGGACCAGCTGACGGTCCAGGTCTCGGGGACGTACGAGGATCCCGAGCCCGCTCCCCGTATCACCGTCGTCCAGGCGCTGCCGAAGGGCGACCGGGGCGAGCTGGCCGTCGAGATCATGACGGAGACCGGCGTCGACGCGATCGTGCCGTGGGCCGCGTCCCGCTGCATCACCCAGTGGAAGGGCGACCGCGGTCTGAAGGCGCTCGCCAAGTGGCGGGCGACCGCGCGCGAGGCGGGGAAGCAGTCGCGCCGCACGCGCTTCCCCGAGGTCGCCGACGCGATGACCACCAAGCAGGTCGCCACGCTCCTCGCGGGCGCCGACTTCGCCGCCGTCCTGCACGAGGACCGGGACCACCCGAGCGGCGCGCTCGCCGACGCGTCCCTGCCCGCCGAGGGCGAGATCGTGCTCGTCGTCGGGCCCGAAGGGGGCGTCTCTCCCGAGGAGTTGGCGGCGTTCGAGGCGGCGGGCGCGAAGCCGTACCGACTCGGCCGCAGTGTCCTGCGCACCTCCACGGCCGGTACGGCGGCCACCGCGCTGCTCCTCGGACGCACGGGCCGCTGGAGCTAGTGCCGCATCAAGGACACCCCGGTCGGCGCTCGCCGTCGCCCGGCACCCGACGGAAGCAGTCCGGATGACCGCGCAGACCCACCGCGTCGACCACGAACTCGTCCAGGCCGCAGCGCACATCGCCCGCACCCGCTGCCGGGGCGACAACCACACCATGGCGGCCGCGGCCCGTGCCCGGGACGGCCGGATCATCACCGCGGTGAACGCCTACCACTTCACGGGGGGTCCGTGCGCCGAGCTGGCACTCATCGGCGCGGCAGCCGCCCAGGGCGCCCACGAGCTGGACACGATCGTGGCCGTGGGCGACCGCTACCGGGGGGTCGTTTCCCCGTGCGGCCGGTGCCGTCAGGTCCTCCTCGACTACTTCCCCACCCTCAAGGTCATCGTCGGGGAACACGACCGCGTCCGGACCGTCCTCATCACCGACTTGCTCCCAGCTCGACGCCGAGCAGACCGCGCCGCTCAGGCTGACACCAGCGCGTCGAACAGCGGCCAGCCGTCGCTCTCGTGGAGGCCGTGGGCCGTCGGGAGGAGGCCGCGTGCCGTGGCCTCGTCGAGGAAACGGCGCACCACCCCGGGCTCGTTGAGGTTGAGGTAGCCGTCTCCGGTGTCCGCGACCTGGCCGGCGCCCATGTACCCGCCCTGCGTCACCCGGCCCGGGCCCTCCTGGAAGACCAGGCGCAGTTGGGCGTGCGGGGCGTCGGCGCGGCGCAGCGTCAGCAGTTCCCGGCAGGGCGGATGCAGATGGCCGACCGACCAGAGCCAGACCGTGCCGTCCACCACCAGCCTGCGCGGTACGCGGTCTCGTCGACTCATGGGCCCACCGTAGGCCGGGAACCCGGTGGTCCGGCAACCAGGATTTCGGCAACCCGGTGGGCGCGGACGGTGGGCCGGTTCATAGGGTGACCGCATGTCCGACGAGTCTCCCCTGATCCGTAGTCTGCGCGCCGCGGTCGCCGCCGCGCCCGAAGACGTGCCCCTGCGGCTCCACTTCGCCGAACTGCTCCTCGCCGAGGGGCGCGGCGACGAGGCCGTCACGGAGGCCGCCGTGGCGCTCCAGCACGCGCCGGGCGACCGGGCGGCCCGTGCGCTGATGGTGCGCGCGATGGGACTGCCCGCCGCGACCGAGGAAGCCGCCGCGCCCGCCACGAGCGAGGCGGCCCCCGCGACCGAGGCGGCCCCCGCGACCGCCGCGGTCCCGGAGGGCCCCGGGACCCCTGCCCAGCCCTCCCCCTTCGACTGGAGGGCGGCCGAGCAGGAGGTCGGGGACCTGGTCGGGCCCCGGTTCGTCGAGAGCGGCAGCGGTACCGGCGACGACCTGGAGCAGCCGCTCACCGCCGACGGCAGCGGCGACCCAGGGGACGCCTCCGCCTGGGACGTCGACGCCCCCGGCTCCGTACGCCTCGCCGACGTCGGGGGCATGCAGGAGGTCAAGGACCGCCTGGAGGCCGCGTTCCTCGCCCCCATGCGCAACCCCGAACTCCGCAAGCTGTACGGCAAGTCCCTGCGCGGCGGCCTCCTCCTCTACGGGCCGCCCGGCTGCGGCAAGACCTTCATCGCCCGCGCCGTCGCCGGTGAGCTCGGGGCGAGCTTCATATCGATCTCGCTCGCCGACATCCTCGACATGTACATCGGCACGTCCGAGAAGAACGTCCACGACATCTTCGAGACCGCCCGCGCCCAGGCCCCCTGTGTCGTCTTCCTCGACGAGCTGGACGCCCTCGGCGCCAAGCGCTCCCGTACGCACCACGGCGGGCTGCGCAACGTCGTCAACCAGCTCCTCACCGAGCTCGACGGCGTCGACGGGGCGGAGAACGAGGGCGTCTTCGTGCTCGCCGCCACCAACGTGCCCTGGGACGTGGACCTCGCGCTGCGCCGCCCCGGCCGCCTCGACCGCACCCTGCTCGTGCTGCCGCCCGACGCCCCGGCCCGCGAGGCGATCCTCCGCTACCACCTGCGCGAACGGCCCATCGAGTCGGTCGACCTCGGCAGACTCGTCAAGATCACCGAGGACTTCTCCGGCGCCGACCTCGCCCATCTGTGCGAGACAGCCGCCGAGTCCGCGCTCCTCGACTCCGCCCGCACCGGCACCGTACGCATGATCAACATGAAGGACCTGCTGGGCGCGGCCAAGCAGATCAAGCCGTCCAGCGAGTCCTGGTTCGCCTCCGCCCGCAACGTGGCGATGTTCGCCAACGACGGAGGCATGTACGACGACCTGGTCACCTATCTGAAGAAGAAGCGGAAGCTGTGAGCGTGAAGCACCCGCAGTTCGAACAGGCCGAGCTGCTGTACGACATGGGCCGGTACGGCGAGAGCCGGGAACGGGTCGCCCGGTACATCGCCGAGGCCCCCGACGACCACCACGCCCTGCTGCTGCTCGCTCGCTGCCTCATCGCCGAGGAGCGGCCCGCCGAGGGCCTCGCAGCTGCGGACGCGGCGCTGACCTACGCACCCGACTTCGCCTTCGGGCACTACATCCGCGGTGTCGCGCTGCGCCGGGCGGGGCGGCCCCACGACGCCGAAGAGGCGATGCGGGAGACCATCCGTCTCGACCCGCACTACTGGGCGCCGCGTGCCGTGCGCGCCGAGCTGATGCCCTTCGTGAGAGACCGGTTCCCCGGAGGCGACGCGGCGGCGGTCGTCGAGGGGCTCGCGGAGGCACAGGAGGCCGTCCGGCTCGGACCGGACGAGACCCGCGCGTGGGAGGCCCTGTACAAGCTCGCCCTCTTCAACCGGCGCCCCGACCTCGCGGACGAGGCCGTCCGGCAGCTCCTGCGGATCGACCCCACCAACACCCTCGCCGTGACGATGGCCACCGAGGAGGAGGCCGCCAAGCCCGGCACCTCCGTCGCGCAGGCGGCCGACCTGTACGCCGGCGGTCTCGCCGCCGCGCCCGACGCCAACTGGCTCCGCAGGGACCTCGACAAGGCCGTCTACCGGATGCTGCGAGGCACCCGGTGGCTCGCGCTGCTCTGCCTGGTCATGGCGGGCGTCGTCGTCGACATCTTCCCGACGGACGGCGAGGACGCGAAGGAACTCCCGGTCCACCTCGGCACCCGGCTCTGGGCGCTCGCGCTGATGGCGGCGGTGTGGGGCTTCGGCGCCCTGCGGCGCTATCAGCGGATGCGCACCGGCGCCCAGCTGACCGTACGCGCCCTCGTGCGGCGGCTGTTCTGGCCCCGGGTCGTCCTCGGGCAGGCTGTCCTGGCCACGCTCTGCGCCCTGCTGATCGTCCTCGTGCCGTGGACCGACCGGACCGTTCCCCAGGTCCTGTTCTGGCTCGGACTCGTACCGAACCTGCTCAGCATCACGCACGACCGGAACAAGGTCTGATGAGCCCCGCGCTGGACCGGGCCGACGCACTCTTCGACGTCGGCCGGTACGAGCAGGCCGCCGCGCTCGCCGCCCAGCATCTGACCACCGACCCTCAGGACGCCGCCGCGCACGTCCTGCTGGCCCGCTGCCGGCACCGGCTGTCTCGCGAGCAGGAGGCCCTCGACTCGGTCGAGGCGGCTCTGCGCGCCGACCCCGACTCGCTGCCGGCCTGGCTGATGCGTACCCACGTCCTGCTCGCGCTGAAGCGGTACGAGGAGGCGGAGCGGTCCGCCCGGTACGCCGTCGAACTCGCCCCGCAGTACTGGGGCAGCCACTACGCCCTCGGCACCGTCCTCGACCGGTCCGTCCGCGTCGAGCGCCGGCGCGAGGGGTACGAGGCGGCCCGGGCCGCCGTCGCGCTCGCCCCCGAGGAGAGCGACGCGCACTTCCTCGTCGGCCTCACCGCCCACCGCACCGGCAACCACCGCGTCGCCCAGCAGGCCTACGAGACGGCGCTGCGCCTCAACCCGGAGAACAGCGAGGCGCACAACAACCTCTCCCTGCTGCATCTGCGCCGCCGCTGGCTCCGGCCCGGGGCGTGGACGAAGGCCGCCGAGGGCTTCGTCGAGTCCGCGGCGCTCGACATGAACGACCGGCAGGCCCGCTACAACCTGGAGACCATGGCCTGGGGCACCGCCGCGGGCGCCCGCTGGGTGGCCCTGCTCGGCTTCTTCGCCGCCGGCCTCGGCGGGGCGCCGCTGCGGAACGGCGGGTCGGGCGCGGATGCCCTCGTCCCGTACCTGATCGGCGCGGTCGTCCTCGTCGGCGGCTGGGCCGGCTGGGCGGTGTGGATGGCCCGGCGCATCCCGCCGCGGCTGCGCCGCCCGCTGCTCCTCGTCGCGCGCAACTGCCGACCCGTGCTCGCCATGGCGATCTCCGTCGGACTGCTCGCCCTGCACTCGGTGGTGTCGATGGTCGTGGGGACGCTGGGTCCCTCCGTCGTCGTGGCGCTCGGCTTCCCGTGCTTCTGGGCCGTGATCATCACGTACTGGGTGAGCCGTTCCGCCCTGCAGCGCCGCGCCCCCGCGGCCGAGCGCGGCCGGTGACACGGCCGATACGATGCCGGAGTAACCGATCATCCAAGGCGAGGAGGCCCGGGCCATGGCCGGAGAGCCGCAGAGCGACTGCCTGTTCTGCAAGATCGCGGACGGGGAGGTTCCGGCGACGATCGTGCGCGAGACGGAGACCACCCTCGCCTTCCGGGACATCAACCCGCAGGCGCCCACGCACGTGCTCGTCATCCCGCGCGTCCACTACCCCGACGCCGCCAGCCTCGCCGCCGCCGCGCCGACCATCGCCGCCGACGTGCTGCGCGAGGCCGGAGAGATCGCCGCGCAGGAGAAGGTCGACGGCACCGGCTTCCGGATCGTCTTCAACACCGGCGTCGGTGCGGGCCAGACCGTCTTCCACGCCCACGCGCACGTCCTCGGCGGCCGCGGCCTCAACTGGCCCCCCGGATAAGCCGTGTCCGTACGTGAACTCGTCGTGCTCGGGACCGCCAGCCAGGTCCCGACCCGGCACCGCAACCACAACGGCTATCTGCTGCGCTGGGACGGCCAGGGCATCCTGTTCGATCCCGGCGAGGGCACCCAGCGGCAGATGCTGGGGGCCGGGGTCGCCGCGCACGACATCGACCGGATCTGCGTCACGCACTTCCACGGAGACCACTCGCTCGGCCTGGCCGGGGTGATCCAGCGGATCAACCTCGACCAGGTCCCGCACCCCGTCACCGCGCACTACCCGGCGAGCGGGCAGCGGTTCTTCGAGCGGCTGCGGTACGCGACGGCCTACCGCGAGACGGTGAAGCTGGCGGAGGCCCCGGTGGCCGCCGACGGGCCCCTCGCCGTGACCGACGCGTACACCCTCGACGCGTACCTGCTCTCGCACCCGGTGGAGTCGTACGGCTACCGGATCACCGAGCCCGACGGGCGCCGCATCCTGCCCGAGCGCCTCGCCGCGCACGGCATCAAGGGCCCGGACATCGGCCGGATCCAGCGCGAGGGAACCCTGGACGGGGTGACGCTGGACGAGGTCAGCGAGGTCCGGCGCGGGCAGCGGTTCGCGTTCGTCATGGACACCCGGCTCTGCGACGGCGTGCACGCGCTCGCCGAGGGCGCCGACATGCTCGTCATCGAGTCGACCTTCCTCGACGAGGACGTCCGGCTCGCCACCGACCACGGCCATCTGACGGCCGGCCAGGCCGCCGCCGTCGCACGCGACGCGGGGGTGCGGCACCTCGTGCTGACCCACTTCTCGCAGCGGTACGGCGATCCCGCCGAGTTCGAACGGCAGGCGCGGGCGGCCGGGTTCGACGGCGAGCTGAGCATTGCCCAGGACCTCATGAGGGTCCCCCTACCGAAAAGATAGATCCATGCCCCTCCCCAAGGCCGAACTCCACCTTCACATCGAAGGCACCCTCGAACCCGAGCTGGCGTTCGCGCTCGCCGCGCGCAACGGCGTCACCCTGCCGTACGCGGACACCGAGGAGCTGCGCGAGGCGTACCTCTTCAGCGATCTGCAGTCCTTCCTGGACCTGTACTACGAGCTGATGGCCGTCCTGCACACGACCGAGGACTTCGGCGAGCTGGCCGACGCGTATCTGGCGCGGGCCGCGGCGCAGGGCGTGCGGCACGCGGAGATCTTCTTCGACCCGCAGGCCCACACCGCCCGCGGGGTGCCGATCGGGACGGTGATCGAGGGGCTGGCCCGCGCCCTCGACCGGGCCGAGGAGCGGCACGGCGTGTCGACGCGGCTGATCATGTGCTTCCTTCGCGACGAGTCCGCCGAGTCGGCGATGGCGACGCTTGAGGCCGCGCGGCCGTATCTGCACCGGCTCACGGGCGTCGGTCTGGACTCGGCGGAGGTGGGCCACCCGCCGTCGAAGTTCCGCGAGGTGTACGCGGCGGCCGAGGCGCTCGGTCTGCGCAAGGTCGCCCACGCGGGCGAGGAGGGCCCGCCGGCGTACATCCGCGAGGCGCTGGACGTCCTCGGGGTGGAGCGGATCGACCACGGGCTGCGCTGCATGGAGGACCCGGAACTGGTGGAGCGGCTCGTGCGGGAGCGGGTGCCGCTCACGCTCTGCCCGCTGTCGAACGTACGCCTCCGGGCGATCGACGTCCTGGAGGACCACCCGCTGGCGGCGATGCTGGGCGCCGGCCTGATGGCGACGGTCAACTCCGACGACCCGGCGTACTTCGGCGGCTACGTGGGCGACACGTTCGACGCGGTGCGGGGCGCGCTGGGTCTTGACCGGGAACAGCTGCGGACGCTGGCGCGCAACTCCTTCGAGGCGTCGTTCCTCGACGACGACGAGGACCGCAGGGCGCGGTACCTGGCCGAGGTCGAGGCGTACGACTTCGACGCGGAGTAGGGCGGGGTGCGGGCCGGGGCCGCTGCCCTCAGCCCCGGTCGCTCGGGCGGGCCAGGCGGAAGGCGCGGCGGTCGGCGCGGCGTCGGGCGGGGACCGGGATCTCGGTGACCTCCTGCTCCCGGGCGCCCATCTGCGGCACCAGGCCCGTCGCGGCGGTCGTCGTACCCGCCAGCACCGCCGCCGGGGCGCCGCCGCGGCGGCGGACGGAGCCGGGGACCAGCGGACGCCCGGAGGTGTGCAGGGCGACCGCCGTCATCGGGACCGCCACCAGCAGGAGCAGGACGCACAGGACCAGGCCCATGCCGGGGTAGCCGGCCTGCTCGGACAGGACGCTGCCGGTGACCGGGCCGCAGGCCACGCCCAGGGAGGACGCCGATCCCACCAGCACGGCCCAGCGGCCGCGCGGGTCGAGGGATGCGGCGAGACCGAGCAGGTACGACAGGACGACCGGGTAGAAGACGTTCCAGAGGATCTCGCCGGTCGCGAAGGCGGGCAGGCTCTCCGCGCGCGAGCTGACCAGCACGCACACGGCGATGATCACCGTGCCCGCCCCGACCGGCACGGCCCGGCCGATCCGCGAGCCGAGCGCCCCTGCGGCCGTGACGCCCGCGAGTCCGGCCCCGAGCGCCAGGGCGAAGACGGCACCGACGGTGACCTCGCTCAGTCCGGCCTGGGTGAGCCCGATCCGGCCGCTCACACCCCAGAGCGCGTTCTGCGCCAAGGACCAGCAGAGGATCGCCCCGGCGAGCACGAGGCCGGAGCGCCGGTGGGGGAGCGGGGATCCCGCGCCCCCGCCCTTGGCGGGCTCCGCGACCGGGCGCCTGATCCCACCCGCGGAGCCGCCCGCGAGGCCGCCCGTCAGCGGCCAGACCAGTGCCGCCGCGAACGCGATGGACGCGAACGGCAGCGCATGGCCGCTGCCGAGGTGGGGGAGCGAGAGGTAGAGCGCGCCGGCCGTCGCCGAGACCGCGAGCAGGCCGAGCGTCGACGCCCGGTGGGGGTCCCGCTGGGCCGCGATGCCGGCCGCGGCCACCGCCAGCGTCGTACCGGAGCCGAAGCCGCCCACGACCGCGCCGCCGACCACCAGCGGAACGCTCGTGGTCAGCGCCGCCGAGCCGTAGCCGGCGACCATCGCGAGGAGGCCGATGCGGGCCGCCCGGCGTGGGCCGAGCCGCTCCACGCGCGCGGCCAGCGTGAAGCCGGCCGAGGCGGAGGCGAGGAGCAGCACGGAGCCGACCAGGCCCGCCTGGGCCGGGGTGAGGCCGAGCCCGGCGGAGAGTCTGCCGACGACGGTCGGGAGCAGGTACGGAGCGAGATAACCGGCCGTGAACAGGGCGACAAGAGGCCCCAGGGCACGCGGGCGCGACAACATGGGCGTTCCAGAGAACGGGAGGGAGGGGAGGGGCGCCCGGTGTTGCACGGGATCGCGGGACATATGTATCAAGCACGTGAGGGTCCCGAGAACCCCGAAAGGGATGGAAACCCCGCATTCGGAATGTGATCTGAGTCACTATGGGTTTGGGGTCTGATTCCCCGGGTAGGCGCGAGCGATTTTGCTCTCGCCGCACCCGCCACTCAGGCCCCGTCGGGCACACTTGACCTGATCCGCACCACGTTCGGGGAGCCTGCCGTGACCACACCAAGGGGAGACCACCAACACGACGCGGGCGTCGACCCGTTGGTGCGTCTGCGCGAGCCCACCGACCCCGCCTGCGACGTCTTCCTCACCGGCACGGTCTTCCTCGACATCATCTTCACCGGCCTCGACTGCGCCCCCGTGCGCGGCACCGAGTCCTGGGCCAGGGGCATGGGCTCCAGCCCCGGCGGCGTCGCCAACATGGCCACCGCCCTCGCCCGCCTCGGCCTGCGCACCTCGCTCGCCGCCGCCTTCGGGGACGACCACTACGGCGAGTACTGCTGGGACGCCCTGGAGCAGGGCGAGGGCATCGACCTCTCGCTCTCCCGGACCGTGCCCGGCTGGCACTCCCCGGTCACCGTCTCCATGGCGTACGAGGGCGAGCGCACGATGGTCTCCCACGGCCACGAGGCCCCGCCCCTGGACGGCGCCCTGCCCGCCTATCCGCCGCACGCCCGGGCCGCCGTCGCCTCGCTCGTACCGGGCCGCGGCGAGGAATGGGTCGCCCAGGCGGCGCGGGGCGGCGCGAAGGTCTTCGCCGACGTCGGCTGGGACGACACCGGCCGCTGGGACCTGAACGGACTGGCCGACCTGGAGCACTGCGAGGCCTTCCTGCCCAACGCCCAGGAGGCCATGCGCTACACCCGCACCGACTGCCCGAGGGCCGCCGCCCGCGCGCTCGCCGACAAGGTCCGCTACGCCGTGGTCACCCTGGGCGCGGAGGGCGCGTACGCGGTCGACGGCGCCACCGGCGAGACCGCCGAGGTGCCCGCCATCGAGGTCTCCGCCCTCGACCCGACCGGCGCCGGAGACGTATTCGTGGCCGGATTCGTCACCGGCACCCTCGCGGGCTGGCCCCTCGCCGACCGGCTGGCCTTCGCCGGGCTGATCGCCGCGCTCTCCGTCCAGGAGTTCGGCGGCTCGCTCTCCGCGCCCGGCTGGGGCGAGGTCGCCACCTGGTGGGAGCACGTCCAGGAGCACGTCTGCCAGGACCCGGAGGCCCTGCGCGACCGGTACGCCTTCCTGGAGCGGCTGCTCCCGGCCGCGACCCGCCCCTGGCCCCTGCGCCGCGCGGTCCCGACGATCGGCTTCAGGGCAGCGCAGCTCTAAAAGCCTTCGGCCGTGTCGGTGACAAGTCGTAGGCTTGGTATCCCAGAGGTTGTCGAGCAGCGAGAACCCTGCAACGGGAGGTATGTGCAGGCCACAGTGCCGGCCCATGACTCAGACACCCACAGCCCCCAATGGCGCGCCGGGCGAGGCCCGCGCCCACTTCACCGTCCCCGCCAAGCATCCGATGGTGACCGTTCTCGGCTCCGGTGACGCACTCCTGCGTGTGATCGAGAAGGCGTTCCCGAAGGCCGACATCCATGTCCGGGGCAACCAGGTCAGCGCAGTGGGCGAGGCGACGGAAGTCGCCCTCATCCAGCGACTGTTCGACGAGATGATGCTGGTGCTCCGCACCGGGCAGCCGATGACGGAGGACGCAGTGGAACGCTCGATCGCCATGCTCAGGGCGAGCGAGAACGGCAAGGCGGAGGACGGCCAGGAGAGCCCGGCCGAGGTGCTCACGCAGAACATCCTCTCCAGCCGCGGCCGCACCATCCGCCCCAAGACCCTCAACCAGAAGCGGTACGTCGACGCGATCGACAAGCACACGATCGTCTTCGGCATCGGCCCCGCCGGTACCGGCAAGACGTATCTGGCCATGGCCAAGGCGGTCCAGGCCCTGCAGTCCAAGCAGGTCACCCGGATCATCCTGACCCGGCCGGCCGTCGAGGCGGGCGAGCGGCTCGGCTTCCTGCCCGGCACGCTCTACGAGAAGATCGACCCGTACCTGCGGCCGCTCTACGACGCGCTGCACGACATGCTCGACCCCGACTCGATCCCGAAGCTGATGGCCTCGGGCACGATCGAGGTCGCGCCGCTGGCGTACATGCGAGGACGGACGCTCAACGACGCGTTCATCATCCTCGACGAGGCGCAGAACACGAACCCCGAGCAGATGAAGATGTTCCTCACCCGCCTCGGCTTCGAATCCAAGATCGTCATCACCGGTGACATCACCCAGGTCGACCTGCCGGGCGGCACGAAGAGCGGTCTTCGCCAGGTCCGGGAGATCCTGGACGGGGTCCAGGACGTCCACTTCTCGATGCTCACCTCCCAGGATGTCGTCCGGCACAAGCTCGTCGGCCGTATCGTCGACGCGTACGAGCAGTACGACAGCCGCAACGGGAAGTAGCAGAGAAGCACCATGTCGATCGACGTCAACAACGAGTCCGGAACCGAGGTCGACGAGCAGGCGATCCTCGACATCGCCCGCTACGCGCTCGCGCGGATGCGCATCCACCCGCTCTCCGAGCTCTCGGTGATCGTCGTCGACGCCGAGGCGATGGAGCAGCTCCACATCCAGTGGATGGACCTGCCGGGCCCGACGGACGTCATGTCGTTCCCGATGGACGAGCTGCGCCCGCCGACGAAGGACGACGAGGAGCCCCCGCAGGGCCTCCTCGGTGACATCGTGCTCTGCCCCGAGGTCGCCACCCAGCAGGGCAAGGACGCGCCGACGCAGCACTCCATGGACGAGGAGCTCCAGCTCCTCACCGTCCACGGAGTGCTGCACCTGCTGGGCTACGACCACGAGGAGCCCGACGAGAAGGCCGAGATGTTCGGCCTCCAGGCGGCGATCGTCGACGGCTGGCGCGCGGAGAAGGGCCTGACCGGCCCCTCCCCGGCGCCGACCGTCTCCTGAGCCCCCGATGAACGCATCACTCATCCTCGGTGCCGTCGGCCTGGTCATCGTCGCCTGGCTGGCCGCCTGCGCCGAGGCCGGTATCGCCCGCGTCTCCAGCTTCCGCGCCGCCGAGGCCGTACGGTCCGGGCGGCGCGGCGCCGAGAAGCTGGCGCAGGTCGCCTCCGACCCGACGCGCTACCTCAACGTGGCGCTGCTCGTCCGCGTCGCCTGCGAGATGGCGGCCGGCGTCCTCGTCACGTACGCCTGCCTGGAGGAGTTCACCGAGACCTGGCAGGCCCTGCTCGTCGCCATCGCGGTGATGGTGCTCGTCTCGTACGTGGCTGTCGGCGTCTCCCCGCGCACCATCGGCCGGCAGCACCCGCTGAACACGGCGACCGCCTCCGCGTACGTCCTGCTGCCGCTGGCCCGCATCATGGGCCCGATCCCGCAGCTCCTCATCCTCATCGGCAACGCCCTCACCCCCGGCAAGGGCTTCCGCAAGGGCCCCTTCGCCTCCGAGGCCGAGCTGCGGGCCATGGTCGACCTGGCCGAGCAGGAGTCGCTGATCGAGGACGACGAGCGCCGGATGGTGCACTCCGTCTTCGAGCTCGGCGACACGCTCGTACGGGAGGTCATGGTGCCGCGCACCGATCTCATCTGCATCGAGCGGTACAAGACCGTCCGTCAGGCGCTCACGCTCGCGCTGCGCTCCGGCTTCTCGCGGATCCCGGTCACGGGTGAGAACGAGGACGACATCGTCGGCATCGTGTATCTGAAGGACCTGGTCCGCAAGACGCACATCAACCGCGACGCCGAGGCCGACCTCGTGTCGACGGCGATGCGGGCGGCCGCCTTCGTGCCGGACACCAAGAACGCGGGCGACCTGCTTCGGGAGATGCAGCAGGAGCGCAACCACGTCGCCGTCGTCATCGACGAGTACGGCGGCACGGCCGGGATCGTCACGATCGAGGACATCCTGGAGGAGATCGTCGGCGAGATCACCGACGAGTACGACCGCGAACTCCCGCCGGTCCAGGAGCTGGGCGACGACCGCTACCGGGTCACCGCGCGCCTCGACATCGGCGATCTGGGCGAGCTGTACGGATTCGGCCCGGACGAGTACGACGACGAGGACGTGGAGACCGTCGGCGGACTCCTCGCCAAGGCGCTCGGCCGCGTGCCGATCTCGGGCGCCAAGGCGGTCGTGGAGCTGCCCGACGGGCGCTCGCTGCGGCTGACCGCCGAGTCCCCCGCGGGCCGCCGGAACAAGATCGTGACGGTGCTCGTGGAGCCCGTGCCGGCCGCATCCGAAGGGACCGGGGATGACGCCTGACCAGCTGCGCGCCTTCTGCCTGGAGTTCAACGACGCGACGGAGGAGTTCCCCTTCGGGCCGGACACCTCCGTCTTCAAGGTCGCCGGGAAGATGTTCGCGCTGTCCTGGCTCGACGGCGAACCGCTGCGGATCAACCTCAAGTGCGATCCGGACGAGGCGGTCCGGCTCCGCGAGGAGTACCCGGCGGTCGCACCCGGCTACCACATGAACAAGCGCCACTGGAACACGGTGACCGTCGGCGGGCTCCCGGACCGCATGGTCCGGGAGCTCGTCGAGGACTCGTACGACCTGGTGGTCGCGGGGCTCCCGAAGACGGTCCGCCTCCGCCTCGACCGGCCGTAGAGGCTCCACGGCCGGGAGACTCCGGCCCGGGGGCCCAGGCCCGGGCGCCTAGCCGGAGGCGCCCGGGCGCCTAGGCCTTGCGGCGCAGGCCCAGGGCGATCAGGAGCGCCGCCGCCAGGACGATCGCCGCGTCGACGGCGAGGACCGTGCGCACCCCGTCGTACAGGCTCGGGCCGGTCGTCGCCAGGACGCCGAGCAGGGGGATGCCGACGGTGATGCCGACCTGCTGGGTCGTCGTCACCAGGCCGGTCGCCAGGCCCTGTTCCTCGTCCGGGACGCCGGAGGTGACGGTCACGCCGTACGCGATGATGGCGCCGAGGTGGCACATGCTCGCCAAGGAGACGCCGACCGTCGCGAACACCGCGCCCGACTCCGTGCCGAGGCCGAGCAGCATCGCCACGAACACGCCCTGGCCCAGCAGGGAGAGCGCCAGCGTGCGGCGGGCGCCGAACCGGCCGATGACCTTCGACGCGACCGAACCGGCGAGCACCGACAGGACGCCCTGCACCCCGAAGACCAGGCCGGTGCCGAAGGCCGAGAGCCCCAGCGTCTCCTGGAGGTACAGGGTCAGGACGAAGACGACCGTGGACATCATCGAGAAGGTCACGAGCCCGCCCAGATTGCCGAAGGCCACCGTCCGCCGGCGCAGCATCGGCAGCGAGACCAGCGGGGCCTCGTGCCGGGACTCGAACACCACGAAGGCCGCGAGGAGCAGTACGCCCAGCACCAGGGTGACCAGGACGTCCGTACCGCCGAAACCGCGCTCGGCCGCCGTCGACAGGGCGTAGATCACGGCGAGCAGTCCACCGGTCACGGTCACCGCGCCCGGCACGTCAAGCCGGGGCCGGTCCGAGGTCCGCGACTCGGGCAGCAGGCCGGGCGCGAGCGGCAGCACGACCGCGCTGAACAGAGCGAGCACGCCCATCGTGGAGCGCCAGCCCAGCGTGTCGGTCATGACACCGCCGAGCACCATGCCGATCGTGAAGCCCAGGGACATCAGCGTGCCGGAGATGCCGAGCGCCCGGTCCCGCTGCGGCCCCTCGGCGAACGTGGTGGTCAGCAGCGACATGCCGGTCGGCACGATCGCCGCCGCGCCGAGGCCCTGCAGGGCACGCGCGGTCAGGAACGAGGCCGGGTCCCAGGCGAAGGTCGCGAGCAGCGAGGCCGCCCCGAAGAGGGCCAGCCCCGCGAGGAACAGCTTCCTGCGGCCGTACAGATCGCCGATCCGGCCGAAGAGCAGCAGGAACCCGCCGGACGGCAGGGCGAACGCGGTCACCGCCCACTGCAGCGCGGACGGGCTCATCCCGAGGTCGGCGCCGAGCACGGGCAGCGCCACGTTCAGTACGGAGAAGTCGAGCGCCACCATGAACTGGGCGGCGCACAGCACGAAGAGGATCAGCCGGGCACGGCCGGTCAGGGCCGGCCGGGTCGGGGACGGGGGAGTGAGGGTCGTTGGCATGCCCCCACCCTCGGAGCGCGGGAACATCCGTGGGGAGCGGGTACTTATCCTGTTGGTCGCACCACCAGGCATCCAGGGGGAGGAAGCAGCCGTGGTCACTGCGGTCGAGAACGACGCTGCCAAGGCACACCGACTGGCCGAACTGCGCGAGTTCCTGATGAGCCGTCGGGCCCGGGTCACGCCGGCCGAGGCCGGCCTCCCGGACGGCGGGGCCCGGCGCCGCACACCCGGCCTGCGCCGCGAGGAGGTCGCCGTCCTCGCGGGCGTCGGGGTCTCCTGGTACCAGTGGCTGGAGCAGGGCCGGGACATCACGGTCTCGCCCCAGGTCCTCGACGCGGTCGCCCGGGTGCTGCGGCTCAGCGCGGCGGAGCGCCGCCATCTGTACGTCCTCGCCGCCCTCAACCCGCCCGCGCCCGAGGTCGATCCGGCGGCGCGGGACATGTGCGCGGGGCTGCGGCGGCTGATCGACGCGTGGATGCCGTTCCCGGCGCACATCATGGACGTGTACTGGAACACGATCATGTACAACGACTCGGCGTCGGTCGTCCTGGGCATGCGGCCCGAGATCTCGCAGAACTGCCTCATCTCCTTCTTCACCGATCCGCTCTACCGCTCCCGGTCGGCCGACTGGGAGCGCCTCGCGCCGCAGGTCGTCGCCCAGTTCCGGGCCGCGTGCTCGGAGTGCCCGGACGACGACGGCTTCCGCGCGGTGGTGGAGGAGGCGAAGGAGGCGAGCGCGGAGTTCGCGGAGCTGTGGGAGCGGCGGGACATCGCCCCGGGCGGCCAGATCCGCAAGGAGATCGGGCATCCGGTGGTGGGCGAGCTGCACCTGGAGTCGACGCAGTTGCGGGTGCCCGCGCGCCCCGACCTGACGATCGTCATGCACACCCCGCTGCCGGCGGCGGACACGGAGGCGAAGCTGACCTGGCTGGTCTCCCCCGAGGGCCGGCGCGGGGCGATGTACCCGATCGCGGGCTGACCGGAGCGGCCGCCCGGGAGGCCCCCTGCGCACAGGAATGTCACAGGTGGCGTATATCCTCCTCGCGATCCGGCCGTCCCCCTCCCTCCGGTGCCGGTTTGCCACGTCACTCGCACCCACAAGGGGCCTTTCCACCATGCGTACTCGCATTCGCCACGGCCTGGCCGCCGCTCTCACCGTCTCCGCGCTCTCCCTCGTCGCCGCGTGCGGTGGATCGGGCGACGCCAAGGACACCAAGGACAAGGCGGCCGACAAGCCGGCTGCCGGACAGACGTCGGCGGCTCCGGCGCCCGCCACTCCGCTGACGGCCGCGCAGATGAAGGCCGGCATCCTGGTGTTGAAGGACCTGCCGTCGGGCTGGAAGGACACCACGACGAAGCCGTCCACGGACGTCTACAAGGCCGACAAGCCGGAGTGCCAGCCGTTCGCCGATGTGATGGGCGACGAGATCGCCGGCGCCACCAAGGGCGCGAGCGTCGACTTCACCGTGGGCGAGAGCGAGGCCGAGCTCAGTGAGGAGATCGTGACCTTCGCCGGTACCGGCGCGGCCGACTTCACCAAGAAGGTCGGCACCGCGCTGGCCGGCTGCACCGAGTTCACGGTCGAGATCGAGGGCAACAAGATGAAGTCCACGGTCAAGAAGATCACCGCCCCGCAGGGGGTCGAGGAGGCGCACGCCTTCACCCTCTCGATGGAGGTCGCGCCCGGCATCAAGATCGAGCCGAACCTCGTCGTCGCCCGCCAGGGCACCGGTGTGCTGCGGTTCCTGCACCTCGCCGACGCCGCCACCGCCAAGAAGGACTTCGACGCCCTCGCCAAGCTCGCCGCCGACAAGTTCGTGAAGGGCGCGCAGAGCTGATCCCGGGCCCCGACCTATCCTCGGGGCATGACGATTCAGCCTGACCACGGCGGCCTCGGCGCCGAGGACCTCAAGATCATCACGCTGGCGCGCAGCGCCCGCGCCCGCAACGGTGTGCCCGAGGGCGCGGCGGTACGGGACGAGACCGGCCGCACGTACGTGGCCGGGACCGTGGCCCTGGAGTCGCTCAAGCTGAGCGCGCTCCAGACCGCGGTCGCGATGGCCGTGGCCAGTGGCGCCCAGTCCCTGGAGGCCGCGGCCGTCGTCTCGAACGCCGACGCCGCGTCGGACGAGGACCGCGCGGCGGTGCGCGACCTCGGCGGTCCGGACACCCCCGTGCTCCTCGCGGGGCCCGACGGGCAGCTGCGCGCGGCGGTCACGGCGGGCTGAGGCCCAGACGGACCCGAAGGGGGCCCGGCAGAATGCCGGGCCCCCTTTGCGCGTTTGTGAAAAATCAACGAACCGTCTCTTGTCTTCCCAGGCCAGGTGCGCGTCAATGACAGCGGTCCGTCCGACGGACCGTCAGATCGACGCCTTCACGCAGCGTCCGCACCCCTGCGTGCTTCACCGGAAGGGGTACGACCTCATGAGAGGCAGCAACTTAGGAATCGGTGCCGTCCTCGCGGGCGCGCTCGCCGTGACCGGACTCGCCTTCGCCCCGGCGGCCGCCGCCGTGACGCCGGGCACCGCCACGGCCACGTACGACTGCGGGTTCTGGGGCGGCGGGCTCGCCACCCTCCAGGCCACGCAGAGCGGCACGGCCGCGACGATCACCCTCACCTCCGCCGTCAAGACGCCGGTCGCGGTCGGCGCCGACACCATCAACGCTCAGCTGACGATGGCCAAGGGCGGGGGCGGTACCCGCGTCTTCAGCGGCACCAAGAACCCGGCTCTGGCGGCGAACCAGTCCGTCACCATCGGTCCGCTGAGTGGGACCGTGGCCGCCGGCGACAGTCTCAACTCGTACTTCGCGGGCATCGCACTCAAGATGACGATCTTCGGCGTGACCGTGAACTGTGACGCGGTCACCTCGCAGTCGCCCGGGCCGTTCGTCTTCTGACGGGCCGCCCCGTCCCACCTGTCGCACCTTCACCGGCGTCGCCTCGCGCGGCGCCGGTACCTGTGTTGCGCACGCGCCTGACCAGGCAAAACGTCGATCTTGACAGCATCTGATGGGCCATCAGTCGGTGCATTTCGATTCCATTGACTTCTCCTCACGCTCGGTCGTCAATGGCGCCCTCTCATCCCTCAGGAGGGGGCACACATGGCTTTGAGAAACCCGCCCCGAAGACGGCGCTGGACCGCCGCCATCGGGACCGCCGCCCTGGTGTTCGGCGTCGGAGGCGCGCTGGCGTCTCCGGCCGGCGCGCTGGGGCCCGCGTCCCAGGCCGTGGACTTCATGACCCGCTGCGTCCCGCCGCCGATCGCCGGCATCCCGCCGATCGAAGGCACCACGACGGCAGAGATCACGGTCGACAAGCCCACGCCCAAGGTCGGCGACACCGTCACGGTCACCTACACGGTCACCAAGCCCGCCGCGTCGAACCCCGTCGACCTGGCCCTCCCGGCCGACATCATGACCCCGAGCGGCAAGGTCGTCCTCGGCGGCGCCCAGTCCGGCGCGGTCACCGTCACCGGCCCCAAGAAGAATCCGCCCGTCCCCGGCAAGGGCACGTTCCCGTCGTTCTCGATGACCGGTACGTTCACGGTCACCGCGCCCGGCTCGATCAGCCTCTCGCCCGGCGACTACAACATCCACACCAGCTACATCATGGAGCTGGACACCCCCTGTACCGTCCTGAACCCGCCCGCCCCCGTCTCCGAGACGGTCGTCGCGAGCGCGCAGCCGGGTGCCAACGAGCGCAACATCGCGCTCGACGCGGCCTCCGGCGCACCGGGCGTCCGGGTCACCGTGACCGGCGCCAAGTTCACCCCGCTCGCCGAGGTCACCGTCGTCGGCCGGTCCGGCGCGGCGGAGACCGCCGACAAGATGACCGTCACGGCCGACAGCGAGGGCGGATTCGTCGCCCGACTGAAGGTCAACGACAAGGCGACCACCGGAATCGTGGCGTACGAGGGGACGGCCTGGGACGCGGAGAAGGGCGCGGGACCGGCCGCGTACACCGTCATCGACGACACCCCGCAGCCGCCGAACAGCCAGAAGCTCACCGCGGCGGTGACGGCGGGCACACTGTCGATGACCCAGGCCGGTGACGCCGTCCAGCTGTCGTCCGTCGACTTCGGCCAGGGCGGCGCGGCGACCGGCGATCTGAGGACGGTGACGGTCAAGGACTTCCGCGGCGGCCCCGCGGGCTGGTCCCTGACCGGCAAGGTCACCGACTTCACCGGCCCCGGCGGCTCCATCGGCGCCGGAGCCCTCAGCTGGACCCCGGCCTGCACCACGAAGGCCGGCAGCCCGAGCACCTGCGTCCCCGGCTCGGCGGGAACGGTCGGCAGCGGCGGGGCCACCCTCGCCTCGACCCCGAACGGCGCGCTCACCGGTGGTGAGTTCACCGTCGACGCCAAGGTCTCCCTCGACGTCCCGGCGTTCACCGCGCCCGGTTCGTACGCGGGCGTCCTGACGCTCACGCTCAGCTGATCCGCGGTACGCACACAGCGGGCCGGGCGCGCACCCGGTCGGCCCGCTCCGAACCCCGCTCCGACCCCCGGGAGGGTCCGCACCGTGCGCACCAAGCTGTACGTCCTCCTCGTCGCGGCGGCGCTCGTGCTGCTCGCCGCTCCGTCCGCCCGGGCCGCCGACAACGGCGAGTGGGCCGTCTACCCGGCCGCCTCCCAGCTCGGCAGCCGGCCGTACTTCTACCTCTCCGCGGACCCCGGCACGACGGTGACCGACGAGGTCACCGTCGCCAACAAGACCGGTGCTCCCCTCACCTTCCGGCTCTACGGCGCCGACGCCTACAACACCGAACGCGACGGCGGCTTCGCCATCCGCACCAGCCAGGAGAAGCAGACCGGCGCCGGTGCCTGGATCAAGCCCGCCCGTACCCGCGTCACCGTCCCGGCCCGCTCCTCCGTCACCGTGCCGTACACCCTGACCGTCCCCGAGGACGCGGAGCCCGGCGACCACCCCGGCGCCGTCGTCGCCCTCGACGAGCGCGTGGAGGCCGGCGGACAGGGCTCGGTCGCCGTCGGCGTCCAGCGGGCCGTAGGAGCCAGGGTCTACCTCCGGGTCGACGGCCCGACCGTCCCCGCCCTCGCCGTCGAGGACGTCACCCTCGACCAGGACCGGCCGCTGGTCCCCGGCGCCGGTACGAGCACCGCCCTGATCTCGTACACGCTCCACAACCGCGGCAACGTCACCCTCAACCCCAGGGTCGCCCTGCGCGCCGAGGGCGTCTTCGGCCGCACCCTGCTCGCCCGCGATCTGGCGAAGATCCCCTCCGAGCTGCTGCCCCGCCAGAAGATCCGGCTCACCGAGCGGTGGACCGGGTCGCCGCAGTTCGACTGGGGCGAGGTGACCCTCACGGCCACCGCGAAGGACGTCCGGGAGTCCGGGCGGGCCTCCTTCCTCGCGCTGCCCTGGCTCGCCGCGGCCGCCGTGCTCGCCGGGGGAGCGGCGGCGCTGATCGGGCTGCGGGTCCGGCGTCGCAGGGGCTCAGGGAGGCACTGAGTACGTGACGACGTCCCGCATCGGGGAGAATGGCCCCCATGAGCGCTCGTAACCAAGAATCCGAAGCCGTCCACCGGGCCGGCTTCGCCTGCTTCGTCGGCCGCCCCAACGCGGGCAAGTCCACCCTCACGAACGCTCTGGTCGGCCAGAAGGTGGCGATCACCTCCAACCGGCCGCAGACCACCCGGCACACGGTGCGCGGCATCGTGCACCGCCCGGACGCGCAGCTGATCCTCGTGGACACGCCCGGCCTCCACAAGCCGCGCACGCTCCTCGGCGAGCGCCTGAACGACGTCGTGCGCACGACGTGGGCCGAGGTCGACGTGATCGGCTTCTGCCTGCCCGCCGACCAGAAGCTCGGCCCCGGCGACCGCTTCATCGCCAAGGAGCTCGCCGGGATCAAGAAGACCCCGAAGGTCGCGATCATCACCAAGACCGACCTGGTCGACTCCAAGACGCTCGCCGAGCAGCTCATCGCCGTCGACCAGCTCGGCAAGGAGCTGGGCTTCGAGTGGCAGGAGATCGTGCCGGTCTCGGCCGTCGGCGACAAGCAGGTCCAGCTCGTCGCGGACCTGCTGATCCCGCTCCTGCCGGAGTCCCCGCCGCTCTACCCCGAGGGCGACCTCACGGACGAGCCGGAGATGGTGATGGTCGCGGAGCTGATCCGCGAGGCGGCGCTGGAAGGCGTACGGGACGAGCTGCCGCACTCGATCGCGGTGGTGGTCGAGGAGATGATCCCGCGCGAGGACCGCCCGGCGGACAAGCCGCTCCTCGACATCCACGCGAACGTCTACATCGAGCGCCCCAGCCAGAAGGGGATCATCATCGGCCCGAAGGGCAGCCGCCTGAAGGAGGTCGGGATGAAGTCCCGCAAGCACATCGAGGCGCTGCTCGGGACCCCGGTCTTCCTCGACCTCCATGTGAAGGTCGCGAAGGACTGGCAGCGCGACCCCAAGCAGCTCCGCAAGCTCGGCTTCTGACGCCCGTATCGCGCCCCGACGCGCCCCAGGCCGGCCGGCGGCCGACCGCCGGGGTCAGGCGCCTTCCTTCAGGACCTTCGCGATCAGGGCGCGCTGCGACTCCGTCAGGCGTGGGTCGCGGCAGCGGACCGTCTCGTCGTCGACCGTGATCTCGTACGAGAAACCGTCCGGCACACCCCCGGCGCCGCCGTCCCCGTCCCGCAGGACGGCGACGGCCAGCGCGTGCCAGTCCCCGGCGTCCGGCCGGCCGGAGGTGTCCACCTCGGCCGACCGTTCGATGCCCGCGAAGCCGCCCGTGCGCCGCACTCGAATACGCATGGCCCTGGTCTATCAGTCCGTCGGCACGCCGACAGCCCCCCAGGCCTTCAGCACGGCCTGGATCTCCTCCCCGTCCCCGTACCGCTCCCGCGCCGCCGCCACCGTCGCCGCCGCGAACTCGGAGAACCGGGTCTCGGGGGTGAGCGCCCCGCCCGTCATCACGTCGTACCAGATCTGCCCCGCCCGCTCCCAGGCCTTGCCGCCCAGCTCGGTCGCCGCGAGGTAGAAGGCGTGGTTCGGGATGCCCGAGTTGATGTGCACCCCGCCGTTGTCCCGGCTCGTGCGGACGTAGTCGTCCATGTGGCCCGGCTGGGGGTCCTTGCCGAGGACGTCGTCGTCGTACGCCGTGCCCGGCGCCTTCATCGACCGCAGCGCCGTCCCCTCGACGTCGGGGTGGAACAGGCCCTCGCCGATCAGCCAGTCCGCGTCCTGCGCGTTCTGGCCGAGCGTGTACTGCTTCACGAGGGAGCCGAAGACGTCCGAGACGGACTCGTTGAGCGCGCCCGACTGGCTGAAGTACTCCAGGTTCGCCGTGTACTGCGTGAAGCCGTGCGCCAGCTCGTGGCCGATCACGTCCACCGGCAGCGTGAAGTCGAGGAAGATCTCGTCGTCGCCGTCGCCGAACACCATCTGCTCGCCGTTCCAGAAGGCGTTGCCGTAGTTCCGGTCGTAGTGGACCGTCGCCAGGAGCGGCAGCCCCGCGCCGTCGATCGAGTCCCGGCCGAAGCCCTTCAGGAAGAGGTCGAAGGTGGCGCCGAGCCCGGCGTACGCGCGGTTGACGGTGGCGTCCCCGGTGGCCTCCTGGCCCTCCTCGCGGACCACGGTGCCCGGCAGGTCCGTGCCGTTCTCCGCGTCGTACACCGTGCGGCGGGGGCGGGCCGGCTCCGCCGGCTCCGTGGGTCCGGCGGACCGGGTCACGGCCGGCTGGGAGAGGACGCGGCTGGTCCGGTTCATCGCGTCGGCGACCAGGGTGCGCCGGGCGGCCGCGGCGACGGCGGGGTCGGCGGACGAGGCCAGGTGCTCCAGCAGATGCGGCGGCACGATCGTGCAGAAGACCGGGTGGGCGGGGACGTACGCGGGGGAGGTCATGCCAGCAATGTGGCACTGGGTCACGCGACTGTCACTAGGGGCGACCATGATCCGCGAAATGGAGTGATTCGTCACCCTTTCGTATTGTCGGTCCGGCCGTCCCGCATACTGAACAGGACGTCCGCGCTCCGCGGACCTGAGCTAGGCTGCGGCACATCATGCGTTTCGGGCTGCTTCTCCTTAGCTGCCGCGGCGAGGGCCTGTAGTCGTAGGCCGACCCCCTCCCCGCGGGACCTGGTGTTGCGCCAAAGTCGGCCTCCCCCAAGCTCTCGGCTTCGTTCGAGCAGGGGGACCCCCACTCCCGGATCCGAGGAGCCCCACGCGATGTCCCAGCCCGTTGGCCGCCCGACGCCCATCACCAACGCCACCCGGACGCAGAAGCCGTCCGGCATGCCGATCCACAAGTACGGCCGGTACGAGGCCGTGCACATCCCCGATCGCACCTGGCCCGAGCAGCGCATCACCAAGGCTCCCCGCTGGCTGTCGACCGACCTGCGCGACGGCAACCAGGCGCTGATCGACCCGATGAGCCCCGCCCGCAAGCGTGAGATGTTCGACCTGCTGGTGCGCATGGGCTACAAGGAGATCGAGGTCGGCTTCCCGTCCTCAGGCGAGACCGACTTCAACTTCGTGCGCTCCATCATCGAAGAGGGCGCGATCCCGGACGACGTCACCATCTCCGTACTGACCCAGGCCCGCGAGGACCTGATCGAGCGGACCGTGGAGTCCCTGGTCGGTGCCAGGCGCGCCACCGTCCACCTGTACAACGCCACCGCGCCCACCTTCCGCCGGGTCGTCTTCCGCGGCTCGAAGGAGGACATCAAGCAGATCGCCGTCGACGGCACGCGGCTGGTCATGGAGTACGCCGACAAGCTGCTGGGCGACGACACGGTCTTCGGCTACCAGTACAGCCCGGAGATCTTCACCGACACCGAGCTGGACTTCGCCCTGGAGGTCTGCGAGGCGGTCTGTGACGTCTGGCAGCCCGAGGAGGGCCGCGAGATCATCCTCAACCTGCCCGCCACCGTGGAGCGTTCGACGCCCTCCACGCACGCGGACCGGTTCGAGTGGATGTCCCGGAACCTGACCCGCCGCGAGCACGTCTGCCTGTCCGTCCACCCGCACAACGACCGGGGTACGGCGGTGGCGGCGGCCGAGCTGGCCATCATGGCCGGCGCCGACCGCATCGAGGGCTGCCTGTTCGGGCAGGGCGAGCGCACCGGCAACGTCGACCTGGTGACCCTGGGCATGAACCTGTTCAGCCAGGGCGTCGACCCGGAGATCGACTTCTCGCAGATCGACGAGATCCGCCGCACCAGCGAGTACTGCAACCAGATGGAGGTCCACCCGCGCCACCCCTACGCGGGCGACCTGGTCTACACCGCCTTCTCCGGCTCCCACCAGGACGCCATCAAGAAGGGCTTCGACGCCATGGAGGCCGACGCGGCCGCCCAGGGCAGGACCGTGGACGAGATCGAGTGGGCCGTGCCGTACCTGCCCATCGACCCGAAGGACGTCGGCCGCTCCTACGAGGCCGTCATCCGGGTCAACTCGCAGTCCGGCAAGGGCGGCATCGCGTACGTCCTGAAGAACGACCACAAGCTGGACCTGCCGCGCCGGATGCAGATCGAGTTCTCGAAGATCATCCAGCAGATGACGGACTCCGAGGGCGGCGAGGTCACGCCGGCCGCGATCTGGTCGGTCTTCCAGGACGAGTACCTGCCCAACCCGGACAACGCCTGGGGCCGTATCCAGCTGCGCTCCGGCCAGACCACCTCCGACACGGACGGCACCGACACCCTGACCGTCGAGGCGGTCGTCGACGGCGTCGACACCGTCCTGACCGGCTCCGGCAACGGTCCGATCTCCGCCTTCTTCGCCGCGCTGCAGGCGGTCGGCGTGGACGCCCGACTGCTGGACTACCAGGAGCACACGATGAGCGAGGGTGCCTCCGCGCAGGCCGCCTCGTACATCGAGTGCGCCATCGACGGCAAGGTCCTGTGGGGCATCGGCATCGACGCCAACACCACCCGCGCCTCGCTGAAGGCCGTCATCTCGGCGGTCAACCGCTCCGCGCGCTGATCCGCCGCCCAAACCCGGCGGCGGTCACCGTCACCCTTTCCGGTTGACACCGGGCACTGCCCGAAGGGGGCCCGTCCACACGGACGGGCCCCCTTTGCGGTGCGGCGACGGCGCCGGACCCCGCTCGAGGCGGTGTCGTGTCTCGGCCAAGTCGATGGCGATCTGGCGACGAGGTGCTGACGCCACATCAAGGATGTGGCTAACATCACTCCCCACGTCGGCAAAGTCGCCGGTTCGTCAAGGGAGGTGCGGTGTGCGGTCTGCCCGAGAGTCACGCGGACGAAAAGTGATCCTCTGCGGCGTTCGTACCTCCTGGAACACCGTCGGGGACGGCGAGTTCTTCTGCGAGGAGTGCGGCGGCGACCGTAACTACCGCAGGCGGACGGGACGCCGCCGGTTCGCGGTCCTGGGCGTGCCCCTGCTGCCGCGCGGCCTCGCCGGTCCGGTCGTCGAATGCACCGCCTGCCACACGCACTTCGGTACCGACGTGCTCGACCACCCGACCACGAGCCGTTTCGCCGCCATGCTGCGCGACGGCGTGCACACGGTCGCCCTGGCCGTCCTCGCGGCGGGCGGCACCTCTTCCCGTACCGCCGTGGACACCGCCGTCACGGCGGTCCGCGCCGCCGGATTCGACGAGTGCACCGGGGTCCAGCTCACCGACCTCGTCGAGGCACTCGCCGCAGACACCGGCCGCTTCCTGCCCGACGCGGGCAGCGGCGGCGCGGCCCTGGCGATCGAGCTGCACGAGGCCCTGGAGCCGCTCGCCCCGCATCTCGCGGCCTCCGGGCGCGAGTCGATCCTGCTCCAGGGGGCGAGGATCGCGCTCGCGGACGGGGCGTACAGCCCGGCGGAGCGGGACGTGCTCCACACCGTCGGGAACGCGCTCGCGCTCTGCTCCGACGACACGGCCCGGCTCCTCGCCACGGCGAGGACGCTGCTGTAGCGAGGCCGGAAGGCGCTCACGGCTCGATGTTGTGGTTGAGGCGGAACAGGTTGCCGGGGTCGTAGCGGCGCTTGACCGCACGCAACCGGTCGTAGTTCTGCCGGTAGTTGGCGCGCACCCGGTCCTGGTCGTCGGTGTCCATGAAGTTGATGTAGCCGGCCTCCTCGGTGTGTGGCCGCAGATCCCGGTCGTACTCCCGCGTCCAGGCGATGTTCGCCTCGTTGTCGGCCGGGTCCGTGTGCGTCGTGCCGATCGCTGCCGAGAACGAGGCGTCGCGGTACGCGAACGCGGTGTCCTCGGGGCCGACACGGTGGCACGCGCCGTCGATCGGGAAGATGGCCGTGTCGCTCTCCATCGACGGCAGCGTCCGGCCGTAGCGCATGTGCACGTCGATGGCGCCGTCGCTGAGATCGCGGCTGAAGTTGCCCTTCCAGTAGTGGTAGAGGCCCGGCGGGAGCTCGTCGTCGAAGAGCGTGTTGACCACCGGATACGGCATCCGCTCCATGAGGCTCCCGATGACGGGGCCCAGCTCGCCGAGGAGGCGGAGGACCTTCTCGTCCTCCGTGGCGGGGCCGCTGTAGCAGGTCAGCAGGCCGCAGACCGGGCGTCCGTGCCAGCGCTCCGGCAGGAACGGCAGATCGGGACCGAGGACGATCACGAAGATCGCGTTGAGCTCCTCGGGCGCGTCGGTGATCATGTCGCGCCAGCGCCGGGCCACGTCCCCGTCGAGCGGGTACAGGGCGATCCCGCCCAGGACGTCCGCCACCGGGTGCAGTCGGTAGACGAGCGAGGTGACGACCCCGAAGTTGCCCCCGCCGCCGCGCAGCGCCCAGAAGAGGTCGGGGTGCCGTTCGGCGTCGCAGGTGACGAGGGCGCCCTCGGCGGTCACCACATCGGCCTCGACGAGGTTGTCGCAGCTCAGCCCGTAGCGGCGGGCCAGGTTGCCCATCCCGCCGCCGAGGGTGAGACCGCCGATACCGGTGCTGGAGACGACGCCGCCGGTGGTGGCCAGGCCGAAGGCGTGCGTGGCGTGGTTGAAGTCGCCCCAGGTGCAGCCGCCGTCGGCCCGGGCGGCACGGGCCAGGGGGTCGACGCGGACCGAGCGCATCCGGGACAGGTCGACGACCAGCCCGTCGTCGACGGTGCCGTGACCGGCGACGGCGTGGCTGCCGCCGCGGACCGCGAGCGGCAGCGCGTGGTCCCGGGCGAAGCGGACGCCGGCGATCACGTCGCCCGCGTCCAAGGCGCGGACGACGACGGCCGGGTGGCGGTCGTGGAGGGCGTTGTAGACCCGGCGGGCCTCGTCGTAGGCGGGGTCGCCGGGGACGACGACGTCGCCGCGGACGGAGTCGCGGAGGGGGTCGAGCGGGAGCCCGGCGGTGAGGGCGCCGGGGGTGAGCGTGTCGATGGTGTCCATGAACCCGTTCTAGGCCGGGGGCGCGGGCGGGGGCATCGCTCGAACCACCCATGTCGGGGCGTGGGCCTGGGATGGGCGAAACGGCCTATACGGGGGTGCGGCCTGTACGGCGGCCGGCCGCCAGTAAGGCGGCTATACGGGGGCTCCGGCCAGACCGTGGGCGTAGGCGTAGGCCGTGGCGGCGGTACGGGAGGTCACGTCCAGCTTGGCGAAGATGTTGTTCAGGTGGCGGGCCACCGTGTGCTCGCTGATCACCAGGGCCTGGGCGACGTCCCGGTTCGTGCCGCCCTCCGCGACCAGCCGGAGCACCTCCGCCTCGCGGGCCGTCAGGCCGCCCGGGAGCGCGTGCCGCCGCCCCGCCGTCAGCAGGGCCGCCGCGCGACGGGCGTCGGGCAGCGCGCCGAGCCGCTCGAAGGCCGCCCGGGCCGCCATGAGCTCCAGCCGCGCCGCCTCCTCGTCGCCCGCGGCCCGGTCGGCCGCGGCGAGCAGCATCCGTACCTGCGCGGCCTCGTACGGGACGCGCAGCTCCAGCCAGCCCGCCAGCGCCCGGCGCAGCGGCCGCACGGCGGCCGGCTCGTGGCGGGCCAGGCCGAGGGCGCCCCGCGCGGTGTCGGCGGCGGCCCGCAGGAGCGGCACCTCACCGGGCAGCGCCTCCAGCTCGGCGACCGCCTCCGCGGCATCGTCCTGGTCCCCGACGGCCAGCGCCACCTCGGTCCGCGCCGCGAGCAGCCGGGCCCGGCCGAGGAGGTCGTGGGCCGGGTCGCTCCGACAGGCCAGGGCCAGCTTCAGGCCCGTCACGGCGGCGTCGGCCTTGCCCTGGGCGAGCCGCAGCAGAGCCAGCCCCGGCTGCGGGATACGGCCGAGTTCATGGGCGTTCGCGTACGCGGTGGCGGCGGCGTCGAGGCGGCCCTGACGCCGCCGGATCTCGCCGGCCGCGTAGTACGCCTCGGCGGCGACGTCGAGACTGTCCACCGGCACCTCCGCGCACACCCGGGCCGCCTCGGCCTCGGCCAGCTCCCATGCCCCGCGCAGATCGAGCACCTCGACGTGGTGGATCCGGCACAGGCCACGGAAGGGGTTGTCCGTGACCGACTCGGGGGTGGGGGTGGGGAAGGGTGACGCGGACGCCGCCCCTGGCACCTCCTGGGATCCCTCCGTGCCCGCCGTACGGACGTGCTGGGACCACGGGACCTCGCACCAGGCCATCGCCGCGTCCGTCCACTCCACCGCCCGGCCGAGGTCCGCCGCCTCCATGCACTCGGTCAGCGCCAGACAGAAGAGCCAGCCCGTGAACATCCCGCTCAGCTCGCCCGCCGTCACCGCGCACATCGCGTCGTCGAGGAGCGCCAGCCCCTCCGACCTGCGGCCGTTCGCGAGGAGGACCGCCGCGTGGGCCTGGCGGCTCAGGGCGATCAGATCCGGGCTGCCGGAGTCACGGGCGAGGGCCTCCATGCGCCGCGCCGCCGCCAGTGCCGCTTCCGGGTCGCGGTGCTCCTGTGCCTCCTCGGCGTCCGTCCAGGCGAGGAAGCACTGCTCGGGGCAGTCCGGCTCGCCCTCCAGGTGGTGCCGGGACCGGTGCAGCCACCCGGCCGCCGTGGCGGGCCGCCCCAGACAGCGGTACTCGAAGTGCAGCCACCACGCGACCTGGCCCGCCCCGCGGTGGTCGCCCGCAGCCACGTACCCCGCGTGGGCCCGCAGCCGGGCGGTGACCGACTCGTCCACGTGCCCCGCCCACCAGGCGGCGTCCGCGAGGAGGTCCAGGTCGGCGGGGTGCAGCGAGGCGGAGGGGTGGAGGTCGGCCTCGCGCAGCAGGACGTACGCCTCGGCCCACGCCTCCCGGGCCGCCGCGTCCCTCGCCCGCTCGACGGCGGGCGCCTCGTCCACGGGGACGGCCATCGCCGCTCACTTCCCTTCCGGCCCGGCCGGTGCTTCCAGAATAGGAGCGCGCCGCGCGCACGGCCTCCCGTGCCGGTGCGTATCCCCTCACGTACTCCCGCGGGAGTAACCGGGCCGCCGTACCGCCCCCGGCAGTAGCCCCCAACTCGGCCGTCAGCGCGACGAATCCGTCTCCGGGCGACGGGAATCTGGGATCGACCCAGAAGACCGACCCAGAAGACCGAACCGACCGGAGGGAAGCCCGTGATGGAGGGCCGTAAGAGGACCGTCGGCTGGGGGGTGCTGGCCCTGTGGGTGATCGTGATCGCCCTCGCCGCACCCCTCGCCGGAAAGCTCGGCGACGTACAGCGCGACCGCGCCGTCGACTACCTGCCCGCGAGCGCCGACTCGACCCAGGTCGCGAAGATCACCGAGCAGATGCCCGGGGGCGACTCCACCGACCTCGTGCTCGTCTACCACCGCGACGGCGGACTGACCCCCGCCGACAAGGCCACCGCCGCCCGCGAGGTGGCACAGGTCGCCGCGGAGCACCCGCTCGGCTCGATGCCCCGGCCCGTCCCCTCCGAGGACGGCACCACGCTCCTGTACGCCGTGTCCAGCACCGAGCCCGGTACGGACGAGGCGGCCAGGGACGCCTTCGTCCACGACATCCGCGAGACGGTCAGCGGCGAGGTCGGCGGATCCGGCGCTCTCGCCACCGACGCGAGCGAGGTCTACAACTCCCTCGACGGCCCGCTCCTCTACACGACCGTCGCCGTCGTCGCCGTACTTCTGATCGTCATCTACCGCAGTCCCTTCCTCTGGCTCGTCCCCCTGGTCGTCGCCGGAGTCGCCGACTACCTCTCCATGGCGGTCACCTACCTCCTCCACCAGGGCTTCGACATCAGCGTCTCCGGCCAGAGCACCGGTGTCATGACGATCCTCGTCTTCGGCGCGGGCACCGACTACGCCCTCCTCCTCGTCTCCCGCTACCGCGAGGAACTGCGCCGCACACCGCGCCCGTACGACGCCATGGCCACCGCCCTGCGCGGCTGCGGCCCCGCCGTCCTCGCCTCCTCCGGCACCGTCGCCCTCGGCATGCTCTGCCTGCTCGCCGCCGACATGAACAGCAGCCGGGGCATGGGCCCCACGGCCGCCGTCGGGGTGCTGTGCGCCCTCGTCGCGATGCTGACGCTCCTGCCGGCCCTGCTCGTCGTCCTCGGCCGGCGGGTCTTCTGGCCGCTGATCCCCACGTACGGAAGCGAGCCGAAGGCCGCGCGCCGCTCCCTCTTCGCGGCGATGGGCTCCTCGGCGGGCCGCCGTCCGCTCGCCGTCCTCGTCGCGGGCGGTGCCGCCCTGGCCGCGCTCGGGCTCGGTGCGCTGAACCTCCCGGGGGCCGTCAAGCAGGAGGACTCCTTCACCTCCACCCCGGAGGCGGTCGCCGCGATGAAGACGCTCGCCACCGCGTACCCGGAGATGGGGACCCAGCCGATCACCGTCGTGGCCCCGACCGACGCGGTCCCCGAGGCGCTGCGGACCGCGCTGGCGACCGACGGCGTCGCGAAGGCCGAACGCGGCCGGAGCGGCAACGGCTGGACGGAGATCTCCGTCATCGCCTCCCACCCGCCGCAGTCGGCGGCGGAGACCACGACCATCAGGGAGCTGCGGACCGCGCTCGGCGACGGCGTGTACGTCGGCGGGCCGAGCGCCGAGCAGCTCGACATGACCGACACCAACGCCGGCGACCGGAACATCGTCGTCCCGCTCGTCATCGCCGTCGTCCTGCTCGTCCTGATCGTGCTGCTGCGCAGCCTCGTCGCCCCGTTGATCCTGGTCGCCGCCGTCGTCGCCGTCTGGGGCGCGGCCCTCGGCATCGGCGGACTCGTCTTCGAGCCCCTCTTCGGCTTCGAGGGGACCGACCCGGGCCTGGCGCTGCTCTCCTTCGTCTTCCTCGTCGCCCTCGGTGTGGACTACGGCATCTTCCTGATGCACCGGATGCGCGAGGAGTGCCTGAACGGTGCGGAGCCGGGTGCCGCGGCCCTGACGGCGCTGCGTACGACCGGCGGGGTGATCGCGTCGGCGGGGCTCGTCCTCGCCGCCACCTTCGCGGTCCTCGTCAACATGCCGATGGTGCAGCTGGCGGAGCTCGGATTCGTGATCGCGGTCGGCGTCCTGCTCGACACCTTCCTGGTCCGCACGTACCTCGTCACGAGCGCGAGCGTGCTGCTCGGCCGGAAGGTGTGGTGGCCGGGTCCGCTGGCCAAGAGGCCCGCGCCGGCGGCCGGTTCGGAGTCCGAGCGGCAGCCCGTACGGGTGTGATCAGGGGCGGGTGGGGGGCTCCCCGGACTGTCAGGAGCCCCCGCCCGCGGGGAGGATGAACGTCATGGACTTCGCAGCGGCTTTCACCCGTGACCCACAGGCAGCGCCGTACCCGGTGCGGTGCGACGCGACGGCTGCCGCGGTCTTCGCGGCCGTGGCGGCGGTGATCGCGCTCACCGTCGACGACGGCCGCCGGCCGGATCTGGTGGGCTGGGCACTGCTGTTGGCCGCGCACGTCCCGCTGGCCTGGCGGCGCAAGGCACCCATGCCGGTGCTGCTGGCCGTGGTGGCCTGCGTCGCCCCGTACCACGGGCTGGACTACATGCACCTGGCGCCGATACCGGCCTCGATGACCGCGCTGTACACGGTCGCGGCCACCGGCCCTCCGCGCCGCACGCTGCTCGTGGGGCTCTCGGTCACGTCGATCACGCTCACGATGCAGATATTCGTGAACCCGCACGAGATCGTGGAGTTGCTGCGGGTCTCCGGCTGGTCGATCGCCGTGCTGGGCTTCGGCGCGAGCATCCGGCTCTACCGGAAGCTGGTGGCGGGTGTGGTCGAGCGGGCGGAGCAGGAGGCGGAGCGGAAGGCCGCCGAGGAGCGGCTGCGCATAGCCAGGGACCTGCACGACCTGCTGGCACACTCGATCACCCTGATCGGGGTGCAGACGTCGGTCGCCGCGCACGTCCTGGTCGCCGATCCGGACCGGCTCGACAGGGAGGCGCTGGTCCGGGCGCTCGACGGGATCGCCGAGACGTGCAGGGAGGCACGCTCCGAGGTGCGGACGACCCTGGACGTGCTGCGGGCGGCCCCGGAGGGCCCGTTGCCGGATCTCGCCTCGCTGCCCGATCTCGTACGGTCCTCGGGCGCGGACCTGTCGCTGCGGACCGGCGGCGCGAAGGTCCCGGCGGCGGTGGGGGCGGCGGCGTACCGGATCGTGCAGGAGTCCCTGACCAACGCCGTCCGTCACGGGGGTGCGGACGTCGGTGTGCGGGTCGATGTGGGGCTGGCGGACGAGGTGTTGACGGTACGGGTGACCAACGGCGGCGCGTCGGGGAGTGGTTCGGGCGGCGCGGAGGCCGCGGGCGGCTCGGGCGGGTCGGGCGGGTCGGGCGGGTCGGGCGGTTCCGGGTACGGGATCCTCGGGATGCGGGAGAGGGCGCGGAGTGTGGGAGGCACACTGAGCGCGGTCCCGCGCGCCGGCGGGGGGTTCGAGGTCACGGCGGCGCTGCCGCTCGTGGCGAAGGAGGTGGCGGTGTGATCCGTGTCCTGCTCGCGGACGACCAGACGCTCGTCAGGGCGTCGTTCGCGATGCTCGTCGACTCGGCACCCGACATGGAGGTCGTGGGCCAGGCGGCCAACGGCAAGGAGGCGGTGGAGCTGGCGCGTTCGGCACGGGCGGACCTGGTGGTCATGGACGTCCGGATGCCCGAGCTGGACGGGATCGGGGCGACGCGGCTGATCGCCGCCGACGAGGACCTGGCCGGGGTGAAGGTGCTGGTCCTGACGACGTACGACACGGACGAGCACATCGTGGAGGCGCTGCGGGCGGGTGCTTCGGGCTTCGTGGTCAAGGACATCCGCCCCGCCGAGCTCCTCGCGGCGATCCGCACGGTGGCTGCGGGGGAGTCCCTGCTCTCCCCGGGCCCGACGGCCCGGCTGATAGCCAGGGTCCTCGCGACCCCGGACACGCCGGTGACGGGAGGGCCGGAGGGGCTGTCGGACCGCGAGCGCCAAGTGCTCGCGCTGGTGGCCAGGGGGCTGAACAACACGGAGATCGCGGAGGCGCTGGGGCTCTCGCCGCTCACGGCGAAGACCCATGTCAGCCGGATCATGGGCAAGCTCGGGGCCCGGGACCGGGCCCAACTGGTCATCTCCGCGTACGAGTCGGGCCTGGTCGCACCGAGTCGCTGAGACGGACCGGGCCCCCACCGGCACTTGACCGACGCGGGCCCGGGAAGCGCACGACCGGGGTCAGCCCAGCTCGACGCCGCTCGCGCGGAGCATGTCCTCGCGCTCGACGATCTTCACGCGCTCGCGACCCTGCGGCGCGCCCAGCGCCTTCTCGGCGGCGTCGAGGGCGTACCAGCCCTCCCACGTCGTGTACGTGATGCCCTTGCCCTCCAGGAAGGCGACGACCGCGTCCGCCTCGGGGGTCTCGGGGGTGAGGAGCCGGCCGTTTGCGAAGTCGTCGAGCAGGTTCGCGACCGTCTCGTTGGCGTCGCCCTTGGTGTGGCCGATGAGACCGACCGGGCCACGGCGGATCCAGCCGGTGACGTACGTCGACGCCAGGTGCGCGCCGCCCTCCTCGATCACGCGGCCGCCCTCGTCCGGGACGGTGCCGGAGGCGGTGTCCCAGGGAAGCTTGGGCAGCTCGTCGGAGAGGTAGCCGACGGCGCGGTAGACGGCCTGGACGTCCCAGTCCGTGGTCCGGCCGGTGCCCTTGACGTTGCCCGTGCCGTCCAGCTCGGTGCGCTCGGTGCGGAGGCCGACGACCGTGCCGTCCTCGCCGAGGATCTCGACCGGCGACTCGAAGAAGTGGAGGAAGAGCTTGTGCGGGCGCTCGCCGATGTCGCGGATCGCCCAGTTCTCCAGGGTCTTGGCGACCATGTCGGTCTGCTTGTTCTTGCGCCGCTCGGCGATCGAGCCCTCGTCGTAGTCGATGTCCTCGGGGTTGACGATGACCTCGATGGTGGGCGAGTGGTCCAGCTCGCGGAGCTCCATCGGGCTGAACTTCGCCTGCGCCGGGCCACGGCGGCCGAAGACGTGGATCTCCACGGCCTTGTTGGCCTTCAGGCCGTCGTAGACGTTCGGCGGGATCTCGGTCGGCAGCAGCTCGTCCGCGGTCTTGGCGAGGATGCGCGCGATGTCGAGGGCCACGTTGCCCACACCGAGGACGGCGACCTTCTCGGCCTCCAGCTCCCAGGTGCGCGGGACGTCCGGGTGGCCGTCGTACCAGGACGCGAAGTCGGCGGCGCCGAAGGAACCGTCCAGCTCGACGCCGGGGATCCTCAGCTCGCGGTCGGCCATCGCACCGGTGGAGAAGACGACGGCGTCGTAGAAGGCGCGCAGGTCGTCCAGGTGAACGTCGGTGCCGTAGTCGACGTTGCCGAAGAGGCGGACCTGCGGCTTGTCGAGGACCTGGTGCAGGGCCGTGATGATGCCCTTGATGCGCGGGTGGTCCGGCGCGACGCCGTACCGGATGAGACCGAAGGGGGCCGGCATCCGCTCGAAGATGTCGATCGACACGCCCGGCTCGGCGGCGGCCTCGGACTTCAGCAGCGCATCGGCGGCGTAGATCCCGGCGGGGCCGGCGCCGACGATCGCGACCCGGAGAGGGCGGGGCATGTCAGGTTCCCTTCGCAAAACGACGCGACGACGATGGCTGTCGTCACTTAGGTCACCCTAAATAACGCCTTGAGCGAGCCGGTACCCGCCCCCGGTCTATGGCCTCATAAGGCGGACTTATGGCTTCCCCAAGGAAGGCTGGGGTCCATGGCTGCCGCCGCCCTTGGTGGTCGCCGTTCTGCCCGCCGTCGTGCTGCTCCTCCTGGCGGCCGCGGCGGACCGGGGTGCGGACACGGTCACGACGGTCGGACTCGCGCTCGACACCTTGCCGCTCGGGGCGTGGGGTACGTTCGCCGCGCTCAGGTCGGGCTACCGGCGCAGCTCGGCCGTGCTCGTGGCGAGGGCGGCCCGGCGGGGGTCCCGCCGCCTCCGGCTCGGCCATCTCCTGGAAATACTCCGCTTACGGCGACTTGTCGATGAGCTCGCACCGCGTGCGTTCGAAAATACCGCCGGTTTGCGGCGCCGCGTTGATTCGTTTTCGGATTCCCCGCTCGAACGGTCCGAGGTATCCGCCTGATACGAACACCAGTCTGCCGAGCGCCCCCTGTGGAAGGTTCGCCGCCTTTGGCCATGACTTAACACCCAATCGATGCGCCGCAGTTGCTGGACCTGCGCATCTGTCGATTTTACGGATCCGGCCCCGCCCTGGATGCGGAAATCCGGAAATGGATTCAGGGAGAGATGCGTTGTGAAGGAACTGGGCGAGCGACCGCCCACGGGGGACCTCGCCGCCGAACCCCCGCGGCCGCTCATCGAATTGGGACGCTGCACGGTGGAAACGGAACGGCTGCCGGCCGTCGCCGTACAGCCAGGGGAAAGGGGCCGGTCATGAAACTGCCCATCGGGTCGTACGCCGTCGAGATCCGCACCGGGCGGGTGGGCACGGTCATGGGGCACGAGGGCCCGTACATCCAGCTGCGGCCGCTGGGCGGCGGTCGGGAGTGGGACGCGGAGCCGGAGGGGGTCCGTGAGGCCACCTCGGCCGAGCGCCTCCGCGCCGCGACCGCGCACGCGAACGCGCGGAGCCGGGGCGAGGTGCCATGAGCCTGGCTTCGGCCCCTGACCACTCCTCCCGTACGGGAGAATGGGCCGCATGAGTCTGTTCCGCGACGACGGCATCGTGCTGCGCACCCAGAAGCTGGGTGAAGCGGACCGCATCATCACACTGCTCACACGCGGTCACGGCCGGGTACGCGCCGTGGCGCGCGGGGTGCGGCGGACCAAGTCGAAGTTCGGGGCCAGGCTCGAACCCTTCTCCCACGTCGACGTGCAGTTCTTCGCCCGCGGGAGTGATCTCGTGGGGCGCGGGCTCCCCCTCTGCACCCAGAGCGAGACCATCGCCGCGTACGGCGGCGGGATCGTCACCGACTACGCCCGCTACACCGCCGGGACGGCGATGCTGGAGACGGCCGAGCGGTTCACGGACAACGAGGGCGAGCCGGCCGTGCAGCAGTACCTGCTGCTCGTCGGCGGGCTGCGCACCCTCGCCCGGGGCGAGCACGCGCCCCATCTCATCCTCGACGCCTTCCTCCTCCGCTCCCTGGCCGTCAACGGCTACGCGCCGAGCTTCGAGGACTGCGCGAAGTGCGGGCTGCACGGCCCCAACCGGTTCTTCTCGGTCGCGGCGGGCGGCGTCATATGCGGCGACTGCCGGGTGCCCGGCAGCGTCGTACCCTCTCCGGAGGCCATCGGCCTGCTCAGTGCGCTGCTCACCGGCGACTGGGCGACTGCGGACGCGTGCGAGCCGCGTCACGTCAGGGAGGGGAGCGGGCTGGTGTCCGCGTATCTGCACTGGCACCTGGAGCGCGGCCTGCGCTCGCTGCGGTATGTAGAGAAGAGCTAGGAGATCCATCGCCATGGCCATCGCACGACGCGGAATCCTCGGACGGCAGCGCCGGGAGTACAAGGTCCCCGAGCCGCACCCCTCCGGTGCCCGTCCGCCGAAGCTCCCCGCCGAGCTGGTGCCCAACCACGTGGCCTGCGTGATGGACGGCAACGGCCGCTGGGCCAAGGAGCGCGGCCTGCCGCGCACCGAGGGCCACAAGGTCGGCGAGGGCGTGGTCCTCGACGTGCTCAAGGGCTGCCTGGAGATGGGCGTCAAGAACCTCTCCCTCTACGCCTTCTCCACCGAGAACTGGAAGCGCTCCCCCGAGGAGGTCCGCTTCCTCATGAACTTCAACCGGGACGTCATCCGGCGCCGGCGTGACGAGATGGACGAGCTGGGCATCCGCATCCGCTGGGTCGGCCGGATGCCGAAGATGTGGAAGTCGGTCGTCCAGGAGCTCCAGGTCGCCCAGGAGCAGACCGTCGGCAACGACGCGATGACGCTCTACTTCTGTGTGAACTACGGCGGTCGCGCCGAGGTCGCCGACGCCGCGAAGAAGATCGCGGAGGACGTGGCGGCGGGCAGGCTGGACCCGGCGAAGGTCAACGAGAAGACCTTCCAGAAGTACCTGTACTACCCGGACATGCCGGACGTCGACCTGTTCCTGCGCCCCAGCGGCGAGCAGCGCACCTCGAACTACCTGATCTGGCAGAGCAGCTACGCGGAGATGGTCTTCCAGGACGTCCTGTGGCCGGACTTCGACCGCCGCGACCTGTGGCGCGCCTGCGTGGAGTACGCCTCCCGCGACCGCCGTTTCGGCGGCGTCGACGCGGCGGACATGGCCGTCCTCGACAAGGGCTGAGCGGCCCGGCGAGAGCCGGTGGCCCCGGCCTGAGCCCCGGGGCCACGGTCAGCCACCCCGGCGCCGCTACGATCACCGCTCTCAGTTGCGCGAGGCCGGGAGGGGCCGTGACCGAAGAGCAGTACGAAACGACGCCGGAGACCGTGGAGCTGGCTTATCTGCCCGTGGTCTCCGACGCGACGGAGGCGCTCCGTGCCCGGATGCGCGCCACGCCGGCGGGACGGTTGCAGAACGGCGTCCTGCTGGCCGCCGGGGGCCTGATGTGCTTTGCCTTCGCCCTGACGTTCCTGGGGCCGAAGGGGCCGAGCCTGGGCACCACCGTGATCTGCCTTCTCGCGCTGGCGCTGATCGCCGGCACGTACGTGATGATCCCCAGCATCCAGGGGCGCCAGGTGCACCGGATGTTCGGCCCGCAGGGGGAGTTCCGGGGCTTCGTCGCCGAGGCCGGGGTGCGCGTGGTGTCTCGGGACAGCGACACCACGTACCGGTGGACGATGCTCACCCGGTACGCCGAGACACGTGATCTCTTCGTCCTGCTGACCCCCGACAAGCACGGCATCGGCCTGGTCGTCCTGCCGAAGCGCGGGGTCGCGGACCCGATGGAGATCGATCGACTGCGGGCCGTGCTCGACCGGTACAGCAATCGGGTCTGAACCGCCGTACGCGACAAACGCGGGTACGCGGAAGGGGCCCCGCCGGATCTCTCCGGCGGGGCCCCTCGTCCGTGTCGCTGCGCGGTCTTACTTGGCCGCGCACTCCGCGCACGTGCCGAAGATCTCGACCGTGTGCGCCACGTTCACGAATCCGTGCTCCGACGCGATCGTCTCCGCCCACTGCTCCACCGCCGGGCCCTCCACCTCGACCGCCTTGCCGCAGACGCGGCAGACGAGATGGTGGTGGTGGTCGCCGGTCGAGCAGCGGCGGTAGACCGTCTCGCCGTCGCTGGTGCGCAGCGCGTCGACCTCGCCCGCGTCCGCGAGGGTCTGGAGCGTGCGGTACACCGTCGTGAGGCCCACGGAGTCGCCGCGGTGCTTGAGCATGTCGTGCAGCTCCTGGGCGCTGCGGAACTCGTCCACTTCGTTCAGTGCCGCCGCGACCGCGGCCCGCTGCTTCGTCGAGCGGCCGCGTACGGGGGGTCCTGCCGTCGCCACAGGGGCCTCCTAGTGATGTCGTCGCCCCCGCCATTCTGCCAGGCTGCTAGACCGTGACGTCGTCCGTCGGCCGACGGGTGAGCGGGACCTGTGCGTCACACGCCTTCGTGGCCGCCTCGGCGGCCCGGGCACGGCGCCTGGCCAGGGGCGCCGAGAGCGCCGTGAGGACGATGAAGACGCCGATCGCGAGCAGCACGATGAGCGAGCCCGGGGGCAGGTCCTGGTAGTACGTGGTCACGGTGCCCGTCAGCGTGACACCGGTGCCGATGACGATCGCGAGGACGAAGGTCGCGCGGAACGAGCGGGACAGCTGCTGCGCCGCCGCCACCGGCACCACCATCAGCGCGCTGACGAGCAGCAGACCGACGACCCGCATCGCGACCGTGACGGTCACGGCCGCCGTGATCGCGACGAGCAGGTTCAGGGCGCGCACCGGCAGACCGGTGACGCGGGCGAACTCCTCGTCCTGGCTGACCGCGAAGAGCTGACGGCGCAGGCCGATGGTGACCAGGACGACGAAGGCGGCGAGGACGGCGATCGCGGTGACGTCCTCGGACGACACCGTGGACAGCGAGCCGAAGAGGTACGAGAGGAGGTTGGCGTTGGAGCCGCCGCCGACCTGGATCAGCATGACGCCGCCCGCCATGCCTCCGTAGAAGAGCAGGGCGAGCGCGAGGTCGCCGCGGGTGCGCCCGTACGTCCTGATCAGCTCCATCAGCACGGCGCCCGCGACGGCGACCAGGGTGGCCATCCACACCGGGCTGCTGTTCAGCAGGAAGCCGAGGCCGACACCGGTCATGGCGACATGGCCGATGCCGTCGCCCATCAGCGCCTGGCGGCGCTGGACGAGGAAGATGCCGACTGCGGGCGCGGTGATGCCGACGAGGACTGCGGCGAGGAGCGCCCGCTGCATGAAGGCGGGTTCGAGGAATTCCATGATCAGGTCAGCTTCCTCAGGTCAGCAGACCCGTACGGAGCGGCTCACCGGCCGCGTGCGGATGGACGTGGTCGTGGCCGGGAAGCGCGTGCTGGCCGACGGCCTGCGGCGGCGGGCCGTCGTGGACGACACAGCCGTCGCGGAGGACCACGGCCCGGTCGATCAGCGGCTCCAGGGGACCCAGCTCGTGCAGCACGAGCAGCACGCTGGTGCCACCCGCGACCTGCTCGCGCAGGGTGCCGGCGAGGATCTCCTGGCTGGCGAGGTCGACGCCCGCCATCGGCTCGTCCATGATCAGCAGCTCGGGCTCGGAGGCGAGCGCGCGGGCGATCAGGACACGCTGGTGCTGGCCGCCGGAGAGGGCGCTCACCGAGTCCTTGGCGCGGTCGGCGAGGCCGACGAGCTCGATGGCCCGGTCGACGGCGGCCCGGTCGGCCTTGGTCAGCCAGCCGAAGGTACGGCGGGAGAGCCGGCCGGAGGAGACGACCTCGCGGATCGTGGCGGGGACGCCGGAGGCGGCGGTGGTGCGCTGCGGTACGTAGCCGACGCGGGCCCACTCGCGGAACCGCTTCTGCTCGGTGCCGAAGAGGGAGATCGCGCCGCCGGTCAGCGGCACCTGGCCGATGATCGCGCGGACGGCGGTGGACTTGCCGGAGCCGTTGGCGCCGAGCAGCGCGACGACCTCGCCGGGGTGTACGGCGAGGTCGACGCCGCGCAGGACGGGGCGCGCGCCGAGGGTCGCCGTGGCTCCGCGGACGGATATGACGGGCGTGTCGGGCGCGCTCACGGGTGCCTCCTGCTGTGCGTGGATCACTTGGCGCCGAGGGCCTTCTTCAGCGCGGTGAGGTTGGACTGCATGACCTCGATGTAGTCATCGCCCTTGGACCGGTCCGTGATTCCCTCCAGCGGGTCCAGGACGTCGGTCTTGAGGCCGGTGTCCTTCGCGAGGGTCTTCGCGGTCCTGTCGCTGGCGAGCGTCTCGAAGAAGACGGTGGAGACCTTCTCCTGCTTCGCGATGGACTGGAGCTCCTGGACGCGGGCGGGGCTCGGCTCGGACTCGGGGTCGAGGCCGGTGATGCCCTCCTGGTCCAGGCCGTAGCGCTCGGCGAGGTAGCCGAAGGCGGAGTGCGTGGTGATGAAGGTCTTGGTGGTGGTGTTCTTCAGGCCGGTCTCGAACGCCGTGTCCAGGTCACCGAGCTTCTTCACCAGGGCGTCGGTGTTCTTCTTGTAGTCGGCGGCGTGGTCCGGGTCGGCCTTCTCCAGCGAGGCGCCGACACCCTTGGCGACCTCGGCGTACTTCACCGGGTCGAGCCAGATGTGCGGGTCGGCACCGGCCTCGGACTCGTGGCCGTGGTCGTGGCCCTCTTCCTCGTGGCCGTGCTCCTCGGCGCCGTGGTCGTGGCCGCCCTCGGTGCCGTGCGCTTCGAGCTTCGTGAGGGTGGCGGCGTCGACGGTGTGCTGGACGCCCGCCTGCTTGATCGCCTCGTCGACGGCGGGCTGGACGCCCTTGAGGTAGAGGATGTAGTCCGCGTCGCCGAGCGAGCCGATCTGCCTCGGCTTGAGCTCCAGGTCATGCGGCTCGACGCCCGGCGCGGTGAGCGTCTCGACGGAGACGTGCGCGCCGCCTATCTGCTCGGCCAGGTACTGCATGGGGTAGAACGACGCCACCACGCTGAGCTTGCCGTTCGCCTTGTCGGCGGCGTCGGACGTTCCGGAGCACGCGGACAGGGTCACGAGACCGAGCGCGACGGCTCCGGCGACGGCGGTGGTGGGTATCAGACGGCGTACGTTCATGACACTCATTTTCAACAAAGTTGGAAACGGTTGTCAATTGCCCTTCCTGTGTTCCCTGACACGCGCCGCCCTGCCCCGTCCGCCTGCGCGCGAGGGCCGGGCCGATTTGATACGGGGGGTGCGGGCGCCGGTAACCTGAAGCATTCGCACTTCGTCGTCGTAATGAAGAGAGCACCGTGGCCGCCGACAAGATCGACACCATCGTCAGCCTGAGCAAGCGCCGTGGCTTCGTCTACCCGTGCAGCGAGATCTACGGCGGCCAGCGTGCCGCCTGGGACTACGGACCGCTGGGTGTCGAACTCAAGGAGAACATCAAGCGCCAGTGGTGGCGTTACATGGTCACCGCGCGCGAGGACGTCGTCGGCATCGACTCGTCGGTGATCCTGGCCACCGAGGTCTGGGAGGCCTCCGGCCACGTCGCCACCTTCACCGACCCGCTGACCGAGTGCACCTCCTGTCACAAGCGCTACCGCGCGGACCACCTGGAGGAGGCGTACGAGGAGAAGCACGGCCGTCTCCCCGAGAACGGCCTCACGGACCTGAACTGCCCCAACTGCGGCAACAAGGGCACCTTCACCGAGCCCAAGCAGTTCTCCGGTCTGCTCTCCACGCACCTCGGCCCCACCCAGGACTCCGGCTCGGTCGCGTACCTGCGCCCCGAGACCGCCCAGGGCATCTTCACCAACTTCGGCCAGGTCCAGCAGACCTCGCGCAAGAAGCCCCCGTTCGGCATCGCGCAGATGGGCAAGTCCTTCCGGAACGAGATCACTCCGGGCAACTTCATCTTCCGCACCCGCGAGTTCGAGCAGATGGAGATGGAGTTCTTCGTCAAGCCGGGCGAGGACGAGCAGTGGCACGAGTACTGGATGGAGCAGCGCTGGAACTGGTACACGGGCCTGGGTCTCCGTGAGGAGAACATGCGCTGGTTCGAGCACCCGAAGGAGAAGCTCTCCCACTACTCGAAGCGCACCGCCGACATCGAGTACCGCTTCCAGTTCGGCGGCAGCGAGTGGGGCGAGCTCGAGGGTGTCGCCAACCGCACCGACTACGACCTGAAGGCGCACTCCAAGGCCTCCGGCAACGACCTGTTCTACTTCGACCAGGAGACGCAGGAGCGCTGGACGCCGTACGTCATCGAGCCGGCCGCCGGTGTCGGCCGCACGATGCTGGCCTTCCTGCTCGACGCGTACAACGAGGACGAGGCCCCGAACGCCAAGGGCGTCATGGAGAAGCGCACCGTGATGCGTCTCGACCCGCGCATCGCGCCGGTCAAGGTCGCCGTCCTGCCGCTCTCCCGCAACCCGCAGCTGTCGCCGAAGGCCAAGGGCCTCGCCGCCGACCTGCGGCAGAACTGGAACATCGAGTTCGACGACGCGGGCGCCATCGGCCGCCGCTACCGCCGCCAGGACGAGATCGGTACGCCGTTCTGCGTCACGGTCGACTTCGACACCCTGGACGACAACGCGGTGACCGTGCGCGAGCGCGACACCATGAAGCAGGAGCGCGTCTCCCTGGACCAGATCCAGGGCTACCTGGGCAGCCGCCTCCTCGGCTGCTGACCTGCCTGATCGCCTACGCCGAAGCCCCCGGTTCCACTGGAACCGGGGGCTTCGGCGTATCTGCCGGGGTTTCGGCGTCGTTCCGGGCTACGGGCGCAGGCCGCGCAGGAGGAGGTCCACCACCGCGTCGAACTCCGCCTGGATCGTGGGGCGTTGCCACTCCGGGGCGTAGGACGGATCGTGGAAGCGGGCCGTGGCGGCGAAGAGGGCGCGGGCCGTGGTGTCCGCGTCGGGGGCGGTGAACTCGGCGCCCCGGACACCCTCCTCGACGATCTCGCGCACCTGGCCGACCAGCACGCCCAGATGGTCCTCGACCACTCCGCTGTTCTCGTCGAGCAGGACCTCGTAGGTGGCGAACAGCTCCGGGTCGTCGCCCGCCTTGTGGCGCTTGGCGTCGAAGAGCCCGGTGAACCAGGCGCGGAGCTTCTCCGGGGCGGGCCGGCCCGTGGAACCGGTCAGCTCGGCGAGCGTGGCTTCCGTACGGGACAGCCAGCGCGCCGTCACCGCCTCCCGCAGCGCCGCCTTCGTACGGAAGTGGCGGTAGACGCTGCCGTGGCTGACGCCGAGGACCCGGGCCACGTCCACCACCGTCGCCTTCGCCGGGCCGTACCGGCGCAGCACCTCCTCGGTTGCTTCGAGGATGCGCTCTGCGGTCAGGGTCTCGGTGGCGGCCATGGAATGACAGTACCTGTCAGCCCGGACCGTCAGTGCTCGCTGTCCAGGTGGGCCATCTGGGCCGCCGGGTAGCGCTCGCCGGCCGCCGCGCCCGCGGGGACGGCCCGCTCGATCGCGGCCAGGTCGGCGGTGTCCAGCGTGAGGTCCAGGGAGCCGAGGGCCTCCGTGAGCCGGTCCCGGCGGCGGGCACCGATCAGCGGCACGATGTCGGCGCCGTGCAGGGGGCCCTGCGCCAGGACCCAGGCGATCGCGGTCTGCGCGACCGTCACGCCCTTGGCCTCGGCGATGGCGCGCAGCTGGTCCACCAGGTCCAGGTTCCGGTCGAGGTTGTCGCCCTGGAACCGGGGGGACATCCCGCGGAAGTCGCCCGGGGTGAGCTCGCGGTCACGGGTGAAGTGACCGCTGATCAGGCCGCGCGAGAGCACGCCGTACGCCGTGATGCCGATGCCCAGCTCGCGCGCGGTCGGCAGGATCTTCTCCTCGATGCCCCGGGAGATCAGGGAGTACTCGATCTGGAGGTCGGCGATCGGGGCGACGGCCGCCGCCCGGCGCAGTGTGTCCGCGCCGACCTCGGAGAGCCCGATGTGGCGGACGTGTCCGGCATCGACCAGCTCGGCGATCGCACCCACCGTCTCCTCGATCGGCACGTCGGGGTCGACGCGGGCGATCCGGTAGATGTCGATGTGGTCGGTGCCGAGGCGCTGCAGGGAGTACGCCGCGAAGTTCTTCACCGCGGCGGGGCGGCCGTCATAGCCGGTGAAGCCGCCTTCGACCGTGCGCAGGGCGCCGAACTTCACGCTGGTCAGGGCCTGCTCGCGGGCGGCCGCGGGGGCAGTGCGCAGGGCCTCGTCGATCAGCAGCTCGTTGTGCCCCATTCCGTAGAAGTCGCCGGTGTCGAGGAGCGTGATCCCGGCGTCGAGCGCGGCGTGGATGGTCGCGATCGACTCGGCGCGGTCGCTCTCGCCGTACAGCGCGGACATGCCCATGCAGCCGAGGCCGAGGGCGGACACCTGGGGGCCGGTGGTGCCGAGGCGGCGGGTCGGGAGGGTGCGGGTGGAGGTCATGGGGGTCTCCTCGGGAGGGACGCGGAACGCCGGGGAACGACGCATGACAACTATGGCATGACGGCTGACAGATTTCAACATCTGTCATTCGTGCGGATGGTGGAGAGGAAAACGGTGTGACCGAGGCTCCTGGGCGGGGTAGCGTCTACGACATGTCTTCGTTCTTCCAGATCTACGAGTGAGAGCGCGGCGGGCCTCGACGCCCGCCCCCGCCGGACGATCCCCTCACCACTTCTCATCAATGGGAGAACCCCATGGCCAAGGGCCGTAACAACCTGCTCGGTGTCGGCGGACAGCGCAAGAAGCTGTCCCGCGACCAGCAGGGCGCCGTTCAGAGCAGCAACGCCGACCGCAAGGCCGCGGTCGACCAGAAGCAGGAGCTGCTGAAGAAGATGCGCGAGCGCGCGCTGGGCGCCGAAGGCACCGAGACCGCCGCCGCGGACACCACGGGCGGCCAGGAGTAGGCGCGGCCGGTACGACGGCGTGGGCCCGGGTCACGGAAGGTGACCCGGGCCCACGTGCGTCTGCCCCCGGCGTGCGGACCGGCTCGCGACCCCGGCATGCGGCCTGGCTCGCGGACCGGCTCGCGACCCTGTTCCCGGCCTAGCCCACGACGCGCGGCAGCCGCAGGCTCATCAGGGCGGTGAGGAGTACCCCCACCAGTTGGATCAGGAGCGTCACCGTCAGCGCCGTGCCCATCGAGCCGGACGCCGACAGCGACAGGAACAGCGAGCCGAGCGTCGCCACGCCCAGGGCCAGGGCGGACTGCTGGGTGGTCACCATGACGCCGCTGCCCACGCCCGCCCGGTCCGCCGGCACCTCGGAGAGGACGACCCGGAACAGGACCGGGAGCTGGAGGCCCTGGCCGAGCCCCGCGACCGCCATGCCCGGCAGAAGGCTCCAGGCCGAGAGGTCCGGCCATGACCCCCAGGCCGCGAGGGCGAGCAGACCGATGCCGAGAGCCTGTACGAGGGCGCCCGCCGTGACGATCCGGGTGCCCCAGCGCCGTACCAGCCGAGGACCCGCCAGCGAGGCCCCGAAGAAGGCCACCGCCATCGGGACCAGCGCCAGACCTGAGACCACCGCGCTCATCCGCAGACCCTGCTGGAGCGCCACCGCGATCACGAACATGAAGCCGCCGAAGCCGATCGAGAACGGCAGGACCAGAGCGAGCCCCCGGCGCAGCGAGAGGAGACCGAGCAGGCTCGGCGGTACCAGCGGCGTACGGCCCCGCCGGTCGGCCCGCAGCTCCACCCACCAGAACGCCCCCGCGGCGAACGGGAAGATCCCGAGCGCGACCCAGGTCCACAGTGGCCGGCCCGCCGCCTTCCCCTCTGTGAGAGGGGCGAGGAGCGTGAGCAGCGCGAGGCCGAGGAGCAGTGTGCCCGGGACGTCGACCGGCGCCGGGCGCTCCGAGCGGGTCTCCGGGACGGTCCGTACCGCGAGCAGCAGCCCGGCGGCCGCCACCGGCACGTTGACCAGGAAGATCGCCCGCCAGCCGCTGCCCGCGAGGTCGGCCGCGACGAGCACCCCGCCCAGGATCTGGCCGGCCACCATCGCGAGCCCGGCGGTGGCTCCGTACAGGCTCAGCGCCTTCGCGCGCCGCGCCCCCGTCGTCGAGGAGTGAATGGTCGCGAGGACCTGCGGCAGCATCAGCGCCGCCGAGGCACCCTGTGCCACACGCGCCCCGACGAGCGTCCAGGCGTCCGGCGCGAGGCCGCAGGCCAGCGAGGTCACGCCGAAGGCGGCCATGCCGGCGAGGAAGAGCCGGCGGCGGCCGAAGAGGTCGCCGAGCCGCCCGCCGAGGACGAGCAGCACGGCGTAAGAAAGTCCGTAGCCGGCCACGACCAGCTCCAGCATCGCCGGACCGGCCGCCAGGTCGTGGTCGATGGTCGGGAGGGCGACGTTGACGATGAAGAAGTCGATCAGAGGCAGCGCGGCGCCCAGGAGCACGGTGAAGAGTCCGAGGGGACCGAGGACGGGCGCCGTGTGATCGACGACGGCGCCGGTCCCGCAGGCGGGGGCGGGAGCGGTGGCGGAGGGGGAGGCTGGAGTACGCACGGTCTCGACGATCCCTCCCCACTCAGCCTGGTACCAGAGTGTCTTTATCCTGGTACAAGCACTACCTGGAAATGGGCTGAGCGCCCCGGCACCCTGGGAGCATGACGACCATGGCGGTGGAGACCACGCGCACGCGAGTCACGGAGGCCGGAGCGCAGACCGACGTCCGGCGGCACGAACTCGCCGCGTTCCTGCGCAGCCGCCGCGAGCGCATCACCCCCGAACAGGTCGGCCTGCCCCGAGGCCGGCGCCGCCGCACGCCCGGGCTGCGCCGCGAGGAGGTCGCGCACCTCTCCGCCGTCGGCGTCACCTGGTACACGTGGCTGGAGCAGGCCCGGGACATCCATGTCTCCCCGCAGGTCCTCGACGCCCTCGCCCGCGCCCTGCTGCTCGACCCGACCGAGCGCACCCACCTCTTCGCCCTCGGCGGCGAGACCGATCCGCACCCCGAGTCGCCCTGCCCGACCGTCACGCCCGCCCTGCGCGCGATGCTCGACCAGCTGGAGCCGATGCCCGCCTGCATCCAGAACAGCAGGTACGACATCCTCGCCCACAACCGCACGTACGGGAGGCTGCTCTGCGACCTTGACACGCTGCCGCGCGAGGACCGCAACTGCATCTGGCTGGCCTTCACCAACGACGAGTGGCGGGCGGCCGTCGCCGAACTGCCGGACGTCACGCGCGCGATGGCGGGCAAGTTCCGGGCCTCCATGGCCGAGCACCTCGCCGAGCCCGCCTGGAAGGCGCTGCTGCACCGGCTGGAGGCGGCCTCGCCGGAGTTCCGGGAGATCTGGGCGCGCCACGAGGTGGTGGCCCAGGGCGGCCGTACCAAGATCATCCGCAACGCGTATGTCGGGACGCTGCACCTGGAACACACCAACACGTGGCTCGGACCGACCTCCGGGCCGCGCCTGGTGACGTACGTGCCGGTGGACGCGGAGTCACGCGCGGGCGTGGAGCGGCTCCTGCGGCTCGTGCGTCAGGAGGAGGCAGAGGCCGCGCCCGCCGGTGTCTGAGCCTCCTCCGCCTCCAGCCGCCGCGCCGTCCGCTCGGCCGTCCCCCTCGCCCACGTCCCGCTGGTCAGCGCCCCCACCAGAAGGACGCAGAGACCGCAGCCGGTCATGATCCAGTAGCCGCCCCTGCTCGCCGCGACGAAGTCCTCCGTACGGGAGAGCGTGCCGACCCCGGCGGCCAGGACGGCCCCCACGACGGCGACGCCGAGCGTCTGGCCGATCTGCCGGCTGGTGGAGGCCACGGCCGACGCCACCCCGGCCTGGGAGAGGGGCATGCCCGAGACGGCGGTGTTCGTGATCGGGGCGTTCACCATGCCGAAGCCGATCCCGAAGACCACGTACCCGGCGAAGAGCATCGGATCGTGGGTCTCGGCCTCGAAGGCGGCGAAGGGCAGACAGCCGGCCGCCATCGCCGTTCCCGCGATCAGCAGCGGCAGACGCGGTCCGCGCGCCCCGACGAGCCGCCCGGAGAGCGGGGCGAAGACCAGGGTCATCGACGCCATCGGCAGCATGTACAGGCCGGCGTCCAGGGCGGAGAGCCCCCGCACGTTCTGGAGATAGAGCGTGTTCAGGAAGAGGAACCCGCCCAGGGCGGCGAACGCGCTGACGGCGATGATCGTGGCACCGCTGAACGGGGCGCTCCGGAAGAACCGCAGGTCGATCAGAGGCTCCCCGCGCCTGGGCTCGTACAGCAGCAGCCCGGCGAGCGAGGCCAGTGCGACGCCGGCGACGGGGATGCTGCTCTCGATGATCGCGTACGTGAGCGAGCCGAGGAACGCGGCGACGAGCAGCTGGCCGACCGGGTCGGGGCGGCGGGGCCTGGGCGCCTTGGACTCGGGGACGTAGCGCAGGGTCAGGAGCAGTGCGGCGAGGCCGACCGGCAGGTTGATCCAGAACACGGCGCGCCAGCCCACCGAGTCGACGAGCAGTCCGCCGACGACCGGACCCGCCGCCATGGAGACGCCGACCACCCCGCCCCACAGCCCGATGGCCCGGGCGCGCGCGGCCGGCTCGGTGAAGGTGTTGGTGATGATCGACATGGCGACCGGGTTGAGCATCGATCCACCGACCGCCTGGATCATCCGGAACACCACCAGGGTCTCCAGGCTGGGCGCGAGCGAGCAGAGGAGCGAGCCGAGAGTGAAGAGGACCAGGCCGGACACGAAGACCTTGCGGCGGCCGATCCGGTCGGCGGTCGAGCCGGCGAACATCAGCAGCGACGCCAGGACCAGCGTGTAGGCGTCAATGGTCCACTGCAGGCCCGAGACGGAGGCGCGGAGGTCGCGCTGCATGGCGGGGAGCGCGACGTTCAGCACGGTGTTGTCCAGGCTGACGATCAGCAGGCTCATGCAGCAGATCGCGAGGACGACCCGTTTCCGGTCCCGGCTGAGCGGCGCAGACGTGAGCTCGGGCATGTGCGGATCGTACGGCTGCCTAAAGACTGCCGCAGTGCGCGACAATGGCTGAATGACCGCGTTCTCCCCTCTCGCCATCGGGCCGCACATCGTGCAGCCGCCGGTGGTCCTCGCGCCGATGGCCGGCATCACCAACGCCCCTTTCCGCACCCTCTGCCGTGAGTACAGCGGCGGCAAGGGCCTGTTCGTGAGCGAGATGATCACGACGCGGGCGCTGGTCGAGCGCAACGAGAAGACCATGCAGCTCATCCGCTTCGACGAGAGCGAGAAGCCGCGGTCGATCCAGCTGTACGGCGTCGACCCCGTGACGGTCGGCAAGGCCGTGCGGATGATCGCGGACGAGGACCTGGCCGACCACATCGACCTGAACTTCGGCTGCCCGGTCCCCAAGGTGACCCGCAAGGGCGGTGGCTCGGCCCTCCCGTACAAGCGGCCGCTGCTGCGCGCGATCCTGAACGAGGCCGTGTCCAACGCGGGCGCCCTGCCGGTCACGATGAAGATGCGCAAGGGCATCGACGACGACCACATCACCTACCTGGACGCGGGCCGGATCGCGGTCGAGGAGGGCGTGACGGCGATCGCCCTGCACGGGCGGACGGCGGCGCAGCACTACGGCGGTACGGCGGACTGGGACGCCATCGCGCGCCTCAAGGAGCACGTGCCGGAGATCCCGGTGCTCGGCAACGGCGACATCTGGTCGGCGGACGACGCGCTGCGCATGATGCGCGAGACCGGCTGCGACGGCGTGGTCGTGGGGCGCGGCTGCCTGGGACGACCGTGGCTCTTCGGCGACCTCGTGGCGGGCTTCGAGGGCACGGGTGCGTACGCCCAGCCGGGGCTCCGGGAGGTCGCGGACGCGATGGTGCGGCACGCCCGGCTGCTCGGCGAGTGGCTCGGGGACGAGTCGCGCGGTGTCATCGACTTCCGCAAGCACGTGGCCTGGTACCTGAAGGGCTTCTCGGTCGGTTCCGAGATGCGCAAGAAGCTGGCGATCACCTCGTCCCTGGACGAACTGAGCGCTCAGTTGAGCGAGCTGGATCTGGACCAGCCGTGGCCGGCGGGTGCGGACGGCCCGCGTGGCCGCACGTCGGGCAACAACCGCGTGGTGCTGCCGGATGGCTGGTTGAAGGACCCGTACGACTGTGCGGGTGTCAGCGAGGAGGCTGAGCTGGACACGTCCGGAGGGTGACCCGCGGGCGTCCGGATCGTGGAAAATCGGGCCGAAGTTCGGCGTGATCCTCGCCACCCTTGATAGGGGTGGTGCTCAGATGAGCAGATTACGAGGCGTTGTACTTATGGAGGGGTGGCACTGGGTGCCACCCCTCTTGCATTCAATAGTTGAACGCAAGTGCTGGAGAAGCCGCTCATGTGAGCGGGTAACCTTGGGTTTGAGTCAAAGGAGCTTCGGAGTCTGAAAGCGGAAGCTACTCGTCAGTTACTTTCGATGCGCTGGCGGACGGGTGGTTAAGACCATGTGACCGGCAGGCGTACCTCCACAGGAGCCTTCGATCTGGGTATGTTCCTCGCCGTCAGGGCAGCCACCGAGTCCTCGAGGAGTCGAGACACGTGTCGGAAAACAAAGATCAGAAGTTCGTGTACGACTTCACCGAGGGCAACAGGGACCTGAAGGACCTGCTCGGTGGCAAGGGTGCGAACCTCGCCGAGATGACCAACCTCGGCCTCCCGGTTCCCCCCGGCTTCACGATCACCACCGAGGCGTGCAAGGTCTACCTCGACAGCGGCTCCGAGCCGGTCGAGCTCCGCGACGAGGTCAGCGCCCACCTGGACGCCCTCGAGCAGAAGATGGGCAAGAAGCTCGGCCAGGCCGACGACCCGCTGCTCGTCTCCGTACGCTCCGGCGCCAAGTTCTCCATGCCCGGCATGATGGACACGGTCCTGAACATCGGCCTCTCCGACACCTCCGTCGAGGGCCTCACCGCCCAGGCGGGCGACGCGCGCTTCGCCTGGGACTCGTACCGCCGCCTCATCCAGATGTTCGGCAAGACCGTCCTCGGCGTCGACGGCGAGCTCTTCGAGGAGGCGCTCGACGAGGCGAAGGCCGCCAAGAAGGTCACCGTCGACACCGACCTCGACGCCGCCGACCTGAAGAAGCTCGTCAAGCACTTCAAGAAGATCGTGAAGGCCGAGGCCGGCCGCGACTTCCCGCAGGACCCGCGCGAGCAGATGGACCTCGCCATCGAGGCCGTCTTCAACTCCTGGAACACCGACCGCGCCAAGCTCTACCGTCGCCAGGAGCGCATCCCGCACGACCTGGGCACCGCGGTCAACATCTGCTCCATGGTCTTCGGCAACCTCGGCCCGGACTCCGGCACCGGCGTCGCCTTCACCCGCGACCCCGCCTCCGGCCACCAGGGCGTCTACGGCGACTACCTGCAGAACGCGCAGGGCGAGGACGTCGTCGCCGGTATCCGCAACACGGTGCCGCTGGCCGAGCTGGAGTCGATCGACAAGGCGTCGTACGACCAGCTGATGCAGATCATGGAGACCCTGGAGACCCACTACAAGGATCTCTGCGACATCGAGTTCACCATCGAGCGCGGCCAGCTGTGGATGCTCCAGACCCGCGTCGGCAAGCGCACCGCCGGTGCCGCCTTCCGCATCGCCACCCAGCTCGTCGACCAGGGCCTGATCGACGAGGCCGAGGCGCTCCAGCGCGTCAACGGCGCCCAGCTCGCGCAGCTGATGTTCCCCAAGTTCGACGAGAACGCCAAGGTCGAGCAGATCGGCCGCGGTATCGCCGCCTCCCCGGGCGCGGCCGTCGGCAAGGCCGTCTTCGACTCGTACACGGCCGTCAAGTGGTCCCGCTCCGGCGAGAAGGTCATCCTCATCCGCCGTGAGACCAACCCGGACGACCTGGACGGCATGATCGCCTCCGAGGGCATCCTGACCTCGCGCGGCGGCAAGACCTCGCACGCCGCCGTCGTCGCCCGCGGCATGGGCAAGACCTGTGTCTGCGGCGCCGAGGAGCTCGAGGTCGACACCAAGCGCCGCCGGATGACCACCACCTCGGGACAGGTCATCGAGGAGGGCGACGTCGTCTCCATCGACGGCTCCACCGGCAAGGTGTACCTCGGTGAGGTACCCGTCGTACCGTCCCCGGTCGTCGAGTACTTCGAGGGCCGGATGCACGCCGGCGCCGACGACGCCGACGAGCTGGTCGCCGCCGTCCACCGGATCATGGCCTACGCCGACCGCGTCCGCCGGCTGCGCGTCCGTGCCAACGCCGACAACGCCGAGGACGCCTCGCGCGCCCGTCGCTTCGGCGCCCAGGGCATCGGCCTGTGCCGCACCGAGCACATGTTCCTCGGCGAGCGCCGCGAGATGGTCGAGAAGCTGATCCTCGCCGACACCGACGAGGAGCGGACCGAGGCCCTGGACGCCCTGCTCCCGCTCCAGAAGAAGGACTTCGTCGAGCTCTTCGAGGCCATGGACGGGCTGCCCGTCACGGTCCGTCTGCTCGACCCGCCGCTGCACGAGTTCCTGCCCGACATCACCGAGCTGTCGGTACGCGTCGCCCTCGCCGAGGCCCGCAAGGAGCCGCACGAGAACGAGCTGCGCCTGCTCCAGGCCGTGCACCGCCTGCACGAGCAGAACCCGATGCTGGGTCTGCGCGGCGTCCGGCTCGGCCTGGTCATCCCCGGTCTGTTCACCATGCAGGTCCGCGCGATCGCCGAGGCCGCGGCCCAGCGCATCGAGGCCAAGGGCGACCCGCGCGCCGAGATCATGATCCCGCTCGTCGGCACCGTCCAGGAGCTGGAGATCGTCCGCGACGAGGCCGAGCAGGTCATCGCCGAGGTCCAGGCCAAGACCGGTGTGGAGCTGAAGCTCGCGCTCGGCACCATGATCGAGCTGCCGCGCGCCGCCGTGACCGCCGGTCAGATCGCCGAGGCCGCCGAGTTCTTCTCCTTCGGCACCAACGACCTCACCCAGACCGTGTGGGGCTTCTCCCGGGACGACGTGGAGGCCAGCTTCTTCACCGCGTACCTGGAGAAGGGCATCTTCGGTGTCTCGCCGTTCGAGACCATCGACAAGGACGGCGTCGGCGCGCTGGTCCGCAGCGCGGTCCAGGCCGGCCGGGCCACCCGCCCGGACATCAAGCTCGGCGTCTGCGGCGAGCACGGCGGCGACCCGGAGTCGGTGCACTTCTTCCACGAGGTCGGACTCGACTACGTCTCCTGCTCGCCGTTCCGGATCCCGGTCGCGCGCCTGGAGGCCGGCCGCGCCGCCGCGGAGTCGAAGGGCTCCGACAGCCGCTGAGCCCTCGGCTCGGCGCCGCTGGACGGCCGCTGACCGGACGTTCAGTAGCAAAGGTCACCGGAGTCGCCGCTCGTCCCCGACCCTCAACCGATGGGCGGCGGCTCCGGGTCGCAAGAGAGACGGGGCGGACACCTTGTGCGGAGGTGTCCGCCCCGTCGTATTTCGTCCACCCCGGCGCGGCCCCGGGATGTACGCCGGATGTGAGTTTATGTTCAATCGAGGCCGATTGAATTATTGGTCGTTGAACTTTCGGTATTGAACTTTCCACGATTGGTCCCGCAAAGAACGGGACGGGCGCGACCCCCGGATCCCCACCCGGTGGCCGCGCCCATTACCCATGCCGGGCAGGTGAGCCGCAACCCTCGCCGACCGCCGCCGGACGCGCAAAGCCCCCCACGGTCTTCGCCACGCCACCTCGGTCCTGAAGGTTTCCTGCCCGACCCCCACAGCTTTTCCGTTTGCCCCCGGTCGCCGCGATGCCTTTCAAGTGTGGCTGAAACACCCTGGTAACGTGCTGTGATGATGTGCATACTCATCGACGGGGGCGGTTGCGAGTGCACAGGTGGGGGTTCAATGCTGCGGATTCATTTCACCGCGAGCGACGTGGCGGGGGTGCGTATGGCGGCCCGGCCGGACGTTCTGTGGGAAACGATTCTCAGCTTTCACCGGCTTAGGGACCGGCGGGGGCCGGTCGTCTACGGAGAATGGCGTTCCGACACACGTCCCCGGCTCAACGGGGAGACGCGGCTGCTTGCCGCGCTCGTCCCGAGTCGCGGTTACTTCCCCGACTTCCTGACCCCTCCCGAGGGCCTCCACGGTCTCGACGAGGCCCTTCAGGCGCTCCGCGAGACCCCCGTGGAGCGGCTCAGGTCCGAGCTGGCCCTCCTCGGTGCCGACCGGGCCGGCGGCCGTACGGTGCCGCACTCGCTGCGCGCCCTCGCCGAGGGCGGTGGAGAACCGTTCAGCCGGCTCCTCGGGACCCTGCGCAGCTACCACCGGGCCGCGATCGAGCCGTACTGGCCGCACATCCGCGCCCGGGTCGAGGCCGACCGCGCGCTGCGCGGCCGCGCCCTGCTCGACGGGGGCGCCGAGGAGCTCCTCGCCTCGCTGCCGCCGATGTTCCGCTGGCGCTCACCCGTCCTGGAGGCCGACTATCCCGTCGCGCGGGACCTCCACCTCGACGGCAGGGGCCTGTTGCTCCAGCCCTCGTACTTCTGTCGCGGCACGCCGGTCGTCCTGCGCGACCCGGCGCTGCCGCCGGTGCTCGTCTACCCGACGACGCACTGCGAGGCGCCCACCGTCCACGAGCCCGGCGGCTCCTCGCTCGCCAAGCTGGTCGGCAACACGCGCTCGGCGGTCCTGCACGCGATCGGCGACGGCGGCACCACCAGCGAACTCGCCCGCAGGGCCGGGGTGTCGCTCGCCTCGGCCAGCCAGCACGCCGGCGTTCTGCGCGAGGCGGGGCTCGTCGCGACCCTGCGGCACGGCAACGCCGTCCTGCACACCCTGACGCCGTTGGGCGCCGCCCTGCTCGGCGGCGCCCGGAGAAGGGTCGCGGGGGCCGTGTCGGCGGCCCCCGCGGAGCGGCTCTACGCCCGGAACGGGCCCGTCACCTCGTAGGTGATGCCGCCCGAGGAGCTGCCCGAGGTGCCGCGCTGGCTGGAGAAGTACAGCCTCCTGCCGTCGGGGGAGAACGCCGGTCCGGTGATCTCGGAGCCGGACTGGCCGCTGATCCGCAGGAACGGGGCGACGACGTCGTCCGGCGTGATGATGCAGATCTCCATGTTGCCGCCGTCCTCGGCGATGAACAGGTCGCCGGAGGAGGAGCCGGTGACGTTGTCGACGCCCGTCAGCGGGGCGCCGCCGCCGGACACCAGCGAGTCGTCGTACGCGAGCTCGTAGGTGTTGGTGGTGAGGTTGAGCTGCCAGAGACGGTTGTCGCCCTTGGTGGTGAACCAGACGGTGTCGTTGGCGTAGTGGCAGCCCTCGCCGCCGTTGAACTTCTTCGAGCCGGAGACCTGGCTGCGCGTCGCGGTCGGCGAGCCGTCCGGGTCCGGCACGTTCTGCCAGGTGAAGGAGCCGGAGGTGGCGGTGCCGGCCACCAGGACCTGGAGCGTCCCCGAGGAGAGGTTGCCCCAGGTGGTGGGTATGAACCGGTAGAAGCAGCCGCTTGTCTCGTCCTCGGTCAGGTAGATCACCCTGCGGACGGGGTCGGCGGCGGCCGCCTCGTGCTTGAAGCGGCCCATCGCGGCGCGGCGGACGGCCGCGTTCACGCCGTACGGGTCGGTCTCGTAGACGTAACCGAGGCTGACCTCCTCGCAGGAGAGCCAGGTGTTCCACGGGGTCTTGCCGCCCGCGCAGTTGGTGCGCGTGTTGGAGAGGATGCGGTACGCGCCCGTGACGGTGCCGGTGGAGCTGAACTTCACCGCGCTCGCGCCGCCGCCGGGGTTGATCTCCGAGTTGGAGACATAGATCCAGCCGCTTCCGTCGGCGAAGCAGGCGCCGCCGTCGGGGGCGTTGTGCCAGGTGTACGAGGTGCCGGGGACGGTCTGTCCCGACCGGGCGATGACCCGGCTGCTGAATCCGCTCGGCAGCAGGATGCCGTTGGCGTCGGCGGAGCCGAGGGCCCCGTAGGGGCCGGCGCCGGGCTGGGCGGGGGCCGCGTAGGCCGCACCGCGCATCAGGGTGCCGCCGAAGGCGGCCGCCGACGTGCCGATGACCGCTCCGCGCAGGAAACTGCGTCGCTCCACGTCTCACTCCAGAAGGGTGGTGTGTGAACCCGCCGCACCGGTCGGCGGCGGGGTCGCGCGCTTTCGGAACCTAGGAGTACGGAGTTGGTACGGAGTTGACGGTGCAGCAACAACCGATGAAGGGGAAGCGTCGGTCGGAAGGTGAGTGGAGTACGGAGGCGCGCGCACGGCGGCCGGAGCCGGCCGGTCGGGGCGTGTGGGGCCTCGGGCCGCCGGTTACGCCTCGGACTCCAGGAGCGTCTTGAGCTCGGCGAAGCGCTCGCGCCGGAACTCCTTGTAGGCCGCCACCGCGTCCGCGTCCGGGAGCTTCGTGTGGCCGAGGCCGATCCGGGTCTTCGCGTCGCGCACCGGCTCTAGATGGACCTCGATCCAGCTCGTCCCGCCGTCCCAGTCCGCCGTCACCGACCTGCCCGGCCGATGGGTGCGGACGTCGAGCTCGCCGTCGGGGAGCCATCGGCGGCGCAGCTGCTCGTCGGCGAAGGCGGCCGTGCAGCGCTCGGCCGGGGCGTTCACCGTCTTGCTCGCGCTGACCTGCCAGTCGCCACCGGAGGACTGGCCGACCTCGCGCAGCCCGCGCTCCTGCTCGTAGCCGACGGAGATCGACTGGGCGTGCCAGCCGTTGACGCCGTGCGCCTCCACCAGATGGCGGGCGATCGCGGTGTGCCCCTGCCGCTCGGCGCCCCAGGAGTCGAGCTGGGCGAACCATGCTGCCCAGCCCTTACCGGTGGCGGCGGTCAGGGCGTCGTCCGACAATCGCTCCGTGATCTTCCTGCCCGCGGGGCTCATACCCCGACGTCAGCCCGGTCCGGAAAAAACTTCCCGTGCGCCGATGAGTTCGGACGGGGCCCGCCGTCTTAACTCTCGAAAGCGCACACGAGGCACCTGAGACACCCCAGACGCACGAGAGACACGAGAGAGCGGACACCATGAACCAGATGATCTTCGTCAACCTGCCGGTCAAGGACCTCGAGGCCTCGAAGGCCTTCTGGGGCAAGCTCGGCTACTCCTTCAACCCGCAGTTCAGCGACGAGACCGCCGCGTGCATGATCATCAGCGACACGATCTTCGCGATGCTGCTGACCGAGCCCAAGTTCAAGGAGTTCACCAAGCCGGGCAAGGAGATCGCCGACGCGACCAGGACGACCCAGGTGCTCCTCGCGCTGAGCGCCGAGAGCCGCGAGAAGGTCGACGAGCTGGCGGACGGCGCTCTCGCCGCCGGCGGTTCCCCGGCGAAGGAGCCCATGGACTACGGCACGATGTACGGCCGCTCCTTCACGGACCCCGACGGCCACCACTGGGAGGTCATGTGGATGGACCCGGCCGCCATCCAGGGCTGATCACCCGGCGGGTTCCCCGCCGATCACCCCTTCAGACCGTCGTACGTCACGCCGGTGAGCTGCTCCGAGGCAACCCAGAGCCGCTCACCGGCGACGTCGTCGAGCGTCCACCGCGCCCGCCACGAAGCGCCGGGCGCACCCCGCACCATCAGGAACGACGGGCCGGTGAACGAGTCGGGCGCCACCCCGTCCGCCGTCGCCGCGTAGAGCGTCGGCAGCGCCCCGGCCTCGGCCGGCTGGGCGAGGTGCCGGTTGCCGAGCTCGATGATCCGCTCCGCGGCCGTACGGCCCTCCATCCGCGCCCCGGCCGTCTGCAGGTTGGTCGCCGCGTACCCGGGGTGGGCAGCCGCCGCCACGATTCCCGAGCCCGCCGCCCCCAGCCGCCGCGCCAGCTCGTGGACGAAGAGCAGATTGGCCGTCTTGGAGCGGCCGTAGGCGATCCAGCGGCGGTACTTCCGCTCGCTGTTGAGATCGCCCATGTCCAGCCTGGACAGCGCGTGCATGCCGCTGGACACGGTGACGATCCGGGCCGACGGGGCGTCGAGCAGCCGGGGCAGCAGCAGGCCGGTGAGCGCGAAGTGTCCCAGGTGGTTGACGCCGAACTGCGTCTCGAAGCCGTCCGCGGTCCGGCCGTACGGCAGCGCCATCACGCCCGCGTTGTTGACGAGCAGATCCAGCCGTTCGTACGGGAGCGAGCCCGCGAACTCCCGTACGGAGGAGAGGTCCGCGAGGTCCAGGGGGCGGAACTCCACCTCCGCGCCCGGCACTTCGATCCGCACCCGCTCGACGGCCGCCGTTCCGCGGGCCTCGCTGCGGCACGCGAGCACCACCCGGGCACCCCTGCGGGCGAGTTCGCGGGCGGTGACCAGACCGATGCCGCTGTTGGAGCCGGTGACCACGGCGGTGCGGCCGCGCTGGTCCGGGATGTCGCGGGCGCTCCAGGCGCCGATGCCTCTGCCGGTGCTGCGGCCGGGCGTGGCCATGCGGACCCCCTCGTTCTTACTCCGGAGTAGGTGGCCCAGCCTACGTCCGACCGCCTCAGGCCGAAACGCCGCCGTCGATCACCAGGTCGGTGCCGACGACCGAGCCCGCGTCCTCCGAGGCGAGGTAGAGCACCGCCGCCGCGACCTCGGAGGCCGCCGAGATCCGGCCGAGCGGGGACTCGCCCTTCATCCGCACCGCCCGCTCGGCCTCCGTCTCGCCGGGCCGCAGCGACATCGCGGACTCCGAGGCTCCGGGGCTGACCGCGTTGATACGGACGCCCTCGGTGATGTGGTCGAGGGCGGCGGCGCGCGTCATCGCGGAGACCGCCGCCTTGGAGACCTGGTAGCCGAAGACGCCGGGGATGCGGAGGTGCGGGCCGAGGTTGGAGGAGATGTTGACGATGGCGCCGCCGCCATGGGCCCGCATATGGGCGATCTCGGCCTGGAGGGAGTGCAGGACGCCGGTGACGTTGGTGTCGAGCAGGGCCTGCCAGTCCTCCAGGGGGAAGTCGGCGGCGGACGCGCCGCCCCGGAAGATCCCGGCGTTGTTGACGGCGACGTCCAGTCCGCCGAAGGTCTCGACGGTCTCCCGGACCAGACGGCGGGTGTCCTCGGGGCGGGCGACATCGGCCGTGACGGCGGCCGCGGTGCCGCCGAGGTCCTTGATCAGCAGCACTGTCTCGTCGAGGGTGGCGGCGCTGCGGCCGGAGACGACGACCTTCGCGCCCTCGGCGGCGAAGGCCAGCGCGATGGCCCGTCCGAGTCCGGTGCCGGCGCCGGTGACGAGGACGCGCTTCTCGGTGAAACGTGTGGGCATGTGGATGCCAACTCCCTAGGTTTCTTGACCGTACGTTCCAATAAGGGGGCCGGGGAAAGGGGCGCCGTGGGGCGCCCCTTGGTTCTCGCGACCGGCCTCAGTCCAGCAGGGCCAGGGCCTGTTCCGCCGCGTCGTGGACCCGGGCCGGGTCGCTCGACGCCTTGCCGACCACGCGGAGCCCCTGTGCCAGGACGAGCAGCATCCGGGCCAGCGCCCGCGGATCGCGGTCGGCGGGCAGCTCGCCCTGGGCGCGGGCCCGTACCAGCGCGGCGTGGATCAGGGTCTCGATGTGATCCCAGCTCCGCTCCACGCGGTGCGCCACCGCCTCGTCGCGCGGCCCCAGTTCGGCCGCCGAGTTGGTGACGAAGCAGCCGTTCAGGCGGGCTTCCTCGGCCCCCGCCTCCGCCGCGAAGCGGCGGATCAGGGCCCGTACGGGCGGAAGCGCCGGCCCGGGCGCGGACAGCTCCTCCAGGATCAGCGGGTCGCGTGACCGGAGGTAGCGGTCCAGCGCCTTCAGGTACAGGGCGTGCTTGTTGCCGAAGGTCGCGTAGATGCTGGCGCGGCCGATCCCGAGGGTCTCGACGAGATCCGCCATCGTCGTCGCCTCGTACCCGCGCGCCCAGAACAGATGGAGGGCTGCCTGGAGCGCGGCGTCCGGGTCGAATTCCTTGGTCCTGGCCACGCGTTGACTCTAGGAGTATCTGGAACGAGCGGTCAAGTAGAAATGATCACCTGATCCACGGCCGGCACATCACACCGTGCGGACCGGGAAGACCGCCACCGAAACGCCCTCGTCGTCCAGGCACTTCCCCGTCTCCAGGTCGAAGCGCTGCTTCAGGAGCGGCGAGGCCACGAAGGTCCGTCCGCCAGCCGATCCGAGGAGACCCCGGGACAGCACCTGGGCGCCCGTGAACGGGTCGCGGTTCTCGATCGCGTACGCCCGCCCCGCCCGGTCCAGGAAGAGCGCCGCCTGCCGGCCGTCGGGAAGCAGCGCGGCCACGCCCCGGCCCGGGATCAGCCGGGCGGTCTCGCAGACCGTCGTCCAGGCGTCGGCCTCGACGTCGTGGGAGAGTTCGAGGTTCATCGGCTTCAGACCCCTTCCAGAGTTCCGATGGTGAGAATGGTCAGGTCCGGCTTGATCTGGTCGCGCTCCGGGATGAACCGCACCGACGGGTCCGGCGCGTCCGGCGCGTTCACGAAGGAGACGAAGCGGCGCAGCCGCTCCGGGTCGTCCAGGGTCGCGGCCCACTCGTCCTGGTAGTCCGCGACATGGGCCGCCATCAGGGCCTCCAGCTCGTCGCAGAGCCCCAGCGAGTCGTGCACGACCACGTCCCGCAGATGGTCGAGCCCGCCCTCGAGGCGCTCCAGCCACACCGAGGTGCGCTCCAGGCGGTCGGCGGTGCGGATGTAGAACATCAGGAACCGGTCGATCAGCCGCACCAGTTCGGCGTCCGACAGGTCCTGCGCGAGCAGGTCCGCGTGGCGCGGGGTCGCGCCGCCGTTGCCGCCGACGTACAGGTTCCAGCCGTTGGCCGTCGCGATGACGCCGAAGTCCTTCGACTGCGCCTCCGCGCACTCCCGGGCGCAGCCGGATACCGCCGACTTGAGCTTGTGCGGGGAGCGCAGGCCCCGGTAGCGCAGCTCCAGCTGGATCGCCATCTTCACCGAGTCCTGGACGCCGTAGCGGCACCAGGTCTGCCCCACGCAGGACTTCACCGTGCGCAGCGACTTGCCGTACGCGTGCCCCGACTCGAAGCCCGCGTCGACCAGCCGGGTCCAGATCGCGGGCAGCTGGTCCACCCGGGCACCGAACAGGTCGATCCGCTGACCACCCGTGATCTTGGTGTAGAGGCCGAAGTCGCGGGCCACCTCACCGATCACGATCAGCTTCTCCGGGGTGATCTCGCCGCCCGGGATGCGGGGCACGACCGAGTACGAGCCGTTGCGCTGGAGGTTCGCGAGGAAGTGGTCGTTGGTGTCCTGGAGGGACGCCTGCTCGCCGTCGAGGATGTAGCCGCCCACCCCGATCGTCGGCGCGAGACTGGCCAGGATCGAGCCGACGGTCGGCTTGCAGACCTCGCACCCCTCGCCGCCCCGCGCCTCCGGCCGGCCGTGCGAGTCGAGCAGCTCGGCGAAGGAGGTCAGCCGCAGCGTACGGGTGATCTCGTACAGCTCACTGCGGGTGTACGAGAAGCAGCCGCACAGCCCCTTGTCCGCGGGCTCCGGCAGCAACTGGCCGATGAGCTTCACGCAACTGCCGCAGCCCGTCCCCGCCTTGGTGCACTTCTTCACCTCCGGCAGCGTCGCGCACTGGCTGATCGCGTGCTTGGTGACGTTGTGGCACGAGCATATGACCGCGTCGTCCGGCAGCGCGGACGGACCGAGCGCGACCGGCGCGCCCGCGCCCGCCGGGAGGACCAGCTGCTCGGGGGAGACGGGCGGCACCGAGCCGGTGAGCGGCCGCAGCATGCCGTACGAGTCGGCGTCACCGACCAGGACACCGCCGAGCAGCACCCCGTCCCCGTCGACCACGAGCTTCTTGTAGACCCCGGAGCGGGAGTCGGAGTACACGACGTCGAGGCAGCCCTCGGTCGTGCCGTGCGCGTCGCCGAAGGAGGCCACGTCCACACCGAGCAGCTTCAGCTTCGTCGACATGTCGGCACCCGTGAAGGAGCGCTCCTCGGCCTCGTCGGCGATCGTCGCCGCCACCGTCAGCGCCATCTCGTAGCCGGGCGCCACCAGGCCGTACACCCGGCCGTCCGAGGCGAGCGCGCACTCGCCGATCGCGTAGACGGACGGATCGGACGTCCGGCACCGGTCGTCCACCGCGATGCCGCCGCGCTCGCCGACCGTGAGACCGCAGTCGCGCGCCAACTGGTCCCGGGGGCGTACACCCGCCGAGAACACCACCATGTCCGTGGCCACCTCGGAGCCGTCCGAGAGCCGCATCCCGGTGACCACGCCGTCCGCGGTCACCACCTCCTGCGTGCCCGTGCCGGTGTGGACCGTCAGCCCCATCTGCTCGATCGTGCGCAGCAGCGCCGCGCCGCCACCCTCGTCGACCTGCACCGGCATCAGCCGGGGCGCGAACTCCACGACGTGCGTGTCGAGTCCGAGCCCCTTGAGCGCGCCCGCCGCCTCCAGGCCGAGCAGACCGCCGCCGACGACCGCGCCCGTCGTCGCCGTCTTCGCGTACTCCTCGATCGCGAGCAGGTCCTCGATCGTCCGGTACACGAAACAGCCGCGGGCGTCCTTGCCGGGGACGGGCGGCACGAAGGGGTACGAGCCGGTGGCCAGGACGAGCGTGTCGTACGCGAAGACCTGCCCGGAGCGGGCGGTGACCGTACGGGCCGCGCGGTCGATCGACTCGGCCGGGTCGCCGACGTACAGCTCGATGCCGTACTTCTCCATGAAGCCGTCCTCGACCATCGACAGATCGTCGGGGGTCCGGCCGTTGAAGTACGAGGTCAACTGGACGCGGTCGTAGGCGGGGCGCGGCTCCTCGCAGAGGACGACGACCCGCGCGCGCTCGGTGACGCCCCGGTCCGCGAGCGCCTCCAGGAACCGCTGGCCGACCATGCCGTGGCCGACCAGGACGAGGGTGGGGGTGTGCATCTCAGGAGCCTCCGTCATGGGTGAGCAGATGAAGCAGGGGAGCGTCGGGCAGGGCCTCGTCGCCCTCCCACGCCCGGGCGAGCGTCCCGACCGCGGCGAGATCGCCGAGCAGCACGCCGCCGACGAGCCGGTCGCCGCGGACGACGACCTTGCGATAGGCGCGCCGGGTGGCGTCCGTCAGCTGGACGACGTCGTCCCCGGGCAGCGGTGTCGCCTCGCCGAAGGCGGCCAGGTCGAGTGCTTCGGGCCCGGCCCCGGGCCCGCCGAGCGTGAGCCGGGTCAGGGCGCGCGTGCCGGTGTACGCAGGGCGGGGCGCGGCGGGTTCGGCGGGGAGCGTGGTGGCCGCGGGGGCCGCGTCCGCCGCCTCCGACCGGAGGATGTCCGCCAGCGCGTCCGCCTGTTCCAGCGCCGGGCCCGCCAGTCCGTAGACGCGGCCGGCGTGCTCGGCGCAGTCGCCGATGGCGTGGATGTACGGGTCGGAGGTCCGCAGCTGGTCGTCGACGACGACGCCCGTACGGACGTCGAGCCCGGCGTCCCGGGCGAGACCGATCCGCGGCCTCACCCCGCACGCGAGCACCACGACCTGGGCGTCGAGCACGAACCCGTCGGCGAGTTCCACGGCCGTGACCGCGCCGTCCCGCTGCCGCAGCCCGCTGACGCGGCACTCGGTGTGCACCTCCACGCCGAGGGACTCCACGTGCGTCCGGAGCAGCTCCGAGGCCGAGGCGTCGAGCTGGCGCTCCATGAGCCGCTCGCCCTGCTGGGTCAGCACGACCTCCGCGCCGAGCGCGGCCAGCGCGCGGGCCGCCGAGACCCCGAGCAGACCGCCGCCGATGACGACCGCGCGGACCCCGGGGCGGACGACGGCCCGGAGCTCCAGGCAGTCGTCGAGCGTACGGAACGGGTGGACGCCCGACGGCAGCAGCGAGCCGCGCAGTCCGCGCAGCGGCGGAAGCACCGGGTTGGAGCCGGTCGCCAGGACCAGCCGGTCGTAGCCGACCTCCGTGCCGTCGTCGCACTCCACGGTCCGCGCGGCCCGGTCGATCCGCACCGCCCGCACCCCTCGCCGCACCGGCTCCAGAGGGGCAGGCAGCGCGATCACCTCCGGCGCGTACCGCCCGGCGAGGACGTCCGCGAGCAGCACCCTGTTGTAGGGCGCGTGCGGCTCTTCGCCGAGGAGGGTGACGGGCAGACGCTGGGCGAGCCGGGCGCCCGCCGTTCCGCCTCCGACCACCACGATCCGTGTACTCATGCACCGAAGAGTGCGGGGCGGGTGTTACCCGTCGGCATCCCAACTGTTTCCCGCACGGAACGCTGATCTCAGCTGCCGGGGGATCGCACTGTGAGGCGCGCGGCGGTGAGGCTTAACCGGTGGTCAGGGCGTCCTCAAGGGGACCTTAAGGATCGCGGGGGAGGGGCTGACCTGGGGTTCTCGTATACCGCCTGACCCTAGTCTGCGGTGCTGTGACCACCGAGGTTCAGGAACCGACCCATCCGGCGCTCGCCGCGTACCTGGAGCAGCGCGAGGGGCGCGTGCGGCCCGGGCCGGCGCCCCGGCGCCTCCCGCCCGTCCCGCGTACCCCGGCGCCGCTGCGCGTCGCCCCCGGTCGGCTGCGGGACGGCATCGTCGCCGGGGCCGGGGGCGTCGCGCTCATGTGGGGGGTCCAGGCGGAGCCCTCCGCCCGGCTCGACGCCTTCTTCGCCGGTGGAGCCCACCTCACCGGGCTGCTCGCCGGCTACGGCGTGCTCGTCATGCTCTTCCTGATGGCCCGTGTCCCCGCCGTCGAGCACGGGGTCGGTGCCGACCGGCTCGCCCGGTGGCACGCGCTCGGCGGACGGTACGTCCTCGGGCTCGTCGGCGCCCACGCGCTCCTCGCGCTCTGCGGGTACGCCGTGCACACCCGTACCGACCTCGTCACCGCCGCGGGCGGCCTGCTCGCCTACCCCGCGCTCGCCGCCGCCACCGCCGGTACCGCGCTCTTCGTCGCCGTCGGGGTGACCTCCGCCCGGGCCGCCCGGCGGCGGCTGCGTCACGAGACCTGGCGGGCGGTCCATCTGCTCAGCCACCTCGCCGCCGCCCTCGGCTTCGTGCACCAGCTCGCGGGCCCCGACCTCACCGGAAGCGTGCTCGCGCTCTGGGGCTGGTCGATGGCCCACGCCACCGTCGCCGTCCTCCTCGTCTGGTACCGGATCGTCGTCCCCGTCCGGCAGGCCCTCCGCCACACCCTCCGGGTGACCGAGGTCCGCGACGAGAGCCCGGACGTCGTCTCGGTGACCATCCGCGGCACCGGCCTGGAGCGGCTGTGCGCCGAACCCGGCCAGTTCTTCCGCTGGCGGTTCCTGTCCCGGCGGCTCTGGCGCACCGCGCTGCCGTTCTCGCTCTCCGCGCCCGTCCGCGACGACACCCTGCGGATCACCGTCAAGGCCCTCGGCGACCACACCCGCCGGATCCGGCGGCTGCGCCCCGGCACCCGCGTCCTGGCCACCGGACCGTTCGGCGCGCTCACCGCCCACCGCCGCACCCGCCGCAAGGTGCTGCTGCTCGCCGGGGGCGTGGGCATCACGCCGATGCGGGCGCTGTTCGAGACCATGCCGGGAGGGCCCGGCGACGTGACGCTGCTCTACCGGGCGTCCGACGCGGAGGGGCTCGTCCTGCGCGAGGAGCTCGAACGGATCGCCCACGCACGCCAGGCCGCGCTCCACTACCTCCTCGGCCCGTCCGACGCCTCCTTCGACCCGCTGGCCCCGCAGGCCCTGCGGGGCCTCGTGCCCGACCTCGCCGCCCACGACGTCTATCTGTGCGGTCCGCCCGCGATGGCCCGCGCGGCCACCGACGCACTCGTCCGGGCCGGGGTCCCCGCCCGCCGCATCCACACCGAGGACTTCAGCCATGACTAAGCACCGCGCCCCGCGCCCCCGCGTCACCGCCCGCCTCACCGGGCACGCCGCTGCCCGGGCGCAGGCCGTCCACCCCACCGACCGCGCCAGACGGCAGGTCGCGGCCGGGCTCCTCGCCGTCGGCGCCCTCGCCGCGACCTTCCTCACCGTCGCCGTCGAACCGGCCGCGCCGCCCGCGCCCGACCGGTCGCCGATCGGCACAACCTCAGACGTAGCTCAACTCTCCAGAGATTGATGGACGGCACACCCATCTGCTCCCTAGGCTCGCGATCATGCCTGACATATCCCTCACGACGATCGTCCTGCTCTGCGTCGCCGCACTCGTCGCCGGCTGGATCGACGCCGTGGTCGGAGGGGGTGGGCTCCTGCTGCTGCCCGCCCTGCTGCTCGGGCTTCCGCACGCCTCGCCCGGGCAGGTCCTCGGTACCAACAAGGCCGTCGCGATCGTCGGCACGACCGGGGCCGCCGTCGCCTTCGTACGCAGAGCCCCGGTCCAGGTGAAGACAGCTGTACGGATCGGGCTGGCGGCCCTCGCGGGGTCGATGGCGGGCGCCTTCTTCGCGGCCGGGATCAGCAGCGACGTGCTGCGCCCCCTGGTGATGGTCGTGCTCGTGGGCGTGGCCGCGTTCGTGATGCTGCGGCCGTCCTTCGGGACGCAGACGGAGGCCAAGGGGCCCGTCGGCCGGGCCCGGGTCGTCACCGCGATCGTGCTCGTCGGCGGCGGGATCGGCTTCTACGACGGGCTGTTCGGGCCGGGGACCGGCACGTTCCTGGTCCTCGCGCTCACCGCCGTACTCCACCTCGACATGGTGACCGCCTCCGCCACGGCCAAGATCGTCAACGTGTGCACCAACGCGGGCGCGCTGGCGATGTTCGCCTACCAGGGCACCGTGCTCTGGCAGCTGGCGGCGGTCATGGCCGTCTTCAACCTGGCAGGCGGGATGATCGGGGCACGGATGGCGCTGAGCAAGGGCGCCGAGTTCGTCCGCCGCGTACTGCTCGTCGTCGTCTTCTCGCTGGTCGCGAAGCTCGCCTTCGACCAGTGGTCCTGAGCGGCGTCCGCGCACGCCGCAAGCGGGGTCAGCGCACGCCGATTAGGTGGCCGAAGGCGACCACGTTGCCCTGGTAGCCGTTCTTCTTGGTGAAGCCGCCACCGCAGGTGATCACACGCAGCTCGGCCCGGTCCGCCTCGCCGTAGACCTTGGCGTCGGGGAACTCCTTGTTCTCGTACACCTCGACCGCGTCGATCGTGAAGACGGCGGTCCGGCCGTCCTGGCGGTCCACCTCGATCCGGTTGCCCTTCTTGAGCGCGCCGAGGGCGTAGAAGACGGCGGGGCCCCGCGCGTTGTCGACATGACCGGCGACGATCGCGGTGCCCTTGGCGCCGGGCGGGGTGCCGCCCTCGTACCATCCGGCCAGGTTGCCGTTCTCCGCCGGCGGCACGTCGAGGGCGCCGTCGGGGGCGAGGCCGAGCCCCATCATGGGCGTGTCCACGTCGATCTCGGGGATGCGCATCCGTACGGGCGCGGAGGGCGGCAGCGGGTCGGCGGCGGCGGTGGTGTGCGCGTTCGGGCCGGCGGCGAAGGCCTGGGCGGCGGACGGGACCGGCGGCGTGACGTTCTCCGAGCCGTTCTGGACGAGCCAGATGCCGACGCACACGGCGACGGCTATGCCCCAGCCCTTGCTCCTGTTGCTCACGTTCTGCCCTCTCGGGGTGGTGCGGGGAAGGGTCCCGGGTGGGGGAGCGGGTCCCGGGTGTGGCCCTGCCCCCGCCGGGCCTCGTGCGGGCGCGCGGCGGGGGCAGGACGTGCGGTACGTCTCAGCCGTCCTGCGCGCCGCTCGCCCGGCGGCGCAGGAGCCACGTACCGCCGACGGCAGCCGCGGCCAGCACCGCCGCGCCCGCCGCGATCTGGGTGGTGTCGGGGCCGACGCTGCCACCGACACCGGTACTCACATGGCCGCTGGGGGCCTTGTGCTTGACTTCGAGCTCGCCGCGAGCCGTCCTGCCGTTGTCGCAGGCGACGCTGATCCAGTACGTACCGGCCTTGGCGTGGTGCGGCACCTTGAACTGGCCGACCACGACCTCCTTGTGCGTGCTCGGGTTCAGCTGGAAGTCGCCCGCGCCGAGGGACTGCGCGTCGCCGACACCGTGGCCGTGCTTGCCGCAGGCGAGCGTGTTGACGGTGACGGTGGTGCCCGGGGTCGCGGAGGACGGGTAGACCTCGAGGGCCTCGGAGTCCCCGGCGAATGCGGGGGCGCCGAGGGCACCGACGGTGGCGACCGTCAACGCGGTACCGGTGAGCAGGCGGGCAGTGGTGCGCATGGGGTCCTCCGGGGCGCGCGAGCGGTCATGCCGGGGAGGCCTCCCGGGAGGGACTTCCCGGGACCTACCTCCTAGGACCGAGATAAGAGCCGCGACGCGCCGCGCGCCTGCTGAGGGAGGGTCAGAATTACGCCGTCCGGTGCGGTGTGACCCCTTGCCCGAACAGTGTTTGAGCAGGTCAGGGCAGGTTACGGGGAGTCAGCGCACGATCCGTGTCGAACGGGTGACACGGACCGGGGCAGGCGCCGGGCCCCGCTCCTGCGGGCCCGCCCCCGCGAGCGGCCCCGAGCCGCTCCTGCCCGCCCCGCCTCGCCTCGCCCCGCCCGCCGGGCAGCGCCGCGCCTCGCTCCTCCGTCGCGACCGTCAGACGATCAGCCCTTCGATCGCCGCCCGGGCCCACTCCTGGGTCGCCACCGTCGTGCCTGCCGCGGCCCCCATCGCGACCGGGGTCAGCGCTCCCCTGAGCGTGGCGAGCACACGACGGAGGCGACCCTGCTCGGGCGGTGTCGGGTGGGTGATCTCCGCGAGGACCTCGCCGGCCGCCGCCTCGGCGTCCTCGCGGTCCTGGTCGGAGAGCCCTGCCTCGGGCAGCTGCCGCAGCAGCTCCGTCACGCGCGCGGCGAGCTCCTCGTAGCCCGCCGCGACCGTGCTGTTGACCTGCAGGTTCTGGGTGACCGTCTCGTTGTTCCAGGAGAGCTGGTTGTGGGTGGCCGGGCCGTTGAACACCGGGCCGTCGTAGCGGTTCACGTGCTGCGGATCACTCATGTGCCGGGACCGTCCTCTGTCGTGTGCCGCTGGATGACGTGGTTGACGTTGTCGTTGTTCCACAGGATGTGGCTGTTGATGACGGGCTTGTTGAAGACCGGTCCGTTGAAGATGTTGACGATCGTCGGCGGCACCTCGACCGGCTCCTCGTTCCGTACGACCGGCAGCGAGGTGTTCAGCGACACCAGGTCGACCCGGCCGTTGTGCCGCACGGCCGCACGCCCCGGCCCGCTCACGGAGGAGTCCACGAGCCGGCCGCCGCACTCGCCGTCGAACGCCGCACCCACGGCCGCGCAGTCCGTGAAGACGCCGCGCGTGACGTCCAGGTAGGCGGAGTCCCTGCCGTACAGACCCAGGGCTCCCGAGCCGGTGACGGCCAGGTCCGTCGCGAAGAGCCGCGCGCTGCCGAAGACGACCGCCCCGCCGCTCGTCACCGCCCGGACACCGCTGTCGGACACACGCAGCGAGGCCTCCTCGCCGACGCCGAGCCCCAGCACTCCGCGTTCCGCCCTGATGCCCTTGAGCGAGACCCGGGCCTGGCCGCCGACGGCGACCGCCGCCAGGGCGAAGTCGTGGAACTCCGAGTCGGCGACCTCGGCCGTGGTGCCTCCGTTGCCCCGTACCTCCAGACCGGACGGGCAGCGGTCCACCCGGACGCGCTCGAACACGGCCGTGGAGTCGTCGTCGAAGACGCGCAGCGCCGAGCCCGTCAGATCCTCGATCCGGATGCCGGTGAAGCGGCCCCTGGCGCCTTCGGTGACGGCGATGCCGACGTTGCCCCCCGACACGCGGCAGTCGTGGACCTCCGGCGCGCCGCCCTTGGTCGAGAACACGGCGACATTGCCCGCGCCGAGGACCTGACAGTCCTCGAACCTGCCCCGGCCCGAGGTCTGGACGTTGATGCCGGTGTCACGGCACGCGGTGAGCACACAGCCGCGCACCACCGGGTCCGCGCCGCTCGCCGCACCGATCCCGTGCCGTGCGTCGGTGACGCGGGTGCGGTCCACGGAGCCCCGGGACTGCTCGATGAACATGATCCCCTCCGCGTCCACGGCGGTGATCGTGCAGTCGGCCACGGTGAGTTCGGCCCGGGTGTCCGCCATCAGCGCCGCGTTCCCGGTGCCGGTCAGCTCGCACCCGGTGACCGCGCCGTACGCGTCGCAGACCCGCACCCCGTGGATCCGGCTGCCCTCGATCCGGCTGCCACGGACGGAGACCCGGGCACCCTCGATCACGGCGATCGCGTTGTCGGCGGCGTCCGTGAACCGGCACCGCTCGACCAGCCCGGAGGAGCCGCTGAAGAGGGTGCGGCCGTGCAGGACCGTGCTGTCCCGCAGGGTGACGGAGGTGTGCGGCCGCGCGTGCACGGCGACGCCGCCCCGTACGCGGACCTCCGTGTGGTCGAGGGTGAGCGTTCCCCACTGGCAGGCGACGGCGTCGGCCTGCGTGTCGCCGCCGGTCAGCACGAGGCCTTCGACACCGACCGACCCGGAGCTCTCGAGCACGGGCCCGTGCGGCCGGCTCACCACGACGGAACCCGCCCCTTCGAGCGCGACCAGCCGGACCTCGCCCCGGACGAGCAGCATCTCGTCGTAGTGGCCGGGTGCGATCTCGATCCGCGCGGCCCGGCCACGGGCGGCCGCGGCGCGCAGGGCGGAGGTGATGTCGGGGTAGCCGCGACGGCCGCCCCGCGGCGAGACGACGTACCTCGCGACCATCTCCGGACCCCCATGTCACCCACCTGCACCATCGATGCTACCCGGCGCGCGGCGCCGAACAACTGGTGGAGCAGGTCGTGTTGAGCATGAAATACCCTTCCCGAGGGGCCGCTCCGCAGTCGTTCCGCAGGGTCTCCCCCCACGCTCCTACAGCCGCTCCCACGCCACCGACTCGTACGCCTCGTACACCCGCCCCATCAGCTCCTCGTCCACCGCGAACCCGAGGGCGTCGACCCCGCCCACCGGCGAGATGCCGCGCGAGTTCGTGACGAACGCCGCCCGCATGCCGGGGAGATCGGCCATCGTCACCCGGCGTCGCACCGACCCCAGGCGCTGTTCGAGGAGCGCCATCGTGACGCCCGTGAGGCAGGGCGCCGCGGGCCAGATCACCGATGTGCCGTCCCAGAAGGCGATGTTGGTGACCGCGCCCTCCGCGATCTCGCCGTCCCGAGAGATCAGCAGCGCGTCGTCGTACCCCTCGCGCCGGGCAGCCTCGCCGTAGTACGACTGGCCGAATCCGCCCAGGTGCTTGATGTGGGGAGCGGGGCGCCAGTACTCGACGGACTTCAGGCGCTGCGGGGTCCGGGGCGCGGCGGCCGGGGCGCGGACGATGGTCACGAGGCGGACGCCCTCGTAGACGTACACCCGCGCGGTCGCGTCCGTCAGACCCGCCGTCCTGAGCGCGCCGGCCAGGAGCCGCCTGACGTGCTCTCCGTCGATGCCCTGCCCGAAGAGCTCGCGGGTGGCGCGGTCGAGACGGTCGACGTGCAGGCCGAAACCGCGTACCCGACCGTCCCTCACCTGCATCGCGGTGAAGTGGCCGAAGCCGCTCAACAGGGTGGCGAGGAGCGCGGGATCGGCCGCCGGGACGCCGTCGATCTCGATGTGCGGAAGGGGTGTCGTCATGGCTCTCACCGTAAGCCGACGCGGTGCGGAACATCGGCGCTTGACCTCAAGCAAACTTGAGGTATCAGGATCCTCGGCATGGACATCACCCACGCGGACTCCACGCCGCTCACGCTCGCCGTCGTCGTCGCCAGCAACCGCGAGGGCCGGTTCGCGCCCGTCATCACCGACTGGTTCCGCACCCGCGTCGCCGCACGCGCCGACTTCACCCTCGAGGTCGTCGACCTCGCCGAGGTCGACCTGCCCACCGCGCTCTCCCACCACCCCGACGCCACCGCGCGCGCCGAACTCGCCAAGGTCTCCCCGGTCCTCGCCGCCGCCGACGCGTTCGTCGTCCTCACCCCCGAGTACAACCACTCCTTCCCCGCCCCGCTCAAGTCCCTCATCGACTGGCACTACACCGAGTGGCAGGCGAAGCCCGTCGGCTTCGTCTCGTACGGCGGGATCTCCGGTGGCCTGCGCGCCGTCGAGCAACTGCGCCAGGTCTTTGCCGAGATGCACGCCGTGACCGTCCGCGACACGGTCTCCTTCCACAACGCACACGGCCACTTCGACGAGGACGGAAGCCACAAGGACCCCACCGGACCGGACGCCGCCGCCAAGACGATGCTCGACCAGCTCGCCTGGTGGGCGCACGCCCTGCGGGACGCCAAGTCGGTCCGCCCCTACGGCGCCTGAGGGGGAGTCCCACCCATGCTGCTCAAACTCGTCGCCGGCCGGCTCCGGCCCTACCGGCGCACCCTGGCCCTCGTCGTCGTCCTCCAGCTCGTCCAGTCCCTCGCCTCCCTCACCCTTCCCACCCTCAACGCCGACGTCATCGACAACGGCGTGCTGCGCGGCGACACCGCCCATGTCCTCACCGGCGGCGCTCTGATGGCCGCCGTCACCCTCCTCCAGGCGGCCGCCGCGGCCGCCGCCGTCTACTACGGCGCCAAGATCGCCATGGGTGTCGCCCGCGATCTGCGCGCCACCGCCTTCCGACGCGTCCAGGACTTCTCCGCCCGGGAGATGAGCCGCTTCGGCACCGCCTCCCTCATCACCCGCACCACCAACGACGTCCAACAGGTGCAGACGTTCGCCGTCCTCGTCCTGACCATGCTCGTGGCGGCGCCCCTGATGTGCGTCGGCGGCATCGTCATGGCCCTGGACCAGGACGTCCCGCTCGCGCTGCTGCTCCTGCTCTTCGTCCCGCTCATGGCGGGCGCCGTCGGCACCGTCGTCCTGCGCATGCGGCCGCTCTTCCGCGGGATGCAGGAACGCGTCGACGGGGTCAACCGGGTGATGCGCGAGCAGATCACCGGCATCCGGGTCGTCCGCGCCTTCGTCCGCGACCGTCACGAGCAGCGGCGGTTCGCCGCCGCCAACGGCGAACTGCGGTCGGTCGGACTGCGGGTGGGCCGGCTCCAGGCCCTGACGTTCCCGATCGTGCTGATCGTCTGGGAGCTCTCGACCGTCGCCATCATCTGGGCGGGCGCCCACCGGATCGAGTCCGGCGCCCTGCAGGCCGGTTCGCTGATCGCGTTCCTCGGCTATCTGCTCCAGATCATGATGTCGGTGATGATGGTCCTCTTCCTGCTGATGCACATGCCCCGCGCCGAGGTCAGCGCCGAACGCATCCAGGAGATCCTCGCCACCGAACCCTCCGTCTCCGCCCCCGCCGCACCCGTCCACGCGCTGCGAGGCCCGGGACGGCTCGACATCCACGACGCCGACTACAGCTATCCCGGGGCCGAGGAACCCGTCCTGCGCTCCGTGAGCCTCAGCGCCCGCCCCGGCACCACCACCGCCGTCATCGGCTCCACCGGCAGCGGCAAGACCACCCTCCTCGGCCTCGTCCCCCGGCTCTTCGACGCCACCGGCGGCCGGATCACCGTCGGCGGCGTCGACGTCCGCGACATGGACCCCGCGCTGCTCGCCCGTACCGTCGGACTCGTTCCGCAGAAGCCCTACCTCTTCTCCGGCACGGTCGCGAGCAATCTGCGGTACGGAGAACCCGAGGCGACCGACGAGGAGCTGTGGCACGCCCTGGAGGTCGCCCAGGCCGCTGACTTCGTGCGGAACCTCCCCGAAGGCCTCGACGCGCCGGTCTCGCAGGGCGGCACCAACCTCTCCGGCGGCCAGCGCCAGCGCCTCGCCATCGCCCGGGTCCTCGTCGCCCGCCCGCGGGTGTACCTCTTCGACGACTCCTTCTCCGCCCTCGACAACCGCACCGACGCGCTGCTGCGAGAAGCCCTCAGGGCGGAGACCGCCGACGCGACCGTCGTCATCGTCGCCCAGCGCGTCTCCACCATCCGCGACGCCGACCGGATCGTCGTCCTCGACCAGGGCCGGGCCGTCGGCAGCGGCACCCACGAGCAGCTCATGCGGGACAACGCCACCTACCGGGAGATCGTCCTCTCCCAGCTCACCGAGGAGGAAGCAGCGTGAGTGCCCCCCAGCGCCGGGGACCGGCCGTCCAGCAGCGCGGCCCCGGCATCAGCACCCCGTCCCTCGAACGCTCCCTGAACTTCCGCTCCTCCGGCCTGCGCCTGCTGCGCACCATGGCCCCCGACCGCCCCCGGTTGCTCGGCGTGCTCACCGCCGCCGCGGCGAGCGTCGCCCTCGCCGTCCTCAGCCCGCTGATCCTCGGCCACGCCACCGACCTCGTCGTCACCGGCGCCGCGAGCCCGGCCGGCGTCGACTTCCGCGCCGTCGGCCAGGCCCTCGCCGCCGCCTTCGCGGCCGTCGCGGGCTCCGCCGCGCTCACCTGGCTCCAGCAGCGGCTCGCCACGACCGTCGTCCAGCGCGCCGGGTACCGGCTGCGCGCCGAGGCCCAGCGCAAGCTGGCCCGGCTGCCGCTCTCGTACGTCGACCGGCAGCCGCGCGGCGAGGTCCTCAGCCGCACCACCAACGACATCGACAACATCACCCAGACCCTCCAACAGGCCTTCAGCCAGATGGTCCGGGCGCTGCTCACGATCGTCGGCGTGCTGGTGATGATGTGCTGGATCTCGCCGCTTCTCGCCCTCGTCGCCCTCGCCACCGTCCCCCTCTCGCTGCTGGTCGCGGCCCGGATCGGCAAGCGGGCCCAGCCCCAGTTCGTGAAGCAGTGGGCGGTCACCGGCCGTCTCAACAGCCATGTCGAGGAGATGATCACCGGGCACGCGGAGGTCGTCGTCTTCGGGCGGCGCGACGCGGCCGTGGCCCGCTTCGACGAGCTCGGCGAGGAACTGTACGCGGCGAGCTTCCGCGCCCAGTTCATCTCCGGCTTCATCCAGCCGGCCCTCACCTTCGTCGGCAACCTCAACTACGTCCTGATCGCGGTCGTCGGCGGGCTGCGGGTGGCGAGCGGAACGCTGAGCGTCGGAGACGTCCAGGCGTTCATCCAGTACTCGTACGAGTTCAGCGGCCCGATCAACCAGGTCGCGGCCATGGCCAACCTGCTGCAGTCCGGAGTCGCCTCCGCCGAGCGGGTCTTCGACCTGCTGGACGTCGAGGAGGAGTCCCCGGCGCCCGAGGACGCGCAGCTGCCGGAGACGGTCACCGGCCGGGTCTCGTTCGAGAAGGTCGCCTTCCGCTACGAGCCGGAGAAGCCGCTCGTCGAGGACCTCTCGCTGACGGTGGAGCCGGGGCAGACGGTCGCGATCGTCGGCCCGACGGGTGCCGGCAAGACGACGCTGGTCAATCTGCTCATGCGGTTCTACGAGGTGACGGGCGGCAGGATCACCCTCGACGGGGTGGACGTGGCGGGCATGGCACGCGAGGACCTCAGGTCCGGGATCGGCATGGTCCTCCAGGACACCTGGCTGTTCGGCGGGACGATCGCCGAGAACATCGCGTACGGAGCGAGCGGCGAGGTCACCCGGGAGCGGATCGTGGAGGCCGCCATGGCCACCCACGCCGACCGGTTCATCCGCACCCTGCCCGACGGGTACGACACTGTCCTCGACGAGGACGGTGCCGGGCTCAGCGCGGGGGAGAAGCAGCTCGTCACGATCGCCCGGGCGTTCCTGTCCGAGCCGCAGATCCTGGTCCTCGACGAGGCGACCAGCTCGGTCGACACCCGGACCGAGGTCCTCATCCAGCGGGCCATGTCCTCGCTCCGGAAGGGCCGTACGTCGTTCGTGATCGCCCACCGACTCTCCACCATCAGGGACGCGGACGTGATCCTCGTGATGGAGAACGGCTCGATCGTCGAACAGGGCACGCACGGGGAACTCCTGGCGGCGGGCGGCGCGTACGCCCGGCTGTACGCGGCCCAGTTCGCCGCGGCGGCCTGAGTACGGTGAGGGGGTGACTCTCGCATGGACCGTCCTCACCACCACCGACAGCGCCGCCAAGGCACAGGATCTCGCGCGCGGGGCGGTGGAGGCCCGCCTCGCCGCCTGCGCGCAGATCTCCGGGCCGGTCACCTCCGTCTACCACTGGCGGAAGGCGATCGAGACCGAGGAGGAGTGGCAGGTGCTCTTCAAGACGACGGCGGCGCGCTACGAGGAGCTGGAGGTCCACCTCCTCGCCGCCCACGACTACGACACCCCGGAGATCGTCGCCACGGCGGTGGTCAGGGCCTCGGCGGCCTACCTGGCGTGGCTGGAGGCCGAGACGACCCCGCCCGTCGCCGAATGACCGAGCTGCCGTTCTTCGTCTACGGCACGCTGCGGCCGGGCGAGTACAACCACGACCGCTTCCTCCGGGGCCGCACGGCCCGGGAGGAGCCGGCCCGGCTCCCGGGAGCGCTCCTGCACGACGGGCCCGGCTACCCCTACGTGGTGCCGGGCGAGGGCCTGGTCGCGGGCGACCTGGTGACGGCGGCGCCCGGGGAGTACGGCGAACTCCTCGCCGTACTGGACCGGGTGGAGCTCCCCGCCGGGTACGAGCGGGCGGAGCGCGAGGTGGTACGGGCCCGGGACGGGGCGGCCGTCCGGGCCTGGGTCTACTTCGCGGCCCCCGGCACCCCGTACGGACCGCTCATCAGGGGCGGGGACTGGCGGGTTCGACCCGGACCGCGCACGTCTTGAACTCGGGCATCCGGGAGACGGGGTCGAGCGCGGGATTGGTGAGGGTGTTGGCGCGGCCCTCGCCGGGCCAGTGGAACGGCATGAAGACCGTGTCCGGCCGGATGGACGTGGTGATCCGCGCGGGCGCGACGGCCCGCCCGCGCCGCGACACGACGGCGACCCGCTCGCCCTCGGCCACGCCGATCCGCTCGGCGAGCCGCGGATGCAGCTCCACGAACGCCCCGGGCGCGGCGGCGTTCAGCTCGTCGACGCGCCGCGTCTGCGCCCCGGACTGGTACTGCGCGACGACCCGCCCGGTGGTCAGCACCACGGGGTACGCGGCATCGGTCTCCTCGGCGGGCCCCCGATGCACCACCGGCACGAACCTCGCCCGCCCGTCGGGCGTGGCGAACCGGTCGAGGAAGAGCCGCGGGCTGCCGGGGTGGGCCGCCGCCCCCTCGGCGGGCTCCGGGCAGGGCCAGAAGACGCCGTCCTCCTCGCGGATGCGGCGGTAGCTGATGCCGGAGTAGTCCGCCGGGCCGCCCGCCGACGCGCGCCGGAGCTCGTCGAAGACCTCCTCGGGATCCGTCGGGAAGCCCTTCTCCCAGCCGAGGAGGGCCGCCAGGCCGTGCAGGACCTCCAGGTCCGTGCGGACCCCGTCCGGCGGGGTGACCGCCCGCTGCCGCAGCAGCACCCGGCCCTCCAGATTGGTCGTGGTCCCCGTCTCCTCCGCCCACTGGGTGACCGGCAGCACCACGTCCGCCAGCTCCGCCGTCTCCGACAGGACCACGTCCGCGACGGCCAGGAAGTCGAGCGAGCGCAGCCGCCCCTCGATGTGCGCGGCGCGCGGCGCCGAGACCACGGGGTTGGAGCCCATCAGGAGCAGCGACTTCACCTCGCCGCCCAGCGCGTCCAGGAGTTCGTACGCGCTGCGCCCGGGCCCCGGCAGCGACGCGGGGTCCACCCCCCAGACCCCCGCCACGTGCGCCCGCGCCGCCGGGTCGTCCAGCTTCCGGTAGCCGGGCAGCTGGTCGGCCTTCTGGCCGTGTTCACGGCCGCCCTGGCCGTTGCCCTGCCCGGTGAGGCATCCGTACCCGCTCAGCGGCCGCCCGGCCCGCCCGGTCGCGAGGCAGAGGTTGATCCACGCGCCGACCGTGTCCGTGCCCTTCGACTGCTGCTCCGGGCCGCGCGCGGTGAGCACCATCCCGCTCTCCGCGTCGCAGAACAGCCGCATCGCGTCCCGCAGGAGCGGCACCGGCACCCCGGTGATCCGCTCGACCAGCTCCGGCCAGTGCGCCATCGCCCCGGCGCGGGCCGCTTCCCACCCCGCCGTACGCTCCCGGACGAACTCCTCGTCCACGCGCCCCTCGGCGACCACGAGATGAAGCAGGCCGAGGGCGAGCGCGAGGTCGGTGCCGGGGCGCGGCGCGAGATGGAGGTCGGCCTGCTCGGCGGTGCGGGTGCGGCGCGGGTCGACGACGATCAGCTTCCCGCCGTTCGCCTTCAGCTCGGTGAGGTAGCGCAGCGCCGGCGGCATGGTCTCGGCCAGGTTGGAGCCGACGAGGATCACACAGCCGGTGCGCGGGACGTCCTCCAGCGGGAACGGCAGCCCCCGGTCGAGCCCGAACGCCCGCTGGTGCGCGGCGGCCGCGGACGACATGCAGAAGCGTCCGTTGTAGTCGATCTGCGAGGTGCCGAGCACGAGCCGGGCGAACTTGCCCAGCGTGTACGCCTTCTCGTTGGTGAGACCGCCGCCGCCGAAGACCCCCACGGCATCGGGTCCGTGGTCGGCGCGGGTCCGGCGCAGTCCGTCGGCGACGGCGGAGAGTGCCTCCTCCCAGGTGGCCGACTTCAGGACCCCCGAGTCAGGGCATCGGACCAGGGGCCCGGTCAGCCTGACCCGGGAGGAGAGTACGGCCGGGGCGGTACGGCCCTTGCCGCACAGCGCGCCCCGGTTGACGGGGAAGTCGGGGCGGTCGACCACCTCCACGGAGCCGTCCGCGGGGCGCAGCCCCATGCCGCACTGGAGGGCGCAGTAGGGGCAGTGCGTGGGGGTGGTGACAGCCTCGGACATGCGGAAAGCGTGCGTCAGCCGTGTTACGGGAGGAGGCAGCCCGCATTACGCCTCCGGTACGTCGGGCTCCGCGGTGGGCCGCGCCGGAGGTGAGGGTCAGCCCGCCGAGGCGAGCGCCTCCGTCACGCCCTCCTCGCGCTCCCCGAGGAAGTGCGGGTCCGGCCGGAGCGTCGCGTCCACGGCCGCCTTGCCCGCGGCGACGAGCTCCCGGACGCCGCCGTAGTAGAAGACGGAGTCGTGCGGTTCGACGACCTTGACGCCGTACGCGTCGATTCCGGCCGCTCCGCAGAGGGCGACGGCCCGCTTGATGTGGAAGTCCTGGGTGACGAGGACGGCACGGTCGACCCCGAAGATCTTCTTGGCGCGGACGCAGGAGTCCCAGGTGTCGAAGCCCGCATAGTCGCTGACGATGTGACGGTCGGGCACCCCGCGCTCGGTGAGGTACGCGCGCATCGCGTCGGGCTCGTCGTACTCGACGCGGCTGTTGTCGCCGGTGACGAGGACGACCTTGACCTTCCCCGCGCGGTAGAGCTCGGCGGCCGTGTCGAGCCGGTGCGCGAGGTACGGCGTCGGCCGCCCCTTCCAGAGGCCGGCGCCGAAGACGACGGCGACGTCCTGCGCGGGGACGTCGGCGGTGGTCCGGAGCCGGCTGTCGGCGACGGCGTGCATCCAGGTGGCGGGCGCGAGGGCGAGGACGGTGCCCAGCATGACGGCCTGGACGGTACGGCGGCGGGCCCGCCGGGTGCGGGGCAGGAGCGAGATCCGGCGGGGCAGCAGCGAAACCCGCTTCAGCCGGGCGGGTACGCGTACGCGTCGCATGGACGAACCTCCGTGGATCTTGCCTGCCCCGTCACCCTGTTCGACGCGAATCGGCGCTGTTCGGTTCGCCGCGGCCGTAGAGAAGGGAGGCGAGGGCGACGCCGAGCAGTGTGCCGAGGAGCTGCGCCCCGACGAAGCCGGGCAGCGAGCCGGGGGCTATCCCGGTGAAGGAGTCGGAGAGGGCGCGGCCGACGGTCGCCGCCGGGTTGGCGAAGGAGCCGGAGGAGGTGAACCAGATCGCCGCCGCGATGTACGCGGCGACGGCGAGCGGCGCGAGCGCGAGGCGGCCGATGCGGCGCAGCCCGAGGACGAGCAGGACGAGCCCCGCGGTGGCGACGGTCTCGCCGAGCAGGAGGTGGTGGTCGGAGCGGACCTGGGTGGACCAGGTGCCGGGCGCCCGCCCGAACATCGTCTCGGCGAGCAGCGCGCCGGCGACCGCGCCGACGAGCTGCGCGGCGCAGTAGGCGGCGACCTCGCGTACGCCCGGGGCCTTCTCCTCGCCCCGGCGGGCCCACCACTCGCAGAGGGTGACGGCGGGGTTGAGGTGACCGCCGGAGAGGGGGCCGAGGAGTGCGATCAGGATGCCGAGGCCGATCGCGGAGGCGAGGGAGTTGGCCAGCAGGCTCACCCCCACGTCCCGGCTGAGGGCCTCGGCGCGGATACCGGAGCCGACGATGACGGTGACGAGGGCGGCGGTTCCCACGAGTTCGGCGGCGGCGCGTCTGGAGAGCCCGGGTGGCGGGGCGGTCGGAATCATTCGCATGGTGGAAAAGATATTCCGCTAGATAAAAGAATGAGGGAGGAAGGGGGAAAGCCGTACGATCCGCAGATGATCACCGAGGCGGCCCTCGACAACGCGGCGTGGTGCGAGGCGATGTGCCGCGCGCACGGCCGCCCCGGAACCTTCGGACCGCGCGCCTGGACCAACGGCCGCCGCACCCCGCTCTACTACCCGGACGCCGTGACGCTGACCGCCGACGCGTCCGTACGGGACGTCCTCGACGGCGTCGACCGCACCGCCCCCGGCGCCTCCGTCAAGGACTCCTTCGCCCGACTCGACCTGTCCGCCGAGGGCTTCCGGCCGCTCTTCGAGGCGCGTTGGATCCACCGGCCCGCCGGACTCCCGATGGAGGCGGCGACGGACAGGACGCGCTGGCGTGCGGTCCGTACCCCGGCGGAGCTCGCCGACTGGGCGACGGCCTGGAGCGGCGGCGACGCCGACGAGGCCGCGCTCTTCCGCGCCGAACTGCTCGCCGACCCCGGGACGACGGTCGTCGCGGGGTACGGGGCGGACGGCCGGATCCTCGGCGGAGCGGTGCTCAGCGAGAGCGGCCGGGTGACCGGCGTCTCCAACCTCTTCACGGCCGGCGGCGCGGACCCCTCGGCGACCTGGTCCGGCTGCCTCGGTCTCGTACGGGACGGGCGCGCCGTCGTCGGTTACGAGTCGGGCGACGACCTGCCGCCCGCGCTCGCCGCCGGCTTCGAGGAGATCGGCCCCCTGCGGGTCTGGCTGGCCACCGACGCCTGACACCTCCGGCGGGCCGTCCGTGAGCCGGTGGAAAACACTCGTGACGCCCACGCAACGGGGAGGCAACGCGGCGCCGTCAGGATCGGTGCATGACGGAGCGGGACAGTACGTTCGACAGCACGGCCGAGCTGCTCGGCACGATCACGACGCGGCTCGGCGAGCGCCTGAGCCAGGTCCGCCCGTACGACGTCCGGCGCGGCCGCCCGACCCTGGTCGCCGTGGGCCACGGCAGCCGCGACCCGCGCGCCGCCGCCACCCTCGCCGACCTGATCGACCGCGTCCGCGAACTCCGCCCCGGCCTCGACGTCCGCCTGGCCCACATCGAACTGAACACCCCGCTCCTGCCGGACGTCCTCGCCGACATCGCGGCGCAGGCCCCGGGGGCCGTTCTCGTCCCGCTCCTCTTCGGACCCGGCCATCACGTCAAGCACGACCTGCCCGGCGCGGCCGCCGCCCTGCCCGACGGCCGGGTCCGGATCGCCGAGCCCCTCGGCGCCCACCCGCTGCTCGTCGAGGCCCTCGCCGACCGGCTCGCCGAGGCGGGCTGGACCTCCGCCGACAGCGTCTCCCACTCCACCGGCGTCGTCCTCGCGGCGGCCGGCTCCCGCGACCCCGAGGGCCTCGCCGCCGTGCGCCGGATCGCCGCCGCGCTGTCCGATCGGCTCGGCGGTGTGCCCGTCCTCCCCGCGTACGCCTCCGCCGCCACCCCCACCGTCCCCGAGGCGGTCCGCCTCCTCGCCGCGCGGGGCCGCCACCGGGTCGCCGTCGCCTCCTGCTTCACCGCCCCCGGCCTCTTCGCCGGCCGCGCCGCCGCCCACGCCCCCTGGATCGCCGCGCCCCCGCTCGGCGACCACCCCGCCCTCGCCCGCCTGATCCTCCACCGCTACGACCAGTCCCTCACCGCCCCCGCGACCGCCTGGCGACAACTCGCCTCCGCCTGAAGGAACCGCGCGGATCCCGCCGCGCCCGTCCGCCGCGCCCGTCCGCCCCGCCCCTCGGTGAACCGGGCGTCGAGGCACGTACGGGCCGACTTCGACCGCACGCCCTCGCCCCACTGTCCGTCCCGCCCGTTACCTTCGGTGCATGGAAGGCTTCACGGACACCCCTGGCATCACGGACACCCCCGGCTACGACGACACCGCCACCGAGCGCTGGGCCGCCGAGCCCGACAAACGGCCCGGGCGCACCGCCTTCCAGCGGGACCGGGCGCGGGTCCTGCACTCCAGCGCCCTGCGCAGACTGGCCGGCAAGACCCAGGTCGTCACCCCCGGATCGCTCAGCCACGCCTGGGACGCCAGCCCCCGCACCCGGCTCACCCACTCCCTGGAGTGCGCCCAGGTCGGGCGCGAACTCGGCGCCGCGCTCGGCTGCGACCCCGATCTCGTCGAGGCCGCCTGCCTCGCCCACGACATGGGCCACCCGCCCTTCGGGCACAACGGAGAGGTCGCGCTCAACGACTTCGCCAAGGACTGCGGCGGCTTCGAGGGCAACGCCCAGTCCCTTCGGCTGCTCACCCGGATCGAGCCGAAGCGGTTCATCGCCGACTCCGCCACCGGCCGCCCCGTCAGCGTCGGCCTCAACCTCACCCGCGCCGCGCTCGACGCCGCCACCAAGTACCCCTGGCCGCGCGGCGGACACCCCGACGACCCCGACTCGCCGAAGTTCGGCGTGTACGAGGACGACGTGCCCGTCTTCGCCTGGGCCCGGGAGGGCGCCCCCGCGCACCGCAAGTGCTTCGAGGCGCAGGTCATGGACTGGTCCGACGACGTGGCCTACTCGGTCCACGACTTCGAGGACGGCCTGCACGCCGGCCACATCGACCCGAACATGCTTTTCGCCGAGCCCGAGCGCGCCGACATCTGGGCCGTCGCCATCGGCCGGTACGTACCGCGTGACACCGATCCGCAGGAACTCGCCGACGCCCTCGACCGGCTCGTCGACCAGGACTGGTGGCCGCACGGCTACGACGGATCGGCCGTCGCCCAGGCCCGCCTCAAGGACGCCACCAGCCAGCTGATCGGCCGCTTCTGCCTCGCCGCCGAGGGCGCCACGCGCCGGACCTACGGCTCCGGCCGCCTCACCCGCTACGGAGCGGAGCTCGTCGTCCCCCGTGAGACCCGTAACGAATGCGCCGTTCTCAAGGCCGTCGCCGACCGGTACGTGATGCAGCGCGCCGAGCAGGAGGCGCTCCGCGCCGACCAGCGCATCATCCTCGCCGAGCTCGCCGAGGCGCTCACCCTCCGCGCCCCCGAAGGCCTCGACCCGCAGTTCCGGGCCTTCTTCGACGCGGCGGACGACGACCGGTCGCGCAAGCGGGTGATCGTCGACCAGATCGCCTCCCTCACCGACGCCTCCGCCCGCACCCTCCACGCCCGCCTCCGGCCCCGTCGCGCCTGAGGGGCCCGCCCTCTTTCGCCATCACGCTCCGTGCGGGACGCTCGGCGGAGCGCCCGAGGCGGTACGGCTCGCCGAACGCCCGGAGGCGTAGCGTAGAAGCGGACGCAACGAGGAGGCATCAAGTGGTCGACGCAGATCAGACCTTCGTCATCGTCGGCGGGGGACTGGCCGGGGCCAAGGCGGCGGAGACGCTCCGCTCCGAGGGATTCACCGGCCGCGTGATCCTCATCGGTGACGAGCGCGACCACCCCTACGAACGCCCACCCCTCTCCAAGGGCTATCTGACCGGCAAGGAGGCGCGGGAGAACGTCTTCGTGCACGAGCCCGCCTGGTACGCCCGCGCCGAGGTCGAGCTCCATCTCGGGCAGCCCGTCACCGTCGTCGACCGCGAGGCCCGCACCGTACGCCTCGGCGACGGCACCACCATCCGCTACGACCGGCTCCTGCTCGCCACCGGATCCGAGCCGCGCCGGCTCGACATCCCCGGCACCGGACTGGCCGGCGTGCACCATCTGCGCCGGCTCGCCCACGCCGACCGGCTGCGCCACGTCCTCGCCTCCCTGGGCCGGGACAACGGCCACCTGGTGATCGCGGGCGGCGGCTGGATCGGCCTGGAGGTCGCCGCCGCCGCCCGCGGGTACGGCGCCGAGGTCACCGTCGTCGAGTCCGAGCCCACCCCGCTCCACCAGGTCCTCGGCCCCGAGCTCGGCCAGCTCTTCGCCGACCTCCACACCGAGCACGGTGTCCGTTTCGTCTTCGGTGCCCGGCTCACCGAGATCGTCGGCCAGGACGGCATGGTCCTCGCCGTCCGCACCGACGACGGCGAGGAGCACCCCGCCCACGCCGTCCTCGCCGCGATCGGCGCCGCCCCGCGCACCGCCCTCGCCGAGGCCGCCGGGCTCAACCTGGTCGACCGCGCCCACGGCGGCGGCGTCGCCGTCGACGAGTCGCTGCGCACCTCCGACCCCGACATCTTCGCGGCCGGGGACGTCGCTGCCGCCGCTCACCCGCTCCTGCACACCCGGCTCCGCGTCGAGCACTGGGCGAACGCCCTCAACGGCGGCCCGGCCGCCGCCCGCGCCATGCTCGGGCAGCGGGTCTCCTACGACCGGGTCCCGTACTTCTTCTCCGACCAGTACGACCTGGGCATGGAGTACTCGGGCTGGGCCCCGCCCGGCTCGTACGACCAGGTCGTGCTGCGCGGCGACGTCGGCAAGCGGCAGTTCATCGCGTTCTGGCTCAAGGACCGCAAGGTGCTCGCGGGGATGAACGTGAATGTGTGGGACGTCACAGAGACGATCCAGCGGCTCATCCGCGCCCAGTCCCCGGTGGACACCGACGCCCTCGGTGATCCCTCCGTCGCGCTGGAGAGCCTGATCTGACGTCGTCGGCGCAGCCGGCGGCGTTCTCCTGGGGGAGGAGACGCCTGCCCGCCCGTAGAATTCATGCGTGGCAGGCAGGATCAACGATGACGACGTGAAGGCGGTACGGGACGCGGTCCCGATCGACGCCGTCGTGTCCGAGTACCTCCAGCTCCGCAACGCCGGCGGTGGCAACCTCAAGGGCCTCTGCCCCTTCCACGACGAGAAGTCGCCCTCCTTCCAGGTCAGCCCGAGCAAGGGCCTGTTCCACTGCTTCGGCTGCCAGGAGGGCGGCGACACCATCGCCTTCGTGATGAAGATCGACCACCTCTCCTTCTCGGAGACGGTCGAGCGCCTCGCCGCCAAGGCGGGCATCACCCTGCGGTACGAAGAAGGCGGCTACAACCCCGGTCACCAGCGGGGCGAGCGCATCCGCCTGGTCGAGGCGCACAAGGCCGCCGCCCAGTACTACATCGACCAACTCGACTCGCCCGAGGCCGAGATCGGCCGGAAGTTCCTCGCCGAGCGCGGCTTCGACCAGGCCGCCGCCGCGCATTTCGGTGTCGGGTACTCGCCCGCCGGCTGGGACCACCTCACCCGCTTCCTGCGCGGCAAGGGCTTCTCCGACAAGGAGCTCATCCTCTCCGGGCTCTCCCAGGACGGCCGCCGCGGCCCCATCGACCGCTTCCGCGGCCGGCTCATGTGGCCGATCCGGGACGTCGGCGGTGACGTCGTCGGCTTCGGTGCGCGCAAGCTCCGCGAGGACGACAACGGGCCCAAGTACCTCAACACGCCCGAGACCCCGATCTACAAGAAGTCCCAGGTGCTCTACGGCATCGACCTGGCGAAGAAGGACATCGCCAAGGTCAGCCGGGCCGTCGTCGTCGAGGGCTACACCGACGTCATGGCCTGCCACCTCGCCGGCGTCACCACCGCCATCGCCACCTGCGGCACCGCCTTCGGCGGCGATCACATCAAGATCCTCCGCCGGCTCCTGATGGACAACGGCTCGGCGCGCGTGATCTTCACCTTCGACGGTGACGCGGCCGGCCAGAAGGCCGCGCTGCGCGCCTTCGAGGACGACCAGAAGTTCGCCGCCGAGACCTACATCGCGATCGCCCCCGACGGCATGGACCCCTGCGAGCTGCGGCTCGCCAAGGGCGACCAGGCCGTCGCCGAGCTGGTGGAGCCGCGCACCCCGCTCTTCGAGTTCGCCCTGCGCCAGATCGTGAAGCGGTACGACCTGGAGACCCCGGCGGGCCGGGCCGCCGCCCTCGACGAGGCCGCGCCGATCGTCGCCCGGATCAAGAACATCGCCTCCCAGCACGAGGTCGCCGTCCAGCTCGCGGGCATGCTCGGCATCCTCGACACCCAGTTCGTCGTCAAGCGCGTCGGTCAGATCGCCCGCTGGCAGCGCGACCGGGGCGGCAGGGGCGCACCGGCCCCGCAGCATGGAGGTGCCTCCCCTGCCCGAAGGGGTATGGGGGACTACCCGACCCAGGCACCCGTCGCGACCGGCGGACCGGCGCTCAATCTGCGCAGCCCCGCGCACCGCACCGAGCGCGAACTGCTCAAGCTGGCCCTTCAGCGCCCCGAACTGGTCTCGCCGGCCTTCGACGCGTACGGCGCCGACGAGTTCACCGCCCCGCCCTACGCGGCCGTCCGCCAGTGCGTCCAGGACGCGGGCGGTGCCACCGGCGCCCCCGCCGACTATCTGTCCGCCGTCCGCGAGGCGGCCCCCGACGACACGGTCCGCGCGCTCGTCACCGAACTCGCCGTCGAGACGATCTTCGCCAAGGTCGTCGACGAGATCTACGCGGGCGCCCAGCTCGTCTCGGTCCGCCTGCGGGCCGTCGACCGCCGTATCCGCGACATCCAGGGCAGCCTGGCCCGCCTCGGCGCCCACGGCGACCCCGCCCAACTGGCCGCCGTACAGAACGAGTTGTGGGTTCTGACGCAGTACGCCCAGTCGCTGCGCACCAACGGCGCCGACGCACTCTGACGTTCGGTCACCTCGCGAACTCAAAAAGTCACCGCACGCCCCTCGTGGCGGTGATGTGTCGTACCCCACACTGGGGAGCGGTGCCTGAGCCCCCGGAGCACCGGCAGCGATCACCCTGGAGGTCGCCCCCGTGCAGACCCAGACCCTGTCCCCGACGGAAGTCGTTCCCGGGCAACGCCCGGCCGTCCAGCACCCGGAGGCGCCGGCCTCCGCGGAGCCGGGCGAGGCCGCCGATCCGCCCGAGCCCGTCGAGCCCACCGAGTTCGTGGACGACACGCCCGAACCGGAGCCGGTACCGCGCCGCGTCGACCTCGGCGGGAACGGGCCCTCCTCCGACCTCTTCCGCCAGTACCTGCGCGAGATAGGCCGCATCCCGCTGCTCACCGCCGCCGAGGAGGTCGAGCTCGCCCGCCGCGTCGAGGCCGGGCTCTTCGCCGAGGCGAAGCTGGCAGGCACCCCCGACCTCGACTCCCGGCTCGCGCTCGACCTGGACCGGCTCGTCGTCCTCGGCCGGATGGCCAAGCGCCGGCTCATAGAGGCCAACCTGCGGCTCGTCGTATCGGTCGCCAAACGGTACGTCGGACGCGGGCTGACCATGCTCGACCTGGTCCAGGAGGGGAACCTCGGCCTGATCCGCGCCGTGGAGAAGTTCGACTACGCCCGGGGCTACAAGTTCTCGACGTACGCGACCTGGTGGATCCGCCAGGCCATGTCCCGGGCCCTCGCCGACCAGGCCCGGACCATCCGCGTCCCCGTCCACGTCGTCGAACTGATCAACCGGGTGATCCGGGTCCAGCGCCGCATGCTCCAGGAGCGCGGCTACGAACCCACCCCGGAGGAGGTCGCCGCCCAGCTCGACCTGGCTCCCGAGCGGGTCGGCGAAGTCCTGCGCCTCGCCCAGGAGCCGGTCTCCCTGCACGCCCCCGTCGGCGAGGAGGACGACGTCGCCCTCGGCGACCTCATCGAGGACGGCGACGCCACGAGCCCGGTGGAATCGGCGGCGTTCCTGCTGCTGCGCGAGCACCTGGAGGCCGTCCTCTCCACCCTCGGCGAGCGCGAACGCAAGGTGGTCCAGCTCCGCTACGGCCTGGACGACGGCCGGCCCCGCACCCTGGAGGAGATCGGCCGCCTCTTCGGCGTGACGCGCGAACGCATCCGCCAGATCGAGTCGAAGACCCTCAGCAAACTGCGGGACCACGCCTTCGCCGACCAACTGCGCGGCTATCTCGACTAGACGGTCCGGGCGGGCGCGCCCGCGCCGCGTCCCGCGCGACACGGGCGCACCCGGTGATCAGTCGACCTCGGCGACCGCCTGCGCGAACTGAGCCGCGTACAGCCGGGCGTACGCGCCGCTCGCCGCCAGCAGCTCCTCGTGGGTGCCCTGTTCGACGATCGAGCCGTTCTCCATCACCAGGATCACGTCCGCGTCCCTGATGGTGGAGAGCCGGTGCGCGATCACGAACGACGTACGGCCGTGGGACAGACGGGCCATCGCCTTCTGGATGAGGACCTCGGTGCGGGTGTCGACCGAGCTGGTCGCCTCGTCGAGGACCAGGATCACCGGGTCGGACAGGAACGCCCGCGCGATGGTGATCAGCTGCTTCTCGCCCGCGCTGACGTTCCCGCCCTCGTCGTCGATGACCGTGTCGTAGCCGTCGGGCAGGGTCCGGATGAACCGGTCGGCGTGCGCGCCCCGCGCTGCCTCCTCGATCCGCTCCCGGGTGACCTCGCCGCGCGCCCCGTACGCGATGTTCTCGGCGATCGTCCCGCCGAACAGCCAGGTGTCCTGGAGGACCATGCCGATGCCCGACCTGAGGTCGTCGCGGGTCATGGCCGAGACGTCCACGCCGTCGATGGTGATGCGGCCGCCCGTCACCTCGTAGAACCGCATCAGCAGGTTCACCAGCGTCGTCTTGCCGGCGCCCGTAGGGCCGACGATCGCGACCGTCTGCCCCGGCTCCACCGTCAGCGACAGGTCCTCGATGAGCGGCTTGTCCGGCTCGTAGCGGAACGCCACCTCCTCCAGGGCGACCTTGCCCAGCGACTCGGACGGCCTCTCGCTCTTCGGCGCGTCCGGGGCCTGCTCCTCGGAGTCGAGGAGCTCGAAGATCCGCTCGGCCGAGGCGACGCCCGACTGCACCAGGTTCGCCATCGACGCGACCTGCGTCAGCGGCATCGAGAACTGGCGGGAGTACTGGATGAACGCCTGCACGTCACCGATGGAGAGCGTGCCGCTCGCCACCCGCAGCCCGCCGACCACGGCGACGAGCACATAGTTGATGTTCGAGATGAAGAACATCACCGGCTGCATGACACCGCTGTTGAACTGGGCCTTGAAGCCCGCCTCGTACAGCGCCTCGTTCTGCTCGCGGAAGTCCGCCGCCGACTCGTCCTGCCGCCCGAAGACCTTCACCAGCGCGTGCCCGGTGTACATCTCCTCCACATGGGCGTTGAGCGTGCCCGTGGACTTCCACTGCTGGACGAAGTGGGGCTGCGACCGCTTGCCGACCTTGGTCGCCACGACCACCGACACCGGCACGGTCACCAGCGCGACCAGCGCGAGGAGCGGCGAGATCCAGAACATCATGGCCAGCACACCGACGATGGTGAGCAGCGAGTTGATCAGCTGCCCCATCGACTGCTGGAGCGTCTGCGAGATGTTGTCGATGTCGTTGGTCGCCCGGCTCAGCACCTCACCGCGCTTGGCCTTGTCGAAGTACGACAGCGGCAGCCGTGCCAGCTTCGCCTGGACGTCCTCCCGCATCCGGTAGACCGTCCGGTTGATCACCTTGATCGACATCCGGGTCGACACCAGCATGAGGAGACCGGCAGCCACATAGATCGCCAGGACCCACAGCAGCACCTCGCCGACGGCCGAGAAGTCGATGCCCTGCCCGGGGGTGAAGTCGACCCCGGACAGCATGTCGGCCATCCCGTCGTCGCCCTGGGCCCGCAGGCCCTCGATCGCCTGCGCCTTCGTCGTGCCCTCGGGCATCTGCCGCCCGACCACACCCGCGAAGACCAGGTCGGTCGCCTTGCCGAGGATCTTCGGCCCGACCACCGAGGCCGCCACGCTGAGCACACAGGCGATCAGCATCAGCCAGAGCGCGCCCCGCTCGGGCGCCAGCTGCTTCATCAGCCGCTTGCCGGAGCCCTTGAAGTCCATCGACCGCTGGTCGGGGCCGCCACCGGCCATCATGCGTCCGCCAGGACCGGCCATCAGGCTGCCTCCGCCTCGGTCAGCTGGGAGAGCACGATCTCCCGGTACGTCTCGTTGTCCGCCATCAGCTCGTGATGGCGCCCGGTGCCCACGACCCGGCCCTCGTCGAGGACCACGATCCGGTCGGCGTCCCGGATGGTCGACACCCGCTGGGCGACGATCACGACGGTCGAATCCGCCGTCTCCGCCTTCAACGCCTCCCGCAGCAGCGCGTCGGTCCGGTAGTCCAGCGCGGAGAACGAGTCGTCGAAGAGGTAGATCTCCGGCCGCTGCACCAGGGTCCTGGCGATCGCGAGCCGCTGCCGCTGCCCGCCGGAGACGTTCGTGCCGCCCTGCGCGATCGGGGCGTCCAGGCCGTGCTCCAGCTTCTTCACGAAGTCGGCCGCCTGCGCGACCTCCAGCGCGTGCCACAGCTCGTCTTCGGTCGCGCCGGGATTTCCGTACCGCAGATTCGTCGCGACCGTGCCGGAGAAGAGGTACGGCTTCTGCGGGACGAGCCCGACCGTGCGCGCCATCAGCGCGCGCTCCAGCTTCCGTACGTCCACCCCGTCGACGAGCACCTCGCCGCCGGTCACGTCGAACAGCCGCGGCACCAGGCCGAGGAGCGTCGACTTTCCGCTGCCCGTCGAACCGATGATCGCCGTCGTCTCGCCCGGCCGCGCCACCAGCTCCACGTCCCGCAGGACCGATTCCTCGGCGCCCGGGTAACGGAACTCCGCGCTCCGTACCTCCAGGTGACCGCGCCGCCCCAGCTCGCGCACGGGCTCGGCCGGCGGCACGACGCTGCTCTCCGTGGCGAGGACCTCCTCGATGCGCTCGGCACACACCTCGGCCCGCGGCACCATCATGAACATGAAGGTGGCCATCATCACGGCCATCACGATCTGCATCAGATAGGCGAGGAACGCTGTCAGCGCGCCGATCTCCATCCCGCCGCTGTCGATGCGGTGTGCTCCGAACCAGACCACCGCGACGCTGGAGACGTTCACGACCGTCATCACCGTCGGGAACATCAGCGCCATCAGGCGGCCGGTCGCCATCGACACGTCGGTCAGCTCGGTGTTCGAGACCTTGAACCGCTCGCGCTCGTAGTCGTCCTTCACGAACGCGCGGATCACGCGGTTGCCGGTGATCTGCTCGCGCAGCACCCGGTTCACGGTGTCGAGCCGCTCCTGCATGGTCCGGAACAGCGGGCGCATCCGCTTCACGATCAGCGCGACCGAGACACCGAGGACCGGCACGACCGCGAGCAGCACCGCCGACAGCGGCACGTCCTGCCCGAGCGCCATGACGATGCCGCCGACGCACATGATCGGCGCGGAGACCATCAGCGTGAAGGCCATCAGGACCAGCATCTGGACCTGCTGGACGTCATTGGTGGTACGGGTGATCAGCGACGGCGCGCCGAACTGTCCCACCTCACGGGCGGAGAAGGACTGCACCCGCTCGAAGACCGCGGCGCGGACGTCCCGGCCGAGGGCGGAGGCGGTGCGCGCCCCGTAGTACACCGCGCCGATGTTGCAGACGACCTGCACCACCGAGACGGCGATCATCACGGCGCCGAACAGCAGGATGTAGCCGGTGTCACCGTTCACGACACCGTTGTCGATGATGTCCGCGTTCAGGCTCGGCAGGTAGAGGGACGCGCAGGTCTGCAGGAACTGCAGCAGGACCAGCACTCCGATGGGTTTTCTGTACGGTCGAAGGTGGGTTCGGAGAAGTCGTAGGAGCACGGGTTCTACTATCGCCCGCGCTCCCAGGACGTTACGAGCCAGTTTTGTCGAGTCTTGAACGGACTCCGCTACCAGCCGAATCCACCGCCGCTACGAGCCGAACGCGCCCGGGTGCGTCTGCTCCCGCGTGGCCACGTACTGCTGCCGTACCGCCTGACCGACCGCCAGCTCCTCACCCGGCTCGAAGACCTGCGCGGCGGCGCCCTGCCAGGCCGGGGGAGCGGCCGGCGACAGCGTCCCGCGCGCGACCCCGAGCGCCCACGCGGCCTGCCGGGCGGCGCCGCGCGCCGCGTAGTCCGCGGGCTGCGGGACGACGACCTGCGCGCCGAAGATCGCGGGCGCGACGGCCTGGACGGCCGGCAGCCCGGCCGCGGCGCCCAGCAGGAACACCCGGCGCACCTCCACACCGCGTCCGCGCAGCACGTCCATGGCGTCGGTGAGCGAGCAGAGCATGCCCTCGAACGCGGCCCGCGCGAGGTGCTCGGGCTTCATCGACTCGCGGCGCAGCCCGCTGAGCGTGCCGGCGGTGTGCGGCAGCTGCGGGGTGCGCTCGCCCTCCAGGTACGGCAGCAGGACGAGTCCGGAGGCGCCGGGCGTCGACTTGAGCGCCAGCGCGGACAGCTCTTCCAGGTTCTCCACGCCGAGCATCTCGGCGGTGCCGCGGAGCGCCCGTACCGCGTTGGAGGTGTGCACGACGGGCAGGTGCATCCCGGTCGCGTCGGCGAAGGAGGTGATCAGGCCCTGGGGGTCGGCGAGCGCCTCGTGGTGTACGGCCATCACGGAGCCCGAGGCGCCGAGGGAGACGACCGCGTCGCCGGGGCCGAGGCCCAGCCCGAACGCGGCGGCCATCGTCTCGCCCGTACCGGCGGAGATCAGCAGCCCTTCGGGGGTGGTCCCGGCGGCGTCGGCCGGGCCGAGGACCTCGGGGAGCACGGCTTGGTGGCCGAGGGCCAGCTCGACCAGGTCGGGGCGGTAGGCCCCGGAGCCGGCCGACCAGTAGCCGGTGGCCGAGGCGGCGCCGCGGTCGGTGGTGCGGCGCACGGGCCGGCCGAGGAGCTGCCAGACCAGCCAGTCGTGCGGCTGGAGGAGCATCGCGACGCGCTGGGCGTTCTCCGGCTCGGAGCGGGCCAGCCAGCGGAGCTTGGCGACGGGCTGTCCGGCCTGCGGCACGGAGCCGACGGCCTCGGCCCAGGCCTGCCGCCCGCCGAACGCCTCGACCAGGTCCGCGGCGGCCACCTGCGCCCGCTTGTCGTTGCCGACCATCGCGGGCCGCACGAGAGCGCCCTGCGGGTCGAGCGGTACGAGGCCGTGCTGCTGGGCGGAGACGCCGATGGCCTGCACCCCTTCGAGCAGCCCGCCGCCGGCGGCCTCGCCGAGCGAGAGCAGCCAGGCCTGCGGGTCGACATCGGTGGCCTTGGGCTCACCCGGGTGCGGGGCGTACCCCTGACGCAGTACGGCACCCGTGTCCGCGTCGCAGACGACGATGCGTGTGAACTCGGCAGAGCTGTCCAAGCCGGCGACTATCCCCATGGAGGAGATTCTGCCGCACTCGGGGGAGTACGGGGAGCGTCGGCGGGGTAGGAGACGCGTTTTCGGGCCCATGCCCGCCCCCCCCGGCGGCCGGCGAGTCGCCGGATCCGGCCACCGACCACCACCGTGCCCGGCGGTCGGCGGGCACCGGCCTCCGGTCAGGTGTTGCTCACACCCCAGTCGTCCTCGGTCACCTGGCCGTTGTGCTGGCGCAGCGCGTGGATCCGGTCGGTGACCGAGGCCGGCAGCTTGTCGCCGACCTTGTCGCTCACGACGTGGAACGCCTTGCCGGCGACCTGCCGCCCGGTCTGGGCCGCGGACTCGGCGGCGTTGCGCACCGCCGGGTTGTGCGAGAAGTCCCGCGCGGACTTCTTCATCTGCTCGTAGCGTTCGCGCCCGGAGCGTGTGCCGAGGACGTAACCGACGGCCAGCCCTACGACGAACGTCAGCTTGTACCGCACGGCGGCACCACCTTCCCTTGAGCTTCCCTGATGCTTCACTGGTGCCCACGAGCGCCCACGGCATACCGATTGGCGGAGCACCCCCCTGCTTGCGCTAATGTATGTGTCGCAGCGAGCGAGCGCCGCCCGGGAACGCCCGAGGTGGATCCGTTCGGTGCAACGCAGCAATCCCCTGTAGCTCAATTGGCAGAGCAGCCGGCTGTTAACCGGCAGGTTACTGGTTCGAGTCCAGTCGGGGGAGCGCGGTCCCCTGTAGCTCAATTGGCAGAGCATTCGGCTGTTAACCGGAGGGTTGCTGGTTCGAGTCCAGCCGGGGGAGCAAGCGAAAGAGGACCCTTCGGGGTCCTTTTTCTTATGTCCGGGAACCATGCGCCACGCTGCGCGGTCCTCATGGTCGAGCAGTGCGCTGCAGAGCCCGACCATCCGGAGCAGGAGATCGTATGAGCGGCTATGCTGCGGCAGACGGCGCGCACACATGTACGCGCCACACGTAAAGGGGCGGTAGCTCAGCCGGTTAGAGCAGCGGACTCATAATCCGTCGGCCGTGGGTTCGAGTCCCACCCGCCCCACCGTCGCATGGTGAAGCAGAATCGTTCTGACCAGGCACTTTCCCTGGTCGGGCGACTCTCACGGCGCTCGCGCACGGCCTTCGCTTCCGCGTTCCTCCAATGTTTGGACAGAGTGTTTGGACGCGAGTGGTCCGACACGCGCGAGTCACCCGGATGCCGCAGGGCCGCCCCCGTCCGGCCGCTTTGTGAGCCACCCCACAACATCCGGCGTCGTGCTCCGTGAGGGTACGAACCGGAGCAACGTGACGTTGTGCCGTTGATCGTCGGGGTTGGCATTGCTCAGGTTCTCGACCCGCAGGACGGTCAGTCGTTTCCCACCGCACCGCTCGCTGAGCCACTTCTCAGATTCCTTGGACACGGCTGTCGTCGAACTCGCCACGGGCACCGCTTTGGAGGTGCGTCGGGACACAGGGGGCTGGTGGCCGGGTGCCGTCTCGGCGACCCATGTGGCCTGGCAGGAGCTGGACGACCGCGGTGAGGGCCGTATCGCCGTGGCCCGGAGGGGTTCCCCCGAAGTGCGGTACGTCGAGGGAACCGGTCTCCCGGAGACGGGTGAGACCGTCGAGCTCCTCACCCACTACTCCTCCGCCGTGACCCACCCCGGCCGGTTCCCTCCTGGTTCGCGGCGGCACGCTCGACCGGGACGAGGGCCTCTACCTGGTGTCGCTCGACGGGAACGGCAAGCCGGTCGCCGAACTCGTCGCCTCGACCGGCCAGACGACGGCCGTGAAGTATCTCGGTACGAGGGTCCCGGGCACGATCACCTTCGATCGCATCGGCCAGGGCGTGGACCTGGGCTGGGACTTCTCCCGGGTCGACACCGACGTATGGCTGACACTCGTCCACGAGCGGACGGGGGAGCGATCGCGGCGGAAGATCTGGTCCACGGATCCGGCCGCCCCCGGGGAGGGCTACCGGGACGGACAGCGCATCGGCTGGCGTTGGAACGGCTCGAATCTCCTCAACCCACTGCAGGCCGCGTACAACGGTGCCTACACCTGGGAGATCACTGCGAGCCCGGACGACAGCATCGGGCCGGAGGTGAAGGTCACGGTGAACCGGGCCGCCGCGCCACACGACTACAACGACAACGGGACACCCGATGTCCTGCTGTTCAACGCCTACGGCCCCCTTCTGCGCGGCGACACCAATAGAACACCGTCCGGTGACGGAATCCGACGTGCTCTGGACTACCTCCCCCAGGTCGGACGCGGCTGGAACATCTACGACCGCGCCGAGTCGGTCGGGGACGTCGCCGGCACCCGCGTGGGCGACGTGGTCGGAAGGAGACCTCGTCACACGCGACAAGGACGGTGTCCTATGGCTGTACCTGGGCAAGGGCGACGGCACCTTCGCTCCCCGGGTGAGGATCGGCAGCGGCTGGAAAACGTCCGCACCTGGACGTGCAAGGCGTGTGGCGCGGTCCTCGACCGGGACATCAACGCGGCGGTCAACGTCGCCAAGGCCGCCGGACTGGCGGTGTCAGCCTGTGGAGCGCAGGTAGGACCGGGACGCGTCCCGGCGCAGCGCAGCGAAACAGGAACCCACCGAGACGGTCAGACGACCGTGGTAGGAATCCCCGCCCTTTAGGGCGGGGAGCGGAAGTCAATCACCGCGAGTCTCCTCCTCGCGTCCAGCATCGAGTTCCCATCCTGCCCAACGCTGATACCCAGTAGGGGGAGTTCCTCTCGCCGACTCTCTCCGGCTCCCGACACGCCTGACTGATCGTTTCGGAATGGGGTTCGAAGTCGTCTCAAGCAGATGATGCTGCATGCGAGTTGGAGGAGACCGAGGTGGAGGTCTGCGCGTATCCCGTAGCGGATGCGGAGACGTTTGAACTGGTGGAGCCAGGCGAACGTCCGCTCGACGAACCAGCGGGTCTTGCCCAGTCCTGAGCCGTGCGCAACACCTCGACGGGCGATCTTGGGTGTGATGCCGCGGGCCCGGAGGATGCGGCGGTACTTGTCGAAGTCGTAGCCGCGGTCGGCGAACACGCGTCGGGAGCGGCTACGGGGCCGGCCGACCAGCCCGCGGATGGTCGGGATCGCGTTCAGGAGTGGAATGAGCTGGGTGACGTCGTGCCGGTTTCCGCCGGTCAGCGAGACGGCGAGCGGTGTGCCGTGCCGGTCGACGATCAGATGGTGCTTGCTGCCCGGCCGTGCCCGGTCGACCGGCGAAGGTCCGGTGTGAGCCCACTGATCCGAGCTGTAGGCGGTTCAAAGTCGTTCGTGCAAGGGCTCGAGCCACTTCACGCCGGTGACGGATGTCTTGAATCCCCCCGGGCCTGCGAGGCCTCCTCAAAGAGCGGCACCGTCACCGGCGATTTCGTGGGGTGACGCGGACCCGGACTGATGCCTCGGTGGAGCAGGTGACGGGCCCGGGTCTGCAGGAGCGCGGCGGCGTGCGATGAGTCGCTCCTGGAGGAGGCGTCGGCGCGCTGCCGTTGGTTCCTGCGGGAAGCCACGGAGGCATCGGGTAGCCGTCGGACCAGAGGCGGCGGGCCGTGATCGGCTACACCACGACAAGGGACGTGACCCCCACGGAGGGGCGACACGCGATGCGGATCACCTCTCCTACGGTCGGCGCTCACACCACCAGTGGGCCAGATGGGCTCGTGACACCGTTTGGACGGCGCAACAAATACGCGCAGACGTACGACGGATTCACTTCCTCACACCACGTCACCCATGCAGACGATTTATCTGATTTTCAGTCTATTGCTTTGAAATATGCGGGAATGCTCTCACGTGACGCCCCATCACTACCTCCGGCAGGGGTAGATCTGCGTCCCCTGCCCGGGGTGAGCCTGCGAGTCGACACAGGCAGCAGGCCGGCGGCCCAGACCAGCGACAAGAAAGGTTCTGCCATGGCATTGGATGTCATCCGGTGGGCTCCACCCGTCTCTAGCCTGCAACGCAATCTGCTCAAACGGGGAGCCTTCGCCCTGCTCCCCGCATCGCTCCTGGTGGCCGCCCTGGTCCCGACCAACGCCTATGCCGCAGAATCCCCCGTGTTGCTGGGGACCACCGCCAGTTACGGGGTCCTGGCCGGTTCGACGGTCACCAACACGAACCCCACCGTCATCAACGGCGACCTGGGGCTCTATCCGGGCACAGACGTGACCGGCTTCCCGCCCGGCATCATCAACGGAGTGCGACGCGTATTCCCCAACGCCGCCGCCGGCCAGGCGAAGTCCGACCTCGTCGTCGCCTACGACGACGCGGCAGGCCGGGGACCCGGGACCATTCTCGATTCGGACGAGCTCGGCGGACGGACGCTGGCGCCCGGCGTCTACACGGCCCCGGCGGACCCGGCGTCCCTGAAACTCACCGGGACGCTCACCCTCGACGGCCAGAACGACCCCAACTCCGTCTTCATCTTCCGGACCCCCTCGACCTTGATCACGGCTTCGTCGAGTTCCGTGGAATTCATCAACGGAGCAAATGCCTGCAACGTGTTCTGGCAGGTGGGCAGCTCCGCCACCCTCGGCACGACCACCCAGTTCAAGGGCACCATCCTGGCCATGCAGTCCATCACGCTGAACAACAGCGCCGTGATCGAAGGTCGCGCCCTGGCGCGTGAGGCCGCGGTCACGATGGACAACAACACCATTACGAGGCCGACCTGCGCCGTCGGCCCGCCTGGACCTCCCGGACCGACTGGACCTCCCGGCCCGACGGGATCGCCTGGCCCGACCGGTGCACCCGGCCCCGACGGCAGCACCGGAGCGCCCGGCCCGACCGGTGCACCCGGACCCGACGGCAGCACCGGAGCACCTGGCCCGACCGGTGCACCCGGACCCGACGGCAGCACCGGAGCGCCTGGCCCGACCGGTGCACCCGGACCCGACGGCAGCACCGGAGCACCTGGCCCGACCGGTGCACCCGGACCCGACGGTGCACCCGGACCCACCGGCCCTGCCGGACCTGTCGGACCCACGGGGCCTGCTGGACCCGCCGGGCCCGCAAAGCCTGATCACGACCACGGCCACCACGAGGGCGACGAGGGCGGGCAGGGTCACGGTCACGACGAGGGCGGGCAGGGTCACGGTCACGACGAGGGCGAGCAGGGTCACGGTCACGACGACCACGACCAGGGCAAGCCCCCGTGGGGGGCCTACTTCCTGCCGGGCAGCCTTGAAGATGCTCTGGGCCACGCGCTTCCCCGCCATCCGGGACCGGCAGCATGGCTGCCTCCGCGGCTGCGCTGGTACTAAGTCCCCGCGTTCGCGGGTGGCGGCACATTGCACCCCAGCGTGCGTGGCGCTTCCAGATCCTCCTCATGGAATCCCGACCGAGCGGGGCGACGAGCACTCCTGGCCAATTTCAGAGATCGCCATCACCCCCGGCGGAGGGTTCATCCTCTACACCGCGGGCCCCAAGCGACCTCGGTCGGAGAACGTGCAGCTCCTCTTGGTGCAGGAGGTCGAGCCCGATAACCTGAGGGCAGACGTAGGGCCGACGAAACGGCCATGAGGCTCCGCCCCCGGCACGGGGGCGGAGCCTCTGCGTGTTGGAATGTGAATCCGTCGCGCGCGAGTCCAAAGCCGTTTGCTGAGCTGGCGCGACGCTCGGGCGGCCCGCCGAGTAGCCCCGGATGGGACAGGGTTCGGACGGCGTTTGGACACAAGGACAGGAAAGGACTGACAAGGGTAGGGAAGAGGGGGACAACTTCACCCTGCTTGACCAGGCAATACGTCAATCCTCGGCATCAAATACCAAGGGCCGCCAAGATCCCTAAGGACTCATAATCCGTCGGCCGTGGGTTCGAGTCCCACCCGCCCCACCGTCGCATGGTGAAGCAGAATCGTTCTGACCAGCCCATTCGCTGGTCGGACGATTCGCGTCCCGAAGGCGAGGGCTTCCGCCCACGCGTTTCCCCCAGTGCGGGGAAGGACCGGGACCGCGCGAGGCACGACACGCCCGAGTCACTCGGATGCCGCATCCCTGTCCACGCCCGACGCAGGTGTGAGCCGACCCACAACGCAGCGCCGCGCCGCCGCGGGCGGCGGACCGCAGGGGCGGCTCAGTCGGCCGGGTCGACGATCCGGTAGCCCACGCCAGGTGTGGTGGCGATGACCACGGGGTCGCCGAGTTTGCGGCGCAGGCGGCTGATGGTCACCGTGACGGTGTTGGTGAACGGGTCGGCGTGCTCGTCCCAGACTTGTTCGAGGAGGTCCTCCGCGCTGAGGAAGGCGGGGCTCGCGTCCAGGAGGGCTTCGAGTACCGCGAACTCCTTGACGGAGAGGTTGAGCCGGCGACCGTCCCGGCCGGCCGTACGGTGCAGCGGGTCGAGTTCGATGCCCGCCGCGCGCAGAGTGCGGGACCGGGCGGCGGGGCGGCGGCGGGCCAGGGCGCGCAGGCGCAGGACGAGTTCGGGGAAATGGAAGGGCTTGGCCAGGTAGTCGTCGGCACCTTCGGTGCCCCGGGCCTGACGGGCAGCTGGTCCCCGGGCGCGTGGAGCGGCACACAGGTAGGCGGCGACGCCGGCACCTCCGGCAGCTACTCGAACACCGTCAAGGGCGGCTTCACCCGGACCGGCGACGGGTTCACCGGGGCCGGCGACATCGCACCGGTCATCGGCGGGCCCGTCATGGGCGGCGGCTTCTCCGTCGAGAACTTCCTCGTCGGTACGTTCGCCGGACTCGTCGTGGTGATCGCCGTGGGCACGGTGTTCATCACCGGCGAGTACCGGCACGGCCTGCTGCGTACGACCATGACGGCCGTGCCCCCGCGGGCCCGGGTACTCGGCGCCAAGGCCCTGGTGGCCGGCGGAGTCGCCTTCGCCATCGGCCTGGTCGCCGCCGCGATCACCATCCCGATCGGGAAGAGCGGCGCACTCGGCAGAGGCTTCCACGTCTTTCCCGTCCCGGCGGCGACCGAACTGCGCGTCATGGCCGGGAGGGACGTATGAATCTCCTCGGCGGCACGCCACTCGTCGGCAAGGCGGACGGCGCGTGGCGAGGGGACTTCGGCAACGCCCTGCGCGCGGAGTGGACGAAGCTGCGCACCGCCGGGGGAGCGGGATGGCTGCTCCTGCTCGCCGTCGCCCTGACCGTGGCCGTGGGCTGCGGCACCGCCAAGGCCGTGAAGTGCCCGGAAACGGGGTGCGGCCAGGACGCCGTCAGGCTCGCCCTGACCGGCGTCACCGCCGGGCAGGCGGTCGTCGCCGTCCTCGCGGTACCGGCCGTCAGCGGCGAGTACGGCACCGGGATGATCCGCACCACGCTCACGGCGGTGCCGAGCAGGATCACCGTCCTGACCGCCAAGGCGACAGTCCTCACCACGGTCGTCCTGGCCTGCGGGACGATCGCCGTCCTGGTCTCCCTTCTGGCCGGCCGCCACATCCTGCCCGGCAACGGATTCACCGAGGCGCACGGGTACGCCCTGTCCCTTGCCGACGGCCCGACCCTGCGCGCGGCCGCGGGCTCGGTCCTCTACCTCGGCCTGATCGCTCTGATCGGCCTCGGCGTGGCGACGGCGGTACGGGAGGCGGCGACCGCCATCGGGATCACACTCGGGCTGCTGTACCTCTTCCCGGTCGTCACGCAGGTGGTCCACGATCCGGAGTGGCAGCGTCACCTTCAGCAGATCGCGCCGATGACCGCAGGACTCGCGGTCCAGGCCACCGCCCACCTGCCCGGGCTGCCCATCGGCCCATGGGCCGGCCTGGGCGTGCTCGCCGCGTGGGCCGCGGCCGCGCTGCTGGCCGGCGGCCTGCTGCTGCGGAGGCGCGACGCGTAGCCACATCGAGCGGCGAAGTCGCCCCGGAGCCGACGCTCGGGGCTCGTGATCCGCCAGGACGGCGCGCTCGGGATACGGGCTCGGCTCGGGGCCGGCCGGCCTGCGCGGACGAGACGTGGCGAGCGCAGCCCGTGATCCTGCTTCGCTCGATCGGAGAGGCTGACGGGCGCGCCCCACGCGCATGACGAGGGCCCGTACGTGTCCCCTGACACGTACGGGCCCTCGTCGGCGTCCGGTGCGCCAGGACTACTCGACGACGAGCTCGACCTGGATGTTGCCGCGCGTGGCCTTGGAGTACGGGCAGAACGCGTGGGTCTTCTCGAGCAGCTCGCGGCCCGGCTCGCCCTGGAGGTGGTCGGGGAACTCGGCGCGCATGACGACCGCGAGGCCGAAGCCGCCGTCCGTCTCGTCCTTGCCGATGGAGACCTCGGCGGTGATCGAGGCGTCGGTGATGTCGATCTTCTCCTGGCGCGCCACGAGACCCATCGCGCTGGCGAAGCAGGCCGCGTAACCGGCGGCGAAGAGCTGCTCCGGGTTGGTGCCCTGGCCGTTGCCGCCGAGGGCCTGCGGGTGGGCGAGGGGGAGGTCGATGTGGCCGTCGGAGCTGACGGCGCGGCCCTCGCGGCCGTTGGCGGTGGCGACGGCGGTGTAGATCGCGTTCATGGGTCCTCGTTTCCGTACGCGGTCGGGGTCTGCATCAGACAGTAGCGCGCAATTCAGTTGTGCACAACTTAATGGCTCGCGATGAGATGTCCCGTACCCTGGAGCCATGGAGACGCTCGACACGAACCGGGACGAGGACTTCCTCCGGCTCGACCACCAGATCTGCTTCTCGCTGCACGCCGCGACCCGCGCCTTCAACGGCGTCTACCGCGCCGCGCTCAAGGACCTCGGGCTCACCTACCCCCAGTACCTGGTCATGCTGGTGCTCTGGGAGCACGGGGAGCTGCCCGTCAAGCGGATCGGCGAGCACCTGCGCCTGGACTCCGGGACGCTGTCGCCGCTGCTCAAGCGGCTGGAGGCGGCCGGATACGTCGAGCGGCGGCGCTCCGCGGAGGACGAGCGGTCCGTGACCGCCCGTCCCACCGAGGCAGGCACCGCCCTGCGGGAGAAGGCCCTCGCCGTGCCGAAGCGGATCGCCGCCGCGACCGGCATGGAGCTGGAGGAGATCCGCGGCATGCGGGCCCGGCTCAACGAGCTGGCCGCCCGGCTCGACAGTGTCGACCCGGACGACCTCGGCCCGTGCGAATAGGGGGCCCGTCCGCAGGACAGGCCCCCACTCGCGCTCGTCACTCGCCCGAAGTGATCCTGGGCACCTTCCGCAGGAGCGCGACCACCAGCACCGCCGTCAGCAGCGCGAACCCGGCGCTCAGCGCCGACGCCGACTGCAGGGCCATCGTGAACGCCTCCCGGGCCGTCGCGAGCAGCCCCTCTCCGGCCACCGCGGCCGCACCGCCCAGCGACTCGCGCGCCGCCGCCGGGGCGTCGCCCGGGACGCCGCTCCGGTAGACCGCCACCGCCACACTGCCGGTCACCGCGATCCCGAGCGCCAGCCCCAGGTCGTACGCCGTCTGACCGGTCGCCGCCGCCGCGCCCGCCTTCTCCGGCGGCGCCGCGCCGACCGCGAGGGCCGTGCCGAGGACGCTGATCGGGGCCGCCCCGAACATGATCACCGTGAGGCCCACGGAGGCCACGGCCACCCCGGAGGCCAGGGCCAGCGCCGCGTACCCGGCCAGCGAGACCAGCAGCCCGCCCACCAGGACGTACGCCGGACGGAAACGGCGGGCGAGCAGCGGGGTCAGCTGGGAACCGGCGATCAGACCGGCCGCGCCCGGCAGCAGCCACAGCCCGGCGTCGAGGGGCGAAAGACCGGCGACCGCCTGGAGGTACTGGGGGACCAGATACTCCACCCCGTTGAGCGCGGTCATCCCGAGCAGCAGGGTGAGCAGCGCGCCCGTGAAGGCCCGGTTCCGGAAGAGCCGGAGGTCGAGCAGCGGGGTTGCCAGCCGGTTCTGCCGCCGTACGAAGAGGAACGTGAAGGCGAGTCCGGCGGCGAACGCCGCGCCCGTCTCCGCCGTCGTGCCGTGGGCGGCCAGCGACTTCACTCCGTACACCAGCGGCAGGACCGCGAGCAGGAAGAGCGTGACGCTCGCGAGGTCCAGCCGGCCCGGGCGCGGATCGCGGTACTCGGGCAGCAGCACCGGGGCTGAGGCCAGGGCGATCAGCATGACCGGCAGCCCGATCAGGAACACCGACCCCCACCACCAGGACGCCAGCAGCACCCCGCCGACGACCGGTCCGATCGCGAGACCGACCGAGAGCGCCGTCACCCACATCGCGATCGCCGTGGTCCGCTGCCGGGCGTCGGTGAACATATGGCTGATCAGGGCGAGCGTGGAGGGCAGTACGGCGGCGCCCGCCACGCCCAGCAGGGCGCGCGCCGCGATCAGCGTCCCGGCGTTCGGCGCGTACGCCGCCAGGAGCGAGGCCAGCAGGAAGCCCGCCGAGCCCGCCACCAGCAGCCGCCGCCGGCCGAGCCGGTCGCCGAGCGTGCCCATGATGACCAGGGTGGAGGCGGTGAGGAAGCCGTAGATGTCGGTGATCCACAGCAACTGGGCGCCGCTCGGCCGCAGATCGGCCGCCAGGTAGGGGGTGGCGAGCCACAGCACGCCGAGGTCGGTCGTCATCAGGGTGACGGGGAGAAGGAGGACGGCGAGGCCGAGCCACTGGCGCGCGCCGGCCCTCTCCGGCGCCGGTGCGGTGGCCGCGGGGGACTCGGGGGAGTGGGTGGTGGTCATCGCGACAGCGCTCCGTCCAGTGCCGTGCCCGCCTCGGCGAGCAGCTCCCGCACCCGCTCCGTGCGCAGGTCCTTCGGTACGCCGGAGAGTTCGGTGCCGTACACGCTCCGCACCGACACGTCCCGGATCCCGCAGTACTCGGAGACGGCGACGCGCAGTTGGGTGTCCAGGACGGTGTCCAGACCCAGCTTCTCGATCTCCTCCTGCGAGTTGCCCAGCAGGGCCAGCCACACCATCCGCTTCTCCGCCAGCCTCGGCTTGCTGCGGCCGTAGGCGAAGCCGTAGTTCCACACCCGGTCGATCCATCCCTTCAGGACGGCGGGCGGCGCCATCCACCAGACCGGGAAGACGACCACGATGTCGTCGGCGGCCAGGATGCGGTCCATATGGGCATGGACCTCGGGGGTGTAGGTCTTCTCGCGGTCCTCCCAGTCCGGTTCGTCGGCCGGACGCAGGACGGGGTCGAACCCCTCGGCGTACAGGTCGAGTACGTCGACCGTCCCTCCCGTCCCGGTCAGACGGCCGTGGACGAGGCCGGCGACCTGGGCGGTGAGCGAGTCGGGGCGGGGGTGGGCGTGCACGAGGAGGGTGTGGCGGGTCATGACGGCTTCCTTCCGGTTGCTTCCGGGGGCGAGGGGATCAGAGACCGAGGCCGGAGCCGCCGCTCGCGTCGATGTTCTGGCCCGTCACCCAGCGGGCGTCGTCGGAGGCGAGGAAGCCGACGACATCGGCCACGTCCCCCGGCTGCCCCACCCGGTCGAAGACGGAGAACCCGGCGGCGTGCGCCTTGGCGGCCGGGTCGGCCATCCACGGGTGGATGTCGGTCTCGATCGTGCCGGGGGAGACCGCGTTGACGGTGATGCCCCGGGAGCCCAGGGTCTGGGCGAGGGTCAGGGTCAGCACCTCGACAGCGCCCTTGGAGGCGGCGTACGAGGTCATGCCGGGGAAGGCGACCTTGGTGACACCGGAGGAGATGTTGATGATCCGGCCGCCGTCGCGGAGCCGGCCGAGACCGTGCTTGACGATGAAGAAGGGCGCCTTGGCGTTGACCGCGAACACCCGGTCGTAGTCGGCCTCCTCGACCTCGTCGATCGTGCCGGGGCCGGCGATCCCGGCGTTGTTGACCAGGATGTCGACACCGTCGGCGTGTGCGTCGAAGGCCGTCCAGAGGGCCTCGGCGTCCCCGGGGACACCCAGTTCGGTACGGAGCGCGAAGGCGGAGCCGCCGGCCTCCTCGATCGCGGCGACCGTCTCCTTCGCGGCCGCCTCGTTGCTCGCGTAGTGGACGCCGACCCGGGCGCCGTCGGCGGCCAGACGGAGGGCGATCGCGCGGCCGATCCCACGGCTGCCGCCGGTGACGAGGGCGGTCCTGCCGGAGAGGGAGGTGGTGGACATGGGCTTCTCCTCGGGTGGGGCGTTCGGCCGGTGCTGCCGTCCGCCGGTGCGTCGTTCTCTTGACGGGGACGACTCTGCGGCGCGCCTGTTCGGGTCCGGCCCGGACCGTGTTCGGGTCCGGTTCGGACGGTGTTACGGCCCTGCTCAGACGGGGGGTTACGGTGGCCCCATGCGATTCGGGGTGCTGGGGGAGACGGCCGTACGGACCGAGGACGGGCGGCTCGTCCGGGTCCCGGAGCTCAAGGTGCGCGTCCTGCTCGCCTCCCTGCTCGTCGACGCGGGCCGGCCCGTCGCCACCCACCGGCTCGTCGACGACCTGTGGGGCGAGGAGCCGCCCGGCAACCCTCTGCGCGCCCTCCAGGCCAAGGTGTCCCAGCTCCGCCGCGTCCTGGAGGAGGCCGAGCCCGGCGGCCGGGACCTCGTCCTCTCCCGCGCTCCCGGCTACCAACTGGCGCTCCCGGAAGGCGCCTTGGACGCCGACCGGTTCACGGCGCTCGCCGCCCGGGCCCGGGCCGTACCCGACCCGGCCCGGCGTGCCGCGCTCTTCGCCGATGCCCTGGAGCTGTGGCGCGGGCCGGCGTTCGCCGACGCCGCCGACGAACCCTTCGCCAGGGCCGCCGTGAACCGGCTGGAGGAGGAGCGGCTCGTCGTGCGGGAGGAGGCGGCCGAGGCCCGCCTCGCCGCCGGGGAACACGCGCTCCTGGCAGGGGAGTTGGCCGAGCTCGTCGAACGGCATCCGCTGCGCGAGCGGCTGCGCGCCGTGCAGCTGCGCGCCCTGTACCGCTCGGGCCGCCAGAGCGAGGCGCTGGCGGCGTACGAGGACCTGCGCACCCGCCTCGCCGACGACCTGGGCCTTGACCCCAGTCCCGAACTGGTCGCGCTGCAAAGGTCGATCCTCCGCCAGGACCCCGCGCTGGACGCGGTGGCGGCGGCGCCCGGGACCGCGGGACCGACGGCGGGGGCGTCGTCCGGTACGGGGGCTTCCACCGCGCCCGAGGGGCAACGCCCGGGGGTGGAGGCCTCGGCCGCCGCGCCATCCGCGCCCAAGGTCGGCGAGGTCCGGGGAAACGTTCCCGTGCCGCTCTCCGGGCTCGTCGGACGGGAGGCCGCCGTCGCGGAGGTGTGCGGCCTGCTCACCACGCGACGGCTCGTCACGCTCACCGGACCCGGCGGCGTCGGCAAGACCCGGCTCGCGGTGGAGACGGCCCGGCGAGCGCGGGAGGACTTCCCCGACGGCGTCTGGATCGTCGAACTCGCCGGAGCCCGGAGCGATCTGGCCGAGGTCGTGGCCGCCACCCTGGAACTGCGCGACGACGGCGTCTGGGGCATCCTCCCGGACGGCCCGAGAGACGGTGCCCAGCGGATCGCGGAGGTCCTGCGCGGCAAGCGGCTGCTGCTCGTCCTCGACAACTGCGAGCACGTGATCGACGAGGCCGCCGGGCTGACCGAACTGCTGCTGCGCACCGCGCCCGGACTCGTCGTGCTGACGACGAGCCAGGAGCCCCTGGCGCTCGCCGGGGAGACCCTCTGGGCCGTTCCGCCGCTGACACCCGACAGCGCGGCCGAGCTCTTCGCCGCCCGGGCGACGGCGACCGCCCCCGGACTCGTCCTCGACGAAGCGGGCCGGGCGGCCGTGGAGGCCGTCTGCCGCCGCCTCGACGGCATCCCGCTCGCCCTCGAACTGGCCGCCACCCGCGTCCGCGCGCTCGGCGTCCACCGGCTGCTGGAACGGCTCGACGACCGGTTCCGGCTGCTCAGCGCCGGGCAGCGCGGTGCGCCCGCCCGGCAGCAGACGCTGCGCGGGGTCATCGACTGGAGCTGGGAGCTCCTGACGGAGCCCGAACGGACGGTCCTGCGCCGGCTCGCCGTGCACGCGGAGGGCTGCACGCTGGAGGCGGCGGAAGGGGTCTGCGGGGGCGAGGAGATCGCGCTCGGGGACGTACTCGACCTGCTCGTACGGCTGGTGGACCGCTCGCTCGTCGTCGCCGTCGACGGCAAGGACGGGCCGCGCTACCGGCTGCTCGAATCCGTGGCGGCGTACAGCCTGGAGCGGATGGCGGAGGCCGGCGAGACCGAGGCCGTACGACAACGGCACCTCGCCTACTACACGCGCCTCGCCCGCACCGCCGAACCCGAGCTGCGAGGGCCCGGGCAGCGCGCGTGGCTGGCGCGCCTGGACGCGGAGAGCGCGAACCTGCGCGCGGCCCTGGACCGGGCGGTGCGGCAGGACCTGGCGCGGGAAGCGCTGGGCCTCGTGGACGCGCTCGGCTGGTACTGGATCCGGGGCGGGCGGCTCGGCGAGGCGATCCGTTCGGTGAACGCGGCCCTCGGGACGGCCGGCGGTGACACCCTGCTGCGCGCCAGGGTCGAGGTCTGGCGGACCGGCCTCGCGGTCATGAGCGGCGACGGGACCGACCGGCGGCAGCGGATCGAGGGGGCCCTCGCGGCGTACGACGCGGCGACGCCCGGTGGGACGCCCGACCCCTGGCCGCGGTGGTTCCTGGCCCACGCGCTGTGCGGCACCGGAGGGCAGAGCGAGGGCGAGGAGCTCACCGGGGAGGCACTCGAAGGGTTCCGGGAAGTCGGCGACCGGTGGGGTGAGGCCGCGGCGTTCGCGGACCGGTCCGTCCAGCGGCTCCTCAGAGGGGACCTGGCCGGAGCGGAGGCCGACGCCACCTCGGGCGCCGAGCTGTTCGCGCGGCTCGGCGACACGTGCGGAGGGCTCTGGTCCGTCTACCCGCTGGCCACGGTGGCGGAGATCCGCGGCGAGTACGAGCGGGCCGCCCGGCTCAAGCGCGCCGCCCTGGACGCGGCCCAGAGCTTCGGACTGACCACCGACGTGCCCGACCTGCTGTCGGGCCTCGGCCGGACCGCGCTGCTCATGGGCGATCTGGCGCAGGCCCGTGCGTACCACCAGGCCGGCAGGGAGAAGGCCGTCGAGGTCGGCTTCCGGGCGGGCGAGGTCAACGCGGTCCTCGGCCTCGGCCTCGGCGCCCGCCGCGAGGGTCTCCTGGAGGAGGCCGAGGAGCACCTCCGGGAGGTCCTCGACTGGCACCGGCTGGTCGGGCTCGACGGAGCCAACGCGCTGATCCTCGCCGAGCTGGGCTTCGCGGCCGAGCTGCGCGGCGACGCGGAGGGGGCGCTGGCACTCCAGGAGGAGGGGTACGCGACGGCGCTGACGACGGGGGATCCGCGGGCGGTGGCGCTGGCGCTGGAGGGGCTCGCCGGCGCGCATGCCCTGGCCGGGCGCGGTGAAGGCGCGGCGGTGCTGTTGGGCGCGGCGTCGGCCCTGCGGGCCTCGACGGGCGCGCCGTTGCCTCCGGCGGAGCGGAGGGACGTGGAGCGGGTGGCTTCTTCGGCCCGGGCCCTGCTGAGCGAGGCCCCCTTCGAAGCGGGGCTGGCCCGGGGGGCCGGGTTGTCCGCGGAGGCGGCCGTGCGGGAGGTGCGGGTCCTGGGTGCACCGGCCCCGTAGGGCGCCGCGCTCGTGGCTCGTGATCGCCCGTCGCCCTGCGGGACGGCCGCGCCACAACGGGGCGGGCGGGGCGGCGGGAAATTGTAAGGAGCCCACCCTCCCCGCGTCCCTATACTCGACCCCATGTCCTCCCTCACGCTTCGGCGGGCCACCGCCGACGACTCCCGTCGGCTCAGCCGGCTCGTGCGGAAGTCCGCCGCCTATCGCGGGGACTACGCATCGATGGTCGACGGCTACACCGTCGGAGGGAGCTACATCGAGCACCACCCCGTCTTCGTCGCCGTCGACGAGCACGACCGCGTTCTCGGGTTCTACGCCCTCCTCCTCGACGAGGCCGAGCTCGACCTCGCCTTCGTCGCCGACGAGGCGCAGGGGCGCGGCATAGGCCGGCTCCTGATGGAGCACATGACCGCGCAGGCCCGTGCCGCCGGGCTCACCTCCGTACGGGTCGTCGCGCATCCGCCCGCCGAGGACTTCTACCTGCGTACGGGAGCCCGCCGCACCGGGACCGTCGAGCCCACCGGGCACATCCACTGGGCCAGGCCCGAGCTCCGGTACGACGTCGCGTGAGCGCCACCGAGAAGACCGAACGGCCCGACCGCCGCGTCTTCGCCGACCTCACCCCGCTCCGTACCTCCGCGCACTACCGCCGCCTCTGGTTCGGCAACACCGTCTCCTGGGTCGGCCAGGGCATGACCGCGCTCGCGGTCTCGCTCCAGGTGTACGAGATCACCCGCTCGCCGTTCTCCGTCGGGCTCGTCGGGCTGTGCTCCCTGGTCCCGCTGATCGTCTTCGGCCTCTACGGCGGTGCCATCGCCGACACCGTCGACCGCCGCAAGCTCGGGCTCGCCAGCGCCACCGGCTCCGCCGTGCTCTCCGTCGCCCTCGCCACGGCCGCGTTCGCCGGCTTCCACCAGGTCTGGTTCCTGTACGCGATCGTGGCCCTGCAGTCCGTCTGCGCCGCGCTCAACTCGCCCGCCCGGACGTCGATGATCCCGCGCCTGCTGCCGGCCGAGCAGCTGCGCGCCGCCAACGCGCTCAACTCGATGACGATGACGTTCGGCACGCTCGTCGGCCCGAGCCTCGGCGGCCTCCTCGTCGGCGTCGGCGGCTTCCAGACCGCGTACCTCATCGACGCCTTCGCCTTCTCCGCCGCCCTCTACGCGATGTGGCGCCTGCCCTCGATGCTCCCCGAACGGACCGGTACCAAGAGGGCGTCGGTCCTCGACGGGCTGCGCTTCCTCGCCACCCGGCCCAATCTGCGCATGACGTTCTTCTCGGACTTCTGCGCGATGATCCTCGCCCACCCCCGCGCCCTGTTCCCCGTCGTCGCCGTCCTCTGGTACGACGGCGACGCCACCACCACCGGACTCCTCGCCGCCGCCCCGGCCGCCGGAGCGCTCCTCGGCGGGGTCCTCAGCGGCTGGCAGGGGCGCATCCACCACCACGGACAGGCGATCCTGCTCGCCGTCGCCTGCTGGGGCACCGCGATCGCCGTCTTCGGCCTCACCCGCAACCTCTGGCTCGGGCTCCTCCTGCTCGCCCTCGCCGGCTACTCCGACACCGTCTCCATGATCTTCCGCAACACGATGATGCAGGTCGCGGCGCCGGACGAGATGCGGGGCCGGCTCCAGGGCGTCTTCATCGTCGTCGTCGCGGGCGGCCCTCGGCTCGGCGACTTCCTCGCCGGTTCGGTCGCCGATCTGACCTCGCCGGCCGTCGCCGTCACCGGAGGCGGAATCGCCTGTGTGCTCGCCATCGGTGTACTCGCCCTGTACGGGCGGGAATTCCGCCGTTACGACGCACGTCGTCCCACGGTCTGAGCTGGCGGTTCGCCGCCACGGCGCATAGCCGCCAGGCCGTACGGTATTCAACGGCCTCCGACCGGAACAGACTCCTCGCGGCGCCCGGAACCACCCCTTCCCCCGGGTGCCGAGGAGCGCGTCGATGATCAGACCTTCCGCAGGAGGAAGGGCCGGGCTGCTCGCCGTCGGCATCTCGCTGGTGCTGCTCACGGCAGGGCAGACCGCCGCTGCCGGGGGAGCCGCCACTCCCGCCGTACCCGACACCTTCAAGGGCTCCGCCGCGCAGAGCGCCACCGTCACGCTCATCACGGGAGACCGGGTCACCGTCACCGAACTGGGCGGCGGCAGGAAGACCGTCACCGTCGACCGGGCCGAGGGCGCCACCGGAGCCGTACGCAGCGAGATCTCCGACGGCCGGGTCACCGTCGTCCCCGACGAGGCCCGCCCCTACCTGGACTCGGGCGTCCTCGACCGCCGGCTCTTCGACGTCAGCGGCCTCATCGAGCAGGGCGTCACCGACGAACTGCCGCTGATCGTCACCCACGGCAGGGGCGCGCGCGCCGCCGCGCCGCGCGGCACCGAGACCGTACGCGCCCTGCCCAGCATCGGCGGCGCCGCGGTGGAGGCGACCGACCCGGCCGCGTTCTGGCGGTCGTTCACCTCGCCCACCTCCCGCTCCGCGGGCGGCAAGGTCTGGCTGGACGGCAGGGTCGAGGCCGCCATGGCCGAGTCCAACGCCCAGATAGGCACCCCGAAGGCGTGGGAGGCCGGGCTCACCGGCAAGGGCGTGAAGGTCGCCGTCCTCGACACCGGCGCCGACCTCGGCCACCCCGACCTGGCCGGCCGTGTCGCCGAGTCCAAGTCCTTCATCGAGGGCCAGGAGGTCGCCGACCGCGACGGCCACGGCACCCACGTCGCCTCCACCGTCGGTGGCAGCGGCGCCGGTTCGGAGGGCAAGGAGAAGGGCGTCGCGCCGGGCGCGACCCTCGCCGTCGGCAAGGTCCTCAGCGACGAGGGCTCCGGCACCGAGTCGCAGATCATCGCCGGCATGGAGTGGGCCGCCAAGGACATCGACGCGAAGGTCGTCTCGATGAGCCTCGGTTCGCGCGAGGGCAGCGACGGCACCGACCCGATGGCACAGGCCGTGAACAGCCTGAGCGCCGAGACGGGCGCCCTCTTCGTCATCGCCGCCGGAAACAGCGGCGCCCCCGGCACCATCGGCTCGCCCGGCGCCGCCGACTCCGCGCTCACCATCGGCGCCGTCGACTCCGCCGACCAGGCCGCCTACTTCACCAGCCAGGGACCCCGCTTCGGCGACCAGGCCCTCAAGCCCGACCTCTCGGCGCCCGGCGTGGACATCCTCGCCGCCCGCTCCCAACTGGCCTCCGGCACCGGGCTCTACACCACGATGAGCGGTACGTCGATGGCGACCCCGCACGTCGCCGGTGTCGCAGCGCTGCTCGCCGAGAAGCACCCCGACTGGACCGGCGCGCAGCTCAAGAACGCCCTGATGTCCTCGTCGAAGCCGCTCACCGACTCCGCCTACGCGCTCGGCGCCGGCCGGGTCGACGTGGCCGCCGCGATCGCCGCGGACGTCACCGCCACCGGCTCCGCCGACCTGGGCTTCTTCGCCTGGCCGTACGAGGAGAACAAGCCGGTCACGAAGACCGTCACGTACACCAACCACTCCGACTCCGCGGTGGAGCTGGACCTCGCGGTCGAGGGGATGCCCGCGGGTGTCGCGACCCTCGCCGACACCACGCTCACCGTCCCGGCCCACGGCATCGCGCAGACCACGGTCACCGGCGACGGCACGAAGGCCCCGGTCGGCAACGCCTCCGGCCGGATCGTCGCCTCGGCCGCCGGTACCCCCGTCGCGCACACCGCGCTCGGCCTGGTGAAGGAGGAGGAGCGCTACAACCTCACGATCCACGTCAAGGACCGTGACGGCGCCCCCAGCCCCGCCACCGTCGTCGTCAAGCAGCTCGCCGAGGGGCGGCACGACCCGTTCCCGGTGGCCGTCGGCGACTCGGGCACCCTCGAGCTCCGGCTGAAGCCCGACACGTACACCATCGACACCTTCCTCGACGTCCGCGGCTCCAAGGGCAAGGACTCCCTCGGTCTCGGCTTCCTCACCGACCCCGAGATCGTCCTCGACCGCGACCGCGAGATCACCCTCGACGGGCGTCAGCTCCGTGAGATCCGGGCCGAGGTCGAGAAGCGGACGGAGACCCGTCAGCTGCTCATGGAGTTCGACCGGGACGCCCACGGCGCCTCCTACGGCGGCGCGGTCCAGGTGCCGCCGAAGTACGACTCCGTCTTCGCCGCGCCCACCCGCAAGCCCGCCAACGGCACGTTCGAGTACCGGACGGTGTGGCGCCTGGGCAAGCCGGTCGTCGAGGCGAGCGTCGACGGCGACCGGCTGTCCGACGCCACCCCGCAGGCCGGTACCACGGTGCTCGAAGGGCGGCACAGGCTCGGTGTCGTCGACGCCGGCACCGGCACGGCCGCCGCGTACGCGGGCAAGAACGTCACGGGCAAGGCCGTCCTCGTCCGGGCCGGCGCGATCCCGAACACGGAGATCGCCCAGAACGCGCAGGACGCGGGCGCCAAGGCTCTGTTCGTCACGGACGACCAGCCCGGCCGGCTGATGTCCTGGTTCGGCACCGCCGAGTACGAGGACCGGCCGCTCGCCGTCTCCACGGTCAACTCCGCGGACGCCGCACGGCTTTCGGAGGCGGCCGCGCGCGGCAAGCGCATCGACCTGACCGGCACCCGCTTCACCCCGTACACCTACGACCTCTCCGAGGGGCACCCCGGAGCGATCGGCAAGGACCTCGTCTTCCGGCCCGACCGGGACGAACTGGCCACCATCCGCTCCGTGTTCCACATGCCCACGGGCAGGAAGGAGCTGGGCGGCGAGTTCCGCTACTCGATCACAGACACCTTCCCGGTCGGCTTCGGTTTCAAGGAGTACATCGCCTTCCCGACCGAGCGCACCGAGTACGTCTCCACCGGTACCGGCCAGGGCTGGCACGAGTCGGTCGACCTCGCCGACTCCCTGGAGCAGCGCGGGGGCATCAACTCCTACCGGGGCGGCAGCAGCCAGAGCCTCGCCTGGTTCGAGCCCGTCTGGCACCCCTGGCTCGGCACCGGCCTCGGCTGGGGCCAGGAGCGGTCCGGCAACCAGCTGCGGTTCAACACCCCCGGCTGGGGCGACTCCGGCCCCGACCACACCGGCTTCGGCAACGTGTGGAGCGACGACTCGCAGACCCAGTTCACCGAGGTCTACGTCAACGGAACGCGGGTCGACCGGAAGATGAGCTCGGGCGCCTACGCCTGGGACGCCCCGTCCGAGGAGGCGACCTACAAGGTCGTCACCGACACCACGATGGACCCGGCGCGCTGGCGGCTCTCGACCAAGGGCCACTCCGAGTGGACCTTCCGCTCCAAGGAGCCCGCGGCCGACACCACCGTGTACCTGCCGCTGATCAACCTCGGCTTCGACGTCGACACCGACCTCAAGGGCGATGTGCGCGGCGGAAGCCGGGTGCCCGTCGGGATCTTCGCCGAGTACGTGGAGGGCGCGACCGGCACCGGCAAGCTCGGTGGCGGCACGCTGGACGTCTCGTACGACGACGGCACGACCTGGCAGAAGGTCACCCTGCGTCCTTCCTCGCGCGGAGCGGCCTGGACCGGTGAGCTGCGGGTGCCGGACCACGCGCAGTTCATCTCCTTCCGGGCGGGCGCGTCCGACGACCGGGGCGGCTCGGTCGAGCAGGAGATCATCCGGGCGGTCGGGGTGAAGTAGCCCCAGGAGTCCTGGAGACGGGGGAGTCCCGGCGCGGCGTACTGCCGTACCGGGACTTCCGTCGTCCGGCCGTCAGTCGCCGCGCGTCACGACCCCGCGCACGATCCCCAGGTCCACCAGGTCCTGGGGCCGCAGCCGGAGCTGGTCGGCGGTGGCCGGGGCCTGGTCGTCGGGCCTCTTGAGGATGGCCGAGGCGAGTTCGGGGGCGATGACCGAGAAGTAACCGTCGGGCGTGGCCCAGGTGTTGTCCCGCGCGGCAAGCGCCAGGGCTCCGCCCGAACCGCCCTCGCCGACCAGGAGCGAGGTCACCGGCACCCGCGCCTCGGCGACCGCGGTGAACGCGTCCGCGATGGCCGGCCCCGCCCCGGCCCGTTCGGCCTCGGCGTCGTTGGCGGCGCCCGGGGTGTCGATCAGCGTCAGCACGGGGATCCCGAGCCGGTCCGCGAGCCGGACCAGCCGGGCGACGGTCCGGAAGCCCGAGGGCCGCGTCGCCGACCCGTCCTGCGCGGCGTACGCGACGGTCCGTCCCTCGTGGAGGCCGAAGCCGCACTCCACCCCGGGGTCCACCCCGCCCGCCCGGTCGCCGCGGACGGTCGCCCGGGCGGTGAAGTAGGCGTCCAGATAGGCCCCGGCGCGGGGGCGGCCGGACGACCGGGCCCGTACGACGGCCTCCCAGCCGCTGCCGGGCGGCGCGGCCTCGGTGAGCGCGCGGGGCGGGGGAGCCGGGAGGGGAGCCGGGGAGCCGTCCTCGGGGACCGTCAGCAGACGCAGCCACAGGGAGAGCATCGTCCGCAGCTCCTCCGGGGCGACGAGCGCGTCCACATGCCCGTACTCCCACTGGCTCTCCGCCGTGTACGCGGCCGGGTCGGCGTCCCGCGGGCGGACCCGGGAGCCGGCGAACGCCACCTGGGCGGAGGGGAGGGCGAGGACCACGTCGGCGCCCGCACCGACGGTCGCCCAGCCGCCGCCGGTGGACGGGTCGCGCAACACCGTGACATGGGGGACGCCGGCGCCCCGCAGCCGAACCGTCGCCTCCGCCACGCGCTGGAGCTGGGCCAGGGCGATCATGCCCTCCTGCATCCGGCTGCCGCCCGTCGCCACCAGCGACACCAGCGGGACCCGCGCCTCCATGGCCGCGCGGTACGCGGCGACGAGCCGATCGCCGGCCGCCTGCCCGAGCGAGCCGCCGAGGAAGCCGAACTCGAAGGCGACCAGGACCACCCGGCGCCCGTCGACCGTCGCACGCCCGTGCAGCACGGACTCCTCCTCGCCGGTCCCGGCGGCCGCACGCGCGCGTGCGGCGTCGTACCCGGACCAGCCGATCGGACCGTCGGCCGGCGGTGGCGTCGGCGGGGCCGGGGTCCGTAGCGGGGTGAAGTCGTCGGTGACCAGCGCGATCACCTCGCGGGCCTTGAGGCGCTCAGCCATCGAGGGCCCCCGGGAGGGCCTTCTTCAGGAGCTTGCCCATGTCGTTGCGGGGCAGCGCCCGGAGGAAGTGGACCGTGCGCGGGCGCTTGTGCGGCGCGAGGAGCCCGGCGACATGGTCCGCCAGTTCGTCGGCCGTCGGCGGCTTCTCCGCGTCGGCCGGCACCACCCAGGCCACGATCCGCTCCCCGAGATCCGGGTCCGCAGCACCGGTCACCGCGGCCTCCCGCACCGCCGGATGGTCCAGGAGCGCGTTCTCTATCTCGCCGGCGCCTATCTTGTATCCGCCGCTCTTGATCAGGTCCGTGGCCTTGCGGCCCACGATCCGTACGTACCCGTCGGGTTCACGGACCGCCATGTCGCCCGTGCGGAACCAGTCCCCCTCGAAGGCGGCCGCCGTCGCGTCCGGCCGGTTCAGATACGCGGTGAACAGGTTCGGCCCCTTGACCTGGATCTCGCCGACGCTCTCCCCGTCGTACGCCCCGATCTCCGTGCCGTCCTCCTCCACGAGCCGCAGCTCCACGCCCCGGAGGGGGAGCCCGACGGACCCGGGGCGCGGGCGGGAGCCCACGGGGACGGAGGTGTTCATGAGCGTCTCGGTCATGCCGTACCGCTCGATCACCGTCCGGCCCGTCGCCGCCGTGATCCGCTCGTGGTCGTGGACCGGCAGCGCCGCCGAGCCCGAGACCAGCAGCCGCGCCGCGGCCAACGCCCGTACCAGCGCCGGATCGTCACCGAGCGCGTCCGCGATCCGGTGGTACATCGTCGGTACGCCGAACAGCATCGTGCCGCCGCCCGCGCCCAGCTCCCGCGCGACGCCCTCGACGGAGAACGTGCCGAGGTGGCGAACCGATCCGCCGCGCCGCAGCGGGCCGAGGACCCCCAGGATCAGCCCGTGGACGTGGAACAGCGGCAGCGCGTGCACGAGCACGTCGTCCGAGGTCCACGCCCAGGCCTCCTCCAGCGCGTCGAGGGAGGCGGCGACGGCGCGGTGGGAGAGCACGACACCCTTGGGCGGGCCCGTGGTGCCGGAGGTGTAGACGATCAGGGCGGGCGACTCGGCGTCCACCGGCTCCCCGTACGCCGGCCCCCGCTCCCGCACGTCGACGTCGATCCGGGGCAGCGCCGCGAGTCCCGCCGGCAGAACGTCCTCCGGGCCCGCGAGGACCACCCCCGGGGCGCTGTCGCCGAGGATGTGCGCCAGCTCCCGCTCCCCGGTGCGCGGGTTGAGCGGGATCGCCGGTACGCCGGCCAGCAGCGCGGCCACCACGCCTACGGCCGTCCCGGCGGTCGGCGTGGCCCAGACGGCGACCCGTCCCGCGCCCTCGATCCGCGCGGCCAAAGCCCCGGCGGCCCCGGCCAGTTCCTGGTACGTCAGGGCGTCCGCGCCGAAGCGCAGTGCGGGTTGGTCCGAGCCGGCCACCAGGGCCGGGAAGAGCGCGCTCAACGGTCGTCCTCCTCGCGTAGCGGGATGCGAGAGGCATTCTTCCCCTCGCTCAGGGGCGGCGCGCTGCGACCTTGCTCACCTCAGGGGAGCCGCCGCCGTCCTCGGCCGGCCGGATCGTCCGCATCCGCCCGTACGCGTACACGCAGCCCGCGAGCGCCAGGTCGGACAGGAGCATGAAGCCGATCGAATAGGAGTCCTTGGCGCTGTAGATCGCGCCCATCACCAGCGGCGGCACGAACCCGCCGAGTCCGCCCATCGCGCCGACGATGCCGGTGACGCTGCCGACCTGCGGCTGCGGGGTGACCTGGGAGACCAGCGCGAAGACCGATCCGCTCGCCGTGCCCAGCCCGGCGGCCATGCAGAGCAGGGCGATCGTGCCGCCCGGGTCGAGCGGCGGGTCGAAGGCCTGGACGATGGCGAAGAGGGCGGCGAGGCCGAGCGCGGCGGCGGTGACGAGCGCCGGGTGGATCCGGTCCGAGAACCAGCCGCCGATCGGCCGGAAGACGACGGTGACGAGGGCGAAACCGGCGGCCTTGGTGCCGGCGTCGGTCGGGTCGAGCTCGTACCAGGTCTTCAGATACGTCGGCAGGTACACCCCGAACGCGACGATGCCGCCGAAGCCGATCGCGTACAGCGCCGACAGCTCCCATGTCACCCGCAGCCGGGCCGCCTTGCCCAGCCGGGAGCCGAGGGAGGCCGTGGGGACCGGCCGGCCGGGGCGGTCGGCGATCAGGAACACGGCGAGGACGGCGTACGCGGCGAGGGCGATCGCGACGACGACGAACGGCAGGTTGGCGCCGTGCTCGGCGATGCGCGGCGTGAAGTACCCCGAGAGCGCCACACCGCCCATGCCCATGCCGAAGACGCCCAGCGCAAGGCCCCTCTTGGCGGGCGGGAACCACGAGTTGACCAGCGGGATGCCGATGGCGAAGGTCGTGCCGCCGAGACCGAGGAGGAAACCGACCGCGAGCATCGCGCCGTACGAGTCCCTCGCCGGGATCAGCAGCAGGACGGGCACGATCGTGAGCGCCGACACCAGGGGGAACATCACCTTGGCGCCGTAGCGGTCGGTGAGCGCACCGGCCGGGATCCGGCCCAGCGAGCCCACCAGGACCGGGACGGCGACGAGCAGCGACTGCTGGAACGAGCTGAGGTTCAGCCGGTCTCCGTAGTCACCGGCCAGCGGCGCGATCAGGTTCCACGCCCAGAACGTGAGGGTGAATCCGATCGTGGCCATGACCAGGTTCCGGTAGGCGGTGCCGGAGGGTCTCTCGAGGGTGTCCACGTGATCAGTCAAGTTCGCGGAGACGGGCGGGGCGCGCCGGATTGGGCCGTACGGGGGCGCGTCCGGGGCCCCGGACGGCTTCCGTTACGGCCAGGCGACGGTCGTCGGCGGGCGGCCGTCGTCCCTCACCACCAGGCGGGGGCCCTCCGGGGCCGCCGCCACCTCGACACTGATCGCCGTGACGCCCGGCCTGCGGTGGGCGGCCGCCAGCGCGCCGCGCAGGGCCGAGAGGAGCCGGTCGGCGTCGGCGGGCTCGACGAGCGTGTCGACCGCGCCGGAGAAGTGCACCGAGGGCTGGAAGCCGAGCAGCACGGAGGCCCCGCCCGTCTCGCGCAGGACCCGCCCCCGGAACGTCGTCGGCGCGTTTGCGGGCGGCTGCTGGAGGGCGAAGATGGCCGTCCGCACCTCCTGGATCGTGGAGTCCAGCTCGTCCACGGCCCGCGCGAGCAGGGCGCTCTCCTCGGGGTCGGCCCCCGCCTCTTCGGGGCTCGCGCCGGCGGCCGCGCGCCGGCGGGTCGACTCCAGCATCATCTCGGTCGCGAAGAGCCGCTGGACCACGAGATCGTGCAGGTCACGGGCGATCCGGTCGCGGTCCTCGTACACCGCGAGCTGCTCCCTGTCGTGCTGCGCGTCCGCCAGGACCAGCGCGAGCGCCGCCTGGGAGGCGAACTGCGAGGCGAGCAGCCGCTCCACCGCCGTGTAAGGGCGTCCGCCGCGCCGCCGGGGGAGGGCGAGGGTGCCGATGAGACGGCCCCCGCTCTGCAGCGGCAGCATCATCGACGGCCCGAACCGCGACCGTACGTGCGTCGTCATCCGAGGATCGGTCGCCGAGTCGTCGAGGAACACCGGCTCCCCGCCGAGCAGTTGCTCCAGGACCGGCGACCCCGGCGCGATCGTCGTGCCGACCAGGTCGCCCGGGTCGTCCACCGTCGACGCCGCCACGATCTCCATCCCGCCCTCCTCGGTGGGCTGGAGGACGACGCCGGCCGAGGCGTCGGCGAGCAGCCGCGCCCGCTCGGCGACCGCCATCAGCGCGTCCGCCGCCGGCTCCCCGGTGAGCAGAGCCGTCGTCACCGCCGCCGCTCCCTCGATCCAGCGCTCGCGCTGCCGGACGGTCTCGTACAGCCGGGCGTTGCCGATGGCGATGCCGGCCTGCGAGGCGAGGACGCGCAGCATGGCCAGGTCCTCGTCGGTGAACGGGCCGCCGTGCTTCTCGGTGAGGTAGAGGTTGCCGAAGACCTCGGTGTGGACGCGGATGGGGACGCCGAGGAAGGAGTGCATCTCAGGATGCCCCTCGGGCATCCCGCCGGAGCGCGGATCCGCCGTCAGATCGTCCAGCCGCAGCGGCTGGGGGTCCTGGATGAGCACGCCGAGGAGCCCGCTGTGGCCGTCGGGAAGCCGGGGGATCCGCTGCCGCTCGGCCGCCGTCATCCCGGCGGTGAACAGCTCGGTGAGCCGGCCGCGCTCGGGGTCGACGACCCCGAGCGCTCCGTAGCGCGCGCCGATCAGTTCGATCGCGGAGTCCACGATGTGCTGGAGCGTGGCCCGCAGTTCGAGATCGGTGCCGACACTCAGGACCGCCTGGAGGAGGAGGGGCAGACGGGGGGCCGGTTCGTCGTCCTGGGCCTTGAGTGACATGGGACCATTGTCGGGCAGACCGGCCGATCGTGACGGTCAGTGGGTGTCGGCCAGCGGGTCGAGGACCATCGGCTGGATCTTGCCCTCCAGCATCGCGCCGAGCCCGAGGATCGCGCACACGTCGGGGCGTTCGGCGATGGCCACGGGCATGCCGGTCGCCTCGCGCAGCATCTGGTCGAGGCCGGGGAGCAGCGCGCTGCCGCCCACCATCATGACGCCGCGCTCGGCGAGGTCGGCGACGAGGTCGGGCGGGCAGTCGCGCAGGATCTTGCCGATGCCGTCGAGGACGGCGGTCAGCGGGGTGTGGATCGCCTGCCGTACGGCGGCGGTGTCGACGGTGACCGAGCGGGCGAGGCCGGTGGCCACGTCGCGGCCGTGGATCTCGGTGTAGCTCGGGCCCTGGAGGGTCAGGCCGTTGCCGCTGAGGGCGAGTTGCAGGGGGCGGACGGACTGGCTGGGCAGCATCAGCTCGTGCTGGTGGCGCAGGTGCTGGATGACGGCGTGGTCGATGGCGTCGCCGCCGACGGGGATCCGCTCGGCGGTCACGATGGAGCCGAGGGAGAGCACGGCGACCTGGGTCGTCGCCGCGCCGCAGACCATGATCATGGTCGCGGTGGGCTGCTCGACGGGAAGTCCGCAGCCCACGGCGGCCGCGATCAGGGTGTCGACCAGCTCGACCCGCCGGGCGCCGAGCCCGACGAGGGTCTCCACGGTGGCGCGCTGGGCGAGCGGGTCGCTGTCGTGCGGGGTGCTGGCGGCGGCGCGCAGCCGGGGCTTGCGGCGCAGCTGGCGGCGGAGCTTCTCGCCGAGGAGGTGACGGAGCATCCGCTGGGCCATCTCGATGTCGACGACGGTGCCGCCGGAGACGGGCCGCACGACGCGGATGTAGTCGGGGGTGCGGCCGGTCATCTTCTCGGCGAGGGCGCCGACGGCGATGAGGGCGCCGGTACGGGTGTTCACGGCGGCGACACTGGGCTCGTCGACGACGAGCCCGGCGCCCTTCACGAAGACCCGGGTCCGGGCGGCCCCCAGGTCGACGGCGACATGGCAACGGCGCAGCTGCTCAAGGCTGACGGTCACGGCAGATCCTCCGGAGTGCGGTGCTGGCACGGAGCGAGGCATGAGCGCTCGGGCGCCCTTGTTCGCATCGTGCGACCCCCGCACCCCCGGCGCGCGCTGGGCTGAGCCGCCCGGGGGTGCACCTCCGCCTGACGGCGGCTCAGCGGGGCGCGTGCACGTCGCGGTGGCGGGCTCGGGTCAGAGGAGACGTTGGAAGAGGCCCCAGGTGAATTCCGCCGCGCGGGGGGTGCCGTCCGGGAGCGTGAAGTCCAGCCGGAGACGCGTCGGGGCGCTGCCTTCGCGTGCCCGAGCCGGGGGGAAGGCGTTGCCGACCTCGGCGAGGGTGCAGCCCCAGGGCCGCAGGTCGGACTCGCCGCGCAGCTCGGGCACCGGGGCGCCCGGCGCGCGGACCAGGCCGCTGCCCCAGACCGCCGCCCGCTCTCCCACGATCACCTGCCACCGCAGCTCCGGCCAGAGCGGAAGCTCCCACTCCAGCAGCTCCGCCGCCGACCTCGGTACCGCGCGCCGCGCCACGGGCTCGCCCAGGACGGACCGGTAGCGGGCCGACTCCCCGCGCCCTCCGCGGCCGTGCGCCCATGCCTGCCAGCGGCGGTTCGCCTCACGCGACTCGGCCCTGGTCGCCCCCAGCTCCCGGAGCGCGTCCTCGACCAGATCCGGCTGGTGGTCGGCCATGCGGCGCAGCAGGACGAGCTGGAACTCGCGGGGCCCGAAAGGCTCGGACGGTGTCATGAGCCCATCCTGCCCGAAGCGGGAGATTCACGACGACACGCCGCCCACCTGGGGTTTCCTCACAGGATCCTCACGTTCCCGCCTACCTCTGGTGTCCCGTCGACACATACTCTGCGGCAGCCATGGACTACTGCCACCAGTGCCGACGGCACCTCAACGGCGCACTTGCCTGTGCCGGATGCGGGACCCCCGTCGAGGAGCTGCGGTACGAGACCCCGCAGACGGCCGCGCCCCGCGCGGTCGCGGTCGAGCGTGTCGAGTACGTCGAGCACGGTGCGCGTGTGGAGCGCGAGGAGCGGGCCGAGCACGTCTACGAACTGGACCCGCTGGAGCCGCCGCGCGCGGCCGCCGCTCCTGGCGGTCGTGCCGCCCGTCGCGGCGCGGCGCCCGGCCGTGCGGGTGCCCGCCGCAGCCGGCGGGCCCGCAGCCGGAAGGGGCGCAACGTCCTGGTGGGCACCCTCGGCCTCGCCCTCGCGGCGGGCGCGCTGAGCATGGCCAAGCTGGCGCTGGAGCCCCCGGACGAGGGCGGCGCCGCCACCGCCGTACAGGAGGAGGAGGTCGTCGAGACCTCCCTGCCGCCGGTGCCCTCGGCGACCGTCCCGCCGACGGGCGGTACGACTCCGGTCGAGGTCACGAAGTCCGCCGCGCCCCGGGACACCGACACACCCGCGCCCGGCCACACGGGCATACCCGGTGGCGGGTCCGGTGGGTCGGCTGCCGGCTCCGGTGGGTCGGGCTCCGGTGGGAGCGGGAGCGGCTCCGGGAGCGAGAGCGGGAGCGGGGGCGCGGGCCCGCAGGGCTCGGACGGCGGCCAGGGCGGCCCGACGAGCGCCCCGCCGACCGGTTCGCCGTCGGCGTCGGCGAGCGGCCCCACGCCGACCGCCTCGGGTGGCGGCAGCCCGACCGCGACACCGCCCGGCGAACCGCCGGCACCGACCACCCCGGCACCCACGCCCAGCCCGAGCTGCTGGCTCTGGATCTTCTGCTAGGCGACCGGAGTCGCTCTAGAGCACGTCCACGCCCAGCATCCGCTTCAGCAGATCCCGCAGCAGCGTCCGCTCGACGTCCGTGAGCTGCCCCAGCGGCTCGCGCGCGAAGTCCAGCGACTCCCCGAGCCGACGAGCCGTGTCCAGGCCCTCCGGGGTCGGCGCGGCCAGCTTGACGCGACGGTCGGCCGGGTCGGGGCGCCTCTCCACAAGGCCGCGCGATTCGAGGCGGTCGACGATCCCGGTGACGTTCGACGGCTCGCACTGGAGCTTCTGGGCGATCTTCCGCATCGGGACCGGCTCCAGGGAGAGGAGTCCGAGGACGCGGGCCTGGGCGCCGGTGAGCGAGTGCTCCGAGGCCGCCTGCTCGTACTCCTGGTGGTACCGCGCCACGACCGCGCCGATCAGCTCGACGACTTCGAGGGTCAGGGGGTCTGTGCGTGAGGTGGCCATGGGGTTCATCGTACCCAGATACTTGACAACATGAAATATCCAGGCGCATGGTTGTTTCAGGTAGTGAAGTAATTTTCTGTTCCAGGAGGCAGTGCTGATGTCCGTTCTTCCCGCGTCCAACCGTGAGTGGCACCTCGTCGCCCGTCCGCACGGCTGGCCGACCCCCGCGGACTTCGCGCTCCGTGAGACCCCCGTCACCGCGCCCGCCGAGGGCCGGATCCTGGTCAAGAACCTGCACTTCTCCGTCGACCCGTACATGCGGGGCCGGATGAACGACGTGAAGTCGTACATCCCGCCGTTCAAGCTGGACCACCCCATGGACGGCGGCGCGGTCGGCGAGGTCGTCGCGTCGAACGCGGAGGGCTTCGCCGTCGGCGACCACGTCCTGCACGGCCTCGGCTGGCGCGAGTACGCCGACGTGCCCGCCCAGCACGCCACCAAGGTCGACCCCGACCTCGCCCCCCTCTCCACGTACCTCGGCGTCCTCGGCATGACGGGCCTGACGGCCTACGCGGGTCTCTTCGAGGTCGCCTCCTTCAAGGAGGGCGACGCGGTCTTCGTCTCCGGCGCGGCCGGCGCCGTCGGCAGCCAGGTCGGCCAGATGGCGAAGCTCAAGGGTGCCTCCCGGGTCATCGGCTCCGCCGGCTCCGACGAGAAGGTCAAGCTGCTCGTCGAGGAGTACGGCTTCGACGCCGCGTTCAACTACAAGAACGGCCCGGTCAAGGACCAGCTGCGCGAGGCCGCCCCGGACGGCATCGACGTCTACTTCGACAACGTCGGCGGCGACCACCTCGAAGCCGCGATCTCCTCGCTCAACGTGCACGGCCGCGCCACCATCTGCGGCATGATCGCGCAGTACAACGACACCGAGCCGGTGCCCGGACCGCGCAACATGGCCATGATCATCGGCAAGCGGCTGCGCCTCCAGGGCGTCCTCGTGGGCGACCACTACGACATGCAGCAGCAGTTCGTGCAGGAGGTCGGCGGCTGGCTGCGCTCCGGCGAGCTGAAGTACGGCGAGACCTTCGTCGAGGGCATCGAGAACGGCGCGGACGCCTTCCTCGGGCTGCTCCGCGGCGAGAACACCGGAAAGATGATCGTTTCGCTGACCCGTTAGTCTTCCCTCAGCCGTCGCGATCGTGGGCGCGAGTCGCGGCGAACCAGCAGAAGGAAGACCCAGATGTCGATCCAGCAGTCTGACGTCCTGTACACCGCCGTCGCCACCGCCGAGAACGGCCGGGACGGCCGCGTGGCCACCGACGACGGTCAGCTCGATGTCGTCGTGAACCCGCCGAAGGCCATGGGCGGCTCCGGCGCGGGCACCAACCCCGAGCAGCTCTTCGCCGCCGGGTACAGCGCGTGCTTCCAGGGCGCGCTGGGCGTCGTCGCCCGCAACGAGAACGCCGACATCTCGGGCTCGACGGTCACCGCCGAGGTCGGCATAGGCAAGAACGACGACGGTTTCGGCCTCATCGTCAAGATCTCGGCGTCCATTCCGAACGTGGACGTCGAGACGGCGAAGAGCCTGATCGAGAAGGCCCACCAGGTCTGCCCGTACTCCAAGGCGACCCGCGGGAACATCACGGTCGAGCTGGCCGTCTGATTTTGCGCGTAGGCTGAAGAGGACCGCACCCCGACCGACCGGGGTGCGGTCTTCTGCGTCCCGGCCCGTGCGGGGCGCCCGATAGGGTGATCGACATGCGTGATTTCGGGGCCGGGTTCGGTTATCTGGTACAGGGGCAGAAGTGGGTGGGCCGGCACGGCCGGTGGTTCGGTTTCGGGCTGCTGCCCGGGCTCGTGACCCTCCTGCTGTACATCGGCGCGATCATCGGCCTCGGCTACGGCGCCGACGACCTGACCGCCTGGGCGACGCCGTTCGCCGACGACTGGACCTCCCCCTGGCAGGGGATCTTCCGGGGCTTCCTCACCGGCCTCGTCTTCGCCCTCGGGCTCTTCCTCGCCGTCATCACCTTCACCGCGGTGACCCTGCTGGTCGGCCAGCCGTTCTACGAGTCGCTCTCCGAGCAGGTCGACCGCGCCGAGGGCGGCGATGTCCCCGAGTCCGGCCTGCCGCTCTGGCGCGAGCTGTGGATCTCGGCCCGCGACAGCCTGCGCGTCCTGCTGCGGGTCGCGCTGTACGGCATCCTGCTCTTCGCCTGCGGCTTCATCCCCGTCGTCGGCCAGACGGTCGTCCCGGTCGTGGGCTTCTGCGTCTCCGGCTTCTTCCTCGCCCAGGAGCTGACGTCCGTCGCCCTCCAGCGCCGCGGCGTCGAGCTGAAGGAGCGCCTCGGCATGCTCCGCGGCCGCAGGATGCTCACGCTGGGCTTCGGCGTCCCGCTGGCCCTGTCGTTCGTGGTCCCGTTGGTCGCGGTGTTCCTGATGCCGGGCGCGGTCGCGGGCGCGACGCTGATGGCCCGCGACCTGACGGGCGAGGCGCACACGGACCGCAAGCAGCCCGCTCCCGTACCGACGGGCGGCCCGCACCCGTACCACCCGGGCGCGTAACCCCGGGAGCTCCGGTCCGGCGGTGCCTCAGCCCACCTCGGCGAGGGCGAAGCCCTCACGGCCGGGTCCCGCGTCGGCGATCAGCTCGCCGTCCGGGCCCCAGACACCGCTGTGGCCCTCGCACGTGCCCTCCTCGCTCTCGCCGAAGACGTTGGCCATCGCCACGTACAGCCCGAAGTCCCTGGCCCGTGCCGGATAGACCGTCTCGAACGAGTCGTTGCCGACCGAGAGCACCGAGCTCGCCAGATAGACCGTGCAGCCGTCGGCCGCCGCCCGCTCCGCGAGCTCGGGGAAGCGGTTGTCGTAGCAGGTGGCGAGCGCGAAGCGGGTGCCGTCGAGCGTGAAGCGGCCGTCGGTCGTACCCGCGGTGAAGACCTCGTTCTCGAAGCCGTGCAGATGGGTCTTGTCGTAGCGGGTGAGGAGACCGCCGTCCGGGCCGAGGACGAGCGAGGTGATGCCCGGCGGCAGGCCCTCGGCCGTGAGCACCGGCCCGTTCACGACGGCCGCCGCGCCGGACGCTCGACAAGCCTCCCGTATCGGATCGAGCCGCCCGTCGTCCTCGGTGAGATGCGTGGCGGGGGTCTTGTGGATCAGGGTCGGCTCGTAGCCGGTGAGGGCCAGCTCGGGGAGGACGACGACCCGCGCGCCCTCCGCGCCGGCCCGTCGGATCAGGTCGGCCGTCGTACGGACGTTGGCGTCGATGTCCCCGGCGACCGGGGCGAACTGCGCTGCTGCGACGATCATGGCCCCCATCATCCAGCCCGCCCGGCCCGCCGGGAAACCCCCCGGGCCGGGCCCGCCCGGCCGGGGCCGGCGGGCCCGGGGGACAGGTGTCAGGAAGCCGCCACCGCGATGATCGCCCGTACCTGGTCGATGATGTCCAGCCGATTGCGTACGAACTCGGGGTCCGTGACCGCACCCGTGGCCGGATCCGCGTTCTCCGCGCCGAACTGCAGAACCGGCGTGTGGACGTGACCGCCCGGCAGCTCCCGCAGGCCGAGCCGGTCGCGCAGCAGGGTCGCGCGGTAGGCGATCTCGTTGGAGAGGTAGTCCCCGCCACCGCCCGCGCGGGCCGTCGAGCCCGGCGTCGGACCGTCCGCGCGGACCACGGGCCCGGTCCCGCCCGCCGGGATCTCGGTCACCGCCGTGTTGTCCCGGACCGGGAAGCGTCCGGTGTCCGCCGCGACGATCGAGGCGTACGGCAGGGTCGTCGCCGTCCACTGGGGCTGCGTGGCCGGGTCGGCGACCGGGACGGTCTCCGTGCGCGAGAGGTTCTCGTTGTCGGGGAACCCGCCCCTCCAGGCCCCGTTGAACCGCTCGATGTCGAAGCGGCCGACCCGGCCCTGGCTGACCGTGGTGAAGAGGTCCACCTGGGGCAACTGCCCGCGCAGCGTCCGCTCGACCGTGCCGTCGGCGAAGTCCTGCCAGCGGACGGGGAAGACGGCCGTCTCGATCCGGGCCGGGCTGCCGTCCGCCGTACGGATCCAGGTACCGTCCAGGGCGAGGGCGGTGGCCCCGGAGGGGTTGGAGATCCGGGCGTCCCGGTCGAGCGTGAACGGGTCGAAGCCGGTCATCAGGATCCGCTTCACGCCCTTGCCGAGGGGGAAGCGGATCGAGTCCTGGCCGCGCGACGAGCGCTCCAGCCGGTCGAGCAGCCGGGCCCTGCCCTCCGGGGAGAGCGTGAACTCCGGGCTCCAGGAACGCAGTTCGCGGGTCATCGTCAGCCGTGCCCAGTACAGCGGACGGTCGTCGTCCCGGCTCAGATCACCGCGTACGAGACGCCCCTGCGCCCGGTCGACCGCGTCCCGCCAGAGCCGCTCCCCGTGCCGTACGACCGCGCGCTCGGCCTCCCGGTACGACTCCGCGCCCCCGAGGGCGCGGCCGAACTCCGGTGCCACGGAGCCGAATCCGCCCCGCCGCAGGATCTCCTGGGGCGCGGCCCGGTCGAGCCGGGCCTCCTCCACCGTGCCGGCGAGAGTGCCCACGTCGCCGGCCGCGGCGGGTGGAGTCGCCGCGACCAGCGTGGCGGTGATCAGGGCGAGGCCGAGCGAGGCATGGCGTATCCGGGACAGCACAGGCGAGCCTTCCGTCGGGTCGGGGAACACAGGGAACACGGGCCGGTGACCGGCCCGCGCAGTATCCCGACTCTCCGGCAAATCCCGCTACGGTGCCCTCACTTGTCGCTTCCGTGTAGGAGGCGCAGAAAGTCCCGGAACGCCTCCGGCATGTCCACCGACGCCGGGTCGAGCAGCCACTGGTACTGCAACCCGTCCATCACGGCCGTCAGGAGGGGCGCCGCCCGTTCCGGGGTCAGTCCGCTCGGCAGACGCTCGCCGAACTCCAGGCGCAGGACGTTCGCCATCTCGTCGCGGACCTGGGTGTAGCGCTCGGTGAAGAAGGCGCGCGCCGGATGGTCCTCCGTCACGCTCTCCCCGAGCAGGGCGGAGAACGTCTGCACGATCCCCGGCCGCATCGCGTTGTACTCGACGAGCGAGTCGATCAGGTCGAGCCGCCAGCCCTCGCGCGTCCCCGCCCCGCTGGTGTCCCACTTGTCGCGCTCCGCGAGGACCGCGACGAGCAGGGTCTCCTTCGTGGGGAAGTAGTGCAGCAGCCCCTGCTGCGTCAGCCCGACCCGCTCGGCGACGGCGCCGAGCGACGCGCCCCGGTAGCCGCGCTCGGCGATCACTTCGAGGGCCGCGCGAACGATGTCCGAGCGCCGCTCCTCGCTCCTGGCCCGCACCATCGCCGTGGCCCCCTCTCCCTGTGTCCCTGTCGCCGTCCGGCGGAAGCACGGCCCCGCGGGGCCGTACGAGGACCGTACGACATCTGATGGTAACGAAACGATAACCAAAACTACCGCTCTACTGGTATCGGATCCACCATGGGCGCCACAAGGGACGTCAACAAGGAGGTACGGCCGTGTCGGAGATCAGCGCGGACACCGTCCGGGAGCAGGCCGTCGAGACGGCGCTCGGAAAGCTCGACCTGGACACCAAGGCACGGCTCCTCGCCGGCCAGGACATGTGGTCGCTGCCGGCCGTGCCCGAGATCGGACTGCGGTCGGTCGTGATGTCGGACGGCCCGATCGGCGTCCGCGGCGTCCGCTGGACCGCCGACGACCCCTCCGTCGCCCTGCCGTCCCCGACCGCGCTCGCCGCCGCCTGGGACCCGGCCCTCGCCCGCCGCGCCGGCCGGCTGCTCGCCCAGGAGGCGCGCCGCAAGGGCGTCCACGTCCTCCTCGCGCCCACCGTCAACCTGCACCGCTCACCGCTCGGCGGGCGCCACTTCGAGGCGTACAGCGAGGACCCCTTCCTCACCGGCGCCATCGGCACCGGCTACGTCCAGGGCGTCCAGGACGGCGGCGTCGGCACGACGGTCAAGCACTTCGTCGCCAACGACGCCGAGACCGACCGCTTCACAGTCGACAACAAGGTCGCCCCGCGCCCGCTGCGCGAGCTCTACCTCGCCCCCTTCGAGGCCATCGTCAAGAACGCCCGCCCGTGGGGCATCATGACCGCCTACAACCAGGTCAACGGCGTGACCATGACCGAGCACCACGAGCTCGTCAACGAGGTCCTGCGCGGCGAATGGGGCTTCGACGGCTACAACGTCTCCGACTGGATGGCCGCCCGCTCGACCAAGGGCGACATCGAGGGCGGCCTCGACGTCGCCATGCCCGGCCCGCAGACCGTCTACGGCGAGGCGCTCGCCGCCGCCGTCCGCGCCGGCGAGGTCGAGGAGTCGGCCGTCGACGCGGCCGTACGGAACGTGCTGCGGCTCGCCGCCCGCGTCGGCGCTCTCGAAGGCGCCCCGCCGGTCGTCACCGAGACCCCCGAGACCATCGACGGCGATGCGCTCGCCCGCGAGATCGCCCACCGCGGCTTCGTCCTCGTACGGAACGAGAACGCGGCCCTGCCGCTGGCCGCGAGCGGCACCGTCGCCCTCTCCGGCGCCGCCGCACGCGACGCCCGCGTCCTCGGCGGAGGCTCCGCCCAGGTCTTCCCCGACCACACCGTCTCCCCGCTCGCCGGCCTCACCGCCGCCCTGCCCGAAGGCGCCCTCACCTTCTCCGTCGGCGCCGACCCCAGCGACGAACTCACCCCCGCCGACCAGGGCTTCACCCTCCGCGCCGTCTGCCGCGGCGCCGACGGCACCGTCCTCGGCGAGGGCACCCTGCCCAACGGCCAGGTCCAGTGGATCGGCGACGACCTCCCGGCGGGCGTCACCCACGAGAACCTGCACTCCATCGAGGTCACCGGCACGTTCACCCCGCGCGAGTCCGGCGAGCACTCCTTCGGCACCCGCGGCCTCGGCGCCTTCACCCTCGGCGTGGCGGGCGAGACCCTCTTCGAGGGCGTCCAGGCGATGGGCCCGGAGACCGACCCCTTCGAGGCGTTCTTCGGCGCCCCCGTCGAGCGCGCCAAGGTCGCCCTCACCGCGGGCGAGTCCGTCGAGGTGTCCCTGCTCCACACGCTGGACAAGGAGTTCGCGGCCCCGCTCCCGGCGGTCATGTTCTCCTTCGTCCACCTCGGGCCGCGCCGCGACCCCGACGAACTGATCGCCGAAGCCGTCGAGGCCGCCCGCGCCGCCGACACCGCCGTCGTGGTCGTCGCCACCACCGAGCGCGTCGAGTCGGAGGGGTTCGACCGCAAGGACCTCGCCCTGCCCGGCCGCCAGGACGAACTGGTCCGCGCCGTGGCCGCCGCCAACCCGAACACCGTGGTCGTCGTCAACGCCGGCTCCCCGGTCGAGATGCCCTGGCGCGAGGACGTCGCCGCCGTCCTGCTCAGCTGGTTCCCCGGCCAGGAGGGCGGCGCCGCGCTCGCCGACGTCCTCACCGGTGCCGCCGAGCCCGGCGGCCGGCTCCCCACCACCTGGCCCGTCGCCCTCGCCGACGTCCCCGTCACCGAGGTCACCCCGACCGACGGCGAACTCGCCTACATCGAGGGCGTGTTCACCGGCTACCGCGCCTGGGACAAGACCGGCGCCATCCCCGCGTACCCCTTCGGACACGGCCTCGGCTACACCACGTGGAGCTACGACTCCCTCGAGGTCACCCCGACGACCGCCAAGGTCACGCTCACCAACACCGGCATCCGCACCGGCCGCGAGGTCGTCCAGATCTACCTGACGCCGACGGCCGACAGCGTCGAGCGCCCGGCGCGCTGGCTGGCCGGCTTCGCCTCCGTCGAGGCGGGCGCCGGCGAGTCCGTCGAGGTCGAGATCCCGCTGCCGCGCCGCGCCTTCGAGATCTGGGACGAGGAGCAGCACGACTGGACGTTCGTCCCCGGCGCGTACGAGGTCGGCGCCGCGCACTCGCTCGGCGACGCGCGCGTCACCGCCACGCTGGAGGTCTGACCTCCCCGTGTCCGGCCCCGGGGCGGAACCTGACAACCGCCCCGGGGCTCCACCCCGTCCCTCAGCGCGTGCCGAAGCGGAAGACCGTGGCCGAGGCGTACACATCCCCCGGCCGCAGCACCGTCGACGGGAACTCCGGCCGGTTCGGCGAGTCCGGGAAGTGCTGGGTCTCCAGGGCGACCCCGCCCAGCTCCGGACTGGCGTACACCTGAAGCCCGGGCTCGGTGGTCTCCACCGTCACGGTCCGCCCGGTCTCCGGCGCGTACAGCTCCGCCGCCTCCGGGCCTTCGTGGTCCAGCACGAAGTTGTGGTCCAGCGGGATCGTGAGCGGCCCGCCGGTACGGAAGTCCAGCTCCGTGCCCGCGACCTCGGCCCGCTCCCCGGTCGGGACGCCCGTCGCGCCGGTCGGCGTGTACCGCCCGGCGGCGATCCGCAGCTCGTGGCCGCCACCGCCCAGGTTCCAGTACGTGTGGTTGGTCAGCGCCACCACCGTCGGCGCGTCGGTCTCCGCCCGATAGCCGATCCGCAGTGCGCCGTCGTCGTCGAGCGTGTACGTCGCCGAGACCTCCAGCCGCCCGGGGAAGCCCTCCTCGCCGTCCGGGCTCACCCGGGACAGCCGCACCCCGCCCTCGACCTCCTGCGCGTCCCACACCCGCTTGTCGAAGCCGCGCTCCCCGCCGTGCAGCGAGTGCGGACCGCCGTTGCGGACGAGGCGGTACGTCGTGCCGTCCAGGGTGAAGGTCCCGTCCGCGATCCGGTTGGCGTAACGGCCCACCAGAGCGCCGAAGTACGGCTCCGGGTGCTTCAGGTACCCCTCCAGCCCGGGGAAGCCGAGGGCCACGCCGTCCGGGACGCCGTCCCGGTCGGGGGTCTCGACCGACTGCACGATGCCGCCGTAGGTCAGCACCCGTACCCGCACCGCGTCCCGCTGGAGCGTCCAGCGCGTGACGTCCGTACCGTCGACCGAACCGAAGGGTTCACCCGTGATCCTCATGATCCGGAACCCTACGCGGGCGGTTCCGGAGCCGTCACCTGCCGGTGGGCGATCTCCGCGAGCCGCGCCTGCCCGTTCTTGCTGGGGTGGAACCAGTCCCACGGGCTGAGCTGCCTGCCGTCGAAGCGGAAGCCGAACACCGCGCCGCCGTCGTACCGGCAGCGCCGGTCCTTCGCGCAGACCTCCTCCAGGACCGTGTTGTACGCCACCACCCGGTCCCGCACGAGCGTCCGGCGCCGCTCGGCCGGGGCGCTCAGATCCTGCGCGTCGGCCAGCATCGAGGCGCAGATCCCCAGCTTCCAGACCTGGCGGCCCATCGGGCTGTCCTTGCCCTGCGCCCACAGCCGCTTCAGGTCCGGCACGCTCGTCACGTACACCTGCGCCTTGGGCGCGGACTTCCGCAGCGCGGCGAGCGCCGCCGCGAAGTCGGCGCGGAACTCCTCGACCGGGGTCATCAGTTCGACCCGGTCACGACAGGCGTCGTTGGCGCCCATCATCACCGTCACCAGCTCCGGCTTCCGGGCCCCCGCCCGCGCCATCTGCTGGGGCAGCTCCGCCATCCGCGCCCCGGTCCTGGCCAGGTTCCAGCTGCGGTCGGTGACCCGCTCGGCGCCGAGGAGCCGCAGGGCCAGGCTGTTGACGCCGGTGTCCGTGCCGGTCGCCCAGGACACCTCGGGGCAGTCCGCCAGGACCGCGCAGGCGTCGAAGGCACGGGTGATGGAGTCGCCGACGGCGGCGAGGGAGGCGGGCGTGCGGTCCCAGACGGGCGTGGGCCGCGGCGTCGGCTTCGGCGACGCCGTCACGGCCGGCCCGGCCGTCTCACACCCCGTCAAGGCGCCCGCGCACAGCAGCAGCGCGGCCCCCGCAGCGGCGACAGTGGTACGGAAACGGCGTCTGCCGCGCATCCCTCGGCCCCTCCTCCGGCGTCCGTTCGGCGTCCTGGCGGGTGAAAGCTTCGTGTCCACCCCACCCCGGACCGACCGTACGTCACCCCAAGGGCGGTGCGGCACGGTAGCTTTTCCCCCGTCGAACCAGAGGCACCTTTGCCAATCGGCTCCGGTAAATTACATCACGTCACATGCTGTCCCTTTTTCGGGGGTTTACGGAGTTTCACTCCCGATGCTGTTTACTGAGGCCGCTGGGAAAGGCGAACCTCGTCCCACACTGGAGGTCCCGGTGACGACACGTGGAGTCCTGTACGTACACTCCGCACCGCGCGCGCTGTGCCCGCACGTCGAATGGGCGGTGGCAGGTGTCCTCGGTGCGAGGGTCCAGCTCGACTGGATCCGCCAGCCGGCGTCGCCCGGCACCTGGAGAGCCGAGTTCTCCTGGCAGGGCGAGACCGGCACCGCCTCCAAGCTCGCCTCCGCGCTGCGCGGCTGGCAGATGCTCCGCTTCGAAGTCACCGCGGAACCCTGCCCGACGGCCGAGGGCGAGCGCTACAGCGCCACGCCCGAGCTGGGCATCTTCCACGCCGTCACCGGCATGCACGGCGACATCCTGATCCCGGAGGACCGCCTGCGCGCCGCCCTGGCCCGCTCGGTGCGCGGCGAGACGGAGCTGGAGTCGGAGATCGCCAAGCTCCTGGGCAAGCCCTGGGACGACGAACTGGAACCCTTCCGCTACGCCGGCGAGGGCGCCCCGGTCCGCTGGCTCCACCAGGTGGTCTGACGCGGGTAGATTCCGCCACGGGGGCGTGCAGGGGGTGCGCCCGGGGTGGGGGTTGTGGTGACGCGTGTGCGTGCGGCGGCCGGGAGGGCCGTCGTTCTGCTGTGGGTGACCATGTGGGCCGTCTAGGCGGCGCTGATCGCCGGCTTCGTGTTCCTGGTGGTGACAGAGGCGCCCGCGGAGTGCGGCGGCGACGACTGCCCACCGGGGTTCGTGGGCATCATGCTCACGGCCATCGGGCTGGGGCTCTTCGCGGCGCTGGTGATGCCGGTGGTCCTGGGGTGGCTGCGCCCGGACGACGGGGCGTCACCTGAGGCGGGCGCGGGCGCGGACGGGGACGTCGGGCAGAACCTCGGTTCCAGGGACGGACGGCGGACGCCGGCCTCCGTCCTCCGCCTCTCTCTCGGTGTCCTCGCCGCCCTCGTCGGGCTCTGGGCGGGCTGGCAGACGTACGGGTGGATGCGCGGCCCGCACGTGGAGGTCGCCTGGCAGGCGCCAGCCGAGGGAGGCCCGGCCGATGCGCGGGTCCTCGGCGTCTGGGACCTCGACGGCGGCGTCACCCGGATCCGAGCCGACGGCCTCACCACCTACGGGACCGCACACGGCGCCGAGCGCTGGCGCACCCCCGCCCCGGCCCGCCAGTCCGTCTGCGCGCTGAGCGCCCGCGCCGAACGAGGGGTGGGCCTGCTTGCGTACGGCCGGCACGGCAAGCCCTGTGCGGTGCTCGCCGCCGTACGGGCGGACGACGGCCGGACCGTGTGGCGACAGCCGGTCGCCGGCGCCGGCGTCATGCTGCCGGAGCTCGCCCTCGGCGGAGGCACCGTGGTCGCCGTGGAGGACCGGGCCGTGCGGGCCCGCTCCACCGAGGCGGGCAGCGAACAGTGGACGAGGCCGCTGGCCGACAACTGCCGGATCGTCGCGTCGGATGTCACAGCCGCCCGCACCTTGCTCGTCGAGTCCTGCACCAGGCCCCTCGACCCGAGCCTGGTCACCGCGCGGCTGCTCGCGCTCGACACCCGTACCGGCGTGGAGCGCTGGGCGGCGAGGCTGCCCGTGGTGACGACGGCGGACATCCAGGTCCTCTCCGTGGCGCCCGCGGTGATCGCCGTGGGCGAGAGCGACCCGCGAGGCACTCGGGCGGTCCTCACCCCGAAGCTGTTGTCCCCTCCTGCGTGCGCGCCTCGCGCCGCTTCGCGGGCTTCGGGGCGCTGTGCCGGACTCCGTCCGGCGGACGTGGCTGAGGCCCACCCCGGGTGTGGGGTGGGCCTCGCAGGTGGGTGCGGGTCAGACCGTGCGGAACGCCAGTACCACGTTGTGGCCGCCGAAGCCGAAGCTGTTGTTGATCGCGGCGATCGTGCCCTGCGGGAGTTCGCGCGGCTCGTCGCGGACGATGTCCGCGTCGACCGCCGGGTCCAGCTCGTCGACGTTGATCGTCGGCGGGGCCACCCGGTGGTGCAGCGCCAGGACCGTCGCGACGGTCTCGATGCCGCCCGCGCCACCGAGCAGGTGACCCGTCATCGACTTCGTCGCCGAGATCGCGACATGGTCCAGGTCGTCGCCCAGCACCTTGCGCAGCGCCTTGATCTCCGCCACGTCACCCTGCGGCGTCGACGTCGCGTGCGCGTTGAGGTGGACGACCTCCGCCGGCTTCAGGTCCGTCGAGTCCAGCAGGTTCTGCATCGCCGCGGCGATGCCCCGGCCGGTCGGCTCGGGCTGCGCGATGTGGTGGCTGTCGGCCGACAGGCCCTGGCCGAGCACCTCGCAGTAGATCCGCGCGCCACGCGCCCTCGCGTGCTCCTCGGACTCGAGGATCACCACGCCCGCGCCCTCGCCGAGCACGAAGCCGTCACGACCCGTGTCGTACGGACGCGAGGCCTTCGTCGGCTCGTCGTTGTTCTTGGACATCGCCATCATGTTGGCGAAGGCCGCGATCGGCAGCGGGTGGATCGCCGCCTCCGTGCCGCCGGCCACGACCACGTCGGCCCGGCCGGTACGGATCATCTCGACGGCGTAGCCGATGGCCTCGGCACCCGACGCACACGCCGAGACCGGGGTGTGGACGCCCGCCCGGGCGTTCACCTCCAGACCGACGTTGGCGGAGGGGCTGTTCGGCATGAGCATCGGCACGGTGTGCGGGGACACACGGCGAACGCCCTTGTCCTTCAGCACGTCGTACTGGTCGAGCAGAGTCGTGACACCGCCGATACCGGAGGCGATGACGGAGCCGAGCCGCTCGGGCGCGATGCTCTCGTCCTCACCGGCCGGGGCGGTGTAGCCCGCGTCGGCCCACGCCTCACGGGCCGCGATCAGCGCGAACTGCGCCGAGCGGTCCAGCTTGCGGGCGAGCGGGCGGGGCAGAACGTCACCCGGGTCGACCGCGGCGAGCGCCGCGATCTGTACGGGCAGTTCGGCGAATCGTTCGCCTTCGAGGGGCTTGACGCCGGAGCGTCCCGCGAGCAGACCTTCCCAGGTCGATGCGGAGTCGCCACCCAGCGGTGTGGTTGCGCCGATACCGGTGACGACCACGGTGCGATTGGTCGAGTTCACAGGAATTCTTTCTCCACGTGTGTGATGGTCGAAATACGGCGCCACCGCCGGGTGGCTGACCGAGTCAGCAGGGGCCGAATCAGCCCTGGTGCTTCAGGATGTAGTCGGTCGCGTCGCCGACCGTCTTGAGGTTCTTGACGTCCTCGTCCGGGATCTTGACGTCGAAGCGCTCTTCGGCGGCGACAACGACCTCGACCATGGACAGGGAGTCGACGTCGAGGTCGTCCGTGAAGGACTTCTCGAGCTGGACGTCCTCGGTCGGGATGCCGGCGATCTCGTTCACGATCTCGGCGAGACCTTCGACGATCTCTTCCTGGGTGAAGGCCATGTTGGCGCTCCTTCTGTGATTGCTTCGGTAAATGGCTTCCGGAAGATCCGGAGTGCCTAGGGGAGAGTAACGACCGTCGCGGCGAAGACGAGACCCGCCCCGAAGCCGATGATGAGCGCCGTGTCGCCGCTCTTCGCCTTTCCGGTCGCCAGGAGCCGCTCCATCGCGAGCGGGATCGAGGCGGCCGAGGTGTTGCCGGTGGTTTCGACGTCACGCGCGACCGTGACGTGCTCCGGCAGCTTCAGCGTCTTCACCATCGAATCGATGATCCGCATGTTCGCCTGGTGCGGAATGAAGACGTCAAGGTCGTCCGCCGAGATTCCGGCGGCGTCCAGCGCCTGCTGGGCGACCTTCGCCATCTCGAAGACGGCCCAGCGGAAGACCGCCTGACCCTCCTGCGTGATGGCGGGGAACTTGATCTCACCCTGCTCGTTGAGGGGGAGCTTCGAGACGTCGCCGACGTGGAATTCGTTCCACGGGACGGTCTGCTTGATCGTCTCGGACTTGTCGCCCTCCGAACCCCACACGGTGGGGCCGATGTGCGGCACGTCGGACGGGCCGACCACGACCGCGCCGGCGCCGTCGCCGAACAGGAAGGCCGTCGCGCGGTCCTCCAGGTCGGTCAGGTCGCTCAGCCGCTCGACGCCGATGACGAGGACGTACTCGGCCGAACCCTCGACGATCATGCCCTTGGCGAGCGTCAGGCCGTAGCCGAAGCCCGCGCAGCCGGCGGAGATGTCGAACGCGGCCGGCTTGCCCGCACCGATCTTGTCGGCGATCTCGGTGGCGACGGCCGGGGTCTGCTTGAAGTGCGAGACCGTGGAGACGACCACGGCGCCGATCTGCTCGGGGTCGATCCCGGCGTCGGCGATGGCCTTCCCGGAGGCCTCGACGGACATCGCGGTCACGGTCTCCTCGGGGGAGGCCCAGTGGCGGGTGGCGATGCCGGAGCGCGAGCGGATCCACTCGTCGGAGGAGTCGATCTTCTCGAGGATCACCTCGTTCGGCACGACCCGGGTGGGGCGGTAGCCGCCGACACCCATGATCCGCGCGTACGGGGCGCCCTTGCTGGGCTTGATCTTCGACATGCTCTACGGCTCCTTACTCAGGCTGCAGTGTGCTCGGCGACGAGCGTGCGGGCCGCGTCGAGGTCGTCGGGGGTCTTCAGGGCGACGGTCGCCACGCCCGGAAGCGCGCGCTTGGCCAGACCGGTCAGGGTGCCGCCGGGGCACACCTCGATCAGCGCCGTCGCGCCCAGGGCCTTGAAGGTGTCCATGCACAGGTCCCAGCGGACCGGGTTGGCGACCTGGCCGACGAGGCGCGAGATGACCTCCGCGCCCTCCGTGACGACCTGGCCGTCCTTGTTCGAGACGTAGCGCACGCGCGGAGCGGCGACCTTCAGCTCCTTCGCGGCGGCCGCCAGCTTCGTCACCGCCGGTGCCATGTGGTGCGTGTGGAACGCCCCGGCCACCTTCAGCGCCACGACACGGCGCACGCCCTCGGGCTTGTCCGCCTCCAGGGCGGCCAGCTGCTCCAGGGTGCCGGCGGCCACGATCTGCCCGGCGCCGTTGACGTTGGCCGGGGTCAGGCCGAGCTTCTCCAGGTGCTGAACCGTCACGTCGGGTTCGCCGCCGAGCAGCGCGGCCATGCCGGTCTCGGTGACCGCGGCGGCCTCGGCCATCGCCAGACCACGCGTCCGTACGAGACGCAGGGCGGCGGTGTCGTCGAGGACGCCGGCGAACGCGGCGGCGGTGATCTCACCGACGCTGTGGCCCGCGACGGCCCCGGGAGAGACATCGCCGAGCGCGGCCGCGGAGAGCAGACCGGCGGCGACGAGCAGGGGCTGGGCCACGGCGGTGTCGCGGATCTCGTCCGCGTCCGCGTTCGTGCCGTAGTGGACGAGGTCGAGCCCGATGGCCTCGGACCAGGCCGCCAAGCGGTCGGCGGCACCGGGGAGTTCGAGCCAGGGGGTCAGGAAGCCGGGCGTCTGGGCGCCTTGGCCGGGAGCGACGAGTACGAGCACCCTCACACTCTCTCTTGGGGACGGCTTCAAGCGCCCGTGGGGACTAGCACGAAGAACCGTCGGGGGAATTGTTGGTATTCGACAAAAGTCTAGGGCTGCGAATCTCCGTCGGCCAAGCGCCCGAGAATGAGCGCGATCCGCAGCGTGAACGCCGAACGCACATCGGAGGGTGACCATCCGGTGACGTCTGTCACACGTCGAAGCCGGTAGCGCACGGTGTTGGGGTGGACGAAGAGCATGCGCGCCGCGCCTTCGAGGCTGCTCGCCTGCTCCAGATAGACACTCAGTGTTTCCAGCAGCGCCGAGCCCGCTTCCTCCAGCGGTCTGTAGATCTCCTCCACCAACTGCTCACGGGCCGAAGGGTCGGAGGCGATCGCGCGCTCCGGAAGAAGATCGTCCGCCAGAACCGGCCTCGGCGCGTCCTGCCACGCCGAACAGGCCTTGAGACCGGCCGCGGCGGCCTGCGCGGAGCGGGTCGCCGCGAGCAGGTCGGGGACGACGGGGCCCGCGACGACCGGCCCGGCCGCGTACGGGCCGATCAGGGCCTTGGCCACGGCGAGCGGGTTGTCGTTGCCGCCGGCGATGACGACGAGCCGGTTGCCGAGGACGCCGGTGAGGACCTGGAGCTTGGCGTGCCGGGCGGCGCGGCGGATGGCCTCGACGGTCAGCTCGCTGTCGCCGTCGGGGGCGGTGCCGAGGACGACGCAGACATGCTCGGGGGAGTTCCAGCCGAGGGCGGCGGCCCGGGAGACCGCGCCCTCGTCGGCCTCCCCGGAGAGGACCGCGTTGACGACGAGCGACTCCAGCCGGGCGTCCCAGGCGCCGCGTGCCTCGGCGGCCTGGGCGTAGACCTGGGCGGTCGCGAAGGCGATCTCCCGGGCGTAGACGAGGAGCGCCTCGCGGAGGATCGACTCGTCGCCGGGGGCGGCGACCTCCTCGATCGCCGTCTCCATGACCTCGATGGTCGTGCGGACCATCTCGACGGTCTGCCGCAGCGTGATGGCGCGGGTCAGCTCGCGGGGAGCGGTGCCGAAGACGTCGGTGGAGATGGCCTGCGGGGTCTCCGGGTGCCGGAACCACTCGGTGAACGCGGCGATACCGGCCTGGGCGACCAGACCGATCCACGACCGGTTCTCGGGCGGCATCGCCCGGTACCACGGCAGCGTCTCGTCCATGCGGGCAATGGCGTTGGCGGCCAGCCGCCCGGAGGACTGTTCGAGGCGCTTCAGGGTCGCGGAGTGCGGATGGGAGGCGTTCATCGGTTCAGACACGGACTAAGGGTGCCTCATCGGGCCACCGATATGTGGCCGGGGGGCCGTGGCCCTTCCGCCCGCGTGGACCCCGCGACCGGCGGGGGCCGGGGATACCGTGGCACCGTGATTCGTATCCAGCGGGCCGGTGACCGCTACCCCGGGGGTGATCCGGAGGCCGGGATCGAGACCCGCCACGCTCTCTCCTTCGGCGCGCACTACGACCCCGAGAACATCCGCTTCGGCGCGATCCTCGCCTGCAACGAGGAGCGGCTCGCGCCCGGCGCCGGCTTCGACGAGCATCCGCACAGCCACACCGAGATCGTCACCTGGGTGGTCGAGGGCGAGCTGACCCACCACGACACGGCCGCCGGTCACCGCACGGTCGTCCGCCCCGGGGACGTCCAGCGGCTCAGCTCCGCGGGGGGCGTACGGCACGAGGAGCGCAACGACGCCGACGTGCCGCTGGTCTTCGTCCAGATGTGGCTCGCCCCGCTGGCACCGGGCGGCGACCCGGCGTACGAGATCGTCCGCGGGATCGCCGACTCCACGCCGTACGCCCTCCCGGAGGCGGCCGCGATGCTCCACGTCCGCCGGCTGGAGGCGGGCGAGCGTACGGCGGTCCCGGACGCGGACTTCGTCTACGCCCACGTGGTGCGGGGCACGGTCCGCCTGGACGGCGAGGAACTCGCCCCCGGCGACGCGGCCCGGGTCACCGACGCGCGGGCCCTCGCCCTCCTGGCCACCTCCGACGCGGAAGTCCTCCTCTGGGAGATGCGGCGCGTCTGAGCGGTCCGGCGAGCCCGGCCGCGGGGGCCGGGGGCGCACCCGCTCGCCGGGCTGTGGGGGCCGCCGCCCCGCCCGCCGAGCCGCCCCCGCCCGGCCCGATGCGGGGTCAGTGGCCCACCGCGCTCTTCGCCTGCCACTGCTCCCAGCTCAGGTTCCACGCCCCGTAGCCGTTGCCCTCCGCGACCGTGCCCTTCGTCTCCGCACCGCGGATCTCGAAGGGGTCGCCCGCGCGGACCTGCCCGTAGAACCACGCCGCGTCGGCGTCGCTCATGCCGATGCAGCCCGAGCTCCTGTTGGCCCGACCGAAGTAGGCCGCGTTCCACGGTGCCGCGTGCGCGTACATCCCCGACCAGGTCAGGCGCATCGAGTAGTCGACCATCTTGTCGTAGGCGTCGCCGAGCCCGACCGTCTCCGAGTTCATGTTGATCGTGCCCTCCTTCGCCATCAGCACCGCCGTCCCCCGCCACGACCGCTTGTCACCACCGGGCGTCCCGCCGGACACGGGAATCGTGCGCACCGCGCGCCCGTCCCTCTCGAGCACGAGCTTCTTGCGGTCCAGGTCGACCTTCACCACCTGCGCCGCGCCGTCGACCGTGAACCCGGTCCGGTAGTCCCGCACGAACCAGCCCCCGCCCGAGTCCGTACCGTTCAGCGCCGCGTCGAGCGTGATCTTCGTGCCCGGCTTCCAGTACTCCTTCGGCCGCCAGTCCACCCGGTCCTTGCCCGAGTAGTCCTTCAGCCAGCCCCACGAGCCGACCGTGCCGTTCGACGTGGTGACCTTGAGCTGCTTCTCCACATCGGCCTTCCGGGTCACCGGCCGGTCGAAGACGATCGACAGCGGCTGCGCGACCCCGACCGTCGTGTTCTTCCCGGGGGCCAGCGTCAGCTTGTTGACCTGTGACGCCTCCGCGGTCGTGAACGTCGACCGGGTCGTCGCCTCCTTCCCGCCCGGCGTACGGGTCGTCGCCTCCACCCGGTACGAGGTGCCCGTCACCGCCTTCCGGTCCGAGACCCACGAGGTCCCGTCCGCCCCGGTACGGCCCGCCAGCGCGGCGCCGTCCGCGGCGACGACCTTCACCGACGTCAGCTTCCCGCCCGTCGCCGTGACCGTGACGGTCCGTCCCGCCGCGGGGCTCGCCACGGTCACCTTCGCCGGCGACTCCATCGACTCCGCGCTTCCCTCGTCACGGGGCGCGCCCACCGCACCCGCCGAACAGGCGGTGAGGGAGCCGCAGAGGGCGAGGGCCGCAAGCGCCGGGCGTATTCGGGCGCGGGTTCGGGTGCGTACGGACATCACGGAAGCCTCCGGAAAAGGTGTGGGATGCCCGGACTGTAGGCCGCGGGAAGCACCTCGGACGCTGTGTGACAAGGGCTGGTGAGGAACGGTCATCGTCCGGTCACACACGACGCGCGGCACGGTCAAGGACGGCTGTGAGCATCCTGTGCGCCCCACGACCGAGGGGCGGAACAAGGAGGCTCCCGTTGTGTCAGCTCTGCTCGTGACGGCCGCACCCCAGCACGCCACCCGCGTGCAGCCCCTCACCTCGGAGGAGTACCGCGCCCACCTCGCCCGCAGTGGTGCGGCCGCCGGTTTCCTCCAGCTCCCCTCCTGGGCCGGGGTGAAGGACGGCTGGAGCCATCAGCTCCTCGGCTGGGGGCCGGGGGACGGCCACCTCACCGGTGTCGCCCTCGTCCTGCTGCGGGCCTTCCCCGGCACCCGCAAGTACTTCGCCTACCTCCCCGAGGGGCCTGTCGCCGACTGGGCCGCCCCCGACATCGACGGCTGGCTCATCCCGCTGCTCCGGCACCTGCGCGCCGCGGGCGCCTTCGCCGTACGCATCGGGCCCTCGCCCGCCTTCCGCCGCTGGAACGCCGCCACCCTCAAGGCGAACACCGGGCCGGGCCGGCGCCTCGCCGACGTCCTCGCCGACGAGGTCGACCCGCTCGGCACCGCCGTCGCCGAGCGGCTCCGCTCCCGCGGCTGGCGCCGCTGCGGAGGCGACTCCACCAACGCCTCCGACGGCGCCGACGCCCAGCCCCGCCACGTCTACCAGGTCCCCCTCGCCGGCCGCAGCGCCGACGACCTGTGGAAGGGCCTCAACCAGGAGTGGCGGCGCAACGTACGCAAGGCGCGCGCGTCGGGTGTCGAGATCGTCGTCGGCTCGGCGGCCGACCTGCCCGAGTTCTTCCGGCTCCTGCGGATCACCGAGGAGCGCGACGGCTTCCGGCTCGGCCGCTCCCTCGCGTACTACGAGCGCCAGTACGCGGTCCTCAACGCCGAGGAACCGGGCCGGATGAAGCTCTACCTCGCCCGCCACGAGGGCGAGACGCTCGCCGCCCACACCATGATCACGGTGGGGAAGCGGGTCTGGTACCAGACCGGCGCGTCCGCCGACCACCGCCGCGAGGTCCGCCCCTCCAACGCCCTGCAGTGGCGGATGCTGCTCGACGCCCAGGCGCTCGGCGCCGATGTCTACGACATGCGCGGGATACCCTCCACCCTTGATCCGGACGACCGCGCCCACGGTCTGCTGCGCTGGAAGCTCGGCACGGGCGGGCAGGCCGTCGAGACGCTGGGGGAGTGGGAGACACCGTTGGACGGCACGACGAACCACACGCTGTACCGGGCCTTCCAGGCCTACCTGGCCCGTCGATGACGGCGACCGTGGTGGAGGCGCCGAAGCAGCGCGCGTCCTCCGTGCTCCGCAGCGGCGCGCTGATGGCCGCCGGGTCGCTGGTCTCGCGCGCCAGCGGATTCGTACGGTCGGCGATCGTCGCCGCGGCGCTGGGCGTGGGGGCGATCGCGGACGGGTACGCGGTCGCCAACTCCATCCCCACCATCGTCTACATGCTGCTCCTAGGCGGGGCCCTCAACGCGGTCTTCGTGCCCGAGCTGGTCAAGGCGGCCAAGGAGCACGAGGACGGCGGTGTCGCGTACACCGACCGGCTCCTCACGGTCTGCGTGGGCGCGCTGCTGGTCCTGACGGCCGGCGCGGTGCTCGCGGCGCCCGCGATCATCGACGCGTACACCGACTACAGCGGCGCGCGGGAGTCCATGACGGTCGCCTTCGCCCGCTACTGCCTGCCGCAGATCTTCTTCCTGGGGCTCTTCACCCTGCTCGGGCAGGTCCTCAACGCCCGGGGCCGGTTCGGCGCGATGATGTGGACGCCGGTCCTCAACAACGTCGTCGTCATCGGGGTGTTCGCCCTCTACCTGGCGACCGCGTCGGGCGGCGGACTGACGGCGGGCGAGACCGCGCTGCTCGGCTGGGGCACGACGGCGGGCATCGCGCTGCAGGCGCTGGCGCTGGTGCCGTCGCTGCGGTCGGCCGGCTTCCGCTTCCGTCCGCGCCTCGACCTGCGGGGCAGCGGGCTGACGGCGCCGCTTCGGTCGGCGGGCTGGCTGGTGATGCTGGTCCTCACCAACCAGGCCGCGTACTGGGTGACGACGAAGCTGGCGACGGCGGCGGGCACGCGGGCGGAGGAGCTCGGCGCGGGCGGTGGCTTCGGCTTCGCCGCGTACAACAACGCCTATCTGCTGTGGGCGGTGCCGCACGGCATCGTCACCGTCTCGCTGGTGACGGCGTTGCTCCCGCGGATGAGCGGGGCGGCGGCGGACGGCGACCTGACGGGGGTGCGGCGGGACGTCTCGTACGGGCTCCGCACGAGCACGGCGGCCGTCGTCCCCGCGGCCTGCGCCCTGTTCGCGCTGGCCGTGCCGCTGATGAGCCTGGTCTTCCAGTACGGCAGGACCGGCGCGGACGACATCCGGGCCATGGCCTGGATCCTGATGGCGTTCGCGCCGGGGCTGATCGCCTTCTCCGGCCAGTACGTCTGCACCCGCGCCTTCTACGCGCTGCGGGACACCAGGACCCCCTTCTTCCTCAACCTGGTGATCGCGGCCGTCAACGCGGGCCTGTCCGTGACCGCGTACACGTTCCTCCCGCCGACCTGGGCGGTGGCGGGCATGGCGGCCGGTTACTCGCTCGCGCTGTGGGCGGGCTGGGCGCTGACGGCGTACGCACTCCGACGCCGCCTGAGCCGCTCCCGGCGGGGCGCGGAGGGCACGTCGGGTGCGGCGGTCGCGTCCGACTCCGGTGAGGCGTCCACGCTCGGCGCGGGCGCGTCCGGTACCGGCTCTCCCGGCGCGGCCTCCGCGCTCGCGCGGCTGCTCGTGGCCGCCGTGCCCGCGGCCGGGTTCGGGCTGCTCGCCGCCGACACGACCGCCCCGGCCGGAGCGCTCGCCGCCGGCGCTGCGGGGGGCCTCGTCATCCTCGCCGTCTTCGCCCTGCTCGCCCGGCCGCTCCGGCTCACGGAGGTCCAGGCCCTGATGGCGGGCGCGGGCGGTCGCCTGCGCGGTCTCGCCCGCCGCGGCTGAGCCGTCACCGACGCCCAGACCCGACCGACGCCCCGCCCTGCCCCGACCGACGCCCCGACCGGCCCACCTGCCCCTCTTCTCACCCTGGGATACTGCCGATATGCCTCGCGTTCTTCTCATCGAAGACGACCCCTCCGTCCGCGAAGGGGTCGAACTCGGGCTGCGCCGACGTGGGCACGACGTCCGCGGCGCCGCGACCGGCGAGGCGGGGCTCGCGCTGGTCGCCGAGTTCCGGCCCGATCTCGTGCTGCTCGACCTGATGCTCCCCGGCGTCAACGGCGTCCAGGTCTGCCGCCGGATCCGGCAGACCAGCCAGCTGCCGATCATCATGCTCACCGCGCGCGGTGACGACTTCGACATCGTCGTCGGCCTGGAGGCCGGCGCCGACGACTACATCGTCAAACCCGCCCGTACCGAAGTCATCGAGGCCCGCATACGCGCCGTCCTCCGGCGCATCGAGGAGCCCGGCGCCGGCCGCCCCGCCGTCGAGTTCCACGGCGACATAGCCATCGACCGCGCCGGACTCACGGTCGCCAAGTCCGGTGAGCGCATCGCCCTCGCCCCCTCCGAGCTCAAGCTCCTGCTGCATCTGACCGCCCACCCCGAGCAGGTCTTCAGCCGCCAGCAACTCCTCGAACACGTCTGGGAGCACAGCTACCACGGCGACGCACGCCTCGTGGACGCCTGCGTCCGCCGGCTGCGCACCAAGATCGAAGACCCGGCCGGCGCCCCCCGCTACATCCAGACCCTGCGCGGCTTCGGCTACCGCTTCGGCCCGCTGTGAGCCGCCGCCGCGCCCCGCGCCGCCGCCCCTTCGGCCTCCGCACCCGGCTCGTCCTCGCCTTCCTCCTCGTCGCCGCCCTCTGCTGCGGCACCACCGCCGCCCTGACCTACCGCGCCGCCCGCAACGCCATCCTCGAACAGGCCCAGGACACCGCCGTGTCCGCCTTCCGCGAGCGGGTCCAGGTCCTGAACGTGGCGCTGCCGATCGAGAAGGAAGCGCTGCGCTTCGACCTCCAGCAGATCGCCCGCCAGGGCAAGCCGCGACCTTGGCGGGTCTACGCCGAGTACGGCTCCCTCCGCGTCTCGTCCGCCGACCGGCCCACCTCCACCGTCATCACGCCCGAACTGCGCTCCCGGGCCCGGGCCTCCGCCCACGGCTCCTTCCAGCGGGTCGTCAAGAACGGCCGGCCCTATCTGACCGTGGCCGTCCCCGCAGTCTTCCGGGCACACACCCCGGCAAAGGCCGTCCACCGCACCGGCCTCGTGCTGTACGCGGTCATGGAACTCGACGTCGAGGAGGCCAACGTCGAGGCGATGGTCCTCGCCGCCCGCGACGGCGCCCTGCCCGCGCTCGCCGTCGCGCTGATCCCCGCCCTGCTCGCCGCCCGCAGCGTGCTCCGTCCGGTACGGGAGCTGCGCCGCGCGGCCGACTCCATGGGGCGGGGTGAGCTCGACGCCAGGATCCAGGTCAAGGGCAGCGACGAACTCGCCGATCTAGCCCGCACGTTCAACGAGTCCGCCGCCGCGCTCGAACGCTCCGTCGTCGAGCTGCGGCACGCCGAGGCGCGCGCCCGGCGCTTCGCCTCCGACGTCTCCCACGAACTGCGCACCCCGCTCGCCGGGATGCTCGCCGTCACCGAGGTCCTCGACGAGGACGCGGCCGGCCTCGACAGCGACACGGCCCGGGCGGTACGGCTCATCAGCGCCGAGACCGGCAAACTGGCGGTGCTGGTCGAGGACCTCATGGAGATCTCCCGCTTCGACGCGCGCGCCGCCGAACTCCACGTGGACGAGGTGGACGTGGCCGACAGCGTGCGCAAGACCCTCCAGCACCGCCACTGGACCGATCCGGAACTCGTCCGGACCGATCTGCCCGCCGGAGTGCGCGCCCGGCTCGACCCGCGCCGCTACGACATCGTCGTCGCCAACCTCGTCGGCAACGCGCTGCGGCACGGCGAGGCGCCGGTGACGGTGAGCCTGCGTGCCGACGGCGACTGGCTGGTCACCGAGGTCGCCGACCGGGGGCCCGGCATCGCCGACGAGGTCCTGCCGCACGTCTTCGACCGCTTCTTCAAGGCGGATCAGGCCCGTACCCGTTCCGCGGGCAGCGGACTCGGGCTCGCCATCACCCTGGAGAACGTCCGGCTGCACGGCGGTACCGTCACGGCCATGAACAGCCCCGACGGCGGCGCCGTCTTCACCGTACGGATCCCCCGATGAGGAGGCGCGGAACCGGGTTCGGCGCGGCCCTCCTCGCGGGCGGCCTCGCGCTCACCGGCTGCGGCATCCAGCAGAGCGACGTCGTGGAGGCCGGCGGGCCGGCGACGGTCGCCGTCGCCCCCGGCGAGGGCAGCCGGCTGCTGCTGTTCTACGTCGACGTGGACGGCAGACTGACCCCGGCCGCCCGCCCCATGGAGCCGCCGTTCGACTACGACTACCAGTCGGTCCCCGGCCAGGGCCCGCTCACTTATCCGATCGGCACCGGGGCCATCGCCTCCAAGGCGCTCGCCGCGCTGCTCCGGGGGCCCAACGCCGCGGAGCGCGCGGCCGGGCTGGCGTCCAGACTGCCGGAACCGGGCAGGTGGGCGGACGGGAAGGCGGGGCCGCTCGTGAACGTGGAGGGGGAGGACGGGGACGAGGAGCCCACGCTGCGGGTCAGCCTCGACTTCCCGCTGGGAGACCTGGACGGGACGGCCGTCCGTCAGCTGGTGTGCACGGCTGCCTACGCGGAGGAGACCGACGCACGGATCGCGGTCGTCCTGTCGGGTCCGGGCGGAACGCGCCCCGCCGAGCGCTGCGACGAATTCGAGGTCGGCACCCCGGCTCCGTCGGAGACCGTCACCCCTACGGATACGGAGACCTCGCCCGGTGGCGGCCCCTCGCCCACCACCCCGGGCGACCTCTTCGGCACGGGCGGCGGAGCGGGCAGCCCGGGGCCCACGGGCACGGCGGAGCGGCACCCGTCCCCGACGCGCACGAACACCCCCTGACGCGGTCCGTGTACGTCCCGCGCATCCACCGGGCCGGGCGGAACAGCCTGGACGCCGCGCTAGCCGCGCAGCTCCCTGAGCACCGCGTCCGTGAACGGCGGCCACGCCTCCACGGCCCACGGCCCGAAGGGCCGGTCGGTCAGTGCCACGCACGCGGCGCGCGCGTCCGGGTCGATCCACAGGAACGTGCCCGACTGCCCGAAGTGCCCGAACGTCCGCGGCGAGGACGAGGCCCCCGTCCAGTGCGGCGCCTTGCCGTCCCGGATCTCGAAACCGAGCCCCCAGTCGTTCGGCCGCTGATGGCCGTACCCGGGCAGGATGCCGGTGAGACCGGGGTACGACACCGTCATCGCGTCGAGCACCGTGCGCGCGTCGAGCAGCCGGGGCGCCTGCACCTCGGCCGCGAACCGCACCAGGTCGTCGACCGTCGAGACGCCGTCCTTGGCGGGCGAGCCCTCCAGCGACGTCGAGGTCATGCCCAGCGGCTCCAGGACGGCCTGGTGGAGGTAGTCGGCGAACGAGATGTCCGTCGCCTTGGCGACATGGTCGCCGAGCGCCTCGAACCCGGTGTTGGAGTAGATGCGGCGCGTGCCCGGCGCGGCCATGACCCGCGGCTCGTCGAACGCGAGCCCCGAGGTGTGCGCCAGCAGGTGCCGGACCGTCGCGCCCTCGGGCCCGGCCGGCTCGTCGAGCTCGATCGCCCCCTCCTCGTACGCGACGAGGACGGCGTACGCCGCCAGCGGCTTGGTGACGGAGGCGAGCGGGAACCGCTGTCCGGTGGGGCCGTGCGCCCCGGCCAGGGTGCCGTCCGCGCGGACGACGGCGGCGGCCGCGGTCGGGACGGGCCAGTTCTCGATCAACGCCAGGCTCTGCAAGGACATGGAGCCGAGCCTACTTGCTTAGAGTGCACTCAAGGGTTCTAGCGTGGGGGTCATGAGCGTGATCGAGAGCAGCGCCGCCCACTTCACCATCAGTGAGGTGGCCGCCCTGACCGGCCTGTCGGCGCACACCCTGCGCTGGTACGAGCGGATCGGGCTGATGCCGCACGTCGACCGTTCGCACACCGGCCAGCGCCGCTTCTCGCAGCGCGATCTGGACTGGCTGGCGTTCGTCGGCAAGCTCCGGCTGACCGGGATGCCGGTCGCCGGGATGGTGCGGTACGCGGAGCTGGTGCGGGAGGGCGATCACACCAGGGACGAACGGCGCGAGCTCCTGGAGAGCACCCGCCGGGACGTCCTTTCCCGGATCGGCGAACTCCAGGACGCGCTCGCCGTGCTCGACATCAAGATCGGGCACTACGGAACCATCTGCGGAGGCACGACCTCATGACCACCAGGATCGACACGGTACGGCTCGGCGGGCAGGACGGACCGGAGATCGGCGTCCAGGGCTTCGGCGCCATGGGCATCAGCGAGTTCTACGGCGACACGGACGAGGCCGCCGCCCGCGACACCCTCGACGCCGCACTCGAGGCCGGCGTCACCCTGATCGACACCGCGGACGTCTACGGCAGCGGCGCCAACGAGGAGTTCCTGGCGCCGTTCCTCGCCCGGCACCGCGACGAGGTCACGCTCGCCACCAAGTTCGCCATCGAGCGGCGCGCCGGGGACCCGCACTACCGGGCCATCCGCAACGACCGGGCGTACATCCGCCAGGCCGTGGAGGGGAGCCTGCGCCGCCTCGGCATCGAGACGATCGACCTCTACTACATGCACCGGCACGACCCGGAGGTCCCCTTCGCGGAGTCGGTCGGGGCGATGGCGGAGCTCGTACAGGAAGGCAAGATCCGGTACGTGGGCCTGAGCGAGGTGACGGGCGCGGAGCTGCGCGAGGCGCACGCGGTGCACCCCATCACGGCCCTGCAGTCGGAGTGGTCGCTCTTCTCACGCGATGTGGAGCGCAGCGCGGTGGGGGCGGCGGCGGAACTCGGGGTGACGTTCGTGGCGTACTCGCCGCTGGGCCGGGGCTTTCTGACGGGAGCGTTCGCGGACGCCTCGAAGGAGCTGTCGAGCGGCGACTTCCGTGCGTACCAGCCCCGCTTCTCGGGCGAGAACGCGGTACGGAACGCGGCGCTGCTCGCACCGGTCCACAAGATCGCGGCCGATCACGGTGCGACGGCGGCGCAGGTCGCCCTGGCCTGGGTCCAGCAGCGTGCCTCGGTCCACGGCCTGACGGTGGTCCCGATCCCGGGCACCCGCAAGCGCACGCGCCTTGAGGAGAACGCGGCGGCGACGCGCCTGAAGCTGACGCCCTCGGAACTGGCGGAACTGGAGCCGATCGCGTCCCAGGTGTCGGGCGACCGCTACCCGGACATGCGCTCGACGGCGACGGTGAGGGAGTAGGGGTCGGGGGCGCCCAAGGCCGGCTCCCGGGTCCTCGGGTCCGCCGGGACGGCCGGGCGCCTCGGACCGGTCGGGCCCTCGGGGCCGGCCGGTCCGCCGGGTTTCCCGGCGCCGCGCCGGGCTCATGCCAGTCCCAGGGCGAAGGCGGCGAAGCCCGCGGCGAGGAGGCCTGCCGCCGTGCGGCGGGCGGGGCCGGTGCGGGTCCAGGGGGACTCGAAGCGTCGGGTGAAGCGCCCGATCAGGACCAGCAGCCCGGCGAAGAGCGGCATCCAGGCGAGCCTGGCCAGGATCCAGCCGACCGAGTCCGGCGCGCCGACGAGGCCAGGGACCTCACCCCCGTACGACGCGGGGATCGCGGCGGCGAGCATCGCCGTCTGGTGCCAGCACAGGATCGTCATCGCGGACAGGTTGACGACCACGACCGGCGCCCACAGCGCGGGTCGCCGCAGCAGCTTCCCGAACCGTTCGCGGAGCAGGATCGCCGCCCCGCTCTGTGCGGCGGCGAGGGCGAGGACGAGCAGCGACGGCGGGTGGGAGTTGGTGCGGGCCTCGCCGGGGACGCCGACCATCGAGGCCGGGTAGCCGAAGGCGAGGAGCAGGGCGGCGAAGAGCGCCGCGCCGCCGAGCAGCAGACCCCAGGCGTGGCGCCGGGTGACCCGCCCCTCGCCCCAGGAGACACCGAGCTGGTAGGCGAAGAGCCAGCCGGGGAGGATGTTCAGGACGCTCAGCCAGGAGGGCATGGCGTCCGCGTACGGGCCGTAGCGCAGGAAGTCGACGACGGCGACGGAGCCGAGCAGGGGCGCCGCGGCCCAGATTCCGGCGCGGCGGGCGGCGCGGACGCACAGGGGGGTGAGGGCGGTGACGACCGTGTACACCCCGACGAACCAGAGCGGCTGGATGACCAGCGTGGAGGCCGTCCGCAGGGTGTCGCCGGGGACGTCGAACCCGTAGTGGAGGAGAGGGAGGAGCAAGGCCCAGACGGCGGTGACGCCGAGGACGGGCCGGCCGAGGCGGGCGAGGCGGCCCTTGAGCCAGGTGGCGGTGGAACCCTCGTGGCGGCGGTAGGACAGGACGGAGGCGTAGCCGCCGACGAGGAAGAAGATCCCGAGCATCTGGAGGATCCAGCTGGCGGGGGCGAGGCCGCCGAAGGCGGAGAGCGGGCTGGCGTTGTGGATCGCGCCGTCGGAGGAGAGCGTGAACCCGCCGAGCAGCCAGTGGCCGGTCGGTACGGCGAGGAGGGCGAGAGCGCGCAGGCCGTCGATCGCGCGGTCGCGATGGGCGGGGGTACGGGCCTCGATGCGTTCGGCGAGCGCGTTCATCGGGCATCCCCCTGGGCGATGGCGGCGAAGGTACGGAGGGACTGCGTGCCGGTCGCGAAGTAGCCGTTGTGGCCGCGGGCGTCGTCGGCGGGGACGCGGCGGGCACCGAACGCGGGCTCGGTGGGGTCGGCGCCGTGGCCGAGCCCGGCGAAGGAGACGTTGGGGACGCGGTCGATCCAGTCGGACGGGTCCTTGGCGGCCCAGACGCGGGCGGACGTGCGCAGCTCGCCGACGTTGCCGGCGCGCATGCCGGGGGAGCCGAGGACGACGAGGTCCTTGGCCTTGAGGTCGTGGGCGGCGAGGCCGCAGACGACGGAGCCGTAGCTGTGGCAGAAGAGGGAGGGGGCGGGCGCCCCGACGGCGGCCAGGCCGTCGGTCAGCCGGGTCAGCCGCTCGGCTCCGGCCTCGGCGAGGTCGCCGGTGGCGGCGTCGACGCCGACGCCGACGGGGGTGGTGTAGCCGGCCCAGGCGATGACGGCGGTACGGCCGTCGGTGGCGCGGCGCAGGGCGTCGGCCATGTCGGTGAGGGGCCGGATGTTGCCGGCGTCGATGTCGGAGCCGGGGACGACGACGGCGATGTGCTCGGCGGTGGTGAGGTCGCCGGAGACGAGGGCGATCTGGCCGCGTCCGCGCGGGTCGGAGGCGAGGACCTGCCGACCGGCGTACTGGGCGCCGAGGGTGAGGGCGTTGGCCTCGTACCGAAGCGTGGGCGGAACGCCGTCGAGATTGCCGACGACGGAGGGGTGGGCGCGGAGCAGCTCCTGCTGCCGGGCGGGGTTCAAGTCGCGGAAGAACGCGGCGACTTCGGCGGGGCTGGTGCGCTCGGGGTCGGGCAGCCCGGCGGCCGTCCACGCCTCCGCCCCGACGGGCGGCCCGGTCACGGCCCGCTGCGCGCTCCCGGACGCCCACCCGGCGGTCCCGGCGACGACGGTGACGGCGAGCGCGGCGGCGACCAGGGTCCTCGTGTAACGGCGCATGCGGCGCCCTCCCTCTTCACGTCTCGTTGCGATGGCGAGAGGAAGGTAGGAAGAGGACGCCTGACACGACGTCACACCGGAGGGCCAAGTCGGGCCTCATACCGGGGTAGGGGCCGGAGGAGGCGCCGACCCCCGTGAGGGGGTGGGGTTCTCCCCCCCCCATAGCGGGGCGGGGAGAACGAGAGGCCCTAGGCACCTCGGGACAGCCGAAAGGGCGCCCGGCCTGGAACTTCAGGCCGGGCGCCCTTTCGTCGGGGCGTGCGCGTCAGGACGCGGAGGTACTGTTCGCCGCGGGTGTGCCGGCCAGGATCGTCTCCTCCACCGCTTCGTACCGCATGCGCTGGTCGGCCGGGTCACGTTCGAAGAGCACCGTGCCGAGCCAGCCCGCGAGGAAGCCCAGCGGGGCCGAGAGGATTCCCGACGTGGTGAAGGGGAACCAGTTGAAGTCCTGGTCCGGGAAGATCGCTTGGGGCGATCCGGACACCAGGTTGCTGCCGGTCATGAGGATGAACGCGGAGGCGCTGCCCACGATGAGGGTGCAGAGCAGCCCCGTACGGGAGTAGCGGCGCCAGAAGAGGCTGTAGATGAGGGCCGGTGCGACCGCGGACGCGCCGATGCAGAACGACAGGGTGAGCAGTGCCTGAAGGTTCAGATGCCGTGCACCGGCGGCGATCGCGATCGCCACGAGCCCGACGCCCGCCGCGGCGGTCCGGGCGATGGCCATCTCTGCGGAGCCCTTCAGTTGCGCCTTGCGGCGCAGCCCGTGCGTGATGAGGTCGTGCGCCAGGGTGTTGGCGCAGGCGAGGGTGATCCCGGCGACCGAGGCCAGCAGGGTGAGGAAGATGGCTGTCGCCACGGCCGTGAACAGCAGTGTCTCGACGGTCGTCTGGTCCGTGCCCATGACGGCCTGGCTGACCATGAGGAACGCCGTCTTGCCCTGCGGGTCGCCGGCGACGATCCCCTGGTGGCCGACGATCGCCGCCGCGCCGAAGCCGATGACGGCGATCAGCAGACAGGTCACGACGACGGTCGACACGGCCCAGGACATCGAGCGCCGCACGGCTGCCGCGCTGCGCGCGGTGAACATGCGCATGGTGATCTGCGGCAGCACCGCGGCGCCGAGCACGACCGTCAACTGAGTGCTGATCATGTCGAGTTCGTTGCCGCCGAACTGCAGACCGGAGGCGAGGTAGGCGTCTCCCGCCCCGCTGCCGCGCTTGGCGGCGTCCAGCAGGGAGGGCAGGCTGAAGTCGAAGCGGTTGAGGATGAGCGCGGCGATCGCGAGGGACGCGCCGAGCAGGACGACGGTCTTGACGATCTGGATGAAGGCGGTGCCCTTCATGCCGCCGATCGCCGCGTACGCGATCATCAGCAGGCCCAGGAACACGATCGCGCCGGTCTTGAAGCCGTCGGCGTCGAAGCCGAGGACGACGGAGAGGAGATCGCCGGCGCCCGCGAGCTGGAAGATCACCAGCGGCAGCAGTGCGGTCAGGGTGACCGCGGCCGTGGTGATCCGCACGGCGGGGCCGGGGAGACGCCGGGTGAAGACGTCGCCGATCGTGAACCGGCCGGCGTTGCGCAGCGGTTCGGCGAGCAGGAACATCATCAGGACCAGCGAGAGCACGGTGCTCAGGGCGAGCGTGATGCCGTCGTAGCCGACGAGCGCGATGATGCCGATGGTGCCGAGCACGGTGCCGGCGGAGATGTAGTCACCGGCGATCGCGAGGCCGCTCTGCACGGGGGAGAGCGAGCGGTAGCCGGTGTAGAAATCGCCCAGGTCGTCACGATCGGGGCCGGTCATCACGCACAGCAGCAGCGTGACGGTGATGACCGCGATGAACGCCATCAGCGACATGGTCTGGGCCTCGGAGCTGAAGCTGGTCATGCGCGCGCACCTCCGCTGGGCTGCTGCCACACGGGACGGCCGGAGCGGCTCTGGCGTTCCGGCCGGGGCGCCGCTGCCGCGGCAGCCTGCTCGGCGCGTTCGCGGATCGCCGCGGCGAGCGGGTCGACGCGGTTGCGCGCGATCCGCTCGTACAGCGCGATCGCAGCCAGCGCCACGGGCAGCTGGAGGAGCCCCAGGACCAGACCGATGGTGAGACCACCGCTGATGGTGCCGGTCATCATCGAGGGGGCGTAGCCGGACAGGAAGAGGAAGATGACGAAGTAGCCGAGCGCGGTGAAGGTGGCGACCCGGCGGAGCCTGCGGTAGGCCGATCCGAGCCGGTGCAGATCATCACGATCGTCGCTGGCGGCGGGCGGTTGCGGCTGCGGGGACGCGTCCCAGGGCTGCTGCCCGGAGTCCCGGCCCTGCGGCGAGGAGTCCCACGCTCGCGGGGACGAGTCCCAGGCTGCCTGTGGATCGGTGTCCCAGGACTGCGATCCATCCTCCCAGGACTGCGACTCCGCCTCTTGGCGGTGCCGCCCGGCATTCCGGTGCTGGGGTACGGGCGGTGGGCCGGGGAAAGGCTGGTGGTACGACATCGATCTTGCTCCTTGCCGCCCCGGGGAACGGGCGGGTGGCGCCGGTGGTCCGCGTACGTTACTCATGGGTACAGCTCCTGCGTAAGAGGTTTCCGACCGCTCGGTATGTCGGTTCGGTGACGATCCTGTGTGCGCGGCGACGGAACCCGCGGTAACCCCGTCGTGGATCTTTCCGCAGGTCACAGGTGAGTCTCGGGCCGGCCCTGGGGCCGGGCGGGCCGCTCGGCACGACCGGTCCGGCGTTGCGCCGGGCGGGCCGACGATGTGGTCGGGCGGATGCCCTCGGCTGCCCCCGGCCCGGATCGGCCTGGCCCGCTGCCGATGGCGGGAACGCCTCCGCCCAGGTCTCCGCCCGCCTGCGGCACCGGCCGGCGCCCCGTGGCCTGATCGTGCCGGGCCTGGCGCTCGCGTCGGTCGGCCTTGCGCTCCTGACGGCGTCGAGGCCGGCGGCTCCTACGCCACCCACCGACTGCCGGCATCCTCCTCGTCGGCTTCGGCTTCGGCTTCGGTTTCGCCTTTCTCTGCGCTCATGCCGCTCTTCGCCACCGCGACCGGAGGCCTCTCCCCGCAGGACTCCGGCGGGACCTCGGCGTCCTCACGGCCTAGCGTGCGTCGCCCGGGGTCACCAGGCCCGATTCGTACGCGAAGATCACCGCCTGCGCCCTGTCCCGCAGGTCCAGCTTCGCCAGGACCCGGCCGATGTGGGTCTTCACCGTCTGTTCCGCGAGGACCAGACGTTCCGCGATCTCCTGGTTCGACAGGCCCCGGGCGATCAGTTCGAGGACCTCCGTCTCACGCGGCGTCAGGCCGTTCAGCCGCAGCGCCGCCCGGTCCGCCCGCGGCGCCGGCCTCGTCGCCGCGAAGTCGGCGATCAGCCGTCGCGTCACCGACGGCGCCAGCAACGCCTCGCCCGCCGCCACCACCCGTACCGCGGCGATCAGATCCGCCGGCGGCGCGTCCTTCAGCAAGAAGCCCGACGCGCCCGCGCGCAGCGCCTCGTACACGTAGTCGTCCACGTCGAACGTCGTGAGCATCAGCACCTTCGGACGGTGCACCACCCCCGCCGGCGGGTCCAGGATCTCCCGCGCCGCCGCCAGCCCGTCCATCTCCGGCATCCGTACGTCCATCAGCACCACGTCCGGGTGCGTCGCACGCGCGACCTCCACCCCCTGCCGCCCGTCCGGCGCCTCGCCCACCACGTCGATGTCGGCCTGCGCCGACAACAGCGCGGCGAACCCCGCCCGCACCATGGCCTGGTCGTCGACGATGATCACGCGGATGGGGGTCACGGAAGTCCGTCCTTCGTGCGCAGCGGGAGTCCGGCCGCGACCCGGAAGCCGCCGTCCGGCAGCGGCCCGGTGTCCAGCGTGCCGCCCGTCAACCGTACGCGTTCCCGCATGCCGACCAGCCCGTGACCCGTCCCGGTCCCGCCCTCCAGCGGCGAAGTCGGCCCAGGCGCGGGCCCGTTGACGACCACCACGATCAGCACGCCGTCCTCGGACCGTACCGACACCCGGGTCTCCGCGCCCGGCGCGTGCCGGACCACGTTCGCGAGAGCCTCCTGCACGATCCGGTACGCCGACAGATCCACCGCCTGCGGTACGTCGCCGCGGTCCTTGAGATCTGCCGCCATCGACAGCTCCGCCGGCACCCCCGCCCGTACCGTCGCCTCGATCAGCTGCTGCACCCGGTCCAGGCCCGGCTGCGGGGCCCGCTCGCCCTCCGTGCCCTCGCTGCGCAGCACCACCAGCAGCCGCCGCATCTCCGCGAGCGACTCCCGCGCGCTCGCCGCGATCGAGGTGAACTCCTCGCGCGCCGCCTCCGGAAGATCCGGGATCCGGTACGGCGCCGAGTCCGCCTGCACGGTGATCACGGACATGTGGTGGGCGACGACGTCGTGCAACTCGCGCGCGATCCGGGCGCGTTCCTCCAGGAGCGTCGTACGGGCCCGCTCCTCCTGTGTGCGGCGCTCGGCGTCCCCGCGCTCCCGCAGCGTCGCCGTGATGAGCAGGACGACGCCGCTCAGGACGAAGAGCAGGATGTGGACGCCGTCGTCCCGCTCCGGCCGGAGCGCGACGAGCACGAACCCGGCGGCCCCGGTCACCAGCCACACCCCGAGCAGGGCCTTGCGCGACTCGCGGAGCCCGAGGGCGAGCATCAGCGCGAGGTACCCGACGACGACCATCGGCGTCCACGGCCAGGACCGTCCGTCCAGGCCGTCCGCGCCGAGCAGCACGACGGCGCCGAGGACGTCGGCGGCGCCGATGATCCACCAGGCCTGGAGGGGACGGGTGACGGCGAGCAGCAACGGCGCGGTCTGCGCGGTGGCGAGAGCACCCGCGAGGGCACCGTTCACTTCGTAGTCCTGCATGAGGACGGTGACGGTGACGGGGAGCAGCGAACAGACGAAGCCGAGCGCGACGGCGTACGGGAGCATCCTCAGCCACCGGTTGCGCACATCGGCGAACAGGGGCGCGCCCGGCTCGGTCGGGGTCGCGAGGGCGACCCCGAAGGACCGCAGCGCCAGGCGCACGGGCGCGAGCCGCGCGGCGAGGCGGGGGGAGGTGGGTGTCTTCTTCATGGCCCGCCCAGGTTAGGCAGCCGGGCCCGCGCGAGACGTCATACCGAGGGGCCGGTCCAGGGGTGATACCTGGGTATCACCGGAGGCCGCACCCCCCAGCCGTCGCCGGGGCCGCCCCCATCCCGTCGCCGGGGGCCGCCCCCATTCCCCGAGCGCCGCCCCCGCAGCCGTCCCCGAGCGCCGCCCCCGCAGCCGTCCCCTTGGGCCGCCCCCAGCCCCTCCCCGAGGGCCGCCCCCCAGCCCGTCTCCCGAGCGCCGTCCCTGTCGCCCGTCCCCGAGGGTCGCCCCCCAGCCCGTCTCCCGAGCGCCGTCCTTGTCGCCCGTCCCCGAGCGCCGCGCTCACAGCTCCGCCAGCAGCTCCGCCTTCTTCACCGTGAACTCCTCGTCGGTCACCAGCCCCGCGCGGTGCAGTTCCCCCAGGTGCCGGATCCGCTCCGCGACGCCCGCCGGGTCGCGGGACTCCGGCGACGCCGGCACGTCCGCGGGCTCCGGCGCCGCCGTGCGTCCCGCGCCTCGGATCGCCGCCAGGACCGCCGCGGCGAACGGCAGGGACTCGTGGACCGGGCCGTAGCCGAGGCCGAAGACCACGGCCGCCGGGTCGTGGTCCGCCTGTGCCGACCGAGGCTCCCCGGCCCGGGGCAGCAGCCGCAGGTACCCGTCGAAGATGTCCGGCGAGCGCCACTCGACCCCGCTGAGCTCCCGTACCGAGAACGTCTGGTCGCCGGCCTTCCACTTCTCGGAGGACGCGCCCGTCCAGAACCAGCGGAACGTGACCTTCGACGTGCCGTCGAAGCTCGCCTTGCCGTCGTACGCCTTGAAGGACTGCGGCCCCTGGGGCGCCGCCACGAGGAAGCCGTCGGTCGGCTCGTCGCCGGGGAGGTCCCACGCGACGCCTGACGACCTGTCGGACAGGGCAGCCGGCGAGCCACCCGACGAGCCCCCCAGCGAGCCACTCGTCGAGACGTGGGCCCCGTCGGCCCGCCCGAGCCGTTCCCGTAGCTCGTCCCGGTAGTACTCGGCCAGCGTCTCCCGTTCCGCCGGCAGCACCAGCCGGTACGGGTCGTATCCCTCCTTCAACTGCCCCGCGGCCGCCTCCATCAGCGGATCGGCGCCCCGTCTCGGCACCGCGTGCAGCACGACCGTGCCCCGCTTGCCCGGGACGAGCGTCACCGACGCCAACGCCTCGTGCGGGATGCGTCGTTCGCCCAGCGCCTGGAAGAGTTTCGGTGTGCGGATCCCCCGTTCGAAGCGGATGACGAGGGCGTCACTCTCGAACTCCCAGGTGGCATGATTTCCGGCCAGCACATCACCCATGTGCCTCATCGTAGGCGGCGTGCGACCGCGCGTCGCCCCTGCGCGGGCAGCCGAAACGCCCCGCTCTACGCGCGTCAGACCTCTTCCGCGCCGGAAATCCCCCTGCGGCAAGCGCTGTCGGCGCTCGCACATGTCAGGCTCCCGTACGAACCGACGCCTATGGCAGCGAAGTTGTCCAGGCTTCCGGTGCCCGGCTCGAAATAGCCGGTGTGGCCCTTCGCGCCCTCCGACGAGAGCAGCCGCGCCCCGAACTCCGGCGCCACCGGATCCGCCCCGTGCCCGACCCCGCCGACCGCGAGGTGCGGTACGTCCGCGATCCAGTCGTCCGCGTCCCGCATCGCCCACACCCGGGCCCGGGTCGACAGTTCGGCCGCGCTCCCCACCCGCATGCCCGGGCTCCCCGCCACGACGACGTCCGTCACCCGGGAGGGCAGCTCGTCCGCGGCGACCCCGCAGAGCACGGAGCCGTAACTGTGGCAGAACAGGCTGACGCGCGAGTCTCCGGGCAGGGCGTTCGTCATGCCGAGCAGCCGTACCGCACCCGCCGAGGCGAGGCGCCCCATCGCGGCGTCGATGCCGACCCCGACGGGCGCGGTGTAGTCGGCCCAGGCGATCACGGCCGTACGGCTCCGGGGCGCGGCCCGGAGCTCGGCGGCGTACAGCGACTGCGCCATCCCTACGGGCGCCGAGTACTTGCGGCTCGTCTTCTGGAAGGTCAGCAGATTGGTGTCGACGCCCGGCACGATCACCGAGACCCGGTCCGCCCGGTCCAGATCGCCGAGGACCTCGGCCATCCGGCCGCCGCCGCTCGGGTCGAAGGCGAGGATCTGCCGGTCGGACCGCATCAGCGAGGTGAAGCGGTGAGCCCGGCGCACGGCCTCACGCCGGCCGTCGGTGGTCAGCTTGGCGGTCTCGATCCTGTGGCGCTCGGCGTCGAGCGCGCGGCCCAGGGAGATCCGGTTGGCGCGGTAGCGGAGGGCGACCGGGGCGCCGTCGAGATTGCCGACGACGAGCGGGTGCGCGTCGGCCAGGAAGGCGCCCTGCGACGGTCCGACGGAGGCGAAGAACGCGGAGATCGTCCGGGCGGGGGCGGACGGGTCGGGCAGCGCCCGGTGGCCGATCCTGCTGTGCACCCAGGACGCGAGCGCGGCCTCGCGGGACTCGCCCGGCCCGCGCTGATGGCTGATCGTCGTCCAGCCGGTGGTCGCGAGGAGTACGAACACGACGGCCAGCGCGAGCAGCAGGCGCCAGAGGGAGAGCGTGGGGGAGGAGTCGAAGGAAGTCACTGCGCCTCACCCTAGGAGACGCGAAAGGCGGCCTGGGGCGCCACGTGACGCGGATCACGAGGGGAGGTGGCGTGGGATGACGATCCGTACGCGCGGGCGTACGCCATGGGTTGAGGCGTGACGCGGGCGAGTCCGTACGGGACGGGCGGTGACGGCAGGCGCAGGCCCGTTCCTGTCGGTGGGGGAGGGGCGGGCTCGCGCGACCGGACGGGCCCGACCGTGCCCGTACGAAGTCCCCCGTACGAGACCTCCGGTACGGGCCGGTCCCGCGCCGAGACGCCTCTGCGGCCCCCCGGACCTACGCGCCCTCGCCCCGCCAGTCCCGGGCCAGCGCCGGCGCCAGGTGGTCCAGGTAGTCCTCCGTCAGGGCGCGGATGCCCTCCAGGCTCAGGTCGGTGCCCCGGCCCCACAGCTGGCCCGTCACGCGCATCACGCCGCTGAACGCCGCGACCACGATCCGCGGGCGAGGGTCCTCGTCCACGTCGACGCCCTCGCGCTCGGCGACGACCCGGGCGATGGTGTCCTCCATCTCGGTCGTGCGCCGCAGATGCGCGGCCAGCAGCGCCGGCGTCGACTCGATCATCTGGAAGGTCCGGAGGTACATGTCGACGGGCACGACCTCCATGATCGCCTCGCCGATCGTGTCCCACGAGGCGAGCACGGCGTTGCGCATCGCGTCGAGCGGACCCTCCTCCGCGGGGCGCTCCACCAGCGCCTGGACGAAGTGCTCCTCGACCATCTGCTGCACGGCGAACGCCACTTCCTCCTTGGAGGTGAAGTAGCGGAAGAACGTGCGCTGGGAGACCTCGACCGCGTCGGCGATCTCGTCCACGGTGGTCTGCTCGTACCCCTGTGTCGTGAACAGCTCCAGGGCCACCCGGAGGAGCGCGTCCCGTGTGCGCTGCTTCTTCCGTTCCCGCAGACCGGAAACCGTCACCTTATGGCCCTCTTTCCGCCACTTTCCATCGTTTCGTGCCGCTCAGCGTACCTGTGAGCCAAGTGACAGTTACCGGCGTGTGAATTGCTTTGTCAATTGTCAGTCACTGACATTAGCCTCCCTCGTATGACTAGTCAGACCACCGTGGAAAAGGCCCCGCAGGGCCAGGGGGGCGACCGGAGCCCCGTTCCGGCTCCGTCGAAAGGCCTGCGAGGCCACCCCTGGCTGACCCTGTTCGCAGTCGCCGCCGGCGTGATGATGGTCGCGCTCGACGGCACGATCGTCGCCATAGCCAACCCCGCCATCCAGGCGGACCTCGGCGCCACCCTCGACCAGCTCCAGTGGATCACCAACGGTTATCTGCTCGCGCTGGCCGTCGCGCTGATCACGGCCGGCAAGCTCGGTGACCGTTTCGGCCACCGCCAGACCTTCCTCATCGGCATCGCGGGCTTCGCCGCCGCCTCCGGGGCGATCGGCCTCTCGGACTCGATCGGGCTCGTGATCGCCTTCCGTGTCCTCCAGGGCCTCTTCGGCGCCCTGCTGATGCCGGCCGCGCTCGGCCTGCTGCGCGCCACCTTCCCGGCCGAGAAGCTGAACATGGCCATCGGCATCTGGGGCATGGTCATCGGTGCCTCCACGGCCGGCGGCCCGATCCTCGGCGGCTTCCTCGTCGAGCACGTCAGCTGGCAGTCCGTCTTCTTCATCAACGTGCCGGTCGGTGTCCTCGCGCTCGTCCTCGGCCTGGTGATCCTGAAGGACCACCGCGCCGAGAACGCACCGCGCTCCTTCGACATCCTCGGCATCCTGCTGCTCTCCGGCGCGATGGGGTCCCTCGTCTGGGGCCTCATCAACGCCGGTGCCAAGTGGGGCTGGGCGAGCGGCAACACCGTGGGCTGCCTGGCCGCAGCGGTCTTCCTCTTCGTCCTCTTCGCCTTCTGGCAGACGAAGGTCAAGGAGCCGCTCATCCCGCTGGCCATGTTCCGCTCCGTCCCGCTCACGGCGGGCGTGGTGCTGATGGTCCTGATGGCCTTCGCCTTCATGGGCGGCCTGTTCTTCGTGACCTTCTACCTGCAGGGCGTCAAGGGCCTGAGCCCGATCGACAGCGGTCTGCACCTCCTGCCGCTGACGGCGATGATGATCGTCTCCTCGCCGCTGGCCGGTGCGCTGATCACCAAGTTCGGCCCGCGCATCCCGCTGGTGGGCGGCATGATCTGCACCGCCGTCGCGATGTTCGGCATGATGTCCCTCTCCGCGGAGACCGGCACGTTCACGATGTCGCTCTGGTTCGCTCTGCTCGGCCTGGGCCTCGCCCCGGTCATGGTCGGCGCCACCGAGGTCATCGTCGGCAACGCCCCGCTGGAGCTCTCCGGTGTGGCGGGCGGCCTGCAGCAGGCCGCCATGCAGGTCGGCGGCGCGCTCGGTACGGCCGTGCTGGGCGCGGTCATGTCCTCCAAGGTCTCCAGCGCGTTCGCCGAGAACTGGACGGCGGCCGGGATTCCGGGCGCGCCCGCGCCGGGTCTCGAGGAGGCCGCCGAGTTCGGCATGGTCCCGCAGGAGCTGGCCAAGGCGCCCAACATGACCCCGGACATGTTCGACAAGATCGGGGGCGTCATCCACGACACGTTCCTGGACGGCATGGGCCTTGCCTTCACCGTCGCCGGTGTCGTCGCGGTCGTCGCGGCCCTGGTCGCCACGCTGACCAAGCGCGGCGAGAACGCGGAGGCGGGGGCGGGCGCCGCCCACATCTGACGTTCCGCATCTGCCTGGTGAAACGACAGCCCCGCCGGACCCGGTCCGGCGGGGCTGTCACCTGTCCGGGTGAATCGAGCCTTGGCCTCTTCCCAACGGGCTGTGACCTCCGCCAGAGTTCTGATTACAGAGAGTTACGGAATCGGGGGGTTCACCGACATGTATACGAAGCACGCAGGGACGAAGCACGCAGGGACGAAGCACGCAGGGACGAAGCACGCAGGGACCAAGCACACCCGGGCGACGAAGCACGTACTCCGGGCCGCACTGGCGGCCGCTCTGCTCACCGCCGCCGCCCTGCCGGCGGCCTGGCCGGCCACCGCCGTGTCCGTCGCCGCCCCGGCCGCGCCGGCCACCAAGCTCGGGGCGTGTGGGCCCGGTCAGCTGTGTCTGTGGCCGAAGGCGGACTTCAAGGGCCCGTCGTGGAAGCACGAGCTGGCCGACACCGACATCGAGAGCTGTGTCGCCCTGCCGCCCGGCGCGAGCGCCCTGGCCAACAGGACCGGACGGCCCGTGACGACGTACCAGTCCGCGGAGTGCGGGGAGACGGGCGAGTTCGAGACCTATCCGGGGCGCGGGACCTGGGTGCCCCAGAGTCCGTACGAGGTCAGAGCCTTCAAGCTCTGGGAGCGGTAGGCACCGCGCCGCCCTGCCGCGGCACGGGGTCGGCCGGCGTGGCGGTGACCGGGGCCGAGAGCCGGGACACCTCGGCGCGCAGCTCCTGGACCTCCCGGGTCAGGGCCTCCAGGAGCTCGGTCTGCCGGCGCTCCTGGGCGTCGTCCCGCTCGAAGCGGGAGATGAACCAGGCGGCGATGTTGGCGGTCACCACACCGAGCAGGGCGATCCCCGAGAGCATCAGCCCCACCGCGAGGACGCGGCCGAGTCCCGTGGTGGGTGCGTGATCGCCGTACCCCACCGTCGTCATCGTGGTGAACGACCACCAGACCGCGTCGCCGAGCGTCTTGATGTTCCCGTCCGGGGCGTTCCGCTCCACATGGAGCACGGCGAGCGAGCCGAACATCATCAGCCCGACCACCGCGCCCGCCACATAGGTGGTGAGCGTTATCTGCGGAGCCATCCGGGCCCGCCGGCCCACGAGGAGGAGTGTCGAGACGAGACGCAGCAGCCGCAGCGGCTGCACGAGCGGGAGCAGGACCGCGAGAAGATCGAGCGGGTGGCCCCGTACGAACTGCCACTTCGCCGGGGCCAGCACGAGCCGCACGGCGTAGTCGAGCGCGAACGCGCCCCAGACCACCCACTCCACGGCCAGACACAGCTCATGGATCCAGCGGTCGGCATCAGGCGCCACGATCGGTACGGCGTAGGCGACGCCGAACGCCACTGCCAGGATCAGCAGTGGCGTCTGGGTGCGCTTCTCCCAGCGTTCCATCATGCCGGGAATCGTATGGGGGGTGCGGGGGCGCATCAGCCCCCGCACCCACACCACACGTGTGCGCCGTTACGCGTCTCCGCCGGCCGGGCCGGGGTCGGCGGCGGCCACGTCGAGCAGCTGGTAGCGGTCCACGGCCTGCTTCAGCGCCGACCGGTCGACCTTGCCCTCGCGGGCCAGCTCGGTGAGGACCGCGAGCACGATCGACTCGGCGTCGATGTGGAAGTAGCGGCGGGCGGCGCCCCGCGTGTCGGCGAAGCCGAAGCCGTCCGCGCCGAGCGACGTGTAGGTGCCCGGCACCCAGCGGGAGATCTGGTCCGGAACCGAGCGCATCCAGTCGGAGACGGCGACGAACGGGCCCTGCGCGGAGGACAGCTTGCGCGTCACGTACGGGACGCGCTGCTCCTCCTCCGGGTGGAGCAGGTTGTGCCGGTCGACGTCGACGGCCTCGCGGCGCAGCTCGTTCCAGGACGTCGCCGACCAGACGTCGGCGCGCACGTTCCACTCCTCGGCGAGGATCCGCTGCGCCTCCATCGCCCACGGCACGGCGACACCGGAGGCCATGATCTGCGCGGGGATCGCTCCGGCCTCGCCCGCCTTGTAGCGGTAGATGCCCTTGAGGATGCCCTCGGCGTCCACGTTCTCGGGCTCGGCCGGGTGCTGGATCGGCTCGTTGTAGACGGTCAGGTAGTAGAAGACGTCCTCGGCGTCGGGGCCGTACATCCTCTTCAGGCCGTCCTGGACGATGTGCGCGATCTCGAAGCCGAAGGCCGGGTCGTACGCGACACAGCCGGGGTTCGTCGAGGCGAGCAGGTGCGAGTGGCCGTCCGCGTGCTGGAGGCCCTCACCGGTCAGCGTCGTGCGGCCGGCGGTGGCGCCGAGCACGAAGCCGCGCGCGAGCTGGTCGGCCATCTGCCAGAACTGGTCGCCGGTCCGCTGGAAGCCGAACATCGAGTAGAAGACGTAGACGGGGATCAGCGGCTCGCCGTGCGTGGCGTACGCCGAACCGGCCGCGATCAGCGAGGCCGTGCAGCCGGCCTCGGAGATGCCGTCGTGCAGCATCTGGCCGGTCGGGGACTCCTTGTAGGCGAGCAGCAGTTCGCGGTCCACGGCCTCGTACTGCTGGCCGAGCGGGTTGTAGATCTTGGCGCTCGGGAAGAACGAGTCCATGCCGAAGGTGCGGTACTCGTCGGGCGCGATCAGCACGAACCGCTTGCCGATCTCCTTGTCCCGCATCAGGTCCTTGAGCAGCCGGACGAAGGCCATCGTGGTGGCGATCGACTGCTGGCCGGAGCCCTTCTTCACCGGGGCGTAGGTCTTCTCCTCGGGGAGGACCAGCGGCTTCGCCCGCACTACGCGCGTCGGGACGTACCCGCCGAGCGCCTTGCGGCGGTCGTGCATGTACTGGATCTCCTCGGAGTCCCGGCCCGGGTGGTAGTACGGCGGCAGACCGTTCTCCAGCTGCGTGTCCGTGATCGGGATGTGCAGACGGTCGCGGAAGCGCTTGAGGTCGTCGGTCGTCAGCTTCTTCATCTGGTGGGTCGCGTTGCGGCCCTCGAAGTTCGGGCCGAGCGTCCAGCCCTTGACGGTCTGCGCGAGGACGACGGTCGGCTGGCCCTTGTGGGCCTTGGCCGCCGCGAAGGCCGCGAAGATCTTCTTGTGGTCGTGACCGCCACGGCCCAGGTGCAGGATCTGGTGGTCCGACATGCCCTCGACCATCGAGCGCAGCCGCTGGTCGTCGCCGAAGAAGTGGTCGCGGATGTACGCGCCGGTCTCCGTGGCGTACGTCTGGAACTGGCCGTCGGGCGTGGTGTTCAGCTTGTTGACCAGGATGCCGTCGCGGTCCTGGGCGAGCAGCGGGTCCCAGGAGCGGTCCCAGATGAGCTTGATCACGTTCCAGCCGGCGCCGCGGAACTGCGACTCCAGCTCCTGAATGATCTTGCCGTTGCCGCGCACCGGGCCGTCGAGGCGCTGGAGGTTGCAGTTGACGACGAAGGTCAGGTTGTCCAGGCCCTCACGGGCGGCGATGGACAGCTGGCCGAGCGACTCCGGCTCGTCCATCTCGCCGTCACCGAGGAACGCCCAGACGTGCGACTTGGAGGTGTCGGCGATCCCGCGCGCCTCCATGTAGCGGTTCATCCGGGCCTGGTAGATCGCGCCGAGCGGGCCGAGGCCCATCGACACGGTCGGGAACTCCCAGAAGTCCGGCATCAGCCGCGGGTGCGGGTACGAGGAGAGCCCGTTCGGGAACTTGGACTTCTCCTGGCGGAACGCGTCGAGCTGCGTCTCGGACAGCCGGTCGAGCAGATAGGCGCGCGCGTAGATCCCGGGCGAGGCGTGGCCCTGGAAGAAGATCTGGTCGCCGCCGTCGCCCTCGTCCTTGCCGCGGAAGAAGTGGTTGAAGCCGACGTCGTACAGCGAGGCGGAGGAGGCGAAGGTGGCGATGTGGCCGCCGACCCCGATGCCCGGGCGCTGCGCGCGCGAGACCATCACGGCCGCGTTCCAGCGGGTCGCGTTGAGGACCTTGCGCTCGATCTCCTCGTTGCCGGGGAAGAACGGCTCGTCCCTGGTCGCGATCGTGTTCACGTAGTCCGTGCTGCGCATCTCGGGCACGGCGACGCGCTTCTCGCGGGCGCGCTCGATCAGGCGGAGCATCAGGTAGCGGGCCCGCTCGCGACCCCGCTCGTCGACCGCCGCGTCGAGGGAGTCGAGCCATTCCTGGGTCTCTTCGGGATCGAAATCCGGGACCTGGCTGGGAAGGCCGCCAATGATGATCGGGTTGCGATCGGATCCGGAAGCCACGCTGTTCCTTCGCTGTTCGGTGGAGCCCACGGAGGCCGGGACGCCGGCCGGGATGTCCATCGTGTACCCCGTCGGTGTCAAACGTCATCTCTACCGAGGGGTAACCCCCGCTGGGCGCCTGGTTGGGTCAAATCGCAACCTTACGCCCAACCCGCGCATGCGTTTCGTCAGCACGTTCGGCAGACTGAAGCCGCGGAACACCGTAAAACAGGACCAAGCGTGTGCCGTACGTCACGGAGCGGAGTGGAAGCGAGCCGGAAGATGCGGCGAGACGGCCCCAAACGTCACCGTTTCGGCGGTCTCGGCGGCCGGGTACTTGCGCGATCCGCCCAGCCCGTGTGGACTACGGCCAGCGCCGCGCGTACGCGCGTGGCCGAAGCATTTTCCGATACATGATCAGGAGGCAAGCCGTGAGCGCGACCGCGGACCACGCGGAGGAGCGGACCAACCCGGCAGCGAGGCTGGGGTTCGAGCCCGGACAGGTGGTCCAGGAGATCGGTTACGACGACGACGTCGATTTCGATCTCCGCGAAGGCATCGAGTCCATCATCGGGTCGGACCTTGTGGACGAGGACTACGACGACGTCGCTGACGCAGTCGTGCTCTGGTTCCGCGACGAGGACGGAGATCTGACGGACTCCCTGGTCGATGCCATTGGCCTGCTGGAGGACGGCGGGGTCGTTTGGCTGCTGACGCCCAAGACGGGCCGAGACGGCTACGTCGAGCCGAGCGACATCAGTGACGCCGCGCAGACCGCCGGCCTCTCCCAGACCAAGAGCATCAGCGTGGCAAAGGACTGGGCGGGCAGCCGCCTGGTCGCACCCAAGCGCTGATCCCCCAAGCAGCAGGAGCCCCCACCGGACCCGTCCGGTGGGGGCTCTGTGCGTGGTGGGGACCGCGCGACGCGGTGGGCCGCCGGGCGGCTCGGTGCGTGGTGGGGACGTGGGTCTTCGGCGGGGTTCTAAGCTGGGCCTTCACCTGTTCGGTCCAGTGAAGGGACACGTACGCCATGGCGATCGAGGTCGGCACGAAGGCGCCGGAGTTCGAGCTCAAGGACAACCACGGCCGCACCGTGAGGCTCTCCGACTACCGGGGCGAGAAGAACGTGGTCCTGCTCTTCTACCCCTTCGCCTTCACCGGCGTCTGCACCGGCGAGCTGTGCGAGCTGCGCGACAACCTGCCGAAGTTCGTCAACGACGACACCCAGCTCCTCGCCGTCTCCAACGACTCGATCCACACCCTGCGCGTCTTCGCCGACCAGGAGGGCCTGGAGTACCCGCTCCTCTCCGACTTCTGGAAGCACGGCGAGGCCTCCCGTGCGTACGGAGTCTTCGACGAGGACAAGGGCTGCGCGGTGCGCGGCACGTTCATCATCGACAAGGAGGGCGTCGTCCGCTGGACCGTCGTCAACGCCCTTCCGGACGCCCGCGACCTCAACGACTACCTCAAGGCGCTCGACACTCTCTGAGCATCGGGGCGAATCGTCTGTCCAGGCCGGGAACCCCTCACTAGGATCCACTCGTTGATCCGATGCCAACGCACGACGGGGGCGCTGCCCCTGGAAACCACATGGAGGGACTCGTGGGAGTCAGCCTCAGCAAGGGCGGCAACGTCTCGCTGACCAAGGAGGCCCCTGGCCTGACCGCCGTCACCGTCGGTCTGGGCTGGGATGTCCGTACCACCACCGGGACGGACTTCGACCTCGACGCCAGCGCCATTCTGGTCAGCGCGGAGGGCAAGGTCCGCAACGACCAGGACTTCGTGTTCTTCAACAACCTGAAGAGCGCCGACGGCTCGGTCGAGCACACCGGTGACAACCTCACCGGTGAGGGCGAGGGTGACGACGAGCAGGTCAAGGTCAGCCTGGCCACGGTGCCCGCCGATGTCGCCAAGATCGTCTTCCCGGTGTCGATCTACGACGCCGAGAACCGCCAGCAGTCCTTCGGCCAGGTGCGCAACGCGTTCATCCGCGTCGTGAACCAGGCCGGCGGTGCCGAGATCGCCCGGTACGACCTCTCCGAGGACGCCTCGACCGAGACGGCCATGGTCTTCGGCGAGCTGTACCGCAACGGCGAGGAGTGGAAGTTCCGCGCGGTCGGCCAGGGGTACGCCTCGGGCCTGCGCGGCATCGCCCAGGACTTCGGCGTCAACGTCTGATCCGACAGTCCGATCCGTCCGGCGTCGCACACTCCGTGCGGCGCCGGACGTGCCTCATCAGCACGACCATCGCAGTTCACCGGGGAGGAAACACACATGGGCGTCACGCTCGCCAAGGGAGGCAACGTCTCCCTCTCCAAGGCCGCACCCAACCTCACCCAGGTGCTGGTCGGCCTCGGCTGGGACGCGCGCTCCACCACCGGAGCGCCCTTCGACCTCGACGCCAGCGCCCTGCTGTGCCAGTCGGGACGAGTGCTCGGCGACGAGTACTTCGTCTTCTACAACAACCTCAAGAGCCCCGAAGGCTCCGTCGAGCACACCGGCGACAACCTCACCGGCGAGGGTGACGGCGACGACGAGTCGCTGATCGTGGATCTCATCAAGGTCCCGGCCCACTGCGACAAGATCATCTTTCCGGTCTCGATCCACGAGGCCGACAATCGCGGCCAGACCTTCGGCCAGGTCAGCAACGCCTTCATTCGCGTCGTGAACCAGGCGGACGGCCAGGAGTTGGCCCGTTACGACCTCTCCGAGGACGCTTCCACCGAGACTGCGATGATCTTCGGTGAGCTGTACCGGTACGGGGGTGAATGGAAGTTCCGGGCGGTGGGGCAGGGGTACGCGTCCGGACTCCGGGGCATCGCTCTAGACTTCGGGGTCAACGTTTCGTAAAGCCGCGTACTTAAAACGATGGGGTAGACAGTGGTTCTGAAAACCTTCGGCTGGTCGTTCGCCATCACGGCGCTCGGACTGGTCGCAGCGGTGCTCTACGGGGGGTGGGAAGCGTTCGGGATCGTCGCGATCCTGTGCATCCTCGAGATCTCGCTGTCCTTCGACAATGCGGTGGTCAACGCCGGAATCCTGAAGAAGATGAATGCCTTCTGGCAGAAGATCTTCCTCACCATCGGTGTGCTCATCGCCGTCTTCGGCATGCGGCTGGTCTTCCCCGTCGTGATCGTCGCGATCAGCGCCAAGATCGGCCCCATCGAGGCTGTCGATCTCGCCCTCAACGACGCCGAGCGCTACGAGCAGCTCGTGACCGACGCTCACCCGTCGATCGCCGCCTTCGGCGGTATGTTCCTGCTGATGATCTTCCTCGACTTCATCTTCGAGGACCGTGACATCAAGTGGCTCGGCTGGCTGGAGCGCCCGCTGGCCAAGCTCGGCAAGATCGACATGCTGTCGGTCTGCATCGCCCTGATCGTCCTGGCGGCCAGCGCCATGACCTTCGCGACCCAGGCCCACCAGCACGGCGGTACGCACGTCGACAAGGCGGCGACCGTCCTGCTCTCGGGCGTCTTCGGCCTCATCACGTACCTCGTCGTCGGCGGTCTCTCGGGCTACTTCGAGAACAAGCTGGAGGAGGAAGAGGAGCGCGAGCACGAGGCCGAGGAGGAGGCCAAGCGCAGCGGCAAGAAGGTCTCCGCCGTGCAGATGGCCGGCAAGGCCGCGTTCTTCATGTTCCTGTACCTCGAGGTCCTCGACGCGTCGTTCTCCTTCGACGGTGTCATCGGCGCCTTCGCCATCACCAACGACATCGTCCTGATGGCGCTCGGCCTCGGCGTCGGCGCGATGTACGTCCGTTCGCTGACGGTCTACCTGGTCCGCCAGGGCACCCTCGACGACTACGTCTACCTGGAGCACGGCGCCCACTACGCCATCGGCGCGCTCGCCGTGATCCTCATGATCTCCATCCGCTACCAGATCCCCGAGGTCGTCACCGGCCTCATCGGTGTCGCCCTGATCGGCTGGTCCTTCTGGTCCTCCGTCCGGCGCAACAGGGCCCTGGCGGCGGCCGAGGGAAAAGCTGACTCCTCGGGCAAGACCGAGGTGTCGTCCGGGGTGTGACACCCCCGGCAATGAGGAACGCTTCACTGCGGGGCGGCCGGTGCACCCGGCCGCCCCGCCGCGTCTGACCAGGTTTCGAGTGGGGGGTGGGGCACATGGGCTTCTTCGACGGCCTGTTTCCGGGGAGGGCCGCGCAGTTCGACTCGGGCAGCGCCTCCAGCAACACCATCGACCTCACCAAACGGCGCCCGACGGTCTCCCTGACCAAACAGGGCGCCGCCACCGGCAATCTGCGCGTCAACCTCTCCTGGCGGATGCGCACCTCCGACATCGACGGCCGCTCACGCCAGAGCGGCCAACTGCTCCGCCACCCCTCGAAGCTCTTCAAGCCCGAGGTCGTCCAGGCGCACACCCAGAGCATGGTCAACGTCGACCTGGACCTCGGCTGCATGTACGAGCTCGCGGACGGCAGCAAGGGCGTGGTGCAGCCGCTCGGCGGCTTCTTCGGGTCCCTGAACGCGGCGCCGTACGTGAACCTGAGCGGCGACGACCGGTTCGGCGGTTCGTCCGGCGAGACGATCTTCGTCAACCTCGACCACCGGGACGCGATCAAGCGCCTGCTGTTCTTCGTCTACATCTACGACCAGACCCCGGCCTTCGACCGGACGCACGCCAAGGTGACGCTCTATCCCAGCAACGGACCGAGGATCGAGATCGAACTCGACGAGCGCGCCCCGCAGGCCCGCTCCTGCGCGGTCTTCACCGTCGAGAAGGTCAAGGACGAGCTGATCGTCCGCCGTGAGGTGAAGTTCGTGTACGGCTTCCAGGCGGAGCTGGACCGGCTGTACGGCTGGGGCCTGCAGTGGGGGCGCGGCTACAAGACCAAGGCGTAGGCGATGCGCTTACGGGCGGACGAACTGCGGGCCCATCGGCGGCATCCGGAAGTTCGGGTCCGGGGCGGGCGCGGCGGCCGCGGCGGGCTGGGGATAGCCGTACGCCGGCCGGTCGGACGCGACCGGCTGCGGGTAACCGTAGGCCGGCACGGGCGCGGGCGGACTGGTCGGCTGCGGTGGCACGGCCACGGGCGGATGGACGACGGTCGCGTCGAGATCCGGGACGGGCGGAACCGTCCGAGTGGCCGAATCGTGTGCCTGGACGGGAGCCCCGGCCGAGCCGGCGTCCCGCGCACCGGAGCCGTCGGAGCTCCCCGGGCCACCGGGGGCCTCGGAGCCGTCGGTGTCCTCGGAGGCCTCGTCGACCGAGATCCCGAAGTCGGTGGCGAGCCCGACGAGGCCGGTCGGGTAGCCCTGCCCCACCGCGCGGAACTTCCAGCCGTCCCCGCGCCGGTACAGCTCGCCGCAGATGATCGCCGTCTCCTCGCCCGTCTCCGCCTTCACGTCGAAGAGGGCCAGCGGCTCCCGGTCCGGCGCACCCGCGTCGTACAGAAGGATCCGCAGGTCGGAGACGGAACGGAAGGTGTCGCCGTCCGAGGAGGCCGCGATCACGACCTGGTCGACCGTCGGGTCGAGCCCGCCGAGATCGGCCTCGACCGTGTCGGTCAGTCCCTCCGTCACCCGCTTCTTGGGCAGACGGCGCACCAGGCCGGAGGGGTGGCGCGGCTGGTTGTAGAAGACGAAGTCCTCGTCGGAACGCACGCGCCCGTCGGCGCCCAGCAGCAGCGCGGAGGCGTCGACGTCGGGGACCCCGGGGCCCGGGGTCCAGCGGAGCACGGCCCGTACGGCCGCGGTGTCGAGAGGGACGTTGGAGCCCTTCAGCATCGCGTGCGTCATGACCGTCATCCTGCCTTCCCGGCCGACCGCCGGACAACGCGGGGGCCGTACCGATCCGCGCGTCGCGACATTCGGGGAAGTACACGGCATGCGACGGATGCGGACGAGTTACCTGGATTTCATACTCGAAGGGAACTGAGTACACCCGTACCTACGTACTATTACCGGCCACATGTCGTCACGGCCACAGAGGCAGTCGGGGGAGTTACATTGCGTCATTTCGGGCACATCCCGTCCGCCATGCGGGCCGGGCTGTTCCACCAGGAGCCGGCCGAGTTCACGGCCGACTCCCCTGCGAGCACGCTCGCCGTGGCCCTGGGGGCCACTCTCTACAGCCCCGCCACCCGGCCGCGGCTCGCCGACGACGTGCGCAAACAGGCCGCACGCGGGGTCGTCTCCATGGTGCTCTGCCTGGAGGACTCCATCGCCGACGCCGACGTGGAGGCCGCCGAGACCAACCTCGTGAACCAGTTCGCGGACCTCGCACGGGGCCTCACGCCGGGCCTCGCGGCAGGCTCCGATGCCGGCGGCTCCCCGGCCGACGGCGCCGCCACGACGGACGGACTCGCCCCCCGGGACGTGCCCCTGCTCTTCATCCGGGTCCGTGAACCCCACCAGATCACCGATCTGGTCGCACGCCTCGGGGGCGACGTCCGCCTGCTGTCCGGATTCGTCCTGCCGAAGTTCACCGAGACCCGCGGACGCGTCTTCCTGGAGGCCCTCACCGCCGCCGAGAGGGCGTGCGGACGGCGACTCTTCGCCATGCCCGTCCTGGAGTCTCCCGAGCTCCTGCACCTGGAGACCCGCGCCGAGACCCTCGCCGGGATCGCCGCGACCGTGGACAAGCACCGGGAGCGGGTCCTCGCCCTGCGCCTCGGCGTCACCGACTTCTGCTCCGCCTACGGACTGCGCCGCTCCCCCGACATGACGGCGTACGACGTCCAGCTCGTCGCCCATGTGATCGCCGACGTCGTCAACGTCCTCGGCCGCTCCGACGGCACCGGCTTCACCATCACCGGACCCGTCTGGGAGTACTTCCGGCTCGGCGAGCGCATGTTCAAGCCCCAGCTGCGCCGCAGCCCCTTCCTGGAGGGCAGCGCCGAGGACCTGCGCACCGCCCTCATCGAGCACGACCTCGACGGGCTGCTGCGCGAGATCGAACTCGACCGGGCCAACGGCCTGCTCGGCAAGACCTGCATCCACCCCACACACGTGGTGCCCGTGCACGCGCTCTCCGTGGTCAGCCACGAGGAGTTCAGCGACGCGCAGGACATCCTGCGGCCCGAGCGCGGCGGGGGCGGCGTGATGCGTTCCGCGTACACGAACAAGATGAACGAGGTGAAGCCGCATCGCGCGTGGGCCGAACGGACCCTCCTGCGCGCCGAGGTCTTCGGCGTCGCCAAGGAGGACGTCGGCTTCGTGGATCTGCTCACCGCCGGACTGGCCGGCTGACGGAAGGTGATGGACGACGTGGTGTGGTCGGGAACGTGGGTCGCGGAGCGACTGGGCGTCGAACTGATCGGCGGCGAGGAGCTCCCCGGCCTGTTGGGCCTCGCACTGCGCCGCAACCCCAAGCGCGCGCATCTGCTGGTCTCCAACGTGCTCGGCAAGCACGTGCCGCAGCGGCCGGGCGTCGTCTACGGCTCCGGGTTCTCGCTCGGCCTGCGGGTGCGTGACCTGCTCGGGCGGGACGAGGCCGCGCGCAGCGTGGTGGTCGGCTACGCGGAGACGGCCACCGGCCTCGGCCACTCGGTGGCCGACGGACTGGGCTTCGCGCCCTACCTGCACTCCACCCGCCGGCCCGTCGACGGGGTGGCGAGCGCGGGCGGCTTCGAGGAGTCCCACTCCCACGCCACCTCGCACCTCCTGCTCCCCGAGGACCCGAAGCTGCTGGCCGGCGACGGGCCGCTCGTCCTCGTCGACGACGAGTTCTCCACCGGCAACACCGTCCTCAACACCATCCGCGACCTGCACGAACGCTTCCCGCGCGAGCGGTACGTGGTCGTGGCGCTGGTCGACATGCGCTCGGCCGAGGACCTCGGCCGGCTGGAGGCCTTCGCCCGGGAGATCGGCGCCCGCGTCGACCTGGTGACCGGCGCGACCGGCACCGTACGACTGCCGGACGGCGTCCTGGAGAAGGGCCAGGCGCTCGTCGCCGCCCACGAGACCGCTTCGGAGGCCCCGGACGGGGCCGTTCCGCCCCCCAGGACGCCCCTGACGGCCCCTGTGCGGGTCGAGCTCGGCTGGCCGACCTCGATACCTGACGGGGGCCGCCACGGCTTCGCAGCGCCCCACGCGGCCGCCCTGAACGACGCCCTCCCGGCCATGACCGAGCGCCTCGGCGCCGCTCTGGGCGGCGCGCGGCGCATACTCGTCCTCGGCTTCGAGGAGCTGATGTACGCGCCGCTGCGGCTCGCCGTCGCCCTGGAGCGCGCCGGCCGGGACGTCTCGTACTCCACGACCACCCGCTCCCCGGTCCTCGCGGTCGACGACCCGGGCTACGCCATACGCACCCGGCTCGTCTTCCCCGCCCACGACGAGCCCGCGGACGGCCCCGGAGAGCGGTACGCCTACAACGTCGCCGGCGCCGGCTTCGACGCGGTCGTGGCCGTCGTCGACTCCGTCGCCGACACACCGGAGCTGCACGCCCCGGACGGCCTGCTGGCCCAGCTCGCGGCCCACATCCCGCACGTGGTGCTCGCGGTGGTCCCGTCGTACGTGCCGGAGTGCGGGGCGGAGCGGGCCGTCGAGGCTTCCCAGGCCCCGGAGGCGCCCGCGGAAGCCCCCCAAGAAGCCACCCGAGCCACCCGAGCCATCCGAGCCACCCGAGTCACCTCCGCTCCCGAAGCCACCCAAGCTCCCGAAAGGAGCTCCATGCTGCCCGAGCCCCTCCGCGGCCCCGCCTTCTCCTCGTACGCCCCCGAGGAGGTCGGCTGGCTGCTCCAGGACCTCTCGGACGTCGAGCTGGAGGCGCCGACCGAGGAGCGCGAGGAGGCGATCCAGAGCGGCGGCGCCCACTACGCGGAGTCGCTGCCGGTCGAGTACCAGCCGAGCGCCCAGTACCAGGAGCTCTTCCACGCCGCCCTGGAGACCTCGGCCGCCCGGATCGCCCGCGCCGTCGGCACCGTCACCGAGACCGTCCTCGCCGAGAAGACCGGCACGCCCGTGCTCGTCTCCCTCGCCCGGGCCGGTACCCCCGTCGGCGTCCTCATGCGCCGCTGGGCCCAGGCCCGCCACGACCTCGAGCTGTCCCACTACGCCGTCTCGATCGTCCGTGGCCGCGGCATCGACGCCAACGCACTGCGCTGGCTCGCCGCCCACCACGACCCGGCCGACGTCGTCTTCGTCGACGGCTGGACCGGCAAGGGCGCCATCACCCGCGAACTGGCCGAGGCGGTCAAGGAGTTCGAGCGCGTCGAGGGGATCACCGGCTTCGACCCGGAGATCGCGGTCCTCGCCGACCCCGGCTCCTGCGTGCGTACGTACGGCACCCGCGAGGACTTCCTCATCCCCTCCGCCTGCCTCAACTCGACCGTCTCCGGACTGATATCGCGTACGGTCCTGCGCGCCGACCTCGTCGGCCCGGACGACTTCCACGGCGGCAAGTTCTACCGCGAGCTGGCCGGCGCCGACGTCTCGAACGCCTTCCTCGACGCCGTCGCCGCCCGCTTCGACGAAGTGGCCGAGGACGTCGCGACGGGAGTGAAGGAGCTGCTCGCCGCCGACCGCACGCCCACCTGGGAGGGCTGGGCCGCCGTCGAGCGGATCAGCGAGGAGTACGGCATCCACGACGTCAACCTGGTCAAGCCCGGTGTCGGCGAGACCACCCGGGTCCTGCTGCGCCGCGTCCCCTGGAAGATCCTCGCCCAGCGCGACGCGGGCGCCGACCTCGCCCACGTGCGCCTCCTCGCCGAGCAGCGCGGGGTTCCCGTCGAGGAGGTCGACGGACTCCCGTACACCTGTGTGGGGCTGATCCACCCTCAGTTCACGAGAGGCGCCACGGGCGCCGACGGAAAGGCGGTGGTCTCCCAGTGACTTCGGTGACTCCGGTGAATTCGGTGAGTGCGACGGCTTCGGCCGCTCCGGCGACTTCGATCGCGTCGGCACCCTCGGGCAGCGGCTCCGTGATGGTCGCCAGCGACCTCGACCGTACGCTGATCTACTCCTCCGCCGCCCTCGCGCTCGGCATGCCCGACGCCCAGGCGCCCCGGCTGCTCAGCGTGGAGGTGCACGAGTCCAAGCCGCTGTCGTACATGACCGAGGACGCGGCCGTGCTGCTCGAACGGCTGGGCTCCGAAGCGGTCTTCGTACCCACCACGACCCGAACGCGCAAGCAGTACCAGCGCATCCAACTCCCCGGCACCGCACCGAAGTACGCGATCTGCGCCAACGGCGGGCACATCCTCGTCGACGGCATCGCCGACCGCGACTGGCACGAGTCCGTGGTGCGCGGGATCGCCGAGGAGTGCGCGCCGCTCGCCGAGATCCGTGCGTACTTCACCGCCACCACCGACCTGTCCTGGGTGCGCAAGCACCGGGTCGCCGAGGATCTGTTCGCGTATCTCGTCGTGGAGCGGGAGCGGATGCCGGAGGAGTGGCTGAAGCGGTTCGGCGAGTGGGCGGAGGGCCGCGGCTGGACGGTCTCGCTCCAGGGCCGCAAGGTGTACGCCGTGCCGAAGCCGCTCACCAAGAGCGCGGCGATGCGCGAGGTGGCCCGCCGCTGCGGCGCGGACCTCGTCCTGGCCGCGGGGGACTCGCTGCTCGACGCGGACCTCCTGCTGGCCGCCGACCGTGCCTGGCGCCCCGGCCACGGCGAACTCGCGGACACCGCCTGGACCGCCGCGCACCTCGACGTCCTCGCGGAGCGGGGCGTGGCGGCCGGTGAGGAGATCCTCCGCCGCTTCCGGGCGGCCGTGGCCGACCACCGGGCGTCCGCCGCCATCCCGGCGCAGCTCCTCAACGGGTCCCCCGCCGCGCTCCCCGACCCGGCCTGAGCAGCCGCGTCCCGACGAAGCCCAGGACGGCCACGGCGGCCACCGCGAGCACCGCCTTCGAGTAGACCGACACATACCCGGTGACCTCCTCCCAGTTGTCACCGAGCGCGTAGCCGGCGAGCACGAAGGCGGTGTTCCAGATCGCGCTGCCGAGCGTCGTCAAGAGGAGGAAGGCGGGCATCGGCATGCGTTCGACGCCTGCCGGGACTGAGATGAGGCTGCGGAAGATCGGCACCATCCGGCCGAAGAAGACCGCCTTCGTACCGTGCCGGGCGAACCACGCCTCCGTCCGCTCGATGTCGGAGACCTTCAGCAGGGGCAGCCGGGCGGCGATGGCGACGGTACGTTCCCGGCCGAGCAGCGCGCCGACGCCGTAGAGGGCCCACGCGCCGGCCACCGAGCCGGCCGTGGTCCAGAGGAGGGCGGCGAACAGGTCCATCCGCCCGGTCGCTGAGGCGAATCCGGCCAGCGGCAGGATGACCTCGCTCGGGATGGGCGGGAAGAGGTTCTCCAGGGCGACGGCGAGCCCGGCACCGGGGGCGCCGAGGGTGTCCATGAGGCTGTTGATCCAGGCTTCCATGGCTTCCACGCTAGGAAGCGGGCGCCGGGCAGGGACTGATGGAGGCCGCAGAGGAGGGTGCGGTTTTCCGCAGTGCGGGTGGGGGCGCGGTCCGGCTAGCGTGACAGATCATGACGAACTCAGCCCCGGACGACGACAGTCGGCAGGCGCGTCGCGCGGAGCGGCCGACCGTGCCGGGCCCGCCGACCGTGCCGGGCCCGTCGGCCGGTCGGGAGGCGGGCCGGTATGCCGCCCGGTCGCCCGATCCGGGGGCCGGGCGGCCGCTCCTCCGGCACCTCGCGCGCTGGACGCGCCTGGCCCTCGGACTCGCGCTCGGGGCCGGGACGGCCGTCCTGGAGCTCCTCGGCACCGTCGCCGGCGGACTCGCGCTGCTGCCCGTACTCGCCTCGCCCCGCGGCCGCGGAGCCGTCCTGCGCCCCCTGACCGCGGCCGCACACGCCCTCGCCCGTCTGGAGCGGGCCCGCCTCGACCGCTTCCTCGGCGTCCGCCTCCCCGGGGTCCACGACGCCGCCGCCCTGCGCTATCTCGCCGCCCGCTGGCCGCTCGGGATCCTCGGCGGGGTCCTCCTCGGCTGCGCCGCGTACGGCCTCGGCCTCGGCGCCTTCGTCTTCGTCGGCTGGCTGATCACCGACATCGACCATCCCTGGCTCGTCGGCCTGAGCAGTCTCGGCGGCTTCTTCCTGGTCTTCCTCTCCGCCCAGGGGGCCCTCGGCGTCGTCGCCCTGGAGGACGGGCTCGCCCGGCGCTCCGGGCCCAGCCACGCCGATGCCCTGGAGGCCAGGATCGCCGAGCTGGCGACCAGCCGCGCCGAGGTGATGGACGTCGTGCACGACGAGCGGCGCCGGATCGAGCGCGACCTCCACGACGGTGTCCAGCAGCGGCTCGTCGGCCTCGGCATGCTGCTCGGCCGGGCGCGCCGCATCCGTGCCCGGGACCCGGAGGGCGCCGACGCCCTGCTGCTCCAGGCCCACGAGGAGAGCCGCCGCGCGCTGGCCGAACTGCGGGAGGTGGCCTGGCGGGTGTACCCGGCCGTCCTCGACGAGGGCGGTCTCGGCGCGGCGCTCGAGACGGTCGCGGAACGCAGCACGCTGCCCGTGGGGCTCGGGTACGCCGTGGAGCGGCCGCTTCCGAGGGCGGTGGAGACGGTGGCGTACTTCCTCGTCTCGGAAGCGGTCACCAATGTGGTCAAGCACGCGGGCGCGACCCGTATCGACGTACAAGTAACCTTGGATGGTGAGCAGTTGAGCGTGTCGGTGACGGACGACGGGACGGGTGGCGCGGACGCGTCCGGCAGCGGTCTGAGCGGACTCGCGAGCCGGGCGGCGGCGCTGGACGGGCGGTTCGAGGTGGACAGCCCGGCGGGCGGGCCGACGGTCGTACGGGCGGTCCTGCCGTGCGCGTGATCCTGGCGGAGGACTCGACGCTGCTACGGGAAGGGCTCGTACGGCTCCTGGCCGAGGAGGGCCACGAGGTGACGGCGGCGGTCGGCAACGCGATCGAACTGCTCGCGGCGGTACGGGCGGACCCGCCGGACGTGGTCGTGGCCGACGTACGGATGCCGCCGACGCACACGGACGAGGGGCTGCGTGCGGCGCTCGAGATCCGCCGGGAGTGGCCGGACGTCGGGGTGCTGGTGCTCTCGCAGTACGTGGAGGGGCGGTACGCCACCGAGTTGCTGACCGGCGAGTCGGGGGCCGTGGGCTATCTGCTCAAGGACCGGGTGGCGCAGGTCGACGAGTTCCTGGACGCGCTGGAACGGGTGGGGGACGGGCGGACGGCCTTCGACCCGGAGGTCGTCCGCCGGCTGCTCGTCCGTACCACCCACACCGATCCGCTGGCGCGGCTGACGCCCCGGGAGAGCGAGGTGCTCGCGGCGATGGCTCAGGGGCACACGAACGCGGCGATCGCCAGGCAGCTGCACGTGTCGCAGAGCGCGGTGGAGAAACACATCAACGCGCTCTTCGACAAGCTCGAGCTGACGGGCCGGGGCGAGGGCTACAGCCGAAGGGTCCTCGCGGTGCTCCGCTACCTGGGCAGCTGACGGACGGGCCCGAGGGAGGGCCGGTCAGCCGGCGGACGGGCCCGAGGGACGGCTGGTGAGCCTCAGCCGCAGCAGCCACCACCGCAGCACCCACCGCCACCGCCACCGCCGGACTGTGTGGGTGCGGCCGTCGCCGATCCGCCCACGGCGACGGCCGAGAGCAGCTTGACGGTGTCGTCGTGCCCGGCGGGGCAGGCGGCGGGGGCGGAGGACTCGGCCATGGGGCGGCTGAGTTCGAACGTGTCGCCACAGGTGCGGCAGCGGTACTCGTATCGAGGCATACGGACAGGCTAGCCGGAGTGGTGCCCGGCGCCCCGCTCCTCCCGGATCTGCTCGACGACGCGGGCGGCGGTGGCGCGTACGCCCTCCAGTTCGGTCAGGAAGTGCCAGTAGTCGGGGTGGCGGCCCTCCAGCGTGCCGATCGCCCGGTCGAGCCGTCCCACGGCGTCGTCGAGGGGGCGGGCGTGGCGCGGGTCGGGCGTGTTGCGCCCGGCCATGGCGAGGCGCTGGGCGTCCCGGATGGTGAAGCGGGCGCGCTCGATCTCGTGCTGCGGGTCCTTGGCGACGGCGTCGAGGCGGCGGAGCCGGTCGCCGGCGGCGGAGACGGCCTCGTCGGTGGCGTTGAGCAGGGCGCGTGCGGTGGCGAGGAGGCTGGTGGCGTCGGGCCAGCGCTGTTCGTCGCGGGCCTTGGCCGCCTCCGTGAGCTTCTCCTCGGCCTTGCGAACGTTGTCGGCGGCCTGGGAGGGGACGTACTGGAGGTCCTGCCAGCAGGCGGCGGTGAAGCGGCGGCGGAGTTCGGACAGGACCGGCTCGACGGTGCCGGTCCTGGTGGTGAGCGCCTCGGCGCGGGTACGGAGGGAGACGAGGCGCTTGTCGGTCTCGGCGGCCCGCTCGGGGAGGCGCTCGGCCTCGGTGCGGACGGCCTCGGCGTCGCGCAGGACCTTGTCGGCGCGCTGGAGGGTGTCGGCGACGCCGTGGCGCCCGGCGCCTTCGTTGAGCCGGGTGAGGTCGGGGCCGAGGGCGGCGAGCCTGGCGGCGAGATCGTCGGCGCGGAGGCCGGCGCCGCGGGCCGTTTCGAGAGCGGTGCTCGCGTTCCGGAGCGCCTGTCGCGCCCGCTCGACGGCGGGGGCGAGCCGGGCGAGCTGGGTCTCGGCCGTGTCGAGGAGCGGCCCGAGCCCCTGCGCGAAGCGGTCGAGCTCCCCCTTGACCCGTACGAGCTCGTCCTTGGCCCTGGTCAGCTCGGTGCGGGCACGCTGTGCGGTGGCCGCGTCCAGCTCGTCCCGGTCGAGGTCGTGCGCGTCGACGGCGGTGATGTAGGCGTGGCTGACTTCGTCGATCCGCTGGCCGAGGGCCGCGAAGCCGTCGACGGCGCGGCGGGCGCCGGGGGAGTCGTCCACGGCGGTGATCGTCTCGATGGAGATCCGGAGATCACGCTGGGCGGTGTCGAGCTCGTAGAACGCGGCGGCCGCGTCGTCCTTGGCGGCCTGCGCCTCGGCCCGCTGGCTCTCGCCGCGCCCGCCGAACCAGCGCCGGTTGCCGCCGCCGGCGAAGGCGGCGGGAAGGAGGGCGACGGCGAGCAGCGGAAGCAGCACACCGAGCCGGAGCGAGCCCCCGCGCGCGCCTTCTTCCTGGGTCCCCGTTCCCGCCCCCGTCACGGCGCTCGTAGAAGTACCCCTCGCGTGAGTCGCCGCCACGTCCCTCTCCCGTGCTGTGTCCGCCCTGCCCGGTCCGGTTCATTGTCCCACCAGGTAAGGACGAACACACGGGCCCGTCAGTTCGCGCTGCGGACGACGACTTCCCCGTTGTCGCTGCGGGCGGTCACGACGTGGGCGCTGCCCTTCAGGGTGGGCACGTCGATCCGGACCTCGCCGTTGTCGCTGCGCCCGTCGACGTCGTACGTGGCGTCGGGGAGCGCGATGTCGACCTCCCCGTTGTTGCTGACGGCCTCCACACGCCCGGGGACGGCGCTCAGGGCGATCCGTACGGCGCCGTTGTCGGACCGCGCGACGACCTGCTCGGAGCGGGTGTCGCCCTCGACGACGATCTCGCCGTTGTTGCTGGTCAGATCGAGTGCCCCGGAGGAGCCCCGGACCACGACGGCGCCGTTGTCGGACCGGATCCTCAGATCGGTGTCGAACCCGTCGGCGGTCACCTTCCCGTTGTCGTCCTCCACGGTGACGGCGACGCCACGGGGCACCTGGATCCGGTGGACGGAGTCGCAGTTGCTGGCGACGGCCTCGCACTTCACGCGCAGCGTGAGCCGCCCGTCCTCGAGCCCCCATACGGCCTCGGGCCCGCTCCCCATGAACACCCACCCGTCCACCTGCCGCTGGACCCGCACGTCCTTGATGTCGGCGGGCACGATCTCCAGCTCGGAGTTGTCGGCATCGACGACGAGCGAGTCCCCGGAGAAGGCGAAGCTCCTCTTCTCCACGGGCGCCCCCTCCACCTCCGCACTCCCACACCCGACGAGCCCGAGGCCCCCGACGAGGACGCCACCGGCGACGAGGAACGTACGGATGCGAAGACGACCGATCATGACGACCAAACCCCCAGGTGACACGCTGACTGACCCCCCACGCTACGGACCCCCGCCGACCGCGACGATCCGGCGACCCACCCGCGGAAGGTGGGGCTAACCCCCGGATCAACCGGTTTGCGGGACCCACCCATGAGCCATGTACGCTGTTGCCTCACTCCACGGGTGCGTAGCTCAGGGGTAGAGCGCTGCTCTTACAAAGCAGATGTCGGCGGTTCGAAACCGTCCGCGCCCACCAGCACAAAGGCCCACGCAGCTCATCGTTGCGGGGGCCTTTGACGGTAGAGGCTGACGGCAGTCTCACTCAGGACGGCGCCGGCGGAGCAGCCGGTCCATGTGGCCCATCGCCTCCCTCCGACGCTCGTCGGAGGCGTGGGTGTAGATGTTCATTCGTGACGGCGATCTGCGAGTGACCGAGGATCTCCATGACGCCCCGCGCCGGCACCCCTGCGGCGAACAGGAGCGTCGCGCACCCGTGCCGGGCGCCGGACGAGCGTTCCTTGGTACGCAGCTGGTGCAGGTTGCCGTACCGCTTCGCCCCGGCGATCGGGAGTACGTGGCCCTGAAGGACAGCTCGACCGGGCAGAAGCCGCTGGCGCTCGCCCAGAACCTCCAGCTCGATGGGGAGCGAGAGCGGGAAGACCTACACCTCACCGAGCGATGACCCGCACGACCCCGCGCCAGCGGATGTCGCCTACCTCGGAAGGCTTCCCCACCCCGGCGGCCAGGGGACTTTCGTCCTGATCGCCGGAGTGCACGCGGTCGGGTCGCTGGGCGTGGCCCACTACCTGACGGAGAACCTCGCGGTGCTGTATGAGGAGGCCTGCGCCTCGCCGCTCTCCATGGACGTGGCGTGCGATGAGGCCCCAGGCGACACATCGGTGACGCCAAGTCGAGCCGCGAGCGGTGTGCTCCCACTGTCGCGCAAGCCCGGGCGATCCCGCTGTGGCGGAAAGCGAGAAGCCCGAGCTCCACGTGGCTGCTCGTCGTGTCCCGACGTTGTGCGCCCAGAGTCCCGTCGCAGGTCCGTGAATCGCCATTCCGGCAACGCTGCCGGGGAGGCACACGCGCTGGGCCGGCTTGCTTCGGGTTTGCCTCGTTCCTGGGCGGGGAGTCGCGGGGCGTAGGAGCGCCCGACGAGGGCGTCCTGTGCACCGGAGGACATCATGATCATCCTCGGAGTAATCCTGCTCGTCATCGGCCTCGTGGCCGGCATCGGCATTCTCTGGACGATCGGGATCGTTCTGGTCGCGATCGGGGTTCTGCTGTGGATTCTGGGCGCGGTAGGTCACGCGGTCGGCGGACGCCGGCACTACTGGTAACCGGCGCGGTGGCATGATGGTGGAACGTTCCGGTTGTCATGACGAGCCCCCCTTCTGTGCGCGCTCCGACTTCGAAGGCCACGGGCAGTGACTTCGCCAGACTGGCGAAGGAGGTCGCGGACGCCGGCCTGATGCACCGCAGACCCGGCTGCTACACGGCCCGCATCACCGCGGTCGGCGTGCTCTATGCCGGCGGCTGGATCGCTTTCGTACTCATCGGCTCACTTGCCGCCGCCTTCCTCGCTGTGGCGTTCGGCCAAGTCGCCCTCCTCGCCCATGACGTGGCTCACCGCCAGGTGTCCCTGCGCAAGCCCAGCGAACGGTTCGGCCGTATCGCCGGGAACGTGGGCATCGGGATGGGCTACGGCTGGTGGCAGGACAGACAAACACGTCACCATGCCAACCCCAACCACTAACTCTCGACCCAGACCTCGCCCCCGACCTGCTGGTCTGGTCCCAGCGCCAGGCACGCGCCGCGAAGGGCCTTCCCCGCCTCATCGGCCGCTCCCAGGCCTTCCTCTTCTTCCCGCTGCTCACTCTGGAGGGCTTCAACCTGCATGTGATAGGGGTGAAGGCACTGGCCAACCGCTCCCTGAAGCACCGCACCCAAGCCTAGACGGGCTGTGGCCGTCCAATGGCGTGACCACAGGCAAGTGGTCAACGGTGTGCTGTGACGGCTGCGAACCGGAGCACCGTGGCGCGAGCTCCCTGAGCGGTACGGACACCATGGCAGACGGTGTACGAACGACGTACGAGCGGTTCTGCCGGTGGGAGGCGGACGGCACGTGGGTCCGACTGCTTCAGCGTGTCCAGGTCCGCCCCCGGCCAGGGCCGCGCCACCAGCCGTGGCCCTGGAACCAGCCGTGGCCATGGCGAGCGCCCCCTCGTCTCATGGGTGATCATCCCTGGGGGCTGGTTCGTCCCGACCCGGCTTGAGCTGTCGGACAGGCACTAGCTAGGCCGCGGTTCCTGTGATGAGGATGGCAACGGTTGCCGGGCCCGGGGTGTCACTGGTGGGCGCGGCGGTTACGGCTGCCCGGACGGCGCGGGCAACTTCCAGAGGATGGTGGCCGGGCGCGACCGCGAGTTGGACCTGGACATGCCGACCGGGTGGATCGTCCTGTCGTTCCACCTTGACCGGGCGGCCTCCCAGCGGGGCGGTGAGGCGAGCGACGCCTGGCACGGCCGACGCGACGCCGGCAAGTTCCGCGATGGGCCCCCGCATGGACTTTGCTCCGGTCGAGGGGGCGGAGCTTCGCGTGGGTGGAGCTTTCGACGTGGGCGACTCCGCGCCTTCGTCGAGACCCGTGACGCGCAGATCCACTGCCACGATCGTCAGGCCGAGCCGTTCAGCGGCCACGTCGAGCAGCGTGGTCCTCAACTGTTCGGCGGCCTGGTGTACCGGCCGCGTCGCGGATGCGGTCAAGGCGGCCTCGATCCTGAGCGGTCCAGGCGGTAGCGCGCTGGCGGGCGGGCGGACGGCCGGTTCGGATACGGGTTCGTGCGGTGCCGGTCCGATGCGCATGCTCCTCAGCGTGACGCCGGGAGTCTCGGCGGCCGTGGGCCAGAGGGCAAGGACGGCCGCTTGCTCGGTGATCCATGTCCCGTCTTCGGGCCCTCCGAGCGGGAGCAGTCGACCCAGGTGGAGCTGGTCGCGTACTGCCTGCGTCCACGCCTCGGTTTCCACCGGTCCACCCTCTCCCAGGGTTGTTCCTGCAACTGAGCCGGGACGCCCATGGCGCCCGCCTGACCGCCCCGGCTCGCGGTCGTCCCTCCGCGTAAAGGAGCTATAAAATGAGGATAAAGCCAAGATTGTCAGGTGTGCCCGTCCAGGGAGGAATGGCCTGATGAGTGAGAAGTCCGACGTAAGGCACGGTGGTGCGCCCGCCTCTCGTGGCCGGACGACCATCGCCGATGTGGTGGTGGAGAAGATCGCTGGGATAGCGGCACGGGAGGTGTCCGGCGTTCATGCTCTTGGCAGTGGATTCTCGCGCTCGATGGGCGCGATGCGGGAGCGGGTGCCCGGCGCCGGTAGCGGCAAGTCCGTCACCCGCGGGGTCGGTGTCGAGGTGGGAGAGGTACAGGCGGCGATCGATCTGGAGATCGTTGTCGACTACGGCGTCTCGATCACGGACGTGGCCGGTGAGGTACGGGAGAACGTGATCTCCGCGGTGGAGCGGTTGGCGGGGCGGGAAGTCGTGGAAGTCAACATCATGGTCAGCGACGTGAAGCTGCCCGACGAGGAGGACGAAGAGGACGAAGGGGAGGAGCGGCAGCGGATCCAGTAGCCGGACGGGTTCGGCTACTGAGTGAAGGAGCGCGTGATGAGCAGAGCCGTGGTGGGTTTGATCGCCGGAATGGCGCTGGGTTTCGCCGCGTATTTCGGGGACTTCTGGGCCTTCTTGCTGGTTCTTGGGCTCGGCGCCGTCGGACTTGTGGTCGGGTGGTTGTCGGAAGGTGATTTTGAACCGGGTTACTTCGTCCGCCGCCGTGACGACCAGCAGCGGATCCGCGATGACCAGCGGCGGGCCCGGAGAGACTGGCGGCAGTGACCAGGGAAGCCGCCCGGCGCCCGGCCGTTCCCCGCGGGGAACGGGGTGCGACCGCGGTCGACGACCGCGTTGCGGCGAAGATTGCCGCCCAGGTGGCGCGCGAGGCGCTGAGGCGGTTCACAGAGTCGGCCGGTCACGTACCTCCCGGCCGCCGGAAGCCACGCGTCACGGCGTCCGTGCGGCGGGCGTCGGAGCGGAATGGGGCAGAGCGGGAAGGTGACCCTGGCGAGAGTCGACCGGTGCTTGGCGAGGTCCGGGCGCGTATCGCTGTGGAGCTGGGCTATCCGTCGGACATCGGGGCTCAGTGCGCTGCGGTGCGCCGAGAGGTCACCGAACGGTTGAGGGCGTGGGCCGGCCTGGATGTCTCTGACCTCGTGGTGTCGGTCGAGAGGCTGCACTCGGTTCATTCGCGGCGTCCGGACCAGGAGAGGGTGACATGAGCGCGAACACGTGGCGGAAGCCGGCCGGCGACAGCGACCTTCCTCCCGATCCCGGGGAGGCAGCTTCGCCCCCGGGGGACCCCCGGGACCCCGGCGCGCCGACGGCAGTCCGAGAATCGGGCAAGTCGCCCAGGCGATTCTGGTCCGCGCGGCGGATCCCCGCGGTCATTGTGGCCCTGCTGCTCGTCGGAGCCACTGGACTGCTCCTGTACGACGTGGTCTCGGTGCGGGCCGGCCAGCCCGGGATGAGCTGGCGGCGGCGGCTCGCCGATGAGTTGGCCACCCGACCCTTGGACGACATCTGGATGATCGTCGGAGCCGCGGTGGCCATGGCGCTCGGGCTGTGGCTCTTCCTGCTGGCGGTGACGCCGGGGCTGCGCAAGCTTCTGCCCATGCGGCAGCCCACGGGTACCCGAGGAACGGCCGAGGTCCACGCGGGGCTCGACCGCCGCGCAGCCGCCCTGATCCTGCGTGACCGGGCCATGCGGGTGTCCGGTGTCGAGTCGGCTCGGGTAGATGTCGGGCGCCGGAAGGTCAAAGCACAGGCGCAGGTACATTTCCGTGAACTCGACGAGGTCCGAGCGGACCTCGATGCCGCGCTGGGCGAAGCCGTTACGACCTTGGGTCTCGCTCGGCCACCCACGCTGTCCGTGCGTGTCCGGCGCCCGAGGAAGGGCTGAGGTCGATCCCGATGCTCAAGACGGTGAACCGGTTGATGCTGGGGCTGCTCGGCCTCGGACTGTTCGCCCTGGGCGGCGGCGTTCTGCTGGGCGGTCTGGATCTGCAGCGCCACTGGGGTTTCGACGTACCGGGCTGGTGGCCCTTTCGCGGTCCGGCCGATGTAGTGCTGGGCATCGAGGGACGCACTCGGTGGCGGGAAGAGGGCTGGTGGTGGCCGACCGTTATCGCCGTGCTCGCCGTGTTGTTGGTGTTGCTGCTGTGGTGGCTTGTTGCGCTACTGCGCAAAGGCCGGCTGGACCGCGTCCTCGTCGACAGCGAAGACGGCGCGACTGCCCAACTCAAAGGCCGTGCGTTCGAGGAAGTGATCGAGGACGAGGCGCAGGCCCTGGACGGAGTCGCGCGGGCTCATGTCCGGCTGACCGGCCGGCGTACCGCTCCGGTCGCACGCGTGCGGCTGTGGCTGGAGCCTCACGCGGATCCGGAGCAGACCCTGGGGCGACTCAGCCGGGAAACGCTCGCACGCGCCCGGGACTCGGCAGGCCTGGACGGCCTTCCCTCGAAGGTCAGCCTCCGGGAAGTTCGCCACAAGGCCCGTCGCGTCGACTAGGGACCCTTCGCCGCATCCAGACCGGAATCCCGCCAGGAAGGTCGATATCCGGGCGGGGCGGCCCCCCGGCGTGCCACCGTCCACCGTGGAGGATGGGCATGATTCTCAAGCATCCGTCCGACCGCGGAGGCTCGCGGAGCAAGCCGTTCGAGAGACTGGCCGAGAACGCCTCACGGTTCACCAGTTCGGCATCGTTCTTCGGGATATGCCTGATCCTGGTCGCCGTGGCCGTCGCGTTGCACGTGATCGGTCTGCCGATCACGTGGCTTCTGTTCGTGGGGGAGGCGATGTCGGCGTTGACCCTGCTACTGGTGGCGCTGCTGAAGAACTCCGAGCTGCGGGCCGAACGCGCCGTCGAGCGCAAGCTGGACGCCATCGCAGCCGTCCTGCTGGAAGGGCAGGAGGGTGGCGACACCGGACAGGCACACCAGAAGCTACGGTCCATCCTCGGCAACGAAGAAGGCTCCTGAGTCCACCGGGGTGGTCAGGCTCGCGGGCGTAGCCGACGGTGCCAGCAAGGAAGCGACCACCGTCGAGACACTGCCTTGCAGGCCACCATCGGGTGCCGCGCCTACTCTGAGACTGAGGCACCCGCGAGGCCGGAGGTCATCATGACCATTCTCGCGGTCATCCTGCTCGTCATCGGAGTCATCCTGTGGATCATCGGGGCGGTCGGTCACGCGGTCGGCGGACGCCGTCACTATTGATAGACGGATCGGCTCGCGTGCTGATGCAGGCGCGCGGTCCCGTCCCTATCGCCGCCATCACACAGGGAGGCGTAGCGCGATGGTCATCTTCCTGATTCTGCTCGTCAGCGCCATAACGCTGATCATCATCGGCGCTGTCGTGGACGGAATGCTGTACCTGCTCTCGATCGGAGTGCTACTTCTTGTCGTCGCCGTGCTGTATCTGCTCGTGCGCTCGATATTGCGCTTGCGCCGACGCCGGCCCACGGGCCACTGATCACGATCGGAGCTGATTCCGGGCACGCGGTTCTCGACGACCCTGACGGGTGCTACCCGGTTAGCCTCGGACCACGATGCGACGACGGCAGCCTGACCCCGCCATGAAGGCGCCGCATGTAAATCGCGAATGCTAAGTGCGGTGCCCCGAGACAGGTCGACTGTCCGTGCCAGGTGGGAGGGTGCTGCCATGCAGGACGCACTCTTCGACCTGCCGGAGACACCTCCGAGCCTGATGACGACGTTGTGAGCCAGCGAGTTGAGCTCTGAGCACGCGTGCCGGATACGTGCCAGATCGAGCGGTCAGTCACGGTCATTTGCGGAACGTCAGGGCGTCCGCAGCTCCTGACAGCCGTCGCAGCGCGCAGACAGGCTGAGATGGGGTGATGGCTTGGATCCCGCGGCCAGGCTCACAAAGCGAAAGCACGAAGAACCCCGGACCGATCAAGGTCCGGGGTCTTTGGCGCCTACGCCCGCCGTTGCCGCGGCAGCTACAGCGCTGCGGGCGCCTTCCTGTACCAGCCGGCGATGACGCCCACCAGGTGGACGATGTTCTGGGTCCGCATGATCGGCGCAGCAGCGTTCGGCTCGAAATCGTCGTTCGCCCCAGTGGTACGCCAGATACTGGTTTCAGAGACCGGCGCAGCCATGTGCGGATCGAGCCGCTTGAAGAACGCGGTGATGTCATCCAGCTCGGCAGGGTTATCGCCCGCCCGAAGCTCGCGGAACACACCTCCGAGAACGCGGAGCATGCCCACCGAGCCAAGGAGTGAGGTGCGGCGTACCTCCTGGGCCGTGGTGAGGTCTCCAGGCTGACGCTCCGCGTCAGGGTCGTCCTCGGTGAGGTTGGCGAGGTCGGTGAAGGCGTTGGAGATAACGTCAAGGAAGTCCTTGACCTGCTCGATCACCTCACCGTCGGTGAGGGTCTGCTCGGCTTTCTTGCTGATTCGACCGCCAGCGCCGGCGATGACAGCGCGCGTGATGTCGGCGACGTGCTTGGCGCCCATGAAGTTGGGGTTCTTGAGCGTCATGCGGTCCTGCTCGGCATCGACCCGGCCCTTGAGCAGCGGGTGATCGATGACGTCGGACAGAGTGCGGTTGGCAACCTTGTAGCTGTCGAAGCGGGCGCGGACGGCGCTACTGATGCCCTTGGCGTTGTCGGCAACATCCACGAACATCTGCTGGGCCTTGATCGGGTCGGGCTCGACGTAGATGTCCAGACCAACGTACTCCGCCTTCAGGCGGTTCATCTGGCTGATGAGCTTCTCGCGCTCGACCTCGAGCTTCGCGGCCTTCTCCTGGCTGACCTTGCGGGCCACCTCGCGATCGACGGCGGAGATGGCATCGGTGATGCGCTGCTTCTCGATGGCGACACCGAGCACGCGGTGTTGGCCGTCGATGGTCCGCAGGGAAGAGATGCCGCCGATCGCCCACGGGACGGTGAGGTAGCCGACGGCACCCTGATCGTCCACCTTTTCAAAGGTGCAGCCACCACCGTCCCGAGCCAGGAGGGCGGGGGCAACCCAGTCCTGCTTGGCATCGAGGTACTCGCCGAAATGCTTGGCGTGGAGACGGTCGACCTTACGGTTGTCCTTGTCAACGTTGTTCGGGTCGGGAACCGGGAGGATGGTCGGGAGGTCAAGGAGGGGCACGCGCACGCTGTAGACGGTGCGGCCGCCCTGAGGCGTCTTGATGGCGAGGTAGGTGCTGGAGTCCTGCGGCTTGGACAGTCGCAGAGGATCGACGGTGATGCTCATGTGGTCCCCCCAATGGGATCAACCGCGCACGGTTCAGCGCGGCAACGAGCAAACCGTATATTCAAGTTGGAACCTGCAGGCGATAAGTTTTTAACCTGAAGACTGACTTGGCAAATTCTGTTCGTACGCGCTTCGCTTGAGGTCATTGCCGACCGATTCTGACTGATCTGGCGAGCAGCAGGGGTAACGACGCACGACCCACAGTCAGCCCATCCGCGGACGCAACGGAATAGGCGGATCACTGATAGGGCACGGCCTGCTCATTTGCCTGAGACGCACCGGCTCTCCAGAACCATGTGTTCCAAGCCGCTCCATCTGGTTGGGCTGTTCGGCATACTCAAGAACTTGGACCGCGAGCGCAGAGGGTGGGCGATGTACGGCCGGAGCGATGACGAATGGGATCAGCTGGTTGATACTGGCCTGAGGTTCCTTGTTGAGCGGGCGCAGCTCCGCAAGGTCACGACGTACACGGAGATGAACTCCGTGCTGGCTCGACGGACCGGGCTTCCAGGCTTCGACTTCGAGCGGGCGGACGAACGGGCGGCAATGGGTCACCTGCTCGGCCTGGTCGTGGAGCGTGACTACGCAGACAGCAGGCTCATGATCTCGGCTCTCGTGCACTATCTCGGAGCGAACGATGCCGGCCCCGGATTCTATGCACTCGCGCAGCAGCTCGATCTGCTCCCCAAAGGCTCCTCCTCAATGGCAAGGCTCGAGTTCTGGATCGGGCAGGTCAACTCCCTGCACGAGCTTCATGCACGTTCATAGTTGCTGTGAGGAAGCGGGTTTTCATGTCCAGTGTGTGCCGGGACGAGGGGCTGGAGTGGGTCGCAGGACGGAGTCTGATGCTTCGGCTGGCATCTGTGCGTCTGGCAAGCACGGATGCCATCAACAGCGGTGGATGGCGGCGGCCGGGGGCGGCTTGACGTGGCATTGCTGGCTAGTGAGTTGCAAGCATGAGAGGCATTGGAAAGCGTCCGCGCGGTCGGCGCTGGCAGGGCACTGGATGCGTTCAGCTGAGGTCGCAGTCGCAGTAGGGGCTGTCGGTGCCGAAGGCGGGCAACGTTGACGCATACGTTTCCCAGCGGTCGCTGGAGCTGATGACGTCACGGCGACGTGGGGCTGGTAGGCAAGAGGGGCCGTGGCCAAGGCGTCGAACACGTAGAAGCCCTCGACTTCCTCGTGGCCGTCTGCCCAGATGCGGGCGAGGCCTCCCGGTGGCCATGCGTAGATGCCGGAGGGACGGGAGGCCTTGAAGCCCTCTGTCAGGGTCTCGGTGGTGTGCCGGCCGCGGCGGGCGAAGCCTTGAGTCGCGCGCGGTCGGGATGGGCCGAGGTCCGCGCGGTCACTCCCCGGAGGGGGATGCGAAACGCTCCGATTGCGGGCTTACTGGACATTTGCGCGCATAGGGTGTTCCGGTGGTCACTGATACCCCGTCATCTCAGCCTCCGCCCTCCGCTCCTGGTAGCCCGTTCCGGGTCCTGTTGCCGCAGATCCTGCCCGCGCTCGTGGTCGGGGCGGTGTCCGGTCTGCTCTACATCGGGATCAGTGAGTTGTCCGAGCAGCTCAAGGACGTGCTGTGGGGCACACTCCCGGACGCATTGGGCATCGGCGACTACTCCTCCCTCTGGATGATCGTCGTGCTGACAGCGACCGGCATCGCGGTGGGGCTGGTCGTCTGGAAGGTTCCAGGGCATGCGGGCCCCGACCCGGCCTCCACCGGGCTCGAAGGTCCTCCGCTGGCCCCCGTGGTCGTCCCCGGTCTGCTGGTGGCGAGCACGCTCGCCCTGGCGGGCGGGGTCAGCCTCGGACCCGAGAACCCGATCATCGCGGCCAACATCGCCCTCCTCTACTGGCTCGGCCGCAAGGTGGTGCCCGCCGCGCCCGGCGCCCTGTGGGTCGTGCTCGCCACCTCCGCCACCATCGGTGCCCTCTTCGGCACCCCGGTGGCCGCGGCCCTGGTCGTCTCCGAAGCCCTCACCCACCAGCCGGCCGGTCGAGGCTCGCTGTGGGACCGGCTCTTCGCGCCACTGGTCGCCGCTGGAACCGGGGCGATGGTCACCTCGCTGCTCACGGACTTCACCTTCGACCTGTCACTGCCCCAGGTGACCGACCCCGGATGGGGCGACCTGCTCGCGGCGATGGTCGTGGCCACCGCCGCGGCCCTGGTCGGCCTCCTTTCCTGCTACTGCTTCCCCTACATCCACAGCGCCTTCCGGCGGCTGCGCCACCCGATGCTGATGCTCCCCCTCGGCGGCCTGATCCTCGGCGTCCTCGGAACACTCGGCGGATCCCTGACGCTGTTCAAGGGCCTGGAGCAGGTCAAGCAACTCACCTCGAACCTCGGCGGCTGGTCCTCCGGCGACCTTGCGAAGATGGCAGCCGTAAAGGTCGTCGCCCTGCTGGTCGCCTCCGCTTGCGGCTTCCGGGGCGGCAGGATCTTCCCCGCCGTGTTCGTCGGCGTCGCCTTCGGTCTGTTCGCCCAGGCCCTCGTGCCGGAGATTCCCCCGGCCGTCGCCGTCTCGGCAGGCGTGCTCGGCGTCCTGCTCGCGACCACCCGGCTGGGTTGGGTGAGCCTCTTCACCGCCGCCGTCCTCGCCCCCCAGCCCTCGCTGTTCGCTCTGCTCTGTGTCGCTTCCTTGCCTGCCTGGCTGGTCGTCACCGGCCGTCCCCGGCTCGAACTGGACGACTCCGGCGCCTCCCTGCGCTGAACGGCCGGAGGTTGTCGGCCGCGTGCCCGCGCCTTCGTCACGCGGTGCACCCCGCTCCGTGGCGCTACCGAAGTGCCCCTTCTGCGGCCGACAGCACCGGCGGTCTCGCGGGAAGTCAGGCAAAAACGTTGACGGCGCGGGCGATCACCAGCCCGAGGATGAGAAGGGAGAGGAGGGCCTGGACGCTCATGACGATCTTGGCCCAGGGGACCAGCGGCATGACGTCGGTCGGGCTGAAGGCGGTCGCGTTGGTGAACCCGAGGTAGAGGTAGTCGATGAAGCGGGGGCGCCAGCCGGCCGGTGCCAGTTCGGGGTTGAGCTGCTGAGGGAAGGCGAGTGCCGGGGTGGGAGGCATGTGATGGGCGCGGGCGGCGGGCCCGCCGCCGTCGAGCTCGTAGTACAGCAGTGAGAAGGCCAGGACGGTGCACACCCACACCGTGCCGCCGCTCTGCAACAGGCTCGAGGCCGAGCCGGTCTCCCGGCCGCCGTGGATGAGGTCGTCGACCAAATGGACGGTCGACCAGACAGCACTGAGCGAAAGGACTCCGACCAAGGTGATGGAGACCGCGCGCAGGAAGGCGGATCGCCGGTCGATCCGGCCCGGGTCCCCCGCGATGAGCGCCAGCATGAGCAGTCCCTCGATGACCGGGAAGACCCAACGAGGCGCCACACGAAAGCTGTCGGGGAGCAGCACGGTCAGCACGATCGCAGCGAGGACGGCCGCGGCCATGGGCCAGCGGGATTCGCCGAACGCCTCCGGCGGATCCTGGCGCTCGGCCGGCTCTGGAGACTGATGTCTGGTCACGTGGCGGGCCCTTGCAGTCGTCGTCCGTCGCACCGCCCCGGGACAACCGCGACGGGCGACGCGCGCGGGGTCGGGCGACAGGGAGGTGTTCGTGATCGGTGGTCGTCTCGCCTCTGGCCGGATTTCTGTCCGGGTGCAACGACCGTCCGAGATCAGGACTTGTGGGTCGGGACGACGTTCTCCAGTGGCTCTCCAGCGAGGTGGTGCAGGATCTGGGTGCGGATCAGCCGGAATGCCCGTGGCAGAAAGGCCGAGCTGTTGCCCCCGACGTGCGGGCTGATGAGTGTGTGGGGTGCGTGCCACAGCGGATGGCCGGGCGGGAGAGGCTCTGGGTCGGTGACGTCCAGGGCGGCGTGCAGTCTGCCGGACGTGAGTTCGGCGAGCAGCGCGTCGTTGTCCACGACAGCGCCTCTGGAGACGTTCACCAGCAGGGACTGATCCGGCATGAGGGCGAGGAATCGCGCGTCGACCAGGCCGCGCGTCTCTTCGGTCAGGGGGACCGTGAGGATCACGACGTCGGCTCGGGGCAGGAGTTCGGGTAGCCCGGCGAGCGGGTGTACGGGGCCGCGCGGGGTCGAGCGGGCTCTGCGGGCGACTCGCAGGACGGCGCACTCGAAGGGGGTGATCCGGTCCTCGATCGCGGCGGCGATGGAGCCGTAGCCGATGAGCAGGACCGTACGGTCGGCCAGCGCGGGACGGTAGCCGGTCCGCCACTCCTCGACGTCCTGGCCACGCACGAAGTCGGGGATGCCCCGGAGCGACGCGAGAGCGAGCGACACGGCCAGTTCGGCGGTGCTGGTGTCATGAACGCCCCTGGCGTTGCAGAGTGTGACGCCGGCGGGAACGAATTCCGCGAGGTCGTCGACGCCGGCCGAGAGGGACTGGACGACTCGCAGCCGTGGCGCGCTCGCGAGGACGGGTACGGCAGCATCCGTGCGGCCGTAGGGGACGACCAGGAATTCCACCGTGGCGAGGCTCTCCGCGTCCGGCGGGCCGCCGGCGCCGTCCCACACCATGACGGGCAGATCATCGGGCATGCCGCGCACATCCGATGCCGGATACGGCAACAGGAACCGGGCGGCGCCCTGATCAGCAGGACGGTCCGAGGAACTCACGGGTCGAACCTAGACCATTCGCCACAAATGATCGGCGCGGACTCGACGGACTTCGTCTCTGTTCGGCGAACTCGGAGGTCGGCCGAGGTCCGGGTGCTCGTGCGCGGCCCCGGCAACCATCCCCGTCGCGACCGTCGCCCCCACGGCCGGAAGCCCCGGTCGCTGTCCGCCGGGGATCCTGCGTGGCGCGTGGGTGAGGTGGGGGTTCGTGCCGGGCTTGATGGGTGATGTTCGCGCGGGTCGAAGCCGCTCGGGGCGCCGGGAGGGCGGGGGCGGCTGATACTCCCGCCATGAGATCAGCCCGCGCCACGTCACGGTCGCGCCTTGCCGCCGTCACCGTCCTCGCCGCACTCATCGCCCTGAGCTCGCCCGTCACGGCCGCCGGGGGCGCGGTGGGTGATGGGGGGCATCGTGAGGGGTGCGTCAGTTCTCGGGTGCCCGAGCGTGGGCCTGCCCGGGACGTGGTGCGGATCGCCGAGCAGGCGCAGGCGGAGATGGGGCTCAAGTCCGTCATCCTGCGGGTCACCGCCGGGGGCCGCGAGGTCGTCACCAGCGCGCTCGGCGAGTCGATGACCGGGGTCCCGGCCGAGCCCGCGATGCACTTCCGGAACGGCAACATCGCGATCAGCTACATGGGCACGGCGCTGCTGCGGCTCGTCGACCAGGGGCGGGTCGGTCTGGACGACACCGTCGCGCGCTGGCTGCCCGATCTCGAGGGCGGCGAGCGCATCACCCTGCGGATGCTGGGGGCCTCCACCACCGGTCTCGTCGACTACGTCCCGCTGCCCGAGTTCCAGCAGGCGGTCACCGCGAACCCGTTCCGCCACTGGACGGCCGACGAGCTGGTGGCCCTCGCCGCCGGCAAGCCGCGATGGTACGAACCCGGTACCAACTGGAGCTACTCGCACGCCAACTTCGTCCTCCTCGGCGATGCCCTGGAGAAGATCACCGGGACCCGGCTGGACGTCCTGCTCCAGCGGGAGGTGCTGCGGCCGCTCGGACTCCGCGAGACCCGTAACAACTTCACGCCCGACATTCCCGAGCCCGTCCTGCACGCCTTCGACGCCGACCGGGGGATCTACGAGGAGTCCACCTTCTGGAATCCCTCGTGGACCACCGCCCCCGGAGCGGTGCAGACCACCGACATCTGCGACCTGGCCCGCTCCGCGGCCGGTATCGGCTCGGGCGAGCTGCTCTCGCCCGCCGGCCACCGAGAGCTGCTGAACCCGGGGACGGTCGGCCTGGGCCGGCCCACCTCCACGTGCCCGGCCACGGTCTGTCTCCCGAACACCGCGGCAACCCACTACGGCATGGGCGTGCTCGTCCTCGGTGACTGGATCGCCCAGCATCCGCTGTTCTTCGGCTACTCCGCCTCGCAGGCCTACCTCCCGTCCGAGCGCCTGGCCATCGCGGTCTCGACCACGGAAGGCCCCACCGCCCAGGACGGACACTCCGCCCACGTGATCGCCCAGCGCATCGCCGCCGCCCTCGCCCCCGACCACCCCGTCCCCGACTTCGGCTGACCGCGCCGCCGCCCCCGCCCCCGCCCCCGCCCCCGCCCCCGTGAGGACCGGAGCCGATGCGCCGGACGGGTACTTCGGGGGCGTTCGTGGATGCGGTGCGGCCTCGGGCTCGGGGGGAGTCGGTAGCTTCCTGATCCGGCGCGCTCACCCGTGGGCGGCCCCGAGACGAGGAGAGCGGCGTGTCCCGACCTGTCACCGTGGGAGTGGACGGATCCGAAGGCAGCGTGGCGGCGTTGGACTGGGCCGCCGACGAGGCGGGGCTGCGCGGTGGCGGGCTGCGGCTCGTGTACGCCACGCTGTGGGCGCAGCACCAGTTGGCGGCCATGAAGGTGTCCCACGAGGACCGGGCCGGTGAGGCGGAGAGCGTGATCTCCGCGACCGAGCAGCGTGCGCGGGCCCGGCGGCCCGACGTCGTCCTGAGCGCGGAGGAGATCGAGGACGCCCCCGCCCAGGTGCTGCTCGCCGCCGCCTCCGAGGCGGACATGCTCGTCGTGGGTTCGCACGGGCTCGGCAGCGTCCGCGGTTTCGTCGTCGGATCCGTGGGCCAGGAGGTCGTCGCCGACGCGAAGCGTCCCGTGGTGCTCGTGCGCCCGGGGTACGAGCACAGTGGCCGGCAGCGGGTGGTGCTCGGCCTCGACGTGGCCGAGGTGACGCCGGAACTGCTCGACTTCGCCTTCGACTTCGCCGGGCGCCACGACGTCCCCCTGGAGATCGTCAACACCTGGCACACCTCCTTCCACCGGCACCATGGAGCGGACGACGAGGCGGGGACGGCGGCGGCGCTCTCGGAGGCGGTGCGTCCCTTCCGGGAGAAGTTCCCGGCGGTACGGGTGTCCGAGGTGTCCGCTCCCGGACGGGCGGCCGAGCACCTCGTCGACGCCGCGTCGGACGCGCGTCTCCTGGTCGTCGGCAGGCGCCGGGCCGCCAGGGGCTCCCACCTCGGATCCGTCACCCACGCCGTGATCCACCACGCGCCCTGCCCCGTGGCCGTCGTGCCGCACTCCTGACCCGGCATCACGAGCCGTACGCCCCGAGGCGGTCCGTCGCGGCCGGTTGACCCCGTGCGCCCGCGAGGGGTGTACTCGCGGCATGGACGAGGTGGGGGACGCGCCCGAGGGCGATGTGTCGGGCGGGGTCATGACGGCACAGCGGTACGTGGACAGCAGGTTGACGCAGTATCAGGAGTGGTACGACCTCAAGGCCACGCGGATGAAGGCCATGCACCTGCGCATGCGCACCCTCGCCGTCGTCGGCGGGGCGCTCGTGCCCGTGCTCGTCAACCTCGACATGGGGTTCGCGAAGATGACAGCCACCGTCCTCAGCCTCGTCGTCGTGGCGTCGGTGTCGCTCGAGAGCGTTTACCGGTACCGGGAGCAGTGGAAGAACTACCGGTCGACCGAGCAACTGCTCGGCCACGAGCGGGTCTACTTCGCCGCACGGGTCGGGCCGTACCACAACCTCTCCGACCGCGAGTGCTTCACGACCCTGGTCGCCCGCGTCGAGAAGGCCATCGCCAGCGAGAACGCGGCGACCCTCAACGTCATGACCCTCGGCGGGCAGGTCAACGCCGACGTCCAGCAGCAGGGCGGCGTCCCCGCCGCCCGGCAGGAGGCCAAGGGCGCGTGAGTCTGCGTGTCACGGTTCTCGGGTCCGCCACGCCCCACCCGCGGCCCGGGAATCCCTGTTCCGGGTATCTCGTCGACGGCGGTGGCGCCCGCGTGTGGGTGGACGCCGGCAGCGGCTCGCTCGGGGAGTTGCAGCGGTACGCCGGGCTCGGGGAGATCGACGCCGTGTGGATCTCCCATCTGCACGCCGACCACTGCGCGGACCTGCTCACGGCCTACTACGGGCTCCTGTACGCCGACATCCGGCTCGACGCGCCCGTCCCCCTCTTCGGGCCGCCCGGGATCGCCGAACGGCTCGCCGGCTTCCTGACCAACGGCCCGCGTCGCAGTCCCGTCGAGGACGCCTTCGCCGTCGAGGAGCTGTACGACGGCCATGAGGCGCGCGTGGGGGGACTCCGTCTGCTCGCGCGGGGAGTCGAGCACGGTGGGCTGGCCGCCTTCGGCCTGCGGGTCGAGGACCCGGAGGGGCTCCGGATCGCCTACTCCGGCGACTGTGAGCCGTGCCCGGCGGTCGTCGAACTCGCCCGGGACTGCGAGCTCTTCCTCTGCGAGGCCGACGGGGAGGGGCCCGGGCACCACTCCGCCGAGCAGGCGGGGCGGACGGCCGCCGCCGCCCGTGTCGGCAGGCTGGTCGTCACCCATGTCGGGCCCGGGACCGAGCCCGAGCACGCGGTGGCCGGCGCGGGACGGGTGTTCGAGGGGGAGGTCGCCTACGCCGCGCCCGGTGCCGTGTTCGGCGCTACGCGTCGAAGTCGTACTCCAGGACGTACGACGCCGAGTCCAGCGTCATCTCGTTGAGCTCCACCGCGACTCCCTTCGCCGTGAAGGCCGTACGGCCGATCAGGATCACCGGCGTTCCGAACTCCAGGGAGAGGCGGGTGGATTCGTCGGCCGTGGGCATCCGGCAGCGGATCTCCTCACGGAAGTGGACCGGCTGGTGGCCGAGTTCGGCCAGTCGGGCGTAGGTGCCGCCCGGGCCCGTGTCCGGCGTGGCGATCGGGGTGTCCTCGGCGAGGTCCGCCGGGAGGTACGAGACCGAGAGCAGGACCGGCTTGTCGTCCAGGACGAAGCGGCGGCTGCGGACGCAGACCGGGGCGTCGGCCGGCAGGCCGAGGGCCGCGGCGACCCGGGCGTCCGCCGGCTCCCGGCCGACCTCGATCTGGTCCACCACCAGCGCACGGTCCTCGATGTCCGCCGACCAGACCGAGCGGCCCGTGCCCCAGTGGTCCTGCGCGAGCCGGGGGATGCCCCGCCGGCGCAGCGGCCGGAAGGTACGGACGAAGACCCCCGCGCCCTTGCGGGCCTCGGCCAGGCCCTCGGTGCGCAGGACGGAGAGTGCCTGGCGGGCCGTCATCCTGGCCACCTCGTACGTGGTCATCAGATCGTTCTCGCCGGGGAGCCGGTCGCCGGGGGCGAAGGCGCCTGACTGGATGGCGGTTCTCAACTCGTCGGCGATGCGCTGGTACTTGGGCCGACGACCGCTGTCCTGGTCAGTCATGGGTGGACCACTCCCTTCGTCTGCGGGACACCCTACGGCGCGCTCCGACCAGGTGATGCACGCCTGTGCGCCGACCTGTGCGAGTGATCCATCCATCGGGGGACTTCTCTAGAGATACGTTGACAGAGGGGAGCGGTCGGGTTTCTCTGGGTGTATCTCTAGAGAACTGGAATTCCGGGACGGAGGGGATTCGTGCAACCACTGCCCGAGGTCGGTGACCTCGTACGCGATACCGCCACCGGGCGGGTCGGCTTCTACCTGGACAGCGTCGCCGGCCGGTTTCTGATCCGGCCCGTCAACGGCGGTCGCGAGTGGGAGGCCGAACCCGGCGACGTCCAGCTCGCCACGCCCATGAGGGAGCTGCGGGCCCGCGCCGCCGAGATCAACGCACGGAGCAGGCGCGGCATCGGGAGCTGATCCCCGGGCGCGAGGATCCATCCCCGGGCACGCCGGGCACGCCGGGCGCGCCGGGTCCGCCCCTGCGCCACGCGGGACCGTGGCTCGCGCTCGGGCGCCGGGCGTTGTCAGTGGGGCGCGCGACACTGGAGACATGTGCCGCAGCATCAAGACTCTCCGACCGCCGGTTCTGCCCGAAGAGGCGACCGAGGACGACATCCACGCCGCCGCCCTGCAGTACGTCCGCAAGGTGTCCGGGTTCCACAGACCGGCCGCGCACAACGTCGAGGTGTTCGACCAAGCCGTGGACGAGATCGCCGCGGCGACCGCCCGGCTTCTCGACGGACTCGAGGTGCGCGGGCTCAGGAAGCCGGCGCGGGAGCCGCAGCCGGACGCCGTATGACATAGGCCGCCAGGGCGCCCGCCAGGAACAGTGCGAGGACGGAGACCCCCGCGCTGAACCAGGTCGCGCCCAGCCACAGCCCGCCGAACCAGCCGAGCGCCACGCTGTAGCCCGCCCAGGCCACCCCCGCCAGCGCCGACCACGGCAGGAAGTCCGCGATCCGGCGCCGCGCCGCGCCCGCGCCCAGGGAGACCACCGAGCGGCCGGCCGGGGCGAAGCGCGCGATCACCACGAGCGCGCCGCCGCCGCGTGCGAGGGCCACGCCGAGACGTTCCTGCGCGCGGGTCAGCCGGCGCGAGCGGGCGATCGCCCGGTCCAGCCGGGCCCCGCCCCTCCAGGCCAGCCGGTACGCGACGAAGTCGCCGAGCACGGAGGCGGTGGCCGCGCAGAGGAGGAGGGGGAGGACGGAGGGTACGTCGGGGGAGGCCGCGGTGGCGGTCGCCGCCGCCGTCGCGGCCGTGATCACCAGGACCCCGCTCGGCAGCACCGGCAGGAAGACGTCGAGCAGTACCGACGTGGCCACCGCCGCGTAGATCCACGGGCCTGCGGTCAGTGACTGCAGTGACCCCATGCTGTCGAGCACGTTCACAGCGCTAGAGCGTACGCGGGGGCGGGAAGCGAAAACCGGCAGGGGCCGGAAATCGCCACGGCGATCCCCGGCCCCTGCCCGTTCGGCCGCAGGTCGGGTGTGCGGCTTACGCTCCGACCGGCTCGCGCCGGTTCTCGCTCCGGTCCTCGCTCCGTCCCTGGGGCCGCTCACCCTCCCGCTCCGTGCGGGCGCCGAAGAGCCGGTCGAGAGCCAGGGCGCCGGGGCCGGTGAAGACGAGCAGCAGGAACGCCCAGCAGAAGAGCGCGGCACTCTCGCCGCTGTTCTGGAGCGGGAAGAGCCCCTCGGGCTGGTGGACCTTGAAGTACGCGTACGCCATCGAGCCGGAGGCGAGGAGAGCGGCGGTACGGGTGCCCAGGCCGACGGCCACGAGGGCGCCGCCGACGAGCTGGATCACGGCCGCGTACCAGCCGGGCCAGGTGCCGGCCGGGACGGTGCCACCGCCGACGGCACCGCCGAGCACGCCGAAGAGCGAGGCGGCGCCGTGGCAGGCGAAGAGCAGACCGATGACGAAGCGGAACAGCCCGAGCGCGTACGGCTGGGCCTGCTCTACGCGGTTGGCCAGGGGATTCATGGGGGTGTGACTCCTTCGGTCGAGTCGGTCCCGGGGGAACGGAACGCGGGGGGACGGAACCGATGAGGACGTCAGGTTAGGCACCCCTCACTATTACTTGCAACTTCAACATTCGATCCCATGGCGATCTGTGTCGAGTGTCACGCGAGGTGCGGGCGCTCCGGCGCGTCTCCCTGTCGCGGTGTCAACTCCCGCTCAGACGGCGCTCGTCGACGGTGATGATGCGCCCGTTCGGGCGCGCCTGGGTGAGCGTCAGACGGGCGGAGCGGGCGTGGAGCGTGAGGGTCATGAGCTGGTTTCCGAACCAGGGGCCGCCCGTTCTGCGCCAGCCGATCACGGGGCGGCCCACGCGCGCGTGGCGGGCGAGAGCGCGGCCCAGGCCGCTGCCCGCGCGGCTCCACCCGAAGCGGAAGCCCAGGCGTACCGAGCGCGGAATCGCGTTGTGGAGCGGCGAGCACGTCAGCTGGACCACCCGCGCCTCGGGCCGGCGCAGGCCCGTGTCGCCCCCGGTCGGCTCGTCGGGCCAGTGCGGCTCCGCCACGTAGGCGTGGTGGACGTCCCCTGACAGGACGCACACCGTCGCCGGCGCGTCCGGTCCGCCGCCCGCCTCCGCGAGCAGCCGGGTCAGGGCCTCGAACGACGACGGGAACGCCGCCCAGTGCTCCAGGTCCGCCCGCTGCCGCAGATCCTCCGCGAACCGTGCCCAGCGCCCCTCCGGTCCGCCGCGCTCACCCCGGCACAGGGCCGCGTTCCAGGCCTCCGCTTCATGGATCAGCGGCGGCAGCAGCCAGGGCAGCGAGGTGCCGACGAGGAGATGGTCGTACGAGCCCCGGTCCGAGAGCGCCTGTTCGCGCACCCAGGCCGCCTCGGCCGGGTCCAGCATCGCCCGCGCGTCCTCCTTCAGGACCCGCCCCGCCCGGGTGTCGATCATCAGCAACCGGGTCCGGCCGAAGTCCCGGCGGTAACTCCAGCGCACACAGGCCGGCTCGGCGTCCGCCTCCGCCGCGAACCGCCGCAGCAGGTCCGTCCCGTCCGGGACGGACCGGATCTCGGCGTACAGCGGGTCGGCGGCCAGCTCGGCGGGGGAGAGGTTGCCGAGGTGCTGGTACACCCAGTACGACATCAGCCCGCTGAGCACCCGTTCGTGCCACCAGTGAGTGGCCCGCATTCCGGCCAGCCAGGCGGCGCTGGTGTTCCAGTCGTCGATGACGTCGTGGTCGTCGAAGATCATGCAGCTGGGGACGGTGGAGAGCAGCCAGCGGACCTCGGGGTCGCCCCAGGACTCGTCGTAGAGCCGGGTGTACTCCTCGTACTCCCCGACCTCCGAGCCCGGCGGGTCGCGCGGGTCCCGGCGGGCGGCGAGCCACCGGCGGGTGGCGGCCGAGGTCTCGTCGGCGTACACCTGGTCACCCAACAGCACCAGGACGTCGGGTCGTTCGACGTCGGGTTGCCCGATGTCGGGCTGTTCGCCGGCCGTGAGCCGCTTCACGAGGTGCGTGGCGAGCGTGTCCAGGGCGTCCGGGCCGACCGGGTCCCTTCCCTTCGCCGGTTTCGACGCCCAGCGGCAGGAGCCGAACGCCACCTTGATCTCGGTGTCGGCGGAGGGGGTGCGGATCGTGCTCGGGGGAAAGCGGGAGTCGACCGGCGGCCAGACCGTCCGCCCGTCGAGCCGGACCTCGTAGGCCGTCGCCGTTCCGGGGTTCAGGCCGGTCACCGGGATCAGGGCGTAGTGATGGCCCGCGATCTGGAAGGTCCGGGTGCTGCCGCCGGCGCCGGAGGCGCCATGGACCTCCGCCGTGCACGGGCGGTCGGTCTCGACCCAGATCGTCGCCGAGTCACCCGTCACCCCGTCGACGTACCGAAGTACTGGTCCGAGCCTCAGTCCCGCCGCCATCGATCTCCCCGCTCCTCCGTCGTCCCGCCCGTTCGGTAGGGAACGCCCGTACGGTACGGAACGAGGGAGGCGCGACGGAAGCGTTCTCAGCAGCCGTTAAGAACGGACTGCAGGGCGCTCTTCTCGGCGGAGTCCACGCTCAGGCCCCAGTAGTACTTCACGTGCACCCAGGCGCGGGCGTACGTGCAGCGGTACGCGGTGCGCGACGGCATCCACTCCGCGGGGTCGAGGTCACCCTTGGCCTGGTTGACGTTGTCCGTCACGGCGATGAGCTGCGGGCGGGTCAGGTCGTTGGCGAACTGCTGGCGCTTGGCGGTGGTCCACGCGTTCGCGCCCGAGCGCCAGGCCTCGGAGAGGGCCACGACGTGGTCGATGTCGAGGTCGGCGGCGGCGGTCCAGGTCGCGCCGTCGTACTCGGAGTACCAGCTGCCGCTGACGGCGGCGCAGCTGGAGTCCTGGACCACGTTCACGCCGTCGCGCTTGAGGACGACCTCGCGGGTGTTGCAGGCGCCGGACTGGGTGATCCAGTGGGGGAAGAGATCACGGCTGTAGCCGGAGGAGGAACCTTCCGCCTTGACCGTGAGGGAGGCGAGGTAGGTACGGGCGGTGGCCGCGCTGACGGGCGTGGGCATGGCCGCCTGGGCGGACGGCGCGGTGGCGAGGAGGCCGGTGACGGAGAGGGCGGTGGTGGCGGCGAGAACGGTCGCGCGACGGGCTATTCGACGCGCGTAGACGTTTGCGGCGAGCATGCGAACTCCCTTGAGGTGGGGGGACCTTGGCCGTGCCGTCCCGGGCGGTTGCCCCGTGCGTCCCGGACGGTTGCCCGGTGCGTACGGGGTGGAGTGCCCGGTGCGTGCCCGGGTGGGTGCCCGGCGGCCAGGTCATCGTGGCGGCGCCAGGTTGCGTTGGGGGGTGCGCCAGGTAACAGAGTGACGACATGGGCACGTCACATCAAGAGGTGTGACGGAACGACACTTCCGTTTCCTGGCCCTAGGGTTGGTGCGTGCTTCTGGAAGTGAACGTCACCTTTGGGGTGGTTCTCGCCGTTCTGCTCGCCGTGGCCGCGGGCGTCGTCGCGTTCGCCCGGCTCGGGCGGCCCCGCGACTCGGTGATCGCGGGTGGGCGCGCCGCGGTCCAACTCGTCGCGGTCTCGCTCGTGATCGGCTGGGTGATGCGGTATCTGCCGCTGTTGCTGGCGTTCCTGGTGGTGATGTACGGGGTGGCGGCATGGACCGCGGGCCGGCGCGTCGTGCCCGGGGCGGGGCGCGGGCGGTGGTGGGCGGGGGTGCCGATCGCGGCCGGGGTCGGACCGGTGGTCGGGACGCTGCTGCTCACGGGGCTCGTATCGGTACGGGGCGTGGCGCTCATCCCGGTCACCGGCATCCTCATCGGCGGCGCGCTGACCGCGACGGTCCTGGGCGGGAGGCGGGCGCTGGACGAGCTGGAGACGCGGCGCGGCGAGGTGGAGGCGGGGCTCGCGATCGGACTGCCGGAACGGGAGGCGCGGCTGGAGGTGGCGCGGACGGCGGCGTCGGACGCACTGCTGCCGGGGCTCGACCAGACGCGGACGGTGGGCCTCGTGACGCTGCCGGGGGCGTTCGTGGGGATGCTGCTGGGCGGTGCGTCGCCCTGGGAGGCGGGGGCGGTCCAGCTGTTCGTGCTGGTGGCGCTGATGGTGGTGCAGGCGGTGGCGGTGGCGGTGGTGCTGGAGCTGGTGGCCCGGGGAGCGGTCGCGCGGGGGTGACCGACGGGGCACTGTTTCGGGCTGGTCCCCCGTTACGTCCGAGGCGGGCGGCTCCGCCGGGTCGGGGCCGCCCGGACCGGGTGCCGCCCGGACCCGGGGCCGCCGGGTCGGGTGCGGGTTACGCGAACGTCAGGCTGAGGGTGCCGTCCTGGAGGGGCGTCAGCGTGACGGCCGTGAGGTCCTGGACGTGGACGTCCGGGGCGAAGGCCGCCGCCCGCGGGCCCACGCCCACCACGCGCATGCCCGCAGCGCGGCCCGCCTGGATGCCTGCCTCGGAGTCCTCGAAGACCACGCAGTCGGCCGGGTCGAAGCCCAGTTCCGCCGCGCCCTTGAGGAAGCCCTCCGGGTCCGGCTTGCTCGCTCCGACACACTCCGCCGTCACCCGGGTCTCCGGCATCCGCAGCCCCGCCGCGCCCATCCGGGCCCGGGCGAGCTTCGCGTCCGCCGAGGTCACGAGGGCGTGCGGGAGGCCGTCGAGGGCGGCCATGAAGGCCGGGGCGCCCGGGACCGGGACGACGCCGTCGAGGTCCGCGGTCTCCTCCGCGAGCATCACCCGGTTGTCCTCGTAGTTCTGCTCCATGGGCCGGTCCGGGAGGAGGACTGCCATCGTGGCGTACCCCTGGCGGCCGTGGACGACCTTGAGCGCCTCGTCCGGGTCGAGGCCGTGACGCTCGGCCCAGCGGCGCCAGCAGCGTTCGACGACGGCGTCCGAGTTGACGAGCGTGCCGTCCATGTCGAGGAGCAGTGCGCGGGTGGTGAGCGCGGTCATCAAGGGTCTCCAGAGGGGTGGGAGGAGAGCAGAGCGGTCCCGCCCGCCGGTCAGGGGGTGCGGGCGGGGCCACTTTGTTCCTCGACGATACAAAACGAGAGGCCTCCCGCGCCAATCCGTCCCGCATCGCGGACCCCGGGGCCCTTGCGGACCTCGGGGATCGCGGACCGCGCGGCCATGCCTCAGCCCGTGGTCACGGCCTCCAGGGACCGGCGCGTCGCCGGCCCGTACACGCCCTCCTCGTCCTCCTCGATGTCCTGCCACGACTGGTACCGCTCGACCGCGCGCCGCACCTCTCTCGTGTACTCGCCGTCGATCGGGCCGTCGTAGGCCCACACCTGTTCGAGCCGACGCTGCAACTCCGCGACCTCGGCCCCGGAGTCCCCGTAGCGCAGGGTCGGGGCCGGTGCGATCGGGGCGACCGTGGGCGTGCGGGTCGGTGCGGCGGTCGTCCGGGTGGCCGAAGGCGACGGAGGCCCGGCCGGCGCGGTGGCGGTGGTCGTGGCGGTCGCCTCCGCCGTTCGGCTGGAGGGGGACGGCGACGACGACGGTGACGCGGAACGTGAGGCGGTGGCGGATGCCGACGCCGACGCCGTGGCGGACGAGGGGGACGCGGAGGCCGGTGAGGACGGGGCCTCCGACACGGCGACGTTCTCCGAGGCGCTCGCGGTGAGCGTGGGCGCGGCCGCCCGGTCGTCCGACTCGTCCCCGTCCCCGAGCAGCCCGCCCGCGACCGCCGCCGTGGCGACCACCGCGACCGCGACCGCCGCCGCGAGCGCCACCAGCGCGCCGCGCCGGCGGGTGGCCGGGCGCTCGGGTTCGTACGGCCCGTACTCCGTGTCGTACGCGATGTCGTACGCCTCGGTCTCCGCCGCGATCCCGCTCAGGAACAGGGGCGTCGTCTCGCCCGAGCCCGGTCCCGCGACCGTCCCGGGTCCGGAGACCGGTCCCGAGGTCGCTCCCGAGCCGGAGACGGGTCCCGAAGTCGCTTCCGGTCCGGAGACGGGCCCCGGGGCGGCTCCCGAGCCCGCGGCCGGTCCCGCGACCGTCCCGGGTCCGGAGACCGGTCCCGAGGTCGCTCCCGAGCCGGAGACGGGCCCCGAAGTCGCTTCCGGTCCGGAGACGGGCCCCGGGGCGGCGGCTCCCGAGCCCGCGGCCGGTCCCGCGACCGTCCCGGGTCCGGAGACCGGTCCCGAGGCCGCTCCCGGTCCGGAGACCGTTCCCGAGGTCGCTCCCGGCCCGGAGGCCGGTTCCGCACCCGCTCCCGGGCCGGAAGTCCGTTCCGGACCCGCTCCCGGCCCGGCGACCGGCCCGGCGGCCGCTTCCGGTCGCGGCCCTGCTCCCGGCTGCGCTCCCGCTTCCGTCCCCGAACCCGCCCCCGGAGGGGCCGGGACGGACGGCGGGGCCGGCGGCGGGTTCCCCTGCTCGGCGGGTGACGGCAGCGTCACGTACGGACGGATCCGCAGCGGATCGAAGTCCTCCGCCGCCGCTATCTCCGCCTCGACACACGCGCAGCGCGGTCTGTGTACACCGCATTCAGGACAGACGTGTCCGACCACAGTTAGGCCCCTCCCCAGTTCACCTGGCAGCGATTATGCAGCCCGCCCTTGGGCCGTCGTCCTCCACCAGGGGAACAACCGTGCCCTTCCGCAGGCCATAACCGGACATTCCAATCAGGATGGGGAGGGGAACGGACCCGAGGAGATGCCCATGGCCCAGGAAGTACGCGCGGCAGACCCCAGCGGTGGCCCGGCGCCCGGGGACGGGCGGAGCCACCGCAGTGTGATGGTCGCGATCGGAGCGCTGCTGCTCGGCATGCTGCTCGCCGCACTCGACCAGACCATCGTCTCCACGGCCCTGCCGACCATCGTCAGCGAGCTCGGCGGCATGGAGCACCTGTCCTGGGTCGTCACCGCGTACATCCTCGCGTCGACCGCGGGCACGCCCTTGTGGGGCAAGCTCGGCGACCAGTACGGCCGTAAGAAACTCTTCCAGGGCGCCATCGTCATCTTCCTGGTCGGCTCCGCCCTCTGCGGCATCGCCCAGAACATGCCGCAGCTCATCGGCTTCCGTGCTCTCCAGGGCCTCGGCGGCGGTGGCCTGATGGTCCTGTCGATGGCCATCGTCGGCGACCTCGTGTCGCCCCGGGAGCGTGGCAAGTACCAAGGGCTCTTCGGTGCGGTCTTCGGAGCGAGCAGCGTCCTCGGACCGCTGCTCGGCGGGCTGTTCACCCAGCACCTCTCCTGGCGCTGGGTCTTCTACATCAACCTGCCCATCGGCATCGTTGCCCTCTTCGTGATCGCCGCCGTGCTGCACATCCCGGCCCGCTCCACCCGCCACACCATCGACTACCTCGGTACGCTCCTCATCGCCTCGGTCGCCACCTGTCTGGTCCTCGTCGCCTCCCTCGGCGGCACCACCTGGGACTGGAACTCCCCGCAGATCATCGGGCTCGCCGTCCTCGGAGCCGTGCTCCTGGTGTGGTTCGTGCGCGTCGAGGGGCGAGCCGCCGAGCCCGTCCTGCCGCTGAAGCTCTTCCGGATCCGGACCTTCACCCTCGTCTCGGTCATCAGCTTCGTGGTGGGCTTCGCGATGTTCGGCGCGCTGACCTATCTGCCGACCTTCCTCCAGGTGGTCCAGGGCGTCACCCCGACCGTTTCCGGCGTCCACATGCTGCCCATGGTCCTCGGCATGCTGATCACCTCGACCGTCTCCGGCCAGATCGTCTCCCGCACCGGGCGCTGGAAGGTCTTCCCCATCGCCGGCACCGGCATCACGGCCCTCGGACTGCTGCTGCTCAACGAGCTGACGGAGAACAGCTCGACCTGGGAGACGAGCGCCTACTTCTTCGTCTTCGGCGTCGGGCTCGGCCTCGTCATGCAGGTACTCGTCCTGGTCGTGCAGAACGCCGTCTCGTACCAGGACCTCGGGGTCGCCACCTCCGGCGCGACCTTCTTCCGCTCCATCGGAGCCTCGTTCGGCGTCGCCATCTTCGGCACGATCTTCACCCACCGGCTCAACACCAAACTCGACGCCGCCCTCGCCGGGCAGACGCTGCCGCCGGGCACCGGACCGGATCAGATCGCCGCCGACCCGCGCGCCATCTCCGAACTGCCGGCGGAGTTGCAGCAGCCGGTCGTGCACGCCTACTCGACCTCCATCACCGACGTCTTCCTCTACGCCGCGCCGGTCGTCCTCGTCGCCTTCGTCGTCGCCTGGTTCCTCAAGGAGGACAAGCTGCGCGGCTCGGTCACCGCCCCCGACGCCAGCCAGACACTCGCCTCCAACCCGGTGGAGCGCTCCTCGTACGACGAGTGCGCCCGGGCCCTGTCCGTGCTCGGCTCGCGCGAGGGGCGCAAGGCGGTCTACGAGAAGATCACCGCGAAGGCGGGGCTCGATCTGCTGCCGGCGGCGAGCTGGCTGCTGCTGAGGATCCGCCGCCACGGGACCGTGGAACCCGTCCGCCTCGCCGAGACCACCCCCGTGCCCCTACGGGCCATCACAGCGGCCTCCCGCCAGATCGAGGAACGCCGTCTGGCCCGCCGGGAGGGGCTGCAGCTTGTCCTCACAGAGGAAGGACTCGCGGCCGCGACCCAGCTGGCCAAGGCGCGCGAGGAGTCGCTCGCCGAGCTGCTCGGCGACTGGTGGGGGCCGGACCGGCCCACCGATCTCGTCCAGCTGGTGGAGGAGCTGACGGCCGAGCTGGGCGGCTCGGACGCGGAGCGGCCGTACTCGTCCGAGCCACCCCGCGACCATCACGCCTGAGCGACCGTCACGCCTGAGCGACCGTCACGCCTGAGCGACCGTCACGCGTGAGCGGCGTGAGCGGCCTGACGCCCGAGAGTCCGCCACGCCCGAGCATCCGTCACGTCCGGCACGGTCGCGCTAGAGGTCCTTGCCGTACCAGATGTCCATATAGGGGCCCTCGCAGTACGCCGGGATCTCCGCGTACCCGTGGCGCGTGTACAGGCTGCGGGCCTCGATCAGGTCCAGGCGAGTGTTGAGGACCATCCGCCGCGCGCCCAGGTCACGCGCCGCGTCCTCCAGCTTCCCCAGCAGTGCCCCGGCGCCGCCCGTGCCCCGGAAGGCGTGGCGCAGGAAGACCCGGGTCAGCTCGGCGCGGTCCTCGTCGAGGAGCAGTACGCCGCCGCAGGCGGCCGGCTTCCCCTCGTACCGGCCCACGAGGAAGTGTCCGGTCGGCGGGGCGAGCAGCTCCACGCCGTCGTTCGTCAGACCCTCGTCTATCTCCGCCCGGGTCGCCGGCCGCTTCCAGTAGCGGCTCGCGACGTCGTCGTAGTAGTCGCGGCGCAGGGCGGTCGCGTCCTCGGTGTGGACGTCCTCGGGCGCGAAGGCCCATCCCGTGGTGTGGCCGCTCACTTCGGGGAGGCCTGCTGGACGACCTCGAACGACCAGAGCGTCGAGCCGCTGGCCGCCGGCTTGGGCCGCTCGCCGGCGGCGCCGCCCTCGTGCGCGGCCTTCATGGACCCGGACATCCAGTTCTGGAAGTCCTCCTCGCTGCGCCAGCGGGTGTACACGAGGTACTGGTCGGTGCCCTCGACGGGCCGCAGCAGCTCGAACCACTCGAAACCGTCGGAGCCCTCCACGGCCCCGGCGCGCGAGGCGAACCGCTGCTCCAGGACCTCGCGCTGCTCGGCCGGGACGGTCAGTACGTTGATCTTCACGATGCTCATGAAGGGCAGGATATGACCGGCCCGGACCGGCCGTGTCACAGGACTGGTGGGTGCGTCACGACACGACGCGGGCCAGCAGCAGCCCGTCGTACCCCTTCACGCCGACCGTCTGGAACGCCGTCGCGTCCAACCGGGGTTCGCGGGAGACCAGTTCGAACATCGCGCGCGTGCCGGTGATCGCCGGGTCGTCCGTCTCCGCCTCCGCTGTGAGGATCGCGCCGCCGCGCACGACGTTGTCGACGACGATGACCGTGCCGGGACGGGAGAGCTTCAGCGCCCACGCCACGTAGTTCGGGTTGTTCACCTTGTCGGCGTCGATGAAGACGAAGTCGAACGGTCCCGCACCCTCCGTCTCCAGCTCGGCCAGGGTGTCCAGGGCCGCGCCCGTCCGGACCTCGACGACCTTCTCGAGCCCGGCGCGGGCGATGTTCGCACGGGCCACGTCCGCGTGGGTCGGGTTGTACTCCAGCGAGATCATCCGGCCGTCGGCGGGCAGCGCCCGGGCCATCCAGATGGTGCTGTAGCCGCCGAGCGTGCCGATCTCCAGGACCGAGCGCGCGCCGCACATCGTGACGAGCAGGTTCAGAAGCTTGCCCTGGTTGGGCGCGACGGCGATCTCGGGGAGTCCGGCGGCCGTGGAGTCGGCGAGCGTGGCGGCGAGCGCGTCGTCCGCCGGAGCGAGCAGGTCGGTGAAGTAGCGGTCGACGGCGGTCCATTGATCCTGGGTCATGCGGCCGAACGTACCGCAGGGCGCCGCCGCCGTACGCGGATCGCCACGACCGTCCCGCCCGCCGCGAGCAGCACGCCGGAGACCGTCAGGAGCCAGACCGGAACCCCGTCGCCGACCGTGAGCAGCCGGTCGGTGTAGATCACCTCCCGATACGGCGTGTCGGCGACCGTCCGCAGTTCGTGGTCGCCGTCGATCAGCGACGGTACGGGGAACGACTGGTCCAGGGCGGTCAGATAGACCGGGCGGCCGCCGGTGAGGGAGGCGAGGGAGTCGCGCTGCGTCCCCTCGATCTCGCCCGCGAACGTCACCTCCGGCTGATCGCCGCCGATGTCGTCGCGCGGCTCCATGCGGTGGTCGGCGAGGATGTACAGGCCGAGGGACTGCGGGGTCTTCGCCAGTCGGGAGAGCCGCATCGGGTAGACGAGCCGGTCGCTGGCGAAGCTGATCCGGAGCGGGGTCAGCTCACCCTGGAGCGCGGTGCGGGTGCCGGTGCCGGTGCCGGTGCCGGTGGCCGTACCGGTGGCGTCGGGAGCGAGCCGTACCGCTACGTACTCCCACTTCTGCTCGACGTACGGCGTCAGTTCGGTCGCCAGTCGCTCGGGGAGCGCGAAACCGTTCTTCTCCAGCCAGCCGCTCAGCGCCTCGGGGTCGGTGGCGGTCAGCCGCGCCACGTCGAAGGGGCCGAGCCGCTCGCGCCCGACGACACCGACGTCCGAACCGGCGCTCCCGGGCGCGGCGGCCCCGGCGCCGTCCGATTCGCCGAGGTCGAAGGGCCAGTCGTCGCCGCGCGGCCAGAAGTAGTACCGGTCCTCGTGCGCGGGCCGGGTGAGGTCCTCCAGCGCGTCGAAGAGCGCCGCGTCGCCGAGCGTCACGTCCGCCCGGCCGGGTACGGGCATGATCCAGGCCGCCCGCTCGGCGTCCCCGCGCACGGTGAAGCGCATGACGATCTGTTCCGTACGGCCGTCCCAGCGCACGGCCGAGGTCTCCCGGTCGACGCCGATCCGCTGGTTACGGTCCGGGATCATCGCGCCGCAGCCGCAGGCGTACGCCGGTGCGATCAGCGAGCCGAGCTGGAGCGCGAGCAGCGCGACGATCATGGCCAGAATCCTGTGTGTCCCCCGCATGTGCCGTCAGACGCGGCAGGCGAGGTGCCGGTTCCGGGTGCGAAAGCCGCGGAGCGGGACGGGAGGCGGGAGACGGGGGCTCTGGGCGTAGGGGGATGGAGCCCCCGCCTTCCGGTCTGTCAGGAGCGTCTTCCGGCCGCGTCCTCGAGGTGCGGCCGTCAGGAGCCGACCCGGACCCGCAACTCCTTGATCCCGTTCAGCCACGCCGCCCGCAGCCGCCGCGGCTCGCCCACGAGGGTCAGATCGGGCAGCACGTCCGCGAGCGCGTTGAAGATCAGATCGATCTCGTTGATCGCGAGCGACTTCCCGAGGCAGAAGTGCGGTCCGCCGCCGCCGAAGCCGAGATGCGGGTTCGGGTCGCGCGTGATGTCGAAGGTCTCGGGGTTCTCGAAGACCTCGGGGTCGTTGTTGGCGGAGGAGTAGAAGAGTCCGACCCGGTCGCCCCGCCGGATCTTCTGGCCGCCGATCTCGGTGTCCTGGGTGGCGGTGCGCTGGAAGGAGACCACGGGGGTCGCCCAGCGCACGATCTCCTCGGCGGCGGTCGCCGGCCGCTCCCGCTTGTAGAGCTCCCACTCCTCGGGGTGGGTGAGGAAGGCGTGCATGCCGTGGCTGATGGCGTTGCGGGTGGTCTCGTTGCCGGCCACCGCGAGCAGCAGCACGAAGAAGCCGAACTCGTCGGAGGAGAGGTTGCCCTGGCCCTCGGCGGCGACGAGCTGGGTCACGATGTCCTTGGCCGGGCACTCCTTGCGCTCGGCGGCCAGGTTCATCGAGTAGCCGATGAGCTCCATGGCGGCCTCGGCGCCGATCTCCTCGGTGATGGCGTACTCGGGATCGTCGTACGCGACCATCTTGTTGGACCAGTCGAAGATCCGGGCACGGTCCTCCTGCGGTACGCCGATGAGTTCGGCGATCGCCTGCAGCGGCAGCTCGACGGCGACCTGGGTGACGAAGTCGAAGGAGCCGTCGGTGCCGGCGTTCCGCTTCGCCTCCTCGACGATCTTCCGGGCGCGCTCGCGCAGGGCGTTCTCCAGGGTCCGGATCGCGCGGGGGGTGAAGCCGCGCTGGACGATCTGGCGGACGCGGGTGTGCTCCGGCGGGTCCATGTTGAGCATGATCAGCTTCTGGACCTCGATCTGGTCCCTGGTGATGTGCTCGTTGAAGCGGATGACGGCCGTGTTCTCGGTGGAGGAGAACAACTCCGGGTGCGTGGAGACGTACTTGACGTCGGCGTGTCGGGTGACGGCCCAGTAGCCCTCGTCGTCGAAGCCCGTGATGCCGCGCGGCTGGGGGCACCACCAGACGGGTGCCGTCTGCCGCAGCGACGCGAACTCCGGGAAGGGTATGCGGCTCTGGAGCAGATCGGGATCGGTGGCGTCGAACCCTTCGGGGAGGTGAGGGCAGGGCATCGGCAACACACTCCATGTCTGGGACACACGTGCCGGACGGCGTGCCTGGCGGCATGTCCGGGCGGGTATGTCTGACGGCATGCTTGACGGAACGCCTGAAGTCTGACGGCCCATCAGAAGATGCCCGCAAGGTAGTAACGGGTTCTACAAGTCGCAAGGCATGCGACGGGAACTGTTGCCTGTGATCGGCGCACGCGGGTGCGTGCACGACCCTTGCGTACCGGCGGTAGCAGTCATAAGACTTCACTCAGAACTAGAACGCGTACTAGTTCCCCGTACCGCCCCCGTCGCGGAGTGCCGGGACACCCCGCCCGGGCGAGGAGAGGACGAGCTCATGGCCGCGGAACCCGTCATCGTCGAAGCAGTACGCACCCCCATCGGCAAGCGTGGAGGCGCGCTCGCCAATCTCCACCCCGCCTACCTCCTGGGCGAGACCTACCGTGAACTCCTCGGCCGCACCGGCATCCACGCCGACTGCGTCGAACAGATCGTCGGCGGTACCGTCACCCACGCCGGCGAGCAGTCCATGAACCCCGCGCGCAACGCCTGGCTCACCATGGGTCTTCCCTACGAGACCGCCGCCACCACCGTCGACTGTCAGTGCGGTTCCTCGCAGCAGGCGAGTCACATGGTCGCCAACATGATCGCCTCGGGCGTCATCGACATCGGCATCAGCTGCGGTGTCGAGGCCATGTCGCGCGTCCCGCTCGGCTCGGGATCCAAGCACGGGCCCGGAAAGCCCTGGCCGGACGAGTGGAACGTCGACCTGCCCAACCAGTTCGAGGCCGCCGAGCGCATCGCCCGGCACCGCGGTCTGACCCGCGAGCGGGTCGACTCCCTCGGTCTGTTCTCCCAGGAGCGGGCGGCGATCGCCTGGTCCGAGGAGCGGTTCAAGCGCGAGACCTTCGCCGTCCAGGTCCCGACCACCGAGGAGGAGCAGGCCGCGGGCCAGGGCATGTGGCGGCTCGTCGACCGCGACGAGGGGCTGCGCGACACCAGCATGGAGGCGCTCGCCCGGCTCAAGCCCGTCATGCCGACCGCCGTCCACACCGCCGGGAACTCCTCCCAGATCTCCGACGGGGCGTGCGCGCTGATGTGGGCGTCCAAGCGGATGGCCCGCGCCCTCAAGCTCAGGCCCCGCGCCCGGATCGTCGCCCAGGCCCTCGTCGGATCCGACCCGCACTTCCACCTGGACGGGCCGATCGACGCGACGCGCGCCGTGCTCGGCAAGGCGGGGATGTCGCTCAAGGACATCGACGTCGTCGAGATCAACGAGGCCTTCGCCTCGGTCGTCCTGAGCTGGGCGCAGGTCTTCGACCAGGACCTCGACAAGGTCAACGTCAACGGCGGCGCCATCGCGCTCGGGCATCCGGTGGGTGCGACCGGGGCGCGTCTGATCACCACGGCCCTGCACGAGCTGGAGCGTACGGACAAGGAATTCGCCCTGATCACGATGTGCGCCGGCGGGGCGCTGGCGACCGGCACGATCATCCAGCGGCTGTAGGGCGGGGCGGGGGAGCCATGGCCGCCGGGCGGCCCGGGGGCCGGCCGGCTGAGCGGCCGGCCGGGCTGGTCGCTCCAAAAACGCCGCAGGCCCCGCCCCTCCGTGAGGAGGGCGGGGCCTTGCGGGTGCGCGGCTGCCTGCGGCTGGGGGGTGACTCTTAGTACCAGCCGTTGGCCTGCCAGAACGCCCAGGCGGCGTTCGGGGAGCCGTAGCGCTCGTTCATGTAGTTGAGGCCCCACTTGATCTGGGTGGCCGGGTTGGTCTTCCAGTCCGAGCCGGCCGAAGACATCTTCGAGGCCGGGAGGGCCTGGACCAGGCCGTAGGCGCCGCTGGACGAGTTGGTGGCGGAGGGGTTCCAGCCGGACTCGTGAGAGACGATCTTGCTGAAGGCCTGGTACTGCGAAGCCGGAACGATCTTCTTCGCGATCTCCTGCGGGGTCGCGGCCGAGGCCGTGGACGTCGTGCCGAGAACCGCACCCGAGGCGCCGAGCAGCACGGCTGCGGTGGCGGCGAAGGTCTTCTTGCGGGACGAGACACGAGTGGAGAGCGAGCGGAACACGAATCGACCTAACGTCGGGGACATGGGGCGCGCCGGGCGTTTTCGGCAAGCCGGAACCAGAGCCCGGGGAACCCGGATCCTGCGGGGAATCGGCCTGTCCGAGGCGCTGCGCTGAACGCTGCTTGCCTGGCGACGTCCACCAGACAAGCAGGCCTCGGAAGCCCTCGCAACGACCCCCTGTACGAAGCGGAGTCGGATCCGCGCCGAACGGCCCGGGGGCGGGGGCCCGGGCGTTATCGCAGGTCAAGGTGGTCTATGGGGGGATTTGGGAGGGTCTGAACCCTCTCCTATTCCGCGTCGTACGTGACCTAGGTCCTGTGGGGCGCCTCACCCCGGAGCGGCGTTTCCGGGCCCTCGAATGTGACCTGGGCCTCGAAGTTCGCGCGCCGCGTGGCCCGCCTGAGCGCCTTCAGGAGGGTGCCGCCGACGGTCATCGTGAGGACGACGGTGAGAGCCGCCCGGCCGAGGTCCCAGCCGAGGGAGGTGGCGAGGACGTACGCGAGGAAGCGGACCAGGTTCTCGTGAGCCGGCTCCCCGGGCTGGAACGAGATCCCGGTGCCGAGGCCGCCGACCGTGACCCAGCCGTACAGATTGGTGACGGTGCCGTACGCGAACGCCGCCACGAACCCGTACGCCGACAGCATCAGCAGCTCTCCCCGGCCACGGACCCCGTCCTGCGCCGCGCCCGGCAGCAGACCCGCGCCCATGGTGAACCAGCCCATGGCCAGCATCTGCACCGGCATCCAGGGGCCCACACCGCCCGTGAGCAGGGCGGACGCGAACATGGTGACGGCCCCGAGGACGAAGCCGAAGCCCGGCCCGAGGACCCGGCCGCTCAGCACCATCAGGAAGAACATCGGCTCCAGACCCGCCGTACCCGCGCCGAGCGGACGCAGCGCGGCCCCCACGGCCGCCAGGACGCCCAGCATCGCGACCGCCTTCGCGTCCATCCCGCAGTCGGCGATCGTCGCGACCACGACCGCGATCAGCAGCGGCAGCAGCGCGGCGAAGAACCAGGGGGCGTCGGCTGCGTGGTTCGTGACCGCCGAGGCACCGTCCGCGAAGAGCGGCCACGCGACGGCCATCGCCCCGACGAGGGAGACGAGGACGAGCGCCGCGATCGAGCGGGGCCCGAGCCGTACGGGGCCTCTGCTCACCACGCCTCCCTCACCTGCTCGACCGTGAGCCAGGGCTGCGGGGCGAGGATCTTGGCGACCTGGGGGGAGAAGGCGGGGGAGGAGACGACGACCTCGGCCGTCGGGCCGTCCGCGACGACCTCGCCGCCCGCCAGGATCACCACCCGGTGCGCCAGCTCGGCGGCCAGCTCCACGTCGTGGGTGGCGAGCACGATGGCGTGCCCCGCGGCGGCGAGCCCTCGCAGATGGGCGACGAGGCGGGCCTTGGCCGCGTAGTCGAGACCGCGGGTCGGCTCGTCGAGGAGCAGGAGCGGGGGGCGGCCGGTCAGCACGACCGCGAGCGCGAGCGCCAGGCGCTGGCCTTCGGACAGGTCACGGGGGTGCGTGTCGTCCGCCACGCCCGGCAGCAGCTCGGAGACCAGCGCCCGGCAGGTGCCGGGGGCGGCGCCCGTGTCGGCGTCGGCGGCCGCGCACTCGGCGCCGACGGTGTCCGCGTACAGCAGGTCACGGGGCTCCTGCGGTACGAGACCGACGTGGCGGATCATCTCGCGGGGGTCGGTGCGGTGCGGGGCGTGGCCCGCGACGAGAGCGGTGCCGGAGGTGGGCGGGACGATGCCGACGAGCGCGTTGAGCAGCGTGGACTTGCCGGCGCCGTTGCGTCCCATGAGCGCGACGGTCTCGCCCGAGCCGACCTGGAGGTCCACGCGCCGCAGCGCCTCGACCCGGCCGCGGCGGACGCCGAGGGCACGGACGTCGACGAGGCGGTGGGGGGCGGGCGTGGGTACGTCGGGCTGGGGGCGCGGGCGCCGTCGGAACAGGGAGATTCCCCCACCCCTCCCCTCCCCGGAACCCTGCTGCCGGGGGCCGGCGGGCGGCTGGGCGCCGGGGGTGGCAGGTGACGCGCCCGGGGTCGCAGGTGACGAAGGCGCCGAGGCCTCGGGGCGGAGGCCCCCGTCCGGAGTCCGGCCTTCCAGGTGGGCCCGTACCGGGCCCGCCGCGCGGCGGGCGTCCCGGACCGTCAGGGGGAGCGGGCTCCAGCCCGCCAGGCGGCCCAGTGCCACCACCGGGGGGTGGACCGGGGAGACCGCCATGATCTCGGCGGGCGGGCCCATGACCCCGTCCGGAAGCAGCAGGACCTGGTCCGCGTACTGGACCACCCGCTCCAGGCGGTGCTCCGCCATCAGGACCGTCGTGCCGAGGTCGTGGACAAGGCGCTGCAGGACCGCCAGGACGTCCTCCGCCGCCGCCGGGTCCAGAGCGGACGTCGGCTCGTCGAGGACGAGGACCTTCGGGTGCGGGGTCAGCACCGAACCGATCGCCACCCGCTGCTGCTGCCCGCCCGAGAGCGTCGCGATCGGACGGTCGCGCAGCTCCGCGAGCCCGAGCAGGTCCAGGGTCTCCTCGACCCGCCGCCGCATCACCGCAGGAGCCAGGCCCAGGGACTCCATCCCGTACGCCAGCTCGTCCTCGACCGTGTCCGTGACGAAGTGCGCCGGCGGGTCCTGGCCGACCGTGCCCACCACGTCCGCCAGCTCGCGCGGCATGTGCGTACGGGTGTCCCGGCCCGCCACCGTCACGCGGCCCTTCAGCGTGCCGCCCGTGAAGTGCGGCACGAGCCCCGAGACCGCCCCGAGCAGCGTCGACTTGCCCACGCCCGACGGGCCCACCAGCAGGACCAGTTCGCCCTCGGGGACCGTCAGGTCCAGGTCCCGGAGCGTCGGCTCGCCCGCGCCGTACGTCACCGAGACGTTCTCGAACCGGATCACGAAGACTCCTTGGAGGCGGGCACGGGGGCCACGAACGCGGGCAACAGGCCCACCAGGATCGACAGTGCGGGCCACACCGGAAGCTCCGGCGCGACGAGCGGTACGACGCCCGGGTGCAGCGCCTCGTAGGCGTACACGTTCGCCCAGATCATCAGCGCCGCCACCGCCACGCCCGAACCGGCGACCAGCCAGGCCCGCACCCCCCACGCGTCCGGCCGGTACCGGCTCCGTACCGCCCGGCGGCCGCCGAGCCGGAGTCCGGCCATGGCCGCGACGAGACCGGCGACGACCAGCGGCAGCCCGTACCCCGCGCCCTGCGCCGCGAGCAGTCCGTACGATCCGGCGCACACCCCGAGCAGGCCGCCCAGCGTCAGGACGTTCGTCGTCCGGCGCACCGCCGGCGGCACCTGCGCCGTACGGCCGTACCCCCGGGCGTCCATCGAGGCCGCCACCGCGATGGAACGCTCCAGCGCGCCCTCCAGGACCGGCAGCCCGATCTGGAGCACCGCCCGCACCCCGCCCGTCGGCCGCCCCCGCAGCCGCCGGGCCGTCCGCAGCCGCACGACGTCGGCCACCATGTTCGGCGCGAAGGTCATCGCCACCACGACGGCGACCCCCGCCTCGTACAGCGCGCCCGGCAGCGACTTGAGCAGCCGCGCCGGATTGGCGAGCGCGTTCGCCGCGCCCACGCAGATCAGCAGGGTCGCCAGCTTGGCACCGTCGTACACGGCGAAGACCACTTGCTCCGCCGTCACCCGGCCCCCGATCCGCACCCCTTGTGCCCAGTCCGGAATCGGCACCTCGGGCAGCGTGAACAGCTCGTACGTCCCCGGGATCGCCGAACCGAGCAGCACCGAGAACACCACCCGCAGCGCCACCACGAACAGGCCCAGCTTCACGAAAGCCCCGTAGGAGCGGGCCCACGGGGCGTCCGTGCGGCGGGCCGCGACGACATAGCCGGCGACCGCGACGATCAGGCCGAGGAGCAGCGGGTTGGTGGTGCGGGAGGCGGCGACGGCGAGGCCGAGCGCCCAGAGCCACCAGGCGCCCGCGTGCAGGGCGTTGGAGCGGCTCGCCTCGGGGGCACGGATCATGCGCGTCGGCGGGCCTTCCAGACCGCGGCGCCCCCGAGCACGAGCACCGCGGCTCCGCCCACGACGATCCCGACGGAGGGGCCGCCGTCGTCCTCACCCTTGCCCTCCGGCGCCTGGGTGGCCGTCACCGTGAGGTCGCCGTCGGGCCGGCTCTCCCCGGACGGAGGGTTCGTCTCCGCCACCTGCTCGCCGCAGCCCTTCGCCGGGTAGCCGGCGATCCCGCACAGCAGCGCCGCGCTGTCGTACCGCAGCGGCTTCGCCACCGCGGCCAGCGCCTCCGCGCTCGTCGCGTCCTCGCGGACCTGGGCGCAGCCGGTCTTCACCGGCGGCTGGGGCGGAGCCTCGCCCGGCGGGGCGTCCTGCGGGGTGCCGAAGTCCACGACGACCGCCACCCGCTTGGTGCCGGCCTTCTCCTCCGTACCGGCGCAGACGCCCGCGAAGTCGGGGGCGGCGGTGGGCCGGGCGGCGTCGCTGCTGTCCTTGCTGACCGCGAAGCGGAAGCCGACGGCCTCGCCGTCGGACGGCCGGGCGGTCGCCGGGCCCTGCGTCGCGTACGCCCAGGTCCCCCCGCCGTCGCTCTCCCAGGACGACCAGTACCGGTAGCCGACGGCCTCGGCGGGAGCGGCGGCGGCCAGCATCAGGGCGACGCCGGCCGCTGCGCCGAGGAGCCCGGCCCTCACTTCTTGCGCCCGCTCACCAGGAAGCCGATGCCGACGCCGACGACCATGCCGATGCCGATGATCCACCACACGTCGAAGGAGCCGGAGTCGTCGTCGCTCGCCTCGGGCGCGGCGGACGGCGAGGCCTTCGGCGCGGGCCCGGTGGCGGCCAGCTCCTCGAGGAGGTCCGTCGAGCCGAAGGCGCGCGGGTCGACGTGCATCGCCTTCGCGGCGAGGATCAGCTGCGCGTACGCGGCGGGACCGCTCTCCTTCGCCCAGGCGGCGGAGTTCTTCTGGAGCCAGGTCAGCGCGCCGGAGGCCTCCTTCGTGGCACCGGTCGCGGCGAGCGCGACGACGGCGTCGGCGGTGTTGCCGTGGTCGGGCAGCTCGGTCGGGTCGGTGGCGCCGGGCATCGGCGGGGTGTTCAGGTGGCCGGTCTTCGCCAGCGCGGCGGCCAGGTAGGAGGCGCCGTTGAGCGCGGCCCGGTCCATCGTCGGCTTCGCCAGGTCCGTGCAGACCGGGCTCTGCTGGGGCTCCACGCCCCGCGCGGTGATGCCCTTGCCGAGCCCGGCGAGCGTGGCGGCGGCGGTGGCGTCGGCGTTCGCGAGAAGCTTGCCGTCCTTGTCGGGCTGGTACGCGAAGGCGCCCGCACCTTCCTTGGCGGAGCAGGGCAGGGCGAGGCCGAGCAGGGCGTCGTACGGGGTCCTGCCCTCGACGGACTTCACCGCGCCGGGCTTCTCGCCGAGCGCGGTGAGCGCGCTGATGACGATCGAGGTGGAGTTGGCGTCGCTGGGGCCGCCGGGGTTGTAGCCCCAGCCGCCGTCCTTGTTCTGCACACCCTTCAGCCAGGCCGCGCCGGCCGCGGCCGCCTTGGCCAGGGGCTCGGGTTCGGTGCTCAGGCGCTTGGCGCCGGTGAGTGCCTGGACGGCGACGGCGGTGGCGTTGGTGTCCAGCATGGTGGCCGTGTCGCAGGGCTTGGCGGGGTCCGGGCGGTACGACGCGAAGGCGCCGCTGTCGCACTGCTGCTTCCGGAGCCAGGACACGGCCTCGTCGGCGGGCTGCACACCGCTGGTCGTCTGGGCGATGAAGGCGAGCGACTGGCGCCACACGCCGTCGTACGTCGGGTCCTTCGTGCCGTAGAGCCCGGCGGGGATCACGGGCGCGGGGGTCGCGGACGGGGAGGGCGCGGCGGATGCGACGGGGGCGACGCCGGTGCAGAGCACCGCTGCGGCGGCGAACGCGGCGGCGCCGCGACGGACGGTGATCATGCGAGCTGTGGCCCTCTCCTGCGGCCGGGCACCGGCACGCTGAGGCACCAGGCTCGGCTCCGTATTCCTCGACGGTGCCGGCGGTCACGTCCCGGGCGGGGCATTCCGGCTTCCGTCCACGGCGGGCGAGGGCGGTCACGGTTGCGGGTCAGTGCCGGATTTGCACCGGCTTCCCCCCGTACGGGTGTGAGGACGACTCGCACACTCTACCGGCCCGTACACCGCCCGACCGGCGGGTGCGAGGCGCCTCACACCTCCGCCCGGGCCGGGGGCGGCCGGGGCCTCACACCGCCACGTACGCCACGGGGTCGGTGCCCGGGGCGGCCTCCGCGCGGCCCAGTTTCACGAGGCGGCGCACGTGGGCCTCCGCCTCGCTGACCGCGATGGTGCGGGAGCCGTACGGGATCTGGTCCCAGGGGCGGTTCCACTCCATGCGCTCGGCGAGCTGCCAGGGGGTGAGCGGCGCCGCGAGGAGGCGCAGGAGTCCGGTCAGCCGCTCCTCGTGGTGGTCGAGCAGCTCCCGTACCCGGCCGGCGGCGTCGGTGAAGGCGTACTGATGGGCCGGGAGCACCTCGGCGACGCCGAGCCGCCCGATCCGCTCCAGTGAGTCCAGGTAGTCGCCCAGGGGGTCGGTGGCGGTTTCGTCGTCCGGGTCCTCGTAGAGACCGATGTGCGGGGAGATCCCGGGGAGCAGGTGGTCGCCGGAGAAGAGCCGGCCGTGGCCCGGGAGTCCGGCGGGGTGCTCCTCCTCCAGGTGGAGGCAGACATGGCCGGGGGTGTGTCCGGGGGTCCAGACCGCGCGCAGCCGGCGGCCCGCGAGATCGAGCAGCTCGCCGGGGACGATCTCGCGGTCGGGGAGCGCGGAGCGCAGTCCGGGCAGGGTGCTCGCGCGGCCCGCGCGGGTCGCGCGGAGCGGGGCGGTGTGCTCCTCGGGGGCGCCGACGGCGGCCAGCTTGCGGGCGAGGTAGTCGAGCCAGGTGCCGGGTTCGGACTCGCGGGTGCGGCGGACGACGGCGGTGTCGGCGGCGTGCATCGCGATCCACGCGCCGGACGCCTCGCGGACCTGACCCGAGAGCCCGTGGTGGTCGGGGTGGTGGTGCGTGATGACGACCCCGTGCACGTCCCGTACGGAGGTCCCCAACGCGGTCAGTCCGTCGGCCAGTTCGTTCCAGGACGCCGGATCGTCCCAACCGGTGTCGATCAGCACGGGCCCGCGGTCGGTGTCGAGGACGTGGACGAGGGTGTGCCCGAGGGGGTTGTCCGGAATGGGTACCCGGAGCGACCAGACGCCTCCGCCGTGCTCGGTCACCTGGCTCATGGGCCCTCATCTCTCCGCGACGGCAGGGCGATTGCTCGACCGGGCCCACTATAACGAGAACTGACGGTCCGTCAGGGTGGCGTGCGGTGCCTTGTCGGGCGCGCGGCCGTGCGGTAGACCGCCAGGCCCTCGGGCTCGCGGTGGTGGAGGGTGGAGTCGTCAGCGCAGGGTGCGGCCTGGGCCGCTCGGGACCGGCGAACACATCACGGCGCTGTGTGGTTTCGTCGGGCACGCCGATCCGGGCTTCGCGCTGCGGGTGTACACGCACCTCATGCCGAGCAGCGAGAGCCGTACTCGGAAGGCCGTCGGCGACAGGGATCGGCGGGCCGCCGGAACGACTGACGGCCCCGAGACGGCCCAGGCGGTGTGACGCAGGCCCCACCAGCAGCAAAGCGGCTGGTGGGGGCCTGTCTCGTCCTGGCCATTGCCCCCTATAACTAGAACTGATATCAGTTCTGATACACAGTCAGAAACAGTGCGGGTTCCGGGAGGCAGTCGGCCATGACCGAGCTTGTGGAGCACGGAAAGCTGTACATCGGCGGGGCGTTGACCGATCCGGCCGGCGGGGATGTCATCGAGGTGATCTCGCCGCACACCGAGGAGGTCATCGGTCGTGTGCCGCACGCCTCCCGGGAGGATGTCGACCGGGCCGTCGCCGCCGCGCGCGAGGCCTTCGACCACGGGCCCTGGCCCAGGATGACGCTCGAGGAGCGGATCGCCGTCGTCGGGCGGATCAAGGACGCCATCGCCGTACGCCACGAGGAGATCGCCCGCTCGATCAGCTCCCAGAACGGCTCCCCGTACTCCTGGAGCGTTCTCGCCCAGGCCCTCGGCGCCATGATGGTCTGGGACGCGGCGATCACCATCGCCCGTGACTTCCCGTACGAGAGCAGGCGCGCGGGCGTCCTCGGGCCGATCCTGGTGCGGCGCGAGCCGGTCGGTGTCGTCGCGGCGGTCGTGCCGTGGAACGTCCCGCAGTTCACCGCCGCCGCCAAGCTCGGGCCCGCGCTGCTCGCCGGCTGCACGGTGGTCCTCAAGCCCTCGCCCGAGTCGCCGCTCGACTCGTACATCCTCGCCGAGATCGCCACCGAGGCGGGCCTCCCCGAAGGCGTCCTGTCCATCCTGCCCGCCGACCGCGAGGTCAGCGAGTACCTCGTCGGCCACCCGGGCGTCGACAAGGTCTCCTTCACCGGGTCGGTCGCCGCCGGAAAGCGCGTGATGGAGGTCGCCTCCCGCAACCTCACCCGCGTCACCCTCGAACTCGGTGGCAAGTCCGCGGCCGTCATCCTGCCCGACGCCGACGTGGCCACCGCCGTCGCCGGGATCGTCCCCGCGGCCTGGATGAACAACGGCCAGGCCTGCGTCGCCCAGACCCGCATCCTCGCCCCGCGCAGCCGGTACGACGAGATCGCCGAGGCGTTCGCCGCCGCCGCGGGCGCGCTGGTCGTCGGCGACCCGCTCGACCCGGCCACACAGGTCGGCCCGCTGGTCGCCCAGCGGCAGCGGCAGCGCTCCCTCGACTACATCAAGCTCGGCCAGGACGAGGGCGCCAAGGTCCTGACGGGCGGTGGCCGTCCGGCCGGCCTGGACCGCGGCTGGTACGTCGAGCCGACGCTCTTCGGGGCCGTGGACAACACCATGCGGATCGCACGCGAGGAGATCTTCGGACCGGTCATCGGTCTCCTTCCGTACGGGGAGGAGAGCGAGGCGCTCAGGATCGCCAACGACTCCGACTTCGGGCTCAGCGGCAGCGTCTGGACCGGGGACGTCGAGCACGGCATCGACTTCGCCCGGCAGGTCCGCACGGGCACCTTCAACATCAACACCTTCAGCCTGGACATGCTCGGCCCCTTCGGCGGCTACAAGAACTCGGGCCTGGGGCGGGAGTTCGGCCCCGAGGGCTTCGGCGAGTACCTGGAGCACAAGATGATCCACCTGCCGGCCGGGTACGAGGGACCGGGTGGTGCCTGATGGGCGACCGCTGGCGTGTGGAGGTCGACCGGGGGGTGTGCATCGGCTCCGGCATGTGCGTCAACCACGCCCCGGACGGCTTCCGCCTCGACACGGCCCGTCAGTCCCACCCGAGCGAACCGGAGTCGGACGCGAACGAGCGGGTGCTGGCCGCGGCCGAGGGCTGCCCGGTGGAGGCCATTCTGATCACGCTGCTCGACAGCGGGGAGCCGGTCTTCCCGCCGGAGGAGTAGCCACGAGCACGTGTTCACGCGTGCAAAAATCTTCCTCTGACCACGGGGGCAACAGGCCCGCGTGCGCCGAGGATTGGAAGAGTTGTGCGCAAGGCGACGGGGGTGGCCGTGGCCGCCGGTGTGGTGCTGCTGGTGGCGGGTTGCGGCAGCGATGGCGGCGGCTCGGGCAAGAACAAGGGCGGCTCGTCCGCCTCCTCCTCGGGCTCCACGACCGGCGGCGCGGAGGCGGGCGGCGAGAGCCCGGACGCGACCGCGGTGAGGAAGGAGATCGGGACCGCGGCCACGGCGGCCGGTTTCACCGAGGACCCCTCGGGCGACGCGGTCCCGGCCGAGCTCAAGAGCTGCATGGTGTCCTGGACGGCCGACGCCGAGAAGGCGGCGGACCCGAAGAAGTCCTACGACGCCACGGTGACGGCACTGACCGGCGGCGGCTGGAAGGAGGGCCCGGCCACCGAGCAGTCCGGGTCCACCGTCAAGACGCTGAACAAGGGCACCTGGTCGGTCAAGGCCAGCAACCACGGCGCCGCCGGCTTCGCCATCGTGATGTTCATCGGCACGGACAACACCCCGGAGTGCGAGGCCCTGTTCAAGGCCGACCTGGAGAAGAACAGGAAGCCGTAACGGCTCCTGGGGCTCCGTCAGACCGCCCCGCGGCCCTCGGCGGCCGCGGGCGCGACCGGCCCGCTCGGCGCGACCGCCCCGCTCGGCGCTCCCGGCGCTCCCGGCGCGCCCTGCGCGGCCGGCCGGCCCTGCCCGGCCTGCCCGGCCTGCCCGCTCGGTGCGGTCAGGTCGATCAGGCGGCAGACCGTCTCGATGTCGATCTTCACCTGCGCGATCGAGGCCCGCCCCGACAGCCAGGTGATCAGCGCCGAGTGCCAGGTGTGCTCGATCACCCGTACCGCCGACAGCTGCTGCGGCGTCGGGTGTTCGAGCCCCATCGAGTCCAGGATGATCGCCGTCGTCAGCCGCGAGACCGTGTCCACCTCGGGGCTCACGCTCCGGTCCGCGAACGTCAGCGCCCGCACCATCGCGTCCGCGAGCTGCGGCTCGCGCTGGAGCGCCCGGAACGCCCTCATCAGGGTCTCCGCGACCCGCTCGGCCGAGGTGTCGCCCGTCGGCGGCCGCTTCCGCAGAGTCGTGTGCATGTGCTGGAGCTGGTCCTGCATCGTCGCGACGAGCAGATGGATCTTGGACGGGAAGTAGCGGTACAGCGTGCCCAGGGCCACCCCGGCCGCGTCGGCGACCTCACGCATCTGCACGGCGTCGAAACCGCCCCGCCCGGCGAGCTGCGCGCTGGCGTGCAGGATGCGGCGGCGTCGCGCCTCCTGGCGCTCTGTCAGGGGCGGCGAGGCCGGTCTTTCTTCCGCGGTCATGAAGTCCCGTTCCGTGCGGTGGGGGAGCGACAGTATGGCCGGAGTATGGCGGGGCTTCCGTCGTGGCGCGAATCACCTGATCCGGCTCTTACGGCGGGGCTACCTGCCGGTAGATTCTGTGCTCCTTGAACGATCAAGAACGATCAAGTCTGAAACTTGTTCTAGATTAGCGCGAGCGGTTACGCTCGCGCGAAACGCACGCTTGAAGGGGGCCGCGAGTGACCGCTGAGGCCATAGAGGCAGGCCCCCGCCAGGGCGTCACCGACCACGGTGACATTCCGTTGCGGATCGCTCTCCTCACGTACAAGGGGAATCCCTTCTGCGGCGGTCAGGGTGTCTATGTCCGCCACCTCTCCCGCGAACTCGCCCGCCTCGGCCACCACGTCGAGGTCATCGGCTCGCAGCCGTACCCGACCCTCGACGAGGGCGTGCCCCTCACCGAGATCGCCAGCCTCGACCTCTATCGCTCGCCCGACCCCTTCCGAACGCCGAAGCGGGACGAGTACCGCGACTGGATCGACGCCCTCGAGGTCGCCACCATGTGGACCGGCGGCTTCCCCGAGCCCCTCACGTTCTCCCTGCGGGCCCGGCGCATGCTCGCCGCCCGCCGCGGCGACTTCGACGTCGTCCACGACAACCAGACGCTCGGCTACGGACTCCTCGGCGGCACCCGCGCGCTCGGCGCCCCGCTCGTCACCACGATCCACCACCCCATCACCGTCGACCGGCAGCTGGAGCTCGATGCCGCCGCCGACTGGAAGCGCCGCGCCTCCGTCCGCCGCTGGTACGGCTTCACCCGGATGCAGAAGCGTGTGGCCCGCCGTATGCCGTCCGTCCTCACCGTCTCCGGCACCTCCCGGCAGGAGATCGTCGAGCACCTCGGCGTACGCGACGACCGCATCCGGGTCGTCCACATCGGCGCCGACACCGACCTCTGGTCCCCCGACCCGTCCGTCGCCGAGGTCCCCGGCCGGATCGTCACCACCTCCAGCGCCGACGTCCCGCTCAAGGGCCTGATCCACCTCGTCGAGGCCCTGGCGAAACTCCGCACCGAGAACCCTGCCGCGCACCTCGTCGTCGTCGGCAGGCGCGCCGAGGGCGGTCCGGTCGCGCAGGCGATCGAACGCTACGGACTCCAGGACGCCGTCGAGTTCGTCAAGGGCATCTCCGACGCGGAGCTGGTGGACCTCGTCCGCTCCGCCCAGGTCTCCTGCGTGCCCTCGCTGTACGAAGGCTTCTCCCTGCCGGCCGCCGAGGCCATGGCCACCGGGACCCCGCTCGTCGCCACGACGGGGGGTGCCATCCCGGAGGTCGCAGGGGCCGACGGCGAGACGTGCCTGGCCGTGCCGCCGGGTGACGCGGACGCCCTCGCGGCGGCGCTCGGCCGGCTGCTCGGCGATACCGGCCTGCGCGCGCGGCTCGGGGCGGCGGGGCGCGTCCGGGTCCTGGAGCGCTTCACCTGGGCGCGTGCCGCCCAAGGCACCGCGGACCTCTATCGCGAGGCGATCGCCCGCCAAGGCGCCCGGGTGCGCGGAGGCGCCGGGTGACGTCTCGCCGTGTTCGCCGGGTGCGGCCCGGTGGGCGGGTGGTGCCCGCCCTCCCCCAAGCTTGCGGCTCCGTTCGAGCAGGGGGGACCCCCTTCGCCGTGCGGAAGGCCTGCCCACCACCCGGCGCCGCCCCGCAACCTCCCGTCAACACCGAAAGCAGGACCCCGTGCTGACCGTCGACTTCACCCGCTTCCCGCTCGCCCCCGGCGACCGCGTGCTCGACCTGGGCTGCGGTGCGGGCCGGCACGCCTTCGAGTGCTACCGGCGCGGCGCCCAGGTCGTGGCCCTCGACCAGAACGGCGAGGAGATCCGCGAGGTCGCCAAGTGGTTCGCGGCGATGAAGGAGGCCGGCGAGGCCCCCGCCGGCGCGACCGCCACCGCGATGGAGGGCGACGCGCTCAACCTGCCCTTCCCCGACGAGTCCTTCGACGTCGTGATCATCTCCGAGGTCATGGAGCACATCCCGGACGACAAGGGCGTCCTCGCCGAGATGGTCCGCGTGCTCAAGCCCGGTGGGCGGATCGCCATCACCGTCCCGCGCTACGGCCCCGAGAAGGTCTGCTGGGCTCTCTCCGACGAGTACCACGAGGTCGAGGGCGGGCACATCCGCATCTACAAGGCGGACGAGCTGCTCGCCAAGATCCGCCAGGCGGGTCTCAAGCCGTACGGCACCCACCACGCGCACGCGCTGCACTCGCCGTACTGGTGGCTGAAGTGCGCCTTCGGCGTGGACAACGACAAGGCCCTGCCGGTGCGGGCGTACCACAAGCTCCTGGTCTGGGACATCATGAAGAAGCCGGCCCTGACCCGGGTCGCCGAACAGCTGCTCAACCCGGTGGTCGGCAAGAGCTTCGTGGCGTACGCGACCAAGCCCCACCTGCCGAAGGCCGACGCCGGGGCCGCCTCCGCGGACGATGCTTCGGACGCCGCTTCGGATGCCGCCTCGAACGCCGTGGACGCGGCCAAGTGACCTCTCCCGAGCAGATCGCGGAGCACCTGCTCCTGCCCGGGGTCCTCACCGCCGAGCAGGCCGCCGAGACCGTCGCCGGAGTCCTCGCCGCGCAGCGCGAGGACGGGGCGATCCCGTGGTTCCGCGGCCACCACCTCGATCCGTGGGACCACACCGAGGCCGCCATGGCCCTGGACACCGCCGGCGAGCACACGGCGGCGGCCCGGGCGTACGAGTGGCTGGCCCGGCACCAGAACGCCGACGGCTCCTGGTACGCGGCCTACCGGGACGGCGACCCGGACGACGTCACCGACCGGGGCCGCGAGTCGAACTTCGTCGCGTACGTCGCCGTCGGCGTCTGGCACCACTACCTGGCGACCGGCGACGACGCCTTCCTCGACCGGATGTGGCCGGTCGTCTACGCCGCCGTCGAGTTCGTCCTCGCCCTCCAGCAGCCCGGCGGGCAGATCGGCTGGAAGCGGGAGGCGGACGGCGCGGCGGTCGACGACGCGCTCCTCACGGGCAGTTCCTCCATCTACCAGGCACTGCGTTGCGCGCTCGCCATCGCCGAGGCGCGCGAGGAGCCCCAGCCGGACTGGGAGCTGGCGGCGGGTGCGCTCGGCCATGCGATCCGCAGCCACCCCGAGCGCTTCCTCGACAAGGCCCGCTACTCCATGGACTGGTACTACCCGGTCCTGGGCGGCGCCGTCAGGGGTCCCGCGGCCACGGCCCGGATCGAGGCCCACTGGGACGACTTCGTCGTCCCCGGGCTCGGTGTGCGGTGTGTCCTGCCCAATCCGTGGGTGACCGGTGGCGAGAGCTGCGAACTCGCCCTCGCCCTCTGGGCGATGGGGGAGTCCGACCGCGCCCTGGAGATCCTCCAGTCCATCCAGCACCTGCGCGCCGAGGGCGGCATGTACTGGACGGGGTACGTCTTCGAGGGCGACAAGGCCGTGTGGCCCGAGGAGCTCACGACCTGGACGGCCGGCTCGCTGCTGCTCGCCGTGGCGGCGCTGGGCGGCGACGAGGCGACGGTGGCGGTCTTCGGCGGCGAACGTCTGCCGGCAGGCCTCGAGCCGGACTGCTGCGACTCCTGACCGCGGGCCGACTGCCGGACCGGCCGCGGGGGGTGGCCGCCGGGCCGACCGCCGGGCTGACCCCCGGCGCGTCGGCGGCGGGGCGACCGCCGGCTGACCCCGGGCCGACCTCCGTGCTGACTGCGGGGGGTGGCCGCCGGCCGACCCCGGGCCGACCGTGGGGCTTGGCGCGTGGCGTCGGCGGCGGGCTAACTGCGGGCCGACCGCGGGAGGTGACCGCCGGGCCGACCTGGGCTGGCCCCGGGCCGACCGCGGTGGGCTGACTCCCGGGCTGACTGCCGGGGGAGGTGGCCGCCGGGCCGACCCTGGGTCAACCGCGGCGGGCTGGCTCCCGGTGTCAGTGGCGGCGCAGGCCGCCCGCGACCGCGTGGCCTATCGCGAGGTATACGACGGCGGCGAGACCGTACCCCGTCACCACGCGCGCCCACGCCTCGTCGAAGGTGAAGAGGTCGTAGGACCATGCCGCCAGCCAGTGGGCGGCGTCCTGTACGAAGCTCACCAGGGCGTTGGCCCGGTTGGCCTCCAGCAGGTACATGAGGATCCACAGGATGATCAGGCCGGCCATGATGTCGGCGACCACGGCGATGACTCTCGCCGTCTGCGTTGTGCCGCTGCGTGAAGTCATGACGTTCGGTTTGCCGCGATCCGTTGGCCGAAACCCGTTCGGAGTCGCCCGGGTGGCAGAGCCGCAGGGGCGGGGCGAGGCTGTGGCCAAAGCCCTCAGGGAGGTTCCGCCGTGCCCCGTTCCGTGCCCTCCGGTCCGATACGCCGCGGCGTCGTGGCGCTCGTGCTCTCCTGCGCGCTGCTCCTGACGAACGCCGCCTGCGGCGGGGACGACGAGAGCGCGAGCGGCACGGCGACGCCGACGGGCACGGTCGAGCAGCAGCGGCTCGCCAAGACCCGCTTCGTGGCCAACGCGGGCCTGGCGGCGGGCGCGACGTACCAGTGGATCGTCAAGCCGTACCGCGACGGCAAGTTCGAGAAGGGCACGGACGGACGGACGTTCGCCCTGGTCAAGGCGGGCCTCGCGGGCGCCTTCGCGTACAACCGGCTCAAGGCGGCGGCGGAGAACGCCAAGGGTGACCCGCTCCTGTCCAAGGCGGTCGCGCCGCTCACGGCGGGCATCGACAAGCTCAAGGACCTCGGCACCAAGCTCCGCAAGGGCGAGGCGAGCGAGGCCGACGTCGGGGCGTTCGAGGACGTCATCACCGACGTGAAGGACGCGGGCAGGAGCGCGGGCGCGGTGGTGACCGACAAGGTGCCCAGCACGTCACAACTGGGCGGATGACGTCATGTGTTGAGCTCCGCGAGCAGCCGTAGCGTGGCCGGGTCGGGCGCCGTGACCAGCAGGTCGGTGACCGGGCCCTTGTGCCACCGGTCGAGCCGTTCGGCGATCCGCTCCCTCGGCCCGACGAGCGAGATCTCGTCCGCGAAGGCGTCGGGCACGGCGAGCACGGCCTCCTCGCGGCGGCCCGCGGCGAACAGCTCCTGGATGTGCCGGGCCTCGGACTCGTACCCCATGCGCCCCATCAGGTCGGCGTGGAAGTTCCGGGCGGCGTGCCCCATGCCGCCGATGTAGAAGCCGAGCATCGCCTTGACGGGCAGCAGCCCCTCGGCCGGGTCGTCGCAGAGCTGCGCACGGACCATGGGCGCGACACGGAAGCCGTCGGGGAGCCGGTCGGGGAGGGCGTAGACCTCGGCGTACCGCGAGGGGGACCAGTAGAGCGGCAGCCAGCCGTCGGCGATCCGCAGGGTCTGGGCGATGTTCTTGGGGCCCTCCGCCCCGAGCAGCACCGGCAGGTCGGCCCGCAGGGGGTGGGTGATCGGCTTGAGGGCCTTGCCGAGCCCGGTGCCGTCGTCCCCGGAGTACGGGTGGGAGTGGAACCGTCCGTCCAGCGCGACAGGCCCCTCGCGCCGCAGCACTTGCCGGATCACGTCCACGTACTCGCGGGTCGCCGTCAACGGGGAGCGGGGGAAGGGCCGGCCGTACCAGCCCTCGACGACCTGCGGCCCGGACAGGCCGAGGCCGAGCATCATCCGCCCGCCGGAGAGGTGGTCGAGCGTGAGGGCGTGCATGGCGGTGGCGGTGGGCGTCCGCGCGGCCATCTGCGCGACGGCGGTCCCCAGTCCGATACGGGAGGTGTGCGCGGCGATCCAGGTCAGCGCGGTGAACGCGTCGGACCCCCAGGCCTCGGCGGTCCACACCGAGTCGTACCCGAGCCGCTCCGCCTCGCGGGCGAGTTCCAGATGGGCGGGGGAGGGGCCGCGTCCCCAGTAGCCGAGAGCGAGTCCGAGGCGCATGACGTCCAGCCTTCCTGACGGTTCGTCAGATCATCACTTCCCGGGGGACTGTACGACAACGGCCCCTCGCCCGGAAGGGGTTCCGGGCGAGGGGCCGTGGGAGCGTGCGTGCTCAGCCGCGCTGGATGCCGGTGGTGTCCTGGAGGACACCGCGGCGGCCGTCCTGCGTCTGGGCGATCAGGCCCGGGCCGCGCTGCTCGACCGCCAGGTACCAGGTACCGGGGGCCAGTTCGGCGATCGGGGTGGGCGAGCCGTCCTCCGCGTACAGCGGACGGGCGACCGGGACCGCGAACCAGAACGGCGCGAAGTCGCCGGACTGACCCTGACCCTGCGCCGGAGCCGACTGGGCGGTCGTGGGCTGAGGGGCCTGCTGGGCCTGCGCGTCGGGCTGCGGCTGGCCCGGGTACGGCTGGGGCTGAGCGCCGTAGGGCTGCTGCTGGGCGCCCGGGTAGCCGTAGCCACCGGGGACGCCCTGCTGGCCGGGCTGGCCCGGCTGCATGCCGTACGGCTGCGGGGTCTGCGGCTTCGGCGCGCTCAGCAGCGGGCCCTTGAGGGCCGGGACCAGCGGGGCGGCGACGGCGGCGGCCGCCAGGATCAGGGCGGCGATGAGGCCGAGGATGAGGCCGGCACCGGCGTTCTCGGACTCGAACATCCACATCAGCACGTTCCAGGCCGAGGCCACGGCGAACGCGACGCCGATCTGGCCCAGCTCCAGACCCACGACCTTGCGGGGCTGCGGAAGCGCGTGCGACACGACGACGAGGGCGGCACCCGCGATGCCGAGGAGGAAGGCGCCCCAGCCGAGGGGCGAGATCTCCCAGGAGTTCGTGCTCGGGACCTGGTCGCAGATGGCGGCGCCGGCGTCACAGCCGCTGATGTCGAGGAATGAGGCGATGAACAGCACCACCGCTGCACCGATCAGAACGCCATCGCCTCGAGTGAGGGAGCGGATATTCACGTAAGAGTCCTTCGTCGGGTCGTCTCGTCGGGGTGGCGCGAAAGCACGGGGGCGGCCCCCATCGTACGGAGGGAATCTATCGCCCGTCGGTACTACCCCTTGAGGTAGGTCCCGATGCCGTCCGCGATGCCCTGCGCCGCTTTCTGACGCCATGCCGCGTTCGTGAGGAGTGCGGCATCCTTCGAATCACGCATATTGCCGCATTCGACGAACACCTTGGGCACGGTCGAGAGATTGAGTCCCCCGAGGTCGTCCCGTACGTCCAACCCCGTTCCGGAGCCGAGGTAGTTGGCGGGCGCGGTGCCGGTCGCCCGGGCGAAGTGCCGGGCGATGTTCTCGCCGAGGTCGCGGGAGGGGCCGACGATCTTCTGGGTGTCGGCCGCGCCGGAACTGACCTGGGCGGGCACGATCACATGGAATCCACGGTTGCCGGTGGCGGATCCGTCGGCGTGCACGGAGACGACGGCGTCGGCGCGCGCGGAGTTGCCGATCCGGGCCCGCTCGTCGATGCAGGGACCGAAGGGGCGGTCGGCGTCGTGGGTGAGCACGACCTTCGCGCCCTGGGCCTTGAGGAGATCGCGCAGACGGTGTGAAACATCCAGGGTGAATGCGGCTTCGGTGTAGTCGGCGTTCGTGGAGGTGCCGGTGGTGTCGCATTCCTTGCGTGCTGTGCCGATATCGACCTTCTGGTTGATTTCCCGGGAATGCTGGAAATTGCCGGGATTGTGACCGGGGTCGACGACGATCGTGCGCCCGGCGAGCGGGAGGGCCTGGGCGGGGGCCGGGGCGGCCGAGGCCGAGTCCGGGGACGCCGGGGTCGAGGCCGCGGACTGGGTCGTTTTGGCGTCCGGTGTCCTCGGGGCGTCGGACTGCGGGCCGGCGCCGCAGCCGGCGAGGGCGGCACAGGCGGTGAGGGCCCCGGTGAGCGCTGCGGCGGGGGTGAGGATCTTGTGGTGGTCGTACGGCACCTTGCGACTCTAGTGGGCGGTGTCGCCGGGCGGTCCGTTGACGCGACGGGACTGTGCGGGGGCTGTGATGGGTAGGGAGAGAGGACACGCGGACCACGGGGGGAACTGTGGCGGGGGAAGAGCCGAACGACGCACGTCCGACGTCCGAGCCGGGGGAGCCGAGAGACCCGAGGGTCTCGGAGACGCCCTGGGCCTATGGGGCGCCGGGGGCGCCTGGGCCTGCGGGGACGCAGGGGTCACCGGGGGCATCAGAGCCGCAGGGGACGCCGGGGGCGCCGGGGACGCCAGGGGTTCCTGGGTTCATAGGGGCACCTGGTCCGCCGGGTGCGCCCGGCGGACCCCTCTTTCCGCCGCCGCCCGCGGAACCGCCCGGCATGCCCGCGCCGCCACCCGCGCCACCGGAGTCGAACCCGGCGCAAGCCGTCCTCGTCGGGTTGCTGAACCTCTCCTGCCTCGGGCTCGGCTACGTCCTGCTCAAGCAGTGGATCCTGGCCGCCGTCTGCTGGCTGGCGACCGCCCTCCTGCTGCTCGTCGCGCTCCCCGCCGACGTGGACGGGGTCCCCACCGGCGTCCTCGCCGGTTACGGCGTCGTCCTGCTGGCCGCTGCCGTCGACGGGGCCCGGCGCGGGCTGCGCGCCCCGCTCGCGCTCGGCGGCGCGTCGGGCGCGGGGACGGGCGCCGCCTCGCGGCGTCTCGCGCTTCCGCTGGCCCTCGCGCTGGTCCTCCTCGCGGTGCCGGTCGGCGGCTCGGTCGCCTATGGCGCGGCGCGGGACGAGGCGGTCGAGCAGTCGCTCCTGGCCCGCCTGGCCGCCGCCGACCAGCAGGTCACGTCGGTCGAGGGGCAGAGCTTCGGCGGTGCCGAGCACACGTACCGCAAGGCGCTCGCCGTGTACCAGGAGCTCGGTACGAAGCACGCGGGCTCGCGGGCGGGCAAGCTCGTCCCGGACCGGCTCGCGGACTACTACGCGTCCGTCTCCGCCCCGTACGAACAGAAGAAGTACTGCGAGGCCGTCCCGGGCCTCCAGCATCTGCGGGCCCTGCCGGGGACGGTGGACCGCGGGCTGCTCGCCGGGCTGACGGGGAAGGCGGACGACCCGCTGGCCCACTCCTGGTACGAGTGCGGGGTCGCCGGACTCGGCCGCGCGGGCACCGAGACGACAGCCGGGGAGCATCTCAACGCGCTGCTCTCGACGTTCCCCCAGTCCCCGTACGCGGGGAGGGTCGAGCCCGCGGTCCGTGAGGGCCTCAGGACCCGGTCCGCCGCGATATCCGCCGGTGCCACCGGCGCCTGCGCCGCCGTCGTCGAACTGCGGCGCTTCGACACCTCCGTGGGCGCCCTCCAGCCGGAGGCCACGTTCGCCGCCGTCGCGCGCGACACGGGCAAGGAGATACAGAAGGGCGACTTCGCCTGCGGGGTCGAGCAGTTCAAGGGCAAGGAGTTCAGCGAGGCCGTCCAGACGATGACGGAGTACGCCGAGCGGTACCCGGACAGCCCGCAGACCGCTCACGCCAGGACCATCGCGATCGCCGCCGAGATAGCGGACGAGACGCCGGCCGCGGGCAGCCGGCTGCCGTCCGCCACCGCGCCCGGCGGCTCCCGGATGGTCATGGTGGTGTCCAACGACGGCCCGGGTGCGGTCGAGCTGCTCTACACCGGGCCGGTGACCGGCCGGGTCACGCTGAAGGCGTGCGGGAGCTGCCGGGCGTACGAGGGCAGTCTCCGGCTGGGCGCGGCGAAGCCCAAGGTGTGTACCGGTCCGTCCTCGAAGTACCCGAAGGCGACGCTGACGCTGCCCGCCGGCCAGTACCACTTCCTGCAGAAGCGGTCGGAGACGGCGGGCACGCTGTCGGCGGCGGACAAGTCGAGCACGGCGAAGATCGAGCCGGGGTACTCGTACACGAACTGCCTGTACGTGACCTCGGGCTTCGGCTTCTAGCTTCGACCTGGGCTTCGGCTTCTAACGGCGGCGCAGGACGCGGAGGGAGTCCGTCACGGAGACCTCCTCGAAGTCGCCGGACTCCAGGGCCCGGAGGTAGATGCGGTACGGGGCCTGTCCGCCGTCCTCCGGGTTCGGGAAGACGTCGTGGATGACGAGCAGGCCACCGGCGGCGACCTTGGGCGCCCAGCCCTCGTAGTCGTTGGTGGCGTGCTCGTCCGTGTGCCCGCCGTCGATGAAGACGAGGGCCAGGTCGCCCGCCCAGACCTTCGCGACCTGCGGGGAGCGGCCGACGACGGCGATCACGTGCTCCTCCAGGCCCGCCCTGCGCAGCGTCCGGCGGAAGGTGGGCAGGGTGTCCATGAGTCCGACCTCGGGGTCCACGACAGTCGGGTCGTGGTACTCCCACCCCGGCTGCTGCTCCTCGCTGCCCCGGTGGTGGTCCACGGTCACCGCGACGGTCCCCGCCTCCCGCGCCACGTCGGCGAGCAGGATCGTGGAGCGCCCGCAGTACGTGCCGACCTCGAGCAGCGGCAGCCCGAGCCTGGCGGCCTCCGTGGCGGCGGCGTGCAGCGCGAGCCCCTCGTCGACGGGCATGAAGCCCTTGGCGGCCTCGAAGGCGGCGAGGATCTCGGGCGCGGGCATGGGTCCTCCTACTGGCGGGTACGCAGGTGCGAGCGCCCATCGTGCCCTACGCGTCGCCGGCGAACCACACCGTCCCCGCCCGCGACCGGCCCACCCGGCGACCGCTAGACCGCCTCCTTGCGCCGCACCATCTCGGCGATCCAGGCGGGCGCGAACGGCGAGGTGCAGTTCGGGGCGGTCGGGTAGTCCTTGAGCACTTCGAGCCGCTCACCGATGTCGACCGCGCGGGCGCGGTACTCGGGGAGCTCGATCCCGATCTGCGCCAGGCAGTGGTTCATCGCCCACTGCAGCCGCTCCGGGGCGTCCTTCATCTCCGCCTCGACGATGTCGAGGAGGCCCGGGAGGTCGAGGCCCTCGGGCTTCTTCGCCACGCGCTCGGTGGTCAGCGCCCAGCCGGCGCTCGCGACCACGGGATCCGGGTCCTCGAACCAGGAGAGGCGCAGCTCCTCGGCGTACGGGCTCTTCTTCACCACGTAGTTCACGAGCCAGTCGTGCACCTTGGGCGCACGTGCCTCGCGGAGCATGGTGTCGAGCTCGTCGCGCCCGAAGGCCTTCGGGCGGCAGATCAGGAGCGCCAGGAGCCTCGCGGCGGTGTCACCCGTCGTCCAGAGCTCGCGCGAGAGATCCTGCTGCGTCTTGAGCTGCTTCGCGAGCGCGCGCAGCTTGCCGAGGTTCACACCGTGATCGTCACCGTGCTTCTCGTTCACCCTGCGCATCTTCGGGTCTTCGAGCACGGCCAGATCGGCCATGACCTCCGTCACCGTCGTCCCGGTCACCTCGGCCTCCTGTCCGTCGCGGGTGGGATCCAGGGTACGGCGGGCGGCCGTGGCCGCCGTGGCCGACGCCGCCGTTGCGTCACAGGAGATTCAGCTTCATTTCATTGCAACAGCCGGACAGGCATTGTTGCGTTAGCTTTGAAGTCGTTGCAACGATTTGAGGGCTGTGAGCTGCGTGTATGAGAATCAAGCGCAATCGGTCTGTTGCCTAGATCGTGAATGCAACGTAGCTTTTCCATCATCGGAAACAGCGCGGCGCACGGAGCGCCCGCTCAGATGAAGGAGAGTCACATGCAGACGTTCGACACCCTCGCCCCGATCGCCGCCGTCCTCGACGTCCCCGCCGGACGCATCCGCTTCATCGCCGCCGACCGGGCCGACACCACCGTCGAGATCCTGCCCGCGGACGCCTCCAACGGCCGCGACGTGAAGGCCGCCGAGCAGACCCGCGTCGAGTTCGTCGACGGTGTCCTGCGGATCGAGGCCGCGCCGGCGAAGAGGGAGATCCTCGGCAGCTCCGGTTCGGTCGAGGTGACCGTCCAGCTGCCCGCCGGCTCCCGCGTCGAGGCCAAGGCGGCCGCCGCCGACCTCCGGGGCGTCGGACGCCTCGGCGACGTCACCGTCGAGGCCGCCCAGGGCCCGGTCAAGCTCGACGAGGCCGCGAGCGTCCGCCTCGCCCTGCTCGCCGGTGACGTGGTGGTCGGCCGCCTGGGCGGCTCCGCCGAGATCAGCACCAAGAAGGGCGACATCAGGATCGCCGAGGCCGTCGGCGGCGAGGTCGTCCTGCGCACCGACGCCGGTGAGATCTCGGTCGACGCCGCCCGCGGGGTCTCCGCCTCCCTGGACGCCGGTACCTCCTACGGGCGGATCCGCAACGCGCTCCGGAACGCCGACGGCGCGGCCGCCGCCCTGAACATCCAGGCGACCACCGCCTACGGCGACATCACCGCCCGCAGCCTCTGACGCCCCGCCCGAACGGCAGGTCGTGGCGCCCACCCGCGGCGGACGGTGCCCTCACCGTCCGCCGCCGCCCGGCCCGACCCGGCATCCCACCGCATCGCACCACCCGGCACCGCATCACATCGACGAGGAAGGACGAAGAGATTGAGCACCACTCAGGACTACCAGGCCGCGGAGCAGCTCCTCCGCCGCCCCGCCCGCCCCGGCGAGCTCGTCGTCGGCGACAAGGTCAGGCCGCAGTGGATCGACGGGGGAGCCCGCTTCTGGTATTCGGTGAGCAACGGCGCCGGCAGGCGGTTCGTCCTGGTCGACCCGGCGGCCGGCACCCGCGAGCCGGCCTTCGACCACGCCCTGCTCGCCACCGCGCTGGCCGCCGCCTCCGGACAGCAGGTCGACCCCGAGGCCCTGCCGTTCGCGGCAGTCGAACTGACCGGGCACGCCGTCGAGTTCGCCGCGTTCGGCGAGTACTGGCGTTGTCACCTGGACGGTTACGCCTGCGAGCGCGCCGAGTTCACGCCGCCCGGCAACCCCCTCGACGTCCCGTCGCCCGACAGCAAGCTCGCGGTCTCCCGGCGGGGGCACGACCTGTGGGCACGCTCGCTCTCCGACGGCCGTGAGTGGGCGCTGACCACCGACGGCGAGCCCGCCCACCAGTACGGCACGGGCCCCGAATGCACCGGGAACGGCACCCTGCTGCGCAAGATCGGCCTGCCGTACCTGCCTCCCGCGGTGGCCTGGTCGCCCGACTCGACGAAGGTCCTCGCCCACCGGACCGACGAGCGCGGCGTCCGGCAGACCCACCTCGTGGAGGCACGGCCCGCCGACGGCGCGGAGCCCCGCCTGCACACCCAGCGGTACGCCTACGCCGGGGACGAGAACCTGCCGCAGGCCGAGCTGGTCGTGCTGGACGTCGCCACCGGCGCGGTGGTCCGCGCGCAGGCCGAGCCGCTGCTCATGCCGGTGATGTCGCCGATCACGGCCAAGTGGGCGTGGTGGGCCCCGGACAGCTCGGCGGTCCACTACCTCGGCCGGCCTCGTGACCTGCGCACGCTCACCCTGTACCGCCTCGACCCGGCCACCGGCGAGGTCACCGAAGTACTCAGCGAGACCGGGGAGACCCGGGTGGAGCCCAACCAGTGGATGCTGGAGCCCCCGCTCGTGCGCGTCCTCGCCGACGAGGTGCTCTGGTACTCGCAGCGCGACGGCCGGGGCCATCTGTACCGGTACGACCTGCGCACCGGCGCGCTGCTCGGACAGGTCACCTCCGGGCGGTGGGGGGTACGGCAGATCCTGCGCGTCGACGAGGACGAGCGGGTGGTGTACTTCACCGCCTCGGGGCTGGTCGACGAGGATCCGTACCGGCGCACGGTGTGCCGGGTCGGACTGGACGGCTCCGGCTTCGCCCGGATCACGGACGACGCGCTGGACCACATGGTCACCATGGGGGACGGCCAGGAGTACTTCGTGGACTCCGCGTCCACCGTCGACACCCCGCCGGTGACGACGGTCCGCGACTGGACCGGGCGGGTGCTGGTGGAGCTGGAGCGCGCCGACATCGGCAAGCTCGTGGCCACCGGCTGGACGCCGCCGGAACGGTTCCGCGTCAAGGCGGCCGACGGGGTGACGGACATCTACGGGGTGCTGTACCGGCCGCGGGGGTTCGACCCCGCCCGGCGCTATCCGGTGGTGGACAACGTCTACCCCGGCCCGCAGGTCGAACGGGTCGCCCCGTGCTTCGACCCCGGCGGGATGGGCCTCGACGCCGAACCCCTCGCGGCGCTGGGCTTCGTGGTGGTGGCGCTGGACGGGCGGGGGACTCCCGGGCGGGACAAGTCCTTCCACGATGCCTCCTTCGGCAATCTGGCCGACGCGGGCTGCCTGGCCGACCATGTCGCGGCGCTCCGGCAGCTGGCCGGGTCCCGGCCGTGGATGGACCTGGACCGGGTGGGCGTGTTCGGCCACTCCGGAGGCGGGTTCGCCGCGGCGCGGGCGATGCTGGACTTCCCGGAGGTGTACAGGGCCGGGGTCGCCCTCTCCGGCTCGCACGAGGCCCGCTGCTTCAACCCGGGTTTCGTGGAGACCTACGGCGGTGCGGACAACCCGGAAGCCTGGGCCCGCGCCTCCAACGTCGACCTCGCGGACCGGCTGGCGGGCAAGCTGCTGCTCGTCCACGGCGAGATGGACGACCAGGTCCACCCGGACCACACGCTTCGACTGGCCGACCGGCTCGTCGCCGCGGGCAAGGACTTCGAGCTGCTGATCGTGCCCGGGGCCGAGCACACGTTCATCGACTCCCTGGCCTACGTCCGCACGCGGTGCTGGGACTTCATGGTCCGCGAACTGATGGGCACGCGGCCCCCCGCGTACCGCCCGGCCCCCATCGCGATCGGCCCGGAGCTGCTGGCCGAGATGTTCGCCTGAGTACGGTCCTGTCGGGGGTGAGCCGGCGCGAGGAGGCGCGCGCCGCCTGAGCCGGCTCCCCGCAGGAGCGCGGTACGGGGCGGCTCAGTGCGGTACGGGGCGGCTCAGTAACGGTGCTTGGGCCAGTGGGGGTCGTCCCAGCGCGCGGGGCCGGTGAGCCCGATGAGCCGTATCCGGTGCAGCAGTTCCTCGTGGGCGTCCTGGCCACGGAGCCGCGCGGGGGCGCATCGGACGAGCCAGGCGGCAAGTTCGGTGCGCAAGGCTTCCCTGTCGTTCCACGTGTCCCACGCGTCCCAGGGAAGTTCATCACCCAGCAGGTCGTACTCCCAGTGGGCAGCGGCCTCGGCCAGGTGCCGGTCGGCGACGGCGTCGTCGAGCGCCTCCCAGACCGCGAGCCACGGGCCGAGCGTGGTGGACGCTTCGGTGCACAGGGCGAGGACTTCGTGGACGGGGACGGGGGGAGCCGGATCGGTGAGGCTGTGGGCCCACCAGGCCCGCAGGAACTCCCATACCGCGGCGCTCTGGTCCGCGGGCCACTGCCGCCAGTGACCACGGGCGAACGAGTGCCCCACCCTGCCCATGCCGAACAGGGACTTCTCCACGAGGCCGTCGACCAGTGCTCGGGCGAACTGGGGCAGGATGCGGCGCAGCACCGCGCCGTGATCGTTCCAGTCGGGGGCGGTCCAGGTGCGGCGCAGAAGGCCGGGGTCGAGCTCGATGTCCGGAACCTTCAGCTGCGCGAGCTCCTCCGCGCTTCCCCAGTGGCAGTCGCACTGCTGCTCCTCGCGGCGGGCGGTCATGCCGCGAAAGGTGGTGTCCAGGCGGTCGAGAGCGCGGTCGAGCCGGCGTCGTGCGGGAGTGTCGTCGACGTTCGTCATGGTGGGCGGGCCTCAGTGGGACTCCGGTGGCTTCCGCCGGCCGAAGATCCCGACTGTACGCGTGACGGAAGCCTCCGTCACCCGGGTTCTCCCTCCTCCTTGATCTCGCGCATCCGGCGCGTATCTGACCTTCCGTCAGATTGAAACGTGTTCTAGTCTGCGCCCCATGGGCATCGGAATCACGCAAGAGCAGCGGGAGTTGGCCCGGTCCGTGCGCGGGTGGTTCGCTCGGGCCGTACCGCCCGAGGATGTACGGAAGCTTCTGGACGCGCCTGCCGCGGGCGTCGTCGGGCGGCCCGCCCACTGGGACGCGCTCGCCGGCCAGGGGCTCCTCGGGATCCATCTGGGCGAGGCGTACGGGGGCGGGGGCGGCGATCTCGTCGACCTGGCCGTCGTGCTGGAGGAGGCCGCGCGGGCGCTGCTGCCGGGGCCGTACCTCCCCACCGTGCTCGCCGCGGAGATCCTGCGCCGCGCCGACGCCGCCGGACTCGTGACGGAGCTTGCCGCCGACCTCGCGAGCGGGGCCCGGATCGGGGCGGTCGCCCTCGGGCCCGGTGGGCTGACCGCCGTCGAGGCCGAGGGCGGGCTGCTGCTCGACGGCAGCGCCCCGCCCGTCCTCGGCGGCGCCCAGGCCGATCTGCTGATCCTGGCCGCGAGCACCGCACGCGGTGTCGTCCGGGTCGCCGTCGACGCCGACACCCTCGCCGTCCGCCCCCACGAGAGCGCCGACCCCACCCGGCCGACCGCCCAGGTCACCGCCGACGGGACGCACGTGCCCGCCCACCGGATCCTGGACGTCGACCCCACCCTCGTACCGGATCTCGCCGCCGTGCTGTACGCCGCCGACGCCTGCGGGAACGCCGCCCGGGCGCTGGAGACAGCCGCCGGGTACGCCAGGACGCGCGAGCAGTTCGGGCGGCCCATCGGGCAGTTCCAGGGAGTCAAGCACCTCTGTGCCGACATGCTCGTACGGGTCGAACAGGCCCGCGCCCTCACCTGGGACGCGGCCCGGGCGACCGAGGACGAGGCGCGCTCCCTGACCGCCGCGCTCGCCGCCTCCACCGCCCTCGACGCCGCCTACAGCTGTGCCAAGGACTGCATCCAGATCCTCGGCGGCATCGGCTTCACCTGGGAGCACGACGCCCATCTCTCCCTCCGCCGCGCTCTCGTCGCCCGCCAGCTCCTCGGCTCGGGCGACACCCACCGCGCGCACGCCGTACGGCTCGCGGCCGAAGGTGCCAGACGCGAGCTGAGGCTCGAACTGCCACCCGAGGCCGACACGTTCCGCGCCGCGGCGCGCGAGGCGGTCGCACCCGCCGCCGGGCTCGACCCGCGGGCCGCCCGCCGCGCCCTCGCCGCCACCGGCTACGCGGCCCCGCACCTGCCCGTGCCGTACGGGCTCGGCGCCGGGCCGCTGCAACAACTCGCGGTACAGGCGGAGTTGGACGCGGCCGGGATAGTGATCGGCGGACTAGGCATCGCGACCTGGGTCGTCCCCTCCCTCCTCGCGTACGGAACGGCCGAGCAGCAGGAGCGCTACCTCGCCGCCACTCTCAGGGGCGAGCTGCTCTGGTGCCAGCTCTTCTCCGAGCCCGGCGCCGGCTCCGACCTCGCCTCCCTCCGCACCAGGGCGGAACGCACCGAGGACGGCCGCTGGCGGATCAACGGACAGAAGGTGTGGACGAGCGCGGCCCAGTGGGCCGACCACGGCATCCTGCTCGCCCGCACCGACCCGGACGCGCCGAAGCACCGGGGGCTCACGTACTTCCTCGTCGACATGAAGACCACGCCCGGCATCGACATCCGGCCGCTCAAGGAGATCACCGGCGACTCGCTCTTCAACGAGGTGTTCTTCGACGACGTGCTGCTGCCGGCCGACGCCGTCGTCGGCGAGGTCGACGACGGCTGGCGCGTCGCCCGCAACACCCTCGGCAACGAACGCGTCCACATGGCCGACCAGGTCGCCTTCGACTCCGGTCTCGAAGCGCTGATCGAGCGGGCGGCCGACGCCGACAGCACCGTACGCGTACGGATCGGGGCTCTGGCGGCCGAGGCGCACGCGCTCGCCTGCATCGGGCTGCGGACCACGATGCTCCAGGTCTCCGGCCTGGAACCGGGCGCGGGGGCCAGCGTCCGCAAGCTCGTCCAGACCGTCCATCAGCAGAAGCTCGCCGAGCTCACGCTCGAGGTCCTCGGCCCCGAGGGCGCGGTGCGGGAGGGGCCGGGGGAGCGGGCCGTCCACGGCCTGCTGATGTCCCGCTGCCTCACCATCGCGGGCGGCACCACGCAGGTCCAGCTCAATGTCGTCGCCGAGCGTCTGCTCGGCCTGCCGAGGGACTGAGGGGGAACGAAGATGGGGAAGGCGTACATCGTCGGCGTCGGGATGACGAAGTTCGAGAAGCCCGAGACGCGCGACTGGCAGTACTGGGACATGGCGCGCGAGGCCGGCACGGCGGCGCTCGCCGATGCCGGAGTCTCCTACGAGCAGGTCGAGCAGGTCCCCGTCGGCTACTGCTTCCAGGCCTCGACGGCCGGGCAGCGCGCCGCGTACGAACTCGGCCTGACCGGTGTGCCCGTCTACAACGTCAACAACAACTGCGCCACGGCGTCGACGGCGCTGATGATGGCCCGGCAGTTCGTGGAGGGCGGGATCTCCGACTGCGTCCTCGCGCTCGGCTTCGAGAAGATGGCGCGGGGGGCCTTGGGCGGGGGCTCGGACGGGGGCGACTTCAAGACCTCGCCGGTCGCCCGGCACTACGGCATCATGGCCGCCGGCCACGGCTTCGAGATGTCCCCGCCGACCGCGCAGATCTTCGGCAACGCGGCCCGTGAGCACATGGAGCGGTACGGGACGACGGAGGCCCAGCTCGCCGCCGTCGGCGCCAAGAACCACCGGCACTCGGCGAACAACCCCAACGCCCAGTTCCAGGACGTGTACTCGGTCGAGGAGATCCTCGCGGCGAAGACGATCCACCGGCCGCTGACCAAATTGCAGTGCTCGCCGACCTCGGACGGCTCCGCGGCGGCGGTCGTGGTGTCGGAGCGGTTCGTCGTCGAGCACGGGCTGCACGACAAGGCCGTCGAGATCGCGGCCCAGGCGATGACCACCGACACGGAGGACTCCTTCGCCTCCGGCTCGTGCATCGACGCGGTCGGCCGGCCCATGTCGCGCGCCGCGGCCCGGCAGGTGTACGAGAGGTCGGGCCTCGGCATCGAGGACGTCGACGTGGTGGAGCTGCACGACTGCTTCTCCATCAACGAGCTGCTCACCTACGAGGCCCTCGGCATGTGCGAGGACGGCGCCTCGGGGAAGCTCGTCGAGTCGGGCGCGACGACGTACGGCGGGCGATGGGTGGTGAACCCGTCCGGCGGACTGATCTCGAAGGGGCATCCACTGGGGGCCACCGGTCTCGCCCAGGCGGCCGAACTGGTCTGGCAGCTCCGCGGCGAGGCGGGCCCGCGCCAGGTCGAGGGGGCCCGCGTCGGCCTCGCGCACAACATCGGGCTCGGCGGGGCCGCGGTCGTCACGGTGCTCCGGAGGTCGTAGGACTCATTCCCCATGTACGGGGTGCAGAGCGTCTGCGACCATCACACGCATGGTCCACACCGAGCCCGCCGCGTCTGCCGCCCCACCCACCACCCCGCGCCCCACCCCGCGCACCTGGCTCGTCGTGCTCGCCGCGTGCGCGGGGCAGTTCCTGGTGGTCCTCGACGTGTCGGTGGTGAACGTCGCCCTGCCGTCGATGCGGACCGACCTCGGTCTCTCGGCCACCGGACTCCAGTGGGTCCTCAACGCCTACTCGATCGCGTTCGCCGGGTTCATGCTGCTCGGTGGGCGGGCTGCCGACCTCTTCGGCCGGAAGCGGATGTTCCTGCTCGGGCTAGGGCTGTTCACCGCGGCCTCCGTCGCGGGCGGGCTCGCACAGGAGGGCTGGCAACTGGTCGCCGCCCGGGCCGTGCAGGGCCTCGGCGCCGCGGTGCTCGCACCCGCGACGCTCACCATCGTGACCGCCGCTGTCCCCGCCGGGCCCGCGCGGACTCGGGCCATCGGCACCTGGACGGCCGTCGGTGCCGCCGGTGGCGCGGCGGGCGGCTTCGTCGGCGGCGTGCTCGTGGACCTCCTCTCCTGGCGCTGGGTGCTCCTGATCAACGTCCCCGTCGGAGTGCTGGTCCTCGTCGGCGCCGCGCTGTGGCTGAGCGAGAGCCGTACCGGCGCCGGCCGGCGGATCGACCTGCCGGGCGCCGTCCTCGTCACGGGCGGCCTCGCCTCCGTCGCGTACGGCATCGTGCAGACGGAGGAGGTGGGCTGGGGCGCCCCGGCCACCCTCGTCCCGCTGCTCGGGGGCCTGGCGCTCCTCGCGGCCTTCGTCGCCGTCGAGGCACGGACGGCGGCCCCGCTGATGCCGCTGAAGGTCTTCCGCTCGCGGGCGGTCTCGGCCGCCAACGTGGCGATTCTGCTCGCGGGTTCGACCTCGTTCGCCATGTGGTTCTTCATGACCGTGTACGCCCAGAACGTCCTCGGCTACACCCCGCTCCAGGCCGGCCTCGCCCTGGTCCCCAGCTCGGTCAGCGTCATCGTGGGCTCCAAGCTGGCACCCCGCCTGATGCCGACGACCGGCGCCCGCAACCTCGCGGTCATCGGCGCCCTCGTCGCCGCGGCCGGCTTCGGCTGGCAGTCGACGATGACCGCCGACGGCACGTTCCTGACCACCATCCTGGGCCCCGGCATCCTCATGATGGCCGGTATCGGCCTGCTCACCACCCCGCTGGCCACCCTCGCCACCTCCAGCGCCGCCCCCGCCGACGCCGGCCTCGTCTCCGGCGTGGTCAACACCTCCCGAACGATGGGCGGCGCCCTGGGCCTGGCGGTCCTCTCCACCGTGGCCACCGCCCGAACGGCGGGCGCCACCACCCCCGCCGCCCTCACGGAGGGCTACGCCCTGGCCTTCCGCACGGCGACGGGGGTGCTGGTCGCGGCGGCGGTGCTGATGCTGCTGTGGCTTCCGCGGCCCGAGCGTCAGGACTGATCCGCGATCGTCGCGCCGTCCACGGCGGCCGTCAGGCGTCCGGTTCGGGCGCCGTCAGAGGGGTCGGGTCCGCACTGAGGGCGGCTGCCGCGAGGGCCGGGTCGATGACCGTCTCGCCGCGGAGGACCTGGCGGATGGCGTTCGCGAGCTCCTCCACCGGGCCGTCCTTCACCAGGAAGCCCGCCGCGCCCGCCTCCATCGCGCGGCGGAGGTGGCCCGGGCGGCCGAAGGTCGTGAGGATCAGGACCCGGCAGTCGGGGACCTCGTCGCGGAGGTCCGCGGCGGCGTCGAGACCGGAGCGGCCAGGCAGCTCGACATCCAGGAGCGCCACCTCCGGCCGGCTGACCAGCGCCGCGTCCACGATCTCGTCCCCCCGGCCCACCTGGGCGACGACCTCGATGTCGGGCTCCATGCCCAGCAGCAGGGCCAGGGCCCCGCGCGTCATGCCCTGGTCCTCGGCGAGGAGGACCCTCACGGACTTCGCCGGCCGGTGGTCCTGCGGCATCTCGTTCACAAGGAACAGCGTAGGGCGGGCAGCCTGTTGGGGCGCGTTCGGCGAGCGCTGCCGGGTCGTGCGAAGCGGCCGCCCGATGGCACGCTGCCCGGATGGAACAGGCAGAAGTACTTCTCATCGGCGGGCGGGCCGGCGTCGGCAAGACGACGGTGGCGTGGGAGGTCTCCGCGCAGCTGCGCGCCGCGGCGGTCCCTCACGCGATCATCGAGGGTGACTTCATGGGGCAGGTGCATCCGGCACCGGAGGGGGATCCTCACCGCGAGGAGATCACCGAGAGCAACCTGAGTGCCGTGTGGGCGAACTTCGCGCAGCGCGGCTACCGGAGGCTGGTCTACACGAACACCGTGAGCGTGCTGCCCGAGGCGACGGGCATGTTCGAGCGTGCCATGGGAGCCGGGGTGCGCATCGTGCGCGTCCTGCTCACGGCCTCCGACGACACCGTCCACGGGCGGCTGGTGGGCCGTGAACGCGGTTCGGAGCTGGAGCAGGAGCTGGCCGGCAGCCGGCGCAAAGCGAGGCTCCTGGACCAGCGGGCTCCGGCGGAGGCCGTGCGGGTGGCGACGGACGAGCGCTCTGTCGTGGACATCGCACGGGACGTCGTGGCCGCCACCGGCTGGACCGGGCCGCGCCCTGCGCGTACACCGTGACCCGGAACAGAGGGACGGGCCCGAGTCGAGGGTGCGCCCTCGGTCGCGAGGCCTCCCGTGGGCCGTAACTGACGTACCGTCAGGCATGGCTGCCGGAGGGGTTCTCAACTCACCCCCGCTCGGCTATACATGAGGATCACCGACCTAGAACGCGTTCTAGAACGGGCGCGTACGGGACGGTCCCGCACGGCCTCGGTGCGGCCGACGGTGCGGACGGCCGCACCGAGGTCTTCCACTCGTCGAGGATCCTCACGGATCTCCAAGGAGCAGCATCCTCATGCCCATTGATGCCGCCAAGGCCGTCGCCGCCGAGCCCCGAAGCGCCGAGATCACCTGGGGCCACAAGGACGTCCAGCTCTACCACCTGGGACTGGGCGCCGGCACCCCGGCGACCGACCCCGACGAGCTCCGCTACACCCTCGAATCCAGGCTCCACGTCCTGCCCAGCTTCGCCACCGTCGCGGGCGCCGGCATGGGAGTCGTCGGCGGGCTCTCCGCCCCCGGCATCGAGGTGAACCTCGCCGCCGTCCTGCACGGCGGCCAGGCGATCACCCTCCACCGGCCGCTCCCCGCCCAGGGCAGGGCCGTCGCCACCTCCCGCGTCGCCGCCGTCCACGACAAGGGCAAGGCGGCCGTCCTCGTGCTGCGCTCCGAGGTCGCCGACGACGACGGCCCGCTGTGGACCAGCGACGCGCAGATCTTCGTACGGGGAGAAGGCGGCTGGGGCGGCGACCGCGGGCCCTCGGAACGCCTCGAACTCCCCGACCGTGAGCCCGACAAGACCGTCGAGCGCCCCGTACGCGAGGACCAGGCGCTGCTCTACCGGCTCTCCGGCGACTGGAACCCCCTCCACGCCGATCCCGAGTTCGCCGAGCTCGCCGGCTTCGACCGGCCGATCCTCCACGGACTCTGCACGTACGGCATGACCCTGAAGGCGGTGGTGGACACGGTGCTCGACGGCGACGTCGCCCGGGTCCGCTCGTACCGCACCCGATTCGCCGGGATCGTCTTCCCCGGCGAGACCCTGCGTATCCGGATGTGGACCGGGGACGGCCGCGTCCAGGTGTCGGTCACGGCCGTGGAGCGCGAGGACGCTCCCGTGCTCGCCGACACCCTCGTCGAACATTCGTGATTGGAGCCGCACCATGCGCGCAGCCGTACTACACGAGATCGGCCAGGAAAAGCTCGAGGTCCTCGACGACGTCGAGGCGGTGGGCTTCGGCCCCGGCAAGGTGAAGATACGGGTCAGGGCGACCGGACTGTGCCACTCCGACGTCTCCGCCATGAGCGGCGTGCTCCCGCAGCCCGCGCCGTTCATCCCCGGCCACGAGGGCGCGGGCGAGATCCTCGACGTCGGCGACGGCGTCACCGGGCTCAGCGAGGGGCAGCGGGTGCTGCTGTGCTGGCTGCCCGCCTGCGGGGTCTGTCCCGCCTGCAAGCGCGGCCAGACCCAGCTCTGCCTGGCCGGTTTCATGAACGCCGGCACGCCCAACTTCCGTAGGCCCGGAGGGGAGGTCTTCGGCTTCGCCGGTACGGGCACGTTCACCGAGGAGGTCGTCGTCGACGCCGGCTGCGCCGTGCCCATCCCCGACGACGTGCCCTTCGACATCGCCGCCCTCATCGGCTGCGGCGTCACCACCGGGCTCGGCGCGGCGATCAACACGGCGAAGGTGGAGGCCGGTTCCTCGGTCGCCGTCATCGGCTGCGGCGGTGTCGGCATCTCCGCGATCCAGGGCGCCAAGCTCCAGGGGGCGGCGCAGATCGTCGCCGTCGACCCCGTCGAGTCCCGGCGCGAGGCCGCCCTGCGCTTCGGCGCGACGGAGGCCGTCGCCCCCGACGCCCTCGCCGACGCCAAGCAGCGGGTCACCGCCGGAGAGGGCTTCGACTACGTCTTCGAGGTGGTCGGCAAGTCCGCCACAGCCCGGACCGCGTACGAGACGACCCGGCGCGGCGGCACGCTCTGCGTCGTCGGCGCGGGCGCGCTCGACGACTTCCTGCAGCTCAACATGTTCGAGCTGTTCTTCGACGAGAAGCGGATCCTGCCGTCGATGTACGGGGGCGGTGACGTGCTGCGCTCGTACGAGCGGGCCATCGCGCTCTGGCGGGCCGGCCGGATCGACCTGGAGTCCCTGATCACCCACCGGGTGCCGCTCTCCGGGATCAACGAGGCGCTGGAGCAGATGCGTACGGGTGTCGCGCTGCGCACCTGCATCGAGATCTGAGAGGACGCGAATCGATGTCACTCCCTCTGGAGGGGTTGTCCGCGATCGTCACCGGCGCGGGCCGGGGCCTGGGCCGCGCCGAGGCGCTGGAACTCGCCCGGCTGGGCGCGGCGGTGGTCGTCAACGACTACGGGCAGCCCGGGCGGGACGGCTCCGGCGCGGCGTCGGCGGCCCCCGCCGAGGAGGTCGCCGAGGAGATCCGCGCGGCGGGCGGCCGGGCGGTCGCGCACCTCGGCGACGTCGCCGACTTCGAGACGGCGCGGGGTCTGGTGGACCTGGCGGTGGGCGAGTTCGGGAAGCTGGACATCCTGGTCAACAACGCGGGGATCCTGCGCGACCGGATGGTCTTCTCGATGAGCGAGGACGAGTGGGACTCGGTGATCCGGGTCCATCTGAAGGGCCACTTCAACACCACGCACTTCGCGGCGGTGCACTGGAGGGGCCGGGCGAAGGCGGGGGAGGCCGGGGTGTACGGCCGGATCGTCAACACCTCGTCGGAGGCGTTCCTCGCCGGCTCTGCGGGTCAGCCGAACTATGCGGCGGCCAAGGGCGGGATCGTGGGGCTGACGACGTCGACTGCGCTCGCGCTGGCGAAGTACGGCGTGACGGCGAACGCGATCTGCCCGCGGGCGCGTACCCGGATGACCGAGGACGTCTTCGCGGGGTTCGCGGAGCCGACGGAGGGTGAGCTGGACGCGCTGGCGCCGGAGCACGTCGCACCGGTCGTGGGCTATCTGGCCTCTCCTGCGGCGGCGGCCGTCAACGGCCAACTGCTGGTCGTGCACGGCGGGATGGTCGCCGTCGTGGAACGCCCCAAGGTCACGGCGAAGTTCGACACGGCGAAGGACGCCTTCACGTACGAGGAGCTGGACGGGCTGCTGTCCCCGCACTACGCGTCCCGGCCGGCGGGCGAGACGTTCGCGGCGGCGGAGGTCCTGGGGCTGAAGCGGGGATGAGGGCCGGGGGTCCCGGGGCGGGTCCCCTAAGGCTCGAGGTGGGGAACATCGAACAGCCCCGGGTTTCCCCGGGGCTGTTCGGCGTGGTCACGACGACGGATCAGTGGCCACTGGTCCGTGGCCACGGATCCGAAGTCACCTGATCCGTGACGACTGATCCGTGACTACTGCCCCGCGTCGCGGCGGTGGCGGCCGTGGGGGGAGGACGTGGAGTCCTCCGTCGGCGCCGCCTCGCCGCGGTGCTTTCCGGAGCCCTGCGACTCCGTCCCGTCCGTACGCGCTTCCGACATGGTGGAACTCACCCCGTAATGATCGCTGTTTTCGTGCGGCCGAGAGTCTAACCAGCGGCCTTACGGTCTGCGAGGGGTGCCTGCTGGAGTGGGACCGGGCGGCAGACGCGCGGCTCGACGGTGACCGTCACCGCGGCCGGCTCGGGGTCCGGCGGGACCTCGAGGCCGACGAGCCCGCAGGGCGTCTCCGGCGTCGTGTACGGGAGCCTCAGCACGCCCTCCGCCGTCCAGACCCCCGCCCCGGCCGGCCACCCCACCGGGGCGGCCAGTTGGTGCATCCTGCGCCCCGCGGGACGCCACATCCCCACCCAGCTCCCGGCCGCCGCGTCGATCCGCAGCGCGACCGCGCAGCTCTCCGGCAGCAGCACCTGCCCCGGCTGTACGGCGAAGGGGGTCACCGCCGCGTCGTCGAGCCGCAGGCACTCGGGGAACCGGACCGGCAGCAGACTGCCGAGCACGCCCCAGCCGAGCCGGTCGTGGCCGGGGGAGGGGGCGTCGGAGCGGATCAGCAGCAGTCCGCTGTCAGGGTCGGCCATCAGCAGCCGGTCGTTGCTCTCCTCGGCGATCTGGAGCAGTGGCGTCACCTCGCCCCCTCGCTCCAGGTCGACCGCCACCGCCTTCACCGGTCCGCCGTCGACGCTGCGGTCGAGGGCGAGCATCCGTCCCGTACGGTCCAGCCAGACGCCGCCCGAGCAGCGGCCCTTGACCTCCGCGACCTGCTCCGGGCCGAACGCCCCACCCGCCACCAGCCAGATCGTGGTGGTGTCCACGCCGACGCACATCGCATACCCGCAGATGCCGTCCGGGGAGGGCGGCAGAAGGACGAGCTCGTCGGACTCGACTGCTCCCAGGGGCAGTTGGCCCGTCCCCGGGCCCGTCGGATACAGCAGGGAGAACGTGTGCCGGCGACCGTCCACCCGGCGGCCGATCAACACCCGTCCGTCCGCGAGCGGAAGCAACTGGGTGTGGGACTCCTCGGGCTGGTCGAGCGGCAGCGGTACGGCGTACGGCTCCGGCCCGTCCAGCGTCCAACGCTCCGCGTACAGGGCGTCCCCCGTGCCGGCGAGCCGCGCCGCGTACGCCCCGTTCGCCGTGATCGTGAATCGCGCCGGCCGCACCGCGCCGCCGTCGTCCGTCGCTGTCTCGATGGCACAGGCTGTCATCGACTCGTCACCTCCGGCCACCGAAGCTAGTTTTCGCACTTCCTGCCGAACAACACGAGCCCGGTCACTTCACACATAAGGGTGGCCGTGAATCGATTCTGCTGAGGGGAGGGGGCCGGTTGTGCTGGAGAGATGAGTGATGCATAAGGTAAGGCGATCCTAAGTGGAGCCTGTGACTCCGGGTATGGGGCCGTCCTGCGCCCGTCCCCGAACCGGTCACGTGCCGGTTCAGGTGTCGGTCGCGCGCCGGTTCGCGCGCCGGTTCTCGGGCCGTTCCGCCGGGGGTCCGAGCCGCCGTCCCCGTACCCGTACAGGAGAAGCCCCATGTCCCTCCGCCGCCGCGGCACCGCCGCCGCCGTCGCACTCGCCGCCGCGCTCTCCCTCGCGGCCTGCGGAAACGGTGACGACTCCTCGGGCGCCGCCTCGGAGAAGAAGGAGGGGGCCGCCAAGAAGGACGTCGCCACGGGCGGCAAGGACTTCGGCGACGCGGCCGCCAAGACCGCGGCGATGGGGACGGACGCCGAGCCCGGCCGGTTCCCGCGCACCCTCACCCACGCGCTCGGCAGGACGGAGATCCCCGCGGCTCCGAAGCGGGTCGTGGTCCTCGACGTCGGCGAGCTCGACAACGTCGTCTCGCTCGGCATCAAGCCCGTCGGATACGCCCCCTCCGAGGGGGACGATGGCATCCCCACGTATCTGGGCAAGGACGCGGGCGCCCCCAAGTCCGTCGGCACCATCAACAACCTCAACCTAGAGGCGATCGCCAACCTGGAGCCGGACCTGATCCTCGGCAGCCAGCTGCGCGCCGCGGACAAGTACGACGAGCTGTCGAAGATCGCCCCCACCGTCTTCTCCATCCGCCCCGGCTTCACCTGGAAGGAGAACTACCTCCTCAACGCCGCGGCCCTGGACAGGACCGCCGACGCGAAGGCGAAGCTCGCCGCGTACGAGACGAAGGCGAAGCAGCTGGGCACGGACATCGGCCCGAACAAGCCGTCCGTCTCGATGGTCCGTTACCTTCCGGGCAAGATCCGCCTCTACGCCAAGGCGTCCTTCATCGGCACGATCCTGGAGGACGCGGGCCTGCCCCGGCCCGAGAACCAGCAGATCGACGACCTCGCCGCCGAGATCAGCCCCGAGAAGATCGACCAGGCCGACGCCGACTGGATCTTCACCGGCGTCTACGGCGACCCGAAGGCCACCAAGCGCGACACCGCCCAGGCCAACCCGCTGTGGAAGAACCTCACGGCGGTCAAGGCCGGCCGGGCCAAGGACGTCCCGGACGAGACCTGGTACCTGGGCCTCGGCGTGACGGCGGCGAACAGCGTCCTCGACGACCTGCGCGCCGACCTCGTGAAGAAGTGACGGCGTGAGCTCGAGAAGAAGGAGCGGCGCGACCGCGTGAAGAAGTGGCGACACGAGCTCGTGAAGAACCGACGCGCGAGCTCGTGACCACGTCGGTCGGGGTCCGTCGCGGTTGTCCACAGGCAGGACGGCGGGGTACGGAGGCCAGGTAGCCTTTCCTCCGTGCCCCGTCTGTCTGAAGTCATCGCCGCGCTCGACGCTCTCTGGCCGCCCGAGCGGGCCGAGCAGTGGGACGCCGTCGGCACGGTCTGCGGCGACCCCGACGCCGCGGTCACCCGCGTCCTCTTCGCGGTCGACCCCGTCCAGGAGATCGCCGACGAGGCGATCGCGCTCGGCGCCGACCTGATCGTCACCCACCACCCCCTCTATCTGCGGGGTACGACGACGGTCGCGGCCTCGCACTTCAAGGGCCGCGTCGTGCACACGCTGATCAAGCACGACATCGCCCTGCACGTGGCGCACACCAACGCCGACACCGCCGACCCCGGAGTCTCGGACGCCCTCGCCGGCGCCCTCGACCTGCGGATCACCGGCCCCCTGGTCCCCGAGAACAACCTCGGCCGGATCTGCGAGCTGGACCACCCCGAGACGCTGGCCGAGTTCGCCGCACGCGCCGCGCGGCGGCTGCCCGCCACAGCGCAGGGCATCCGAGTCGCCGGAGACCCGGCGATGACCGTCCGCCGGGTCGCCGTCAGCGGCGGCTCGGGCGACAGCCTCTTCGACGCCGTACGGGCCGCGGGCGTGGACGCCTTCCTCACCGCCGACCTGCGCCACCACCCGGTGTCCGAGGCCACCCAGCGCGCGCCGATCGGTCTGGTCGACGCCGCCCACTGGGCCACCGAATGGCCCTGGTGCGAGCAGGCCGCCGCCCAGCTCGACGAGATTTCCGACCGCCATGGCTGGGACCTGCGGGTCCACGTCTCGAAGACGGTCACCGACCCCTGGTCCTCCCATCACACCTCCCCTGGAGCCCCCAACTGAACGCCGCGCCCGCCGACCAGATCCGACTCCTCGACGTCCAGGCCCTGGACGTCCGTCTCCAGCAGCTCGCCCACAAGCGCAGGTCCCTGCCCGAGCACGCCGAGATCGAGTCGCTGAACAAGGACCTCACGCAGCTGCGCGACCTGCTCGTCGCCGCGCAGACCGAGGAGAGCGACTGCGCCCGCGAGCAGACCAAGGCCGAGCAGGACGTCGACCAGGTCCGCCAGCGTGCCGCACGGGACCAGCAGCGCCTGGACTCCGGCGCCGTCTCCTCCCCGAAGGACCTGGAGAGCCTCCAGCGCGAGATCACCTCGCTCGCCAAGCGCCAGGGCGACCTGGAGGACATCGTCCTCGAGGTCATGGAGCGCCGTGAGTCCGCGACCGAGCGGGTCGCCGAGCTGACCGAGCGGACCTCCGCCGTCCAGGCCAAGGCCGACGACGCGACCGCCCGCCGCGACACGGCCCAGGGCGAGCTGGACGCCGAGGCGGCGTCCGTCGGCAAGGAGCGCGAGCTCGTGGCCGGTTCCGTCCCGGCCGACCTGCTGAAGCTCTACGAGAAGCTGCGCGAGCAGCAGGGCGGTGTCGGCGCGGCGCGGCTGTACCAGCGCAAGTGCGAGGGCTGCCACATCGAGCTGAACATCACCGAGCTGAACGAGGTCCGGGCCGCCGCCGCGGACACGGTGGTGCGGTGCGAGAACTGCCGTCGCATCCTGGTCCGTACGTCGGAGTCCGGCCTGTAATGACGGCCATCAGGGAAGTCGTCGTCGAGGCGGACGGGGGCTCCCGGGGGAACCCGGGGCCCGCCGGATACGGCGCGGTCGTCCTGGACCCGGTGACCGGCGAGACGCTCGCGGAGCGCGCCGAGTACATCGGCGTCGCCACGAACAACGTCGCCGAGTACAAGGGCCTGGTGGCCGGGCTGAAGGCGGCGCGTGAGCTGTTCCCCGACGCCGCGGTGCACGTCCGGATGGACTCCAAGCTGGTCGTCGAGCAGATGTCCGGCCGCTGGAAGATCAAGCACCCGGACATGAAGCCGCTCGCGGCGGAGGCGGCCCGGGTCTTCCCGGCGCGCCAGGTCCGCTACGAATGGATCCCGCGCGAGAAGAACAAGCACGCGGACCGGCTCGCGAACGAGGCGATGGACGCGGGCAAGCGCGGCAAGCAGTGGGAGCCGTCGGCGTCCTCCGCGGCCCTGGACGCCTCGGCGGCGCGCAGCGCGGCGGCGGCGCCCTCGGGGCCTCCCGGCGACGCGACGGCGGGCGCGGCCCGTGCGCGGGCGGCCCTCGCGGGTACGGGCGCGGGCACGTCCTCCGGCGCCGGTACGGCGTCAGGTGCGGGTGCGTCCTCCGGTGCGCGTACGGGCTCCGGCGGCGGTACGGGCTCCGGCGGCGCGGGTGTCCGGGCCGACGACGGTCTGTTCGCGGCCGACGAGACGATCGCGGCGCAGGCCCGCGCCTCCCTGGCGGCGGCCGCCACGGCCGAGCGCGAGACCGCGGCGAGCGGCGACTTCGAGGCCGAGGCCGGTGTTCTCGGCCACGAGCCCGCGCCTGCCGCGCCCGCCGCACCCGGGTGGGGAGCGCCCGACATGGGGGCGCCGGTCACGTTCGTCCTGCTCCGGCACGGCGAGACCGCGCTCACGCCCGAGAAGCGGTTCTCCGGGAGCGGGGGCACCGACCCGGAGCTGTCCGCCGCCGGGCTGCGTCAGGCCGACGCCGTCGCCGCCGCGCTCGCCGCGCGCGGCACGATCCAGGCCATCGTCAGCTCGCCGCTCAAGCGGTGCCGGCAGACCGCCGAGGCCGTCGCCGCCCGGCTCGGACTCGACGTACGGATCGAGGACGGGCTGCGCGAGACCGACTTCGGGGCCTGGGAAGGGCTGACCTTCGCCGAGGTGCGGGAGCGGTACGCCGAGGACCTCGACGCCTGGCTCGCCTCGCCCAAGGCCGCCCCGACCGGCGGTGGTGAGAGCTTCGCGACCGTCGCGCGGCGCGTCTCGGCGACCCGTGACCGGCTGACCGCCGCGTACGCGGGCCGGACGGTCCTCCTCGTCACCCACGTCACGCCCGTCAAGACCCTGGTGCGGCTGGCCCTCGGCGCCCCGCCGGAGTCGCTGTTCCGGATGGAGCTCTCGGCCGCCTCGCTGTCGGCCGTGGCGTACTACGCGGACGGCAACGCCTCCGTGCGCCTCCTGAACGACACCGCGCACCTGAGGTGATCTGAACGAAGGAACGGGGGCGGGGACACGGACGACCGTGGCCCCGCCCCCGTTCGCGTTCCAGGGGTCAGCGCGCCCGCAGCCCCGCCGCCTCGCGCGCCAGGGACTCCACGCGCGCCCAGTCGCGGGCCGCCAGGGCATCGGTGGGCAGCATCCACGTACCGCCGACGCAGCCCACGTTGGGAAGCGACAGGTACGACGGGGCCGAGCCCAGGGAGATGCCGCCGGTCGGGCAGAACCGGGCCTGGGGGAGCGGGCCGGAGAGCGACTTCAGATACGGGACGCCGCCCGCCGCCTCCGCCGGGAAGAACTTCATCTCGCGCACCCCGCGCTCCAGCAGCGCCACGACCTCCGAGGTGGTCGAGACCCCCGGGAGGAACGGCACACCCGCGGACCGCATGGCGTCCAGCAAGCTCTCCGTCCAGCCGGGGCTCACCAGGAAGCGTGCTCCCGCGCCGACCGCGTCCGCGACGCCCGCCGCGGAGATGACGGTGCCCGCGCCGACGACGGCGTCCGGGACCTCGGCGGCGACCGCGCGGATCGCGTCGAGCGCGGCAGGGGTCCGCAGGGTCACCTCGATCGCGGGCAGACCGCCCGCGACCAGGGCACGGGCCAGGGGTACGGCGTCGGCGGCGTCCTCGATCACCACCACCGGGACGACGGGTGCGAGGTCGAGAACGGAGGGCAGCGCGGAGGTCATGGACCTCATCCTGCCCGTACGCGACAACCTGCGCAACGAGCGTTGCGCACAGTGCAACGCCCTGCTGTCGGCCCTAGTGGATCTCGTCCACCAGCACGTCCAGCGCCCCCGCCTTCCCCTCCTCCACCACGTACTTCAGGTCCCGCAGCGCCTCCACCAGCTCCACCGGGTCCTTCGGGGCCGCGCCCGCCTCGAGCAGGCTGCGCACGATCCGCCCCTTCGTCGCCTTGTTGAAGTGGCTGACCACCTTCCGCGTCGGCGCGTGCAGCACCCGGACCGTCGCGGTCCGCGCCGCCACCTCGCCCTTCGGCTTCCACGCCGAGGTGTAGGCGGAGGACCGCAGGTCCAGGACCAGCCCGTCGCCCGCTGCCTCCGGCATGACGGTCGCCATCGCGCCCCGCCAGTGCGTGCCCAGCGCCCCGATCCCCGGCAGCTTCACGCCCATCGAGCAGCGGTACGACGGAATCCGGTCGTCCACCCGCACCGCGCCCCACAGCCCCGAGAAGACCAGGAGCGACGCCCGCGCCCGCTTCCGGGCGCCCGCGTCCAGGGTGGCCAGGCCCAGCGCGTCGTACAGCACGCCCGTGTAGATCTCGCCGGCCGGACGGGCGCCCGCCGTGCGCAGCTCCGTGTTCTTGGCGACCTCGCCGCGCAGCCCCTCGCTCAGCCCGAGCACCTCGCGCGCCTTCTCCTCGTCGGCGGCGCACAGCTCGACCAGCTCGTCCAGGACCGCCGCCCGCGCCTCGGCCAGGCCCGGCAGCGACAGGGACTCCGGCTTGAGCGGCGCCCCACGGCCCGATGCGGCCTTACCCTCCGACGGCGGCAACAGCACGAGCACGGTGGTTCTCCTTCGTACGTCCAGGGCTGGGGGTGCGGCCCCAGAGCGTTCAGCCTACAAAGTGCCGGGCCCCGCCCCCCGCCATACGCTCGGTCCATGCCCCGCCGCCACATCCACGTGACCGGCGCAGCCGAGGACCTGCGGGCCGCGCTGCGCGTACTGAGGACCCGGATGCAGGTCCCGGAGAGCTTCCCTCCGGCCGTCCTCGCCGAGGCGGAGGCGGCCGCGGGCTCCCCGCGGCTGCCGGAGTACGACGCCACCGACATCCCTCTCTTCACCATCGACCCGCCGGGCTCCCGCGACCTCGACCAGGCCATGCACCTCGCCCGCCGGCCGGGCGGCGGCTACCGGGTCCACTACGCCATCGCCGATGTCGCCGCGTTCGTCACCCCCGGTGGGGAAGTCGACAAAGAGGCCCACCGGCGCGTCGAGACCCTCTACTTCCCCGACGAGAAGATCCCGCTGCACCCCCCGGTCCTCTCCGAGGGCGCAGCCAGCCTGCTGCCCGACCACACCGCGCCCGCCCTGCTCTGGCGCTTCGACCTGGACGCCGACGGCCACCAGGTCGCCGTCGACGTACGCCGCGCGCGCGTGCGCAGCTGCCTCAGGCTCGACTACGCCGGCGCCCAGCAGCTGATCGACGCGGGCACGGCCGAGGAACCGCTCGCCCTGCTCAAGACGGTGGGCACGCTCCGCGAGGCCCTGGAGGTCGAACGCGGCGGGGTCTCCCTCGATCTCCCCGAACAGGAGGTCGTCGAGACCGGCGAGACGTACACCCTGGTCTACCGGGCCCCGCGCCGGGTCGACGGCTGGAACGAGCAGATCTCCCTGCTCACCGGCATGGCCGCGGCCGACCTGATGATCGCCGCGGGCACGGGGATCCTGCGCACCCTCGGCGCCGCGGCGGACGGGGTCGACAGGCTGCGCGGCTCCGCGTCGGCGCTGGGGATCGACTGGCCGCCCCACTTCTCGTACGCGAAGCTCATCCGTTCGCTCGATCCGTCGAACCCCCGGCACGCCGCCTTCCTCATGGACGCCGCCACGGGCCTGTTCGAGAACTCCGCGTACATCGTCTTCGAAGGCGGCGGTCTTCCGGACTCCGTGGTCCATTCGGCCATCGCCGACGAGTACACGCACTGCACCGCGCCCCTGCGTCGCCTGGTCGACCGCTATGTGGGCGAGCTCTGTCTGGCGGCCGTCGCGGGCCAGGCGCCGCCCGGGTGGGTCACGGACGCGCTGTCGAAGCTGCCGGCCGAGATGGACAGCGGGCGCGGCAAGGATGCCGACAGAGAGAGCATGGACGTCGTCGAGGCGGCGCTTCTGAAGGACCGGATCGACGAGGTGTTCGACGGGTTCGTGATCGACGTCAAGGACAGCGCGGGCAGCAAGGGCGTCGTGCATCTGAGGGACCCGGCCGTCGTGGGCACCGTGAAGAGCCGGCAGCGGCTGAAGCAGGGGAACCCGGTGAAGGTGAAGCTGAAGAAGGCCGACCCGAACGATCCGGCCAGGGACAAAGTCCTCTTCGAGCACGTGCCGGACTGAGTCAGACGGCCGCGACGGCGTGGGTGAGCGCCCGGTGGAAGGCCCGGGCGTCGTCCGCGTGGCAGCGGACGATCCGCACGGCCCGGGAGCCGCCGAGGAGCCGGGGCGCGTCGACCGGCTCGGTCAGCTCGATGACGACCGAGGTCTGCGAGGCGACGGCGAGGTTCAGCTCCCCGTCCGTCTTCTCGTGGGTGAAGCGCAGCTCGTGCCGGACCGTCGCGATCCGGTCGAGCGGGATGTGGAGGTCGATGTGCGCGGCCTGCCGCAGGCGGAGCGCGTCGGGGGTGAGGATGTGCGGCCGGGTCACGGACGCGGCGTGGATCCCGAGGACGAACAGGATCCCCGAGTACACGTCCAGGACCAGCACGATCGCATGGGTGACGGGCCAGTCGGCCAGCAGGTACGACATGCCGACGGTCTCGACGAGGCAGACGAACGCGAAGCCGTACATGAGGGCGGCCTGGTCACGGGCGTGCGGGAACACCTGGTCACCGGGGCGGGCGCCGTCGCGGCGCCGGGCGACCCACAGGGCGAGACTGGCCATCAGCCGCAGCTCGTGCCCGATGAGCCGCCGTACGGGTACGGGCACCAGCTCCCCGAGGGCCTGCCGCGCGGAGAGCCCGCGCCGCCGGAGGCCCACGTACGCCGTGAGGCTCGCGAGGGCGAGCAGAAGGGTGAGGACCTCGGCGGCGGCGAGGACGGGTATCGGTATCCGTACACCGGCGACGAGGCAGACGACGAGGACGAGCTCGGCGGGCAGGGCGGTGTACGCGACCCCGCGCAGGAGCCGGATCAGGGCGGTCACCGGACCCGCTCCGCGACGAGACGGAGGGCGCCGTGGACGGCGGCGGACTGGGCGGGGGAGAAGTCGCCGAAGAGGGCTTCGGCGAGCTGCCCCTGCGGCACGCCGCCCTGCTCGCCGAGCTGCACCGCCATGGAGTCCGGCAGAAGGCCGGCGAGGGCCTGCGCCGCCTCGGCCACGCGCGGGTCGTCCGGGTCCGCGTCGGCGAGGGCGTCGAGTCGGGCGTACACGTCGTGGGCGCGGGCGACCGACTCGGGGTCCGAGGTCATGGCGCGCATCGTGCCGATGAGCCGCGACCGCTCCTCGTCCGGTGCCACGGTGTCGAGGAGTGCGAGGATCTCGCGGTCCTTGACGGCCATGGGGGACTCCGGGACCTCACCGAGACCCGCGAACAGGTCGGCCAGCTCGGCCGAGACGGGGCCCTCGGCGGTCAGCCGCCCGGCCCGCGCCTCCCCGAGCAGCTCGGCGAGCCGCTCGCGCCGCTCCTGGATCACGGCCTCCTGCCGCGCGAGGTCGGTGTCCAGCTCCTCGAGTACCTCCACCAGCTCCCGCCCCTCGTCGTCGGCGAGCACGTCCCGCACCTCGTCGAGCCCGAGGCCGAGCTCGGTCAGCCGCCGGATCCGGGCGAGCAGGACGGCGTCCCGGATGCCGTACTCGCGGTAGCCGTTGGCCAGCCGTACGGGCTCGGGCAGCAGCCCGAGATGGTGGTAGTGCCGCACGGCCCGCGGGGTGACCCCGATGAGCGCGGCGATCTCGCCGATTCGCATGACGCCAGTAGAAACCCTGACGCTGCGACAAGGTCAAGCGGACGCCGGGCGGCGGGTAGCATGGTCGGCACGGCAGACGAGCCGGGCGGGCGGCCGCGTGGGGATCCTCGGATCCTCCCGAGGAACGTCCGGGCTCCACAGGGCAGGGTGGTGGCTAACGGCCACCCGGGGTGACCCGCGGGACAGTGCCACAGAAAACAGACCGCCGGGGACCTCGGTCCTCGGTAAGGGTGAAACGGTGGTGTAAGAGACCACCAGCGCCTGAGGTGACTCAGGCGGCTAGGTAAACCCCACCCGGAGCAAGGTCAAGAGGGGTCGTCCTCGGACGACTCTGCGCGAACGATCGAGGGCTGCCCGCCCGAGTTCGCGGGTAGACCGCACGAGGCCGGTGGCAACGCCGGCCCTAGATGGATGGCCGTCACCCCGACGACCGCGAGGTCCCGGGGCACAGAACCCGGCGTACAGCCCAGCTCGTCTGCCTCATACCCCCTGAACCGGGGCTTTCCTCCTGGCCGGAGGGGGGTCGTCATGGCGCTCACCACCTCGCCGACCTCCTCCGAAAGCTTCAGGACCCGCAGCAGGACGTCCTGCTCCGGAGGCAGGGCGTGGTGCGCGGAGATCCAGGAGGCGAGGCGGTCGACGGTGTTCCACGGGTCGGTCATGGAGCAGAAGACTGCCAGGTCGGCACGGTCGGTAGGGTACGCGCGTGATATTCGGGCGTGCGCGGCTCCAGGCCGCCGTGAGTGAGTTCGAGACCGCCGTACGGGCGCAGGACGGTGCTGCCGCCGAGCGCGCCTTCGGTGGTCTGCACCAGGCCTTCGGCCGGGCCGGCGACGCGGAGCTGCTGGAGGCCGGGCCCCGGCTCGCGGCGTTCCTCGCCGAGGTGCCCCCGGGGCCGCGCGCCGTGACCGCGGTGATGGTCGGGGCGTGTGTGGAGCGCGGGGCCGACGCCGTCGCCTGCGCTCCCGCGGTGTTCGCGGGGGCACGTGAGGCGTTCGAGGCCGCCGAGGTGTTCTGCGAGCGGTGGGCGGCCACCGGCGGCGGCGACCTGCCGGGCCACGAGGACGGCGACCTGACGGAGGCCCACGTCGAGCGGGTCGGCTTCGACGCCGTCGTCGGCTGGGAGTCGCTTCCGCAGTGGGAGATGGCCTGCGTCGCGATGCTCAACGCGAAGGCGGTACGCCGCGAGGCCGGCGGCAAGGCGGAGCTGCGGGCGGTCGTGGAGCGCGTCCGGGAGGCGTCGGGGGATCCGTTCAAGTGCCTCGCCTACGCCCTGGACGTGCTGGACGACGAGCCGCTCGTCGTGCTCGACCGGAAGAGCGGTGCCGGTTTCGCCGTACGCGTCTCCGGGATCGGCGACAACTTCCAGCTGCACACCCTCCTCGCCGACGCCCTGATCGGCGGCGGACACCTGCCGGGTACGGCGCCCTCCCCGCAGGCCGTCGCCATGTGCCGGGACCAGCCCGGGATGACCTCGACCACCGGCTCCTTCAACCTCGTCGGTGCCGACGGCGAGTGGATCTGGAACGAGGGCAACCCCTCCGAGATCCCGGTCGTCGACGGCGTACGGCTCGTGGTCCTCGACCCGCCCCCGTACGAGCGGAGCTGGCCGGCGGGCCGGTTCTTCCCCGGGATGACCGGCGAGCTCGTCCTCGAACGCGTCCTGCCCGAGAACGAGGCCGCGGCCCTGCTCGTCCAGGTGGCCGAGTCCGTGCGCTGAGCCGCGCCACACACGCGGCCCGGGTCCGCGGGGAACGGGGCGGGGCGGTGTACGGGTAGGGCCATGACGATTCCCGTGGACAGACTCAGCGACCCGGCCGTGCGCGCCTTCGTCACGGCCCTCAACGCCAATGACCGCGACGCCTTCTTCGCGGTCCTCACCCCTGGCGCCACCATGTCCGACGACGGTTCCGACCGGAACGTCGACGAGTGGACCGACAAGGAGATCTTCTCCTCGCGCGGCCATATCGAGGTCGAGTCCGAGAAGGACGGCGGGCGCGCCCTCGTCGCCCGCTACCGCAACGACACCTGGGGTGAGATGCGGACGGCCTGGAGGTTCCAGGTGCAGGACGGAAAGGTCAGCCGCTTCGAGACCGGCCAGGCGTAGCCCCAGGGGGCGGGGGCCCTCCGCGGGCCCCTATCCCCGCCCGATGTACGGCATCGCCGTCGCCATCACCGTCGCGAACTGCACGTTCGCCTCCAGCGGCAGGCCCGCCATGTGCACCACGGTCGCCGCCACGTCCGCCGCGTCCATCACCGGCTCCGCCGCCAGCTGCCCGTTCGCCTGCAGGATCCTCGACTGCATCCGCGCCGTCATCTCCGTCGCCGCGTTCCCGATGTCGATCTGACCGCACGCGATCCGGTACGGCCTCCCGTCGAGCGACAGCGACTTCGTCAGGCCCGTCATCGCGTGCTTGGTCGCCGTGTACGCGATCGAGTGCGGGCGCGGCACATGCGCCGAGATCGAGCCGTTGTTGATGATCCGGCCGCCCTGCGGGGACTGCTCCTTCATCGTCCGGAACGCCGCCTGGGCGCACAGGAACGAGCCCGTCAGGTTCACGTCCACGACCGAGCGCCAGGTCTCGTGGGCGAGGTCCTCGACCGGGGTCCCGCCGCCCGCGAACGTCCCCGCGTTGTTGAAGAGCAGGTCGACCCGGCCCCACCGGTCCCGTACCGCGTCGAAGAGGGCCGTCACCGCCTCCGGCGAGGTCACGTCCGTCGGGACGCACAGGACGTCGGACGACGGGACGGACGCCGCCGTCTCCTCCAGAGGCTCGCGCCGGCGGCCCGCCAGCGCCACCGACCAGCCCGCCCCGGCCAGGGCCAGGGCCACACCCCGGCCGATGCCCGATCCCGCTCCCGTCACCACAGCGATGCGCGACTCAGTGCTCATGGGCGCGCAGCGTACGTGAGATCGGTGCACAGGGAACTCATCTGTCCGACACGCGGATGTTCTGTACCCGACAACCCAGGGACGTCCCGCGCCACTCCAATGCCTGACGGACAACATCCGTCAGGGGAGGGGCATATGACGTACGCACAGACACCCACGTCCGGCCATACCGACGAACTCCGCGCCGCCGCCCGGCACTTCGGTCGCCGCGGCTTCCTCACCACCGCGGGCGCCGCCGCCGCGCTCGCCCTCGCGGTCCAGCTGCCGGCCGCCGGCGCGGCGAGCGCCGCCGAGCTGAACCCCCGCCGCGTCACCGAGGACCCGTTCACCCTGGGGGTGGCATCCGGCGACCCGCTTCCGGGCTCGGTCGTCCTCTGGACCCGGCTCGCGCCCCGACCCTTCGAACCCGACGGCGGACTGCCCCGCGAGCGCGTGGCCGTCCACTGGGAACTCGCCCACGACGAGCGCTTCGGCAGGACCGTCAGGCGGGGCAAGGTCACCGCCCACCCCGAGTTCCGGCACGGCGTCCATGTCGAGATCGACCACCTCGACCAGGACCGTGTGTACTTCTACCGGTTCCGCGTCGGCGACTGGACCAGCCCCGTCGGCCGCACCCGGACCGCCCCCGCCCCCGGCGCGCGCATATCCGAGCTCAAGATCGCCGCCGTCTCCTGCCAGGCGTACCACGACGGTTACTTCACCGCCTACGGCCACCTCGCCCAGGAGGACCTCGACGTCGTCCTCCACCTCGGCGACTACCTCTACGAGTACGCCGTCAACGCCACCGGCGGCGCCCGCGCCTACACCGACCGGCGCCTGCCCGCCCACTTCAACCGGGAGACGATCACCCTGGAGGACTACCGGCTGCGGTACGCCCTCTACAAGTCCGATCCCGACCTTCGGGCGGCCCACGCCGCGCACCCGTTCGTCGTCACCTGGGACGACCACGAGACCGAGAACAACTACGCGGGCGACATCCCCGAGAACGACGTGCCGCCGGAGGAGTTCCTGCTCCGCAGGGCCGCCGCCTACCGCGCGTACTGGGAGAACCAGCCGCTCAGAAGGGTCCAGCGGCCCGAGGGCCCGGACATGCGGCTCTACCGCCGCCTCCGCTTCGGCCGGCTCGCCCAGTTCGACATCCTCGACACCCGCCAGTACCGCTCCAACCAGGCGTACGGCGACGGCTGGCGGGTCCCCGGGCCGGAGTCCGAGGACCCGAGCCGCACCATGACGGGGGCCACGCAGGAACGGTGGCTGCTCGACGGCTGGCGTGACTCGCGCGCGCTGTGGAACGTCGTCCCGCAGCAGGTCGTCTTCGCCGAGCGGCGCGACGTGCCGACCGACGCCTTCAAGCTCTCCATGGACTCCTGGGACGGCTACCCGGCCTCCCGGCAGCGGATCCTGGACGGCGCGGCGGCGGCCGGCGTCGAGAACCTGATGGTGCTCACCGGCGACGTCCACGTCGGCTACGGCCTCGACATCAAGGCCGACCACCGCGACCCGGCCTCGCGCACCCTCGGCACCGAGATCGTCGCCACCTCCATCGCCAGCGGCAAGGACGGCGCCGACCGGCCCGCCAACTACGACAACCTCACCGCCGCCAACCCGCACCTGAAGTTCTACAACGGGCGGCGAGGCTATGTGACGGTCGCGCTCGGCCGGGACAGCGCCCGCGCCGACTTCCGTACGGTGTCGGCGGTGACGACCCCCGGCGCCCCGGTCACCACGGCCGGGTCCTTCGTCACGGAGGCGGGCAACCCCGGTCTCACACCGGCGTGACCGACAGCTCCTGGGGATAGCGGACGCCGATGCGGTCCCGTACCGCGTCGAGCGTCCGCATCACCGCGAGGGAACCCTCCAGCGGTACGAGCGGGGACTCCGTCAGCCCCGCCCTCAGACAGCGCGCCACCTCGGCCGCCTCCGGCAGCAGCGACTGCCGGTCCCCGTCGAGGACGAACTCCTCCGGCTCCCGGCCGGGCCGGCGCAGCGTGAAGCGGTCCGGGAAGAAGAAGCCGGACGGGACGTCGATCCGGCCCGCCGACCCCGTCACGGAGGCGGTCATCGGGGTGTCCGCCACGAGCGAGCAGGACAGCAGGGCCGAGGCCCCCGAGGACCAGCCGAGGAGCATCCCCGTGTTCAGGTCCACGCCCTCCGGCGAGAGCAGCGCATGAGCCTGGACCGAGCCGGGCTCACCGAGCAGCAGATGCGCGAAGGAGACCGGATAGACCCCGAGGTCCAGCAGCGCCCCGCCGCCGACGGCCGGGTCGCGCAGCCGGTGGTCGGCGGCGAACGGGCCCGCGAGCCCGAAGTCCGCCTGAACGGTCCTGACCTCGCCGATCGCGCCGTCCCGGACCAGCTCCGCCAGCTGCCGGACCAGCGGATTGCAGTACATCCACATGGCCTCCATCAGGAAGAGACCACGGTCCCGGGCGAGCGCGGCCAACTCCTCCGCCTCCCGCGCGTTCAGGGTGAGGGCCTTCTCGCAGAGGACCGCCTTGCCCGCCTCCAGGGCGAGCCCGGCGGCTTCCCGGTGCGCGTGGTGCGGGGTCGCCACGTACACCACGTCGACGTCCGGGTCGGCGACGAGCTCGGCCCACGCGCCGTACGCCTTCGGAATCCCGAACCGGTCGGCGAAGGCCCGCGCCGACGCCTCCGTACGGGAGGCCACGGCCACCACCTCCGCGTCGTCCGCCGCGAGCAGGTCGCCGGCGAACTTCGCCGCGATCCCGCCCGTCGCCAGCACGCCCCACCGCACGGTCTTCCCCATGACCCACCCCACGACGTCTCGGTCCGTTCCGACGAGCTGAGAGCATAGGGAAAGTTTCAACGAAAGGGAGCAGTCGATGCCGGAGAGCGGCCAGCCCACGAAGCAGGGATCGCAGGGACACATATCCGCCGGCCCCGCCGCCCCCGCACGGCGCGCGAGCCTGCTCGTCACGCTCGTCCTCGGCGGTCTCACCGCCCTCCCGCCGCTCTCCATGGACATGTACCTGCCGGCGCTGCCGGAGGTCACCGAGATGCTGCGCTCGCCCGCCGCGACCGTCCAGCTGACCCTGACCGCCTGTCTCGCCGGCATGGCGCTCGGCCAGCTCGTCGTCGGCCCGATGAGCGACAGATGGGGCCGCCGCAGACCGCTGCTCATCGGCATGCTCGTGTACGTCGCCGCCACCGCGGTCTGTGCCTTCGCCCCCACCGTCGAACTGCTCATCGGCTTCCGGCTGCTCCAGGGCCTGGCGGGCGCGGCCGGCATCGTGATCGCCCGGGCCGTCGTCCGCGATCTGTACGACGGCGTCGCGATGGCCCGCTTCTTCTCCACCCTGATGCTGATCTCCGGCGTCGCCCCGATCATCGCCCCGCTCATCGGCGGCCAGATCCTGCGGATCACCGACTGGCGGGGCGTCTTCCACGTCCTCGCCGTCATCGGTGTCCTCCTGACCCTGGTGGTCTGGAAGTGGCTGGGGGAGACGCTGCCGCCCGAGCGGCGCCAAGAGGGCGGTGTCGGAGAGGCGCTGCGCACCATGCGCGGGCTGCTCGCCGACCGGGTCTTCACCGGCTACATGCTCGCCGGCGGGCTCGCCTTCGCCGCGCTCTTCGCCTACATCAGCGCCTCGCCCTTCGTCGTCCAGGAGATCTACGGCGCCTCGCCGCAGACCTTCAGCCTCCTCTTCGGCCTCAACTCCGTCGGCCTCGTCGCCGTCGGGCAGATCAACGGCAAGCTGCTCGTCGGCCGGGTCAGCCTCGACAAGGCACTGGGCTGGGGTCTCTGCGTGATCCTGCTCGCCTCGGTGGCGCTGCTGCTCATGACGAGCGGGGTCTTCGGGGAGCCGGGGCTCGCGCCGGTGGCCGCCGGGCTCTTCGTCCTGATGTCGGCGATGGGTCTGGCGATGCCCAACACCAACGCGCAGGCGCTGATGCGCACCCCGCACGCGGCGGGCTCGGCGTCCGCGCTGCTCGGCACCTCGTCCTTCCTGATCGGGGCGATCGCCTCCCCGCTCGTCGGCATCGCGGGCGAGGCGACGGCCGTGCCGATGGCCGTGGTGCAGCTGGTCTGCGCGGCCGGGGCGCTCGCCTGCTTCCTGGGGCTGTGCCGGCCGTGGCGCCCCCGGCCGGCCGCCTAAAATGTGGAGGTGAACGCCTCCGCCTCCCTTCCCTCCGGTGACACCGCCGCAGGTGACGCCTCCGATGCCGCCTCGCGCGGCACCCTGCGCGCCGCCTCCGGCGACGAGCTGCGCGCCGCGCTCGCCGGACTCCTCGACGGGCTGCCGCCGCGCCAGGCGACCCAGGCCGTCGACCGGTTGATCGCCAACTACCGGGGGACCACCCCGACCGACGCCCCCGTGCTGCGGGACCGCTCCGACGTCGCCGCCTACGCCGCGTACCGGATGCCGGCGACGTTCGAGGCGGTACGGGCGGTACTCGACGCCCTGCGGGACGCGGCCCCGTCATGGGAGCCGGCCACGCACACCGACATCGGCGGCGGCACCGGAGCGGCCAGCTGGGCGGTCGCGGAGGCCTGGGACGGCGCCGCCCGCACGACCGTGCTCGACTGGGCCGAGCCCGCGCTCGCCCTCGGGAAGGAACTGGCGGACGGGGTCTTCGACGCTCGGTGGCGCCGGGACCGGATCGGCGGGGCGCTGCGGCTCGACACGGCGGACCTGATCACGGTGAGCTACGTCCTCAAGGAGCTGACCGAGGCCGACCGCCGCGCGATCGTGACCGAGGCGGCGCGGGTGGCGCAGGCGGTCGTGATCGTCGAGCCGGGCACCCCCGACGGCTACGAGCGGATCATCGCGGCGCGCTCCCTCCTGGTGGAGGCGGGCTTCACCGTGGCCGCGCCGTGCCCGCACAGCGGGACGTGCCCGATCGAGCCGGGCAAGGACTGGTGCCACTTCGCGGCCCGGGTGAGCAGGTCGTCGCTGCACCGGCAGGTGAAGGGCGGCTCGCTGCCGTACGAGGACGAGAAGTTCGCCTACGTGGCGGCGACCCGGTTCCCCGTCCTGCCGGCGGCCTCCCGGGTCACCCGGAAGCCCCAGATCCGCAAGGGCCAGGTCCTGTTGGACCTCTGCGGACCCGAGGAGACCGGACTGACGCGCGAGACGGTCACCAAGCGGCACGGAGCGCTCTACAAGGCGGCGCGGGACGCGGAGTGGGGCGACCACTGGCCCCCGGAGGCCTCGGAGTAGGACCCGGGGCCAGGGGCCGCCCCGGGGCTCATCCCTGGCGCGGGCGCAGCTCCTGGGTGCAGCACTTCACGCTGCCGCCGCCCTTGAGGAGCTCCGACAGGTCCATGCCCACCGGCTCGAAGCCACGGTCACGGAGCGGTTCGAAGAGGTCCACCGCCGCCTGGGGCAGCAGCACATGGTGGCCGTCGCTCACCGCGTTCAGGCCCAGCGTCGCCGCGTCCTGCTCCGTCGCGAGCAGGGCGTCGGGGAAGAGCCGGGACAGCACGGCCCGGCTGCCGGGGGAGAAGGCGCCGGGGTAGTACATGATCTCGTCGCGCGCCGCGTCGAGCACGCACAGCGCCGTGTCCAGGTGGTAGTAGCGCGGGTCCACCAGCTCCAGACCGATGAGCGGGCGCCCGAAGAACTCCTGCGCCTCCAGGTGCGAGAGCGGGGTGGAGCGGAAGCCCCGGCCGGCCAGGATCCAGGACGAGGTCACGGCGAAGTCGCCCTCGCCCTCGTTCACGTGCTCCGGCACGCGGACCTCCGCGTAACCGTTTCCGCGGAACCAGTCCAGATGCGCCGCCTCCTCCTCCGTACGCTCGGGATGGGCGAACTTCGCGCCCAGCACGCGGCCGTCGACCACGGTCGCGCCGTTCGCGGTGAAGACCATGTCGGGCAGGCCCGGGATCGGGTCGAGCAGCTCGACGGTGTGGCCGAGCGCGCGGTACCTGGCCGTCAGGTCCTCCCACTGGGCGAGGGCGAGCGGAAGGTCGACCGGCTTGGTGGGGTCCATCCAGGGGTTGATGGAGTACGTCACCTCGAAGTGCGTGGGTGGGCACATCAGATAACGGCGGGGCGAGGCCTCGCGCGGGGTCTGGCGCAAAGAGGGCTCCTCACGGACGGAAGAACAGTCGTCGGACGGAGCCCATGGTCCGCCCTCGACCGGCTCCGCGCAGTGGACCGTTCGGGTGGTTCACCGAACGTCCGGAACGGGTACCCGAGGTAGGCGAGACGCACCGTCTCGTCTGCTGCTAGATTGGTGTCATGTCCGACACCAAGAGCCCCGCCGGCAAGACCCCCGACGCCACCCGTCGCAGCGAGCGCTCCCGCCGCGCCATCTACGACGCCGCCCTCGCCCTCGTCTCCGAGACCGGCTACGCCCGGACGACCATCGAGGGCATCGCCGCCCGCGCCGGGGTCGGCAAGCAGACGATCTACCGCTGGTGGCCCTCCAAGGCCGCCGTCCTCCTCGAAGCCTTCCTCGACCTCGCCGCCCAGGCCAACGAGGCGCTGGGGGGCGACGCCGACAGTGAGATCCCCGACACCGGCGACCTCGCCGCCGACCTGAAGTACGTCCTCCGCGCCACGGTCGACGAGCTGAACAACCCCACCTACGACGCCCCCTCCCGCGCCCTGGCCGCCGAGGGCATCGTCAACCCCGAGCTCGGCGGCCAGTTCGTCGAGAAACTCCTGGAACCCCAGCTCCAGTACTACGTACGCCGCATCGAGGCGGCCCAGGCCGCCGGCGACATCGACCCCGGCGTCGACCCGCGCATCGCCCTCGAGCTCCTCGTCGGCCCCCTGAACCACCGCTGGCTGCACCGCACCCTCCCCCTCACCCACGCCTACGCCGACACCCTCGTCGACTACGCGCTGCGCGGGCTCGCGCCCAGGGCGTAACCCCGTGACGTACCCCGGTTGGGTACTCCGGTCACCTGGAGCACCGGAAGATGCGACGATGGGCAGAGCCGAACGGGCGAGGACAGGTGTGAGGGGATAGATGGGCGACGGTATCGGCCGCTACCGCGGCACGGAGAGCAGGCTCCCGCAGTGGCTGCGCAGGCGGCCCAAACGCACCGCGGCCGAGGACGAGAACCGCCGCGAGGACCTGCTCCTGGCCACCGCCGCCGCCGGACTGCCCCTCGCCCCCGCCGCGTACCCCGTCGGCTACCGCTGTTCCTGCGAGCGCATCGGCTGTCCCACCCCCGCCCGGCACCCCGTCTCCTTCGCCTGGCAGACGCAGTCGACCACCGACCGCGCCCAGATCGAGCGCTGGGCCAGGAACGAGCCCGAGGCGAACTTCATCACGGCCACCGGCATGGTCCACGACGTCCTCGACGTCCCCCTGGAGGCCGGCCGGGCCGCCCTGGCGCGCCTCCTCGACCAGGGCGTGGACGTCGGACCGGTCGCCGAGTCCGCGGAGAGCGCGGGCGACGGCGGCCGGATGCTCTTCTTCACCGCCACCCGCGGCACCCCCGAGGACGAGGACGAGTGGTGGCCCTGCGAGCTGGACTGCCATCCGGAGACCATGGACGAGCACCCGGGACTCCGCTGGCACTGTCGCGGCAGCTACGTCCTCGTACCGCCGGCCCGGCTCATCGGTGACGAGGAGGAGCGGCCCGCGGTCAGCTGGGTCCGCGGCCCCGAGCACCCTCTGCCCGACCCGCTGAACCTCCTGGAGACCCTGACGGACGCCTGTGCCCGGCACGCGGCCGCGCAGGGGGACCAGCACACCGGACACGAGGTGGCCTGGCCGCTCGGCCGCCGCTGAACGATCCGGGCGACGCGCCGTTCCGCCGAGCCCGTTCGGCTACGAGCCCTTCGCGCCCGTGACGCCCTGGAGCCGGCCCGCGACCGTGACCCCGTCCGCGTCCGTGCCCGCCGGCTTCACCAGCACGGTCTGGCTCGACACCCACTCCTTGGTGACGGTGTTCTTCACCTCGCCCGTCATCAGCGCCTTCACATCGGGGTCGACCTTCGGCCGGTAGCCCTTGGCCGCCGTCTGCTGCTCGAAGTAGCGCGTCGCGAAGAAGACCAGCGCCCCGCCGTCCTCCGTCGCGAGTGCCAGCGGTGCGAAGTCCCCGGCGTCCGTGACCTGGTCGACGTACTGCGTCGCGAGACCCACCCGCTTCGCGCCCTTCTCCCGCTCCTCACGCCACAGCGTGGTGTGCGGACCGGCGGCGAACTGGCCCCGCTCCCCGCCGGCGAGGAACGAGACGTAGCTCCGTCCCAGATCCTTGGGCGCGACCGCGAGGCCCGTGGAGTCCGCCGGCACCGGGACGGCGAACCCGCCCTCGGTCCTGAACGCCGGGATCTCGTCCGGGGTCAGGATCGCCAGATAGGCGACCTCCCACAGCTGGTCGGCGCCGTTGCGCACGAAGACCAGGAGCCAGCGGTTGTCGCCCCGGCCGTCGTCGGCGTCCCGGTTGGAGTCGGTGTCCGCGACGAACCAGCGCGGCCAGCCCGCCTTCTTGGGAAGGAAGAACGTCGCGTCCGTCAGCTCCAGGGGCTGATGCTGCGGGTTGCCCCCGGGAGCGGTGATCGAACGGGACTTCAGACCGGCCTGGTTGATCGCCCCGAGCGCTCCGGTGACCCGGTCCGAGTCGAGCGTCGGGTCGTGCGCCTTGTCGGCCTTGTTATAGGCGTCGGTGAAGTCCGCGAGGGCCTGCTCGGCCTCGGCCTTCGTCGCCGCCGGGATCAGCTCCCGCTCTCCGTGCACCGTCACGCAGCCACTCGCCGTCAGCGCCAGCACGACCGCCGCCGCCGTCGCCACGAACACCCGGGACGGTCCTCCCGGCTCAGCGAGTGCCTTCGACGGTCCCCTCAGCCTTCTCATCGGTCGCCTTCTGCTCCTTCACCGGCACGGACGGACCCGACCCTACCGGGGCCAGGAACAGTGCGAGCGCCGGGACCAGATAGAGCGCCCACACCGTGACCTGAAGAACCGTCGGGTTCGGCTGGAAGTTGAAGACGCCCTTGAGGAACGTCCCGTACCAGCTGTCCGGCGGGATCGTCGTCGAGATGTCGAAGGCTTTGTCCGCGAGACCGCCCAGGAAACGCGCCTCCTGGAGGTCGTGCACGCCGTACGCGAGGACGCCCGCCGCCACCACGACCAGCATGCCGCCGGTCCAGGTGAAGAACCGCGCCAGGTCGATCTTCAGCGCGCCCCGGTAGAAGAGCCAGCCGAGCAGCACCGCCGTCGCGATGGCGAGCAGCACCCCGATCAACGGCGCTGACGTACCGTCGGAGGAGGCCCGTACCGATGCCCGGACGAAGAGCGCGGTCTCCAGACCCTCGCGGCCCACCGCGAGGAAGGCGGTGGCGACCAAGACGCCCACGCCCACCCCGACCCCCACGCCGACGAAGACCACGGCCCGGCCGACCACGGCCCCCACCACCGCGCAGCCCACCGCGCAGCCGACCACCGAGTGCGCCGCGCACACCATCGACCTGGCGATCAGCGATGTGAAGGTGAGGGCGAAGGGCGCGACCGGCACGCTCGTCGCCGATGTCACCACCTCCACGGGCACGAAGAACGACGTGACCTTCGCCGACCTCGACCTCGCCAAGGCCGACTACACCGCGACGAAGGGCGTCGTCACGCTCGAGAACGTCCCGGCCAAGCTGACGAAGGACGGCGCGGCCCGGTTCGCGGGCCCGAAGGGCGAGGCCTTCTACAAGCCGGGCACCGCGATCGACCCGGTGACGGTCGCCCTCACCGTGGACAAGGACGCCACGCTGCCGGCCACGACCACGGGCGGGACGACCGGCGGCACCACCGGCGGTACCGCCGGTGGCTCGACCACCGGTGGCGGCGGCACGGTCGGCGGCTCCGGCTCCCTCGCCGCCACCGGCGCGGACCTCCCGGCCGGCGCCCTGCTCGGTGCGGCCGGCGCCACGGCCCTCGCGGGCGCGGCCGTCGTCCTCGCGGTCCGCCGCCGTACGACGGAGTCCTGAGCCCCGCACCTGAGAACCGCCACCCCCCACAGGCACGGCCGCACCCCCGGAAACGGCGGTGAGGCCCTGTCATATCGGGCCGAGCACCTCCCGGGGTACGGCTGCGAGCTCAAGGGTTTCGAGCACCTTGAGCAGTTGGCGCTCCTCGTAGCGGAAGTGGCTCTCCATGATCGCGGCGATGCCTTCGAGATGGAGGTCGAGCTCCTCGGGTGGCGCGGCCCGGGCGACCGCGGCACGGAGGCTGCCGATCAGGTGGGCGATCATCGAGTGATCCTGCTCGAGCAGGCGCAGTACCGGCCGGAGCTCCGGATGCGCAGCTGCGACGGCCGGAAACAGGGTGCGGTCCTCGCCCTGATGGTGGCTGTCGAGTGCCGTGCAGAAACCATGGCAATAGAGCAGCAGTTCACGGGTGGCCGCCTCGCCGGGGGTGCCGTCGGCGAGGGAGGCGCGGGTCACGGACAGCGCTTCCCGCAGCCGGGCATGCACCCGACGGAGTTCTTGGCTCCAGGCGACGAGCCTGGTCGTCTCGCGCTCAGTCACGCGAGAGCGAAGGGTACGACGAGTGCATCGTCGGCCTCCTTCGATCGGGCGCCTCCATGCCTGACACGGTCTGCCACCGGCACGCGACGCTTCCCGCACACTACCGCGTGCGTCGTCCCGTCGGCACCGCCGCGGCCCCCGCACGAGAAAGCCCGTGCCCCGGGCCGATTTCCGGTGGACCGGCGGAGCGGGAGGCCTGGATGCTTGAATTCCGCCATGAACTCGACCGCGATGAGCCGCGCCACCGACATCGACGTCCTGCGCGTCTTCTGTGCCGGCGACGGCCGGTACGGCAACGCCCTCGGTGTCGTACGGGACGGGCGCACGTATCCCGACGAGGCGTCCCGGCAGGCGCTCGCCAAGGAGCTCGGGTTCAGCGAGACCGTGTTCGTGGACGACCCGGAGCGCGGAACCGTCGACATATACACGCCCGGTGTGCGGCTGCCGTTCGCCGGTTATCCCGTGGTCGGGGCTGCCTGGCTGCTCGACCTGGAGGTAGTCCGCCCGCCCGCCGGTGAGGTGTGGGTGCGCGGCGACGGGGAGTTCACGTGGATAGAGGCCCGCGCCGAGTGGGCCCCGCCGCGGACCCTGCGGCGGTACGGGTCCGCCGCCGAGGTCGACGCGCTGGACGTGCCCGAGCCGGGGGAGTGGATCTACGCCTGGGCCTGGGAGGACGAGGCCGCCGGGCGCGTCCGGGCCCGGGGGTTCCCCGGCCGCGGTGACGGCATCGACGAGGACGAGGCCACGGGCGCCGCGGCCCTGCTGCTCACGGCCCGGCTCGGCCGCGCCCTGAACATCACTCAGGGCCGGGGTTCGCAGATCCTCACGGCCCCCGGCCCGGACGGCGTGATCGAACTCGGCGGCCGGGTCCGCCTGGAGCGGACCCTCGTCCTCACGCCGTGACGTGCGGACGCACCGCGCACGCGCAGGGTGTGCGGGCAGGCGGGCGCACGCGCGCGGTCGCGCCCGTGCTCACGCGGCGGTCAGCGGGAACTCGCTTCCCAGCTCCCGGAACACCGCGCCGTTGAAGTCGAACGCGCGCTTGCACTCGTCGATGATCCGCTGCTTCTCCAGGTCGTCGGCGTTCACCCCGTCGAGCAGCTCCCGGTACCCGCGCTTGAAGGCCGCCGGGTTCGTGATCTCCTCGAACACGTAGAAGCGGACACCGTCGCCCTTGCGCGCGAAGCCCCAGGTCCGCTCCGCCTTGTCGCGGATGATCTGGCCGCCGGAGAGGTCACCGAGGTAGCGCGTGTAGTGGTGCGCCACATAGCCGGCGGGCCACTCCCGCGCGCACTCCGCCACGCGCGCCGCGTACGCGGCCGTGGCGGGCAGCGGGGAGAGCCCCTCGCGCCAGTCCGGACCCCGCAGATGGGCGAGGTCCTGCTCCAGGGCGGCGGTGCGGAACAGCTCCGGCTGTATGAACGGCCCGGCGACCGGGTCGTCCTTCAGCGCCTCGGCGCCCTCCTCCAGCGCGCGGTACACGAACCACAGCTGCTCCGTGTACCGCGTGTAGGCGCCCACCGCGAGCCTGCCGCCGAGGAGGTCGCTCATGAAGGTCGACGTCTCGGCCTCGGTGTGCTGCTCGTGAGAGGCCGTGCGGATGAGCGTCGAGAAGGGCGTGTCCAAGGCGTGCCTCCGGAGCCGATGGGGACGGGAACCTGTGGAGATACTGCTGCTTAGGCTTACCTAAGTCAACTGGTTCCCGACGTCCTGTCGGTAAACAACTACCCGGAATGCGCCTCAGGGCAACGTGAGGATCTCGGCTCCACTGTCCGTCACGACGAGCGTGTGCTCGAACTGCGCCGTCCGCTTCCGGTCCTTGGTCACGACCGTCCAGCCGTCGTCCCACATGTCGTACTCGTGCGTGCCCAGCGTCAGCATCGGCTCGATGGTGAACGTCATGCCGGGCTGGATGACCGTGGTGGCGTGCGGGGAGTCGTAGTGGGGGATGATCAGACCGGAATGGAAGGACGAGTTGATGCCGTGCCCGGTGAAGTCACGCACGACGCCGTAGCCGAACCGCTTGGCGTACGACTCGATGACCCGGCCGATGATGTTGATCTGCCGACCCGGCTTGACCGCCTTGACGGCCCGGTTCAGGGACTCGCGGGTGCGCTCGACGAGCAGCCGGGACTCCTCGTCCACGTCACCGCACAGGTAGGTGGCGTTGTTGTCGCCGTGGACCCCGTTGATGTACGCCGTGACGTCCAGGTTCACGATGTCGCCGTCCTGGAGGACGGTTGAGTCGGGGATTCCGTGGCAGATGACCTCATTGACCGAGGAGCAGAGCGACTTCGGGAAGCCGCGGTAGCCGAGGGTGGAGGGGTACGCCCCGTGATCGCACATGAACTCGTGTGCGACCCGGTCCAGCTCGTCCGTGGTGACACCCGGCGCGATGTGCTTGGCGGCCTCCTCCATCGCCTGCGCGGCGATGCGGCCGGCGATCCGCATCCGCTCGATCGTGTCGGAATCCTGCACCTCGGGCCCCGTGTACGGGGTGGGCGCGGGCTTCCCGACGTACTCGGGACGACGGATGGCTCCCGGAACGGAGCGGTGGGGGGAGAGCTCCCCCGGTACGAGCAGCGACTGGCCAGACATGTCAGCGAGTCTAACGACCACGTCTGGGGCAGCATGGCCTCAGAGGAAGGAGCCGACGATGGCCCTGTTCAAGAAGCGCACGGTGGGCAAACCGGGCGAGTGGTACTACTGCCTGGAGCACAAGAAGGTCGAGGAAGGCCCGGAGTGCCCGTCGAAGAACCGTTTCGGACCGTACGCCACACGTGAGGAGGCGTCCCACGCGATGGAGACCGCGCGGGACCGCAACGAGGAGTGGGAGACGGACCCGAAGTGGCACGACGCCCCGAAGACGGACGAGACCCCGGACTAGGTCCCGCCGCTGCCGCACGTCGGACTTCTGCCGTCAGGAGGCCGGGGCCCCGGTCCCGGCCTCCCGCGCGTCCCGCGCCTCGCGCGCCTCCCGCTCCGCCTGCGCGGTCCTGTGGCGCAGCGCGTCCTCGTCCGTCTCGGAGTCGTACCGCAGGAGCTTCGGCAGGGCGAGGCAGAGCAGCCCCACCGAGGCCACGCACGCGACGCCGCCGGACCAGATCGCCGCCCGCGTCCCCGTCCAGCCCGCCATGGCGCCCGCCCGGACCTGGCCCAGCTGCGGGCCGACGCTGTACGAGAGCACCTCGATCCCGGCGAGCCGGCCGCGCAACTCCTCCGGGATCGTCTGGTTCCAGATCGTGGCGCGGCCCAGACCGCTCGCCATGTCGCCCGCGCCCGCGAAGGCCAGGCAGAGCAGCACCAGCCAGATGTTCGAGAACCAGCCGGCCGCGGCGATCGCGAGCCCCCAGGCGGTGGCCCCGCACACGACCAGCCATCCGTGCCGGCGGATCCGCGAGGTCCAGCCGCTGGTCAGACCGAGGACGAGCGAGCCGACCGAGCCCGCCGCGTACATCAGGCCCAGGGACCAGTCGGCGTCCAGCTCGTCCGCCAGGAACGGGAAGATCGTGTTCGGGAACGCGAAGAGCATCGCGGCCAGATCGATCGCGTACGTCCCGAGGAGCACCGGCCGCGACCAGGCGTAGCGCGCGCCCTCCACGATGCCGCGCAGGGACGGCTTGTCGGCGTCGTGCGCGGGCGGCGCGGGGGAGAGTCGCAGACACAGGAGTACGGAGACGAGGAAACCGGCGATCGTCACGGCGTAAGCCGGGGCGTGCCCGGCGTACGCCACGAGCAGGCCGGCGAGCGCGGGGCCCGCGATGGTGCCCATCTGCCAGCGCAGCGAGTTGAGCGCCGCGGCGGCGGTCTGCTGGTCGTGCGGCACGATCCGGGCGAGCAGGGAGTCCAGGGCGGGACGCTGGAGACCGGCCAGCGCGGAGACGCCGGCGGCGACCACGTACAGCGGCCAGAGCATCGGCTCGGGCAGCAGGGAGTTGATCAGCAGCAGCAGGGCGAGCAGCGCGAGCCCGGACTCGGTGGCGACGAGGACCTTGCGACGGTCGACGGCGTCGGCGAGCGCGCCGCCGTAGAGCCCGAAGACGACCAAGGGGACCAGCTCGACCGCGCCCATCGCCCCGACGGCGAGCGGGGAGCCGGTCAGATCCTTGATCTGCAACGGCAGCGCGATCATCGCCACGGCGCTGGAGAAGAAGGCGACGAGCCCCTGGACCCAGAGGAGCCGGAAGTCGCGGGAGGAGCGCCAGGGCGCGAGGTCGGGCAGTACGGCGGAGAGCTTCGAGGTCACGAGGTGCCATGCTCCGACCGCCACGAGGCGCCCGGCAACCGAATTACGGCGCGCAGGGGGCGCCGCGGCGGGCGGGGGGCACGGGTGGCGTCAGGAGCTCCGGGGCGTGGTGACCGCGGACGGGCGGGGCCGGTCGGTCGCCGCGGGCAACCAGCGGGTCGGGCGTACCGGGACCGGTCGCCGTGGGCTACCAGCGCGTCGGGGGCGGAGACGTCAGAAGGTCCGCCAGGAGGGAGAGGCGGTCCCGTAAGCGGCGCCGCCCGCGCGGGGAGGGCAGGCTGTTCTCGCCGGCCGCCGCGCTCACCAGGTGCTGGACGGTGTCCAGGTCGACCTCCGCGCCCTCCCCCACCGTCAGCGTCTCGTGTGCGAGGCCCCGCATCTCCGGATCGCCGCCGTCGAGCGAGAGCACCGTCGCCCCCGCCCTGCGCGCGTCGTGGACACGCTCCAGAAGCCCGGCGGGAGGCCGCTCCGGCGCCACCATCAGCAGCGTCGCCCCGCGCCGCGCCGACTCCAGCCGGCCGAGGCCCACTGCCAGGTGCGCCGGATCGCCCGGCCGCACCCGGTGCCGTACCAGCGTCGGCGTCAGCTCGGGCCGGCCCGACCAGGCCGCCTCGTCCACCAGATGCGCCGCCAGATGCCAGGGCTCGTACCCCTCCGTGCCCACCAGCAGCAGCCCGCCCCCGTGCGGTACGACCGAGGAGCGGAGCGAGCCCGCGAACCGGCGGGCGGCAGCCGGCCACTCCGTCCCGGCGAGCACTTCCCGCAGCAGCGCGACGCGTACGGCATCCATGGGGCCGCATCCTGCCGCAGCCGGGCCGCGCGCGGAGGGTGGTTGCCGTGGGTTCCACCCGTACGGGAAAACCCACCCGACGGGAAACGGATGGGCTGACCGGCCAGTAATGTCGAGGCCATGACTACGACTGACAGCAAGCCCGCCCCCAAGGACCCCTGGGACCTCCCCGAGGTGTCCGGCCTCGTCGTCGGCGTCCTCGGCGGCACCGGCGACCAGGGCCGCGGCCTCGCCTACCGCCTCGCCAAGGCCGGCCAGAAGGTGATCATCGGCTCCCGCGCGGCGGAGCGCGCCCGGACCGCCGCCGAGGAGCTGGGTCTCGGCGTCGAGGGCGCCGACAACGCCGAGTGCGCCCGCCGCAGCGACATCGTGATCGTCGCCGTTCCGTGGGACGGGCACGCCAAGACGCTGGAGTCGCTGCGCGACGAACTCGCGGGCAAGCTCGTCGTCGACTGCGTCAACCCGCTCGGTTTCGACAAGAAGGGCGCCTACGCCCTCAAGCCCGAGGAGGGCTCCGCCGCCGAGCAGGCCGCCGCTCTGCTGCCCGGGTCCCGGGTCACCGCCGCCTTCCACCACCTCTCCGCCGTCCTGCTCCAGGACCCCTCGATCGACGAGATCGACACGGACGTGATGGTCCTCGGCGAGGAGCGCGCCGACGTCGAGATCGTCCAGGCGCTCGCCGGCCGCGTCCCCGGCATGCGCGGCGTCTTCGCGGGCCGGCTGCGCAACGCCCACCAGGTCGAGTCGCTCGTCGCCAACCTGATCTCGGTCAACCGCCGCTACAAGGCCCACGCGGGGCTCCGGGTCACCGACGTCTGACCGCGTGCCCGGGCGGGCCTGGGCATGGGGGACACTGGACGGGCACCATCAGCCGTACCCGGACAGGAGCCGACCCCCATGCCCCGCCTCGCTCTGTACGCCCTCGCCGTCTGCGCCCTCGCCGTCGCCGCGGCCGTCGTCTCCTTCGTCGCGGGCATGTGGCTGGGGATCGTCTGGGTCCTGCTCGCAGGCCTCTCCTCGAACATGGCCTGGTACTACATCCGCCGCGCGAGGACCGAGGCCGCCCGCCCCTCCGAGACGGCCTAGCCTCCCGGCGTAGGCCCGTGAGCTAGCCGGCCTGCCGGTCGGGGTGCACCGTGGCGGCGGACTTCTTCTCGCGCCGCCGAGCCCGCCGTCGCCGCGATCCGGGGCGTGTCCGGCACCACGGGTCGCCCGGTCGGTGGTACAGCCGGGGCCGCGGCCCTAGACCTCGCAGAGGTCCGGCGTCCCCTGCCAGAAGCGGTAGAGGTTCGAGCCGCAGTAGCGGGAGAGCTCCGGCACGCCGAGCGCGCGCATCAGCGCGTCGATCGTGTCGAAGAACGCGCCGTTGACCGCCGGGACGAAGAGCAGCGCGATCACGACGAAGAAGCCGTACGGCGCGTACGGCTCGATCTGCCGCTTGATCCTGTACGACAGCCAGGGCTCGACCACCCCGTAGCCGTCCAGGCCCGGCACCGGCAGGAAGTTCAGCAGCGCGGCCGTCACCTGGAGGAACGCCAGGAACGCGAGCGCGTACTGGAACGCGAGCGGGACGCCCTCCAGCGCGTCCAGCCAGAACGGCGCCGTACAGACGATCGCGAACAGGACGTTCGCCAGCGGGCCCGCCGCCGAGATGAGGCTGTGCTTCCAGCGCCCCCGGATCCGGCCCTGTTCTATGAAGACCGCGCCGCCCGGCAGACCGATTCCGCCCATGATCACGAAGAGCACCGGCAGGATGATGCTCAGCACGGCGTGGGTGTAGGCGAGCGGATTGAGGGTGAGATACCCCTTCGCGCCGACCGTGATGTCCCCGCTGTGGAGCGCGGTGCGGGCGTGCGCGTACTCGTGCAGACAGAGCGACACGATCCACGCCGAGGTCACGAAGAGGAAGATCGCCAGACCGGGGGAGGAGGCGAAGCCGGTCCACACGGCCCAGCCGGTGACCGCCATGACGGCGAGGATCGCCAGGAAGACCGGGCTGATCCTGCGCTCGCGGCTGCGGGTGGTGGCCGTGGTCATCGGTGGGACTCCCTGGGGCGCGGCGGGGTGTCTGCGGGAAACGTGCCGGGGCGGGGGTGAGTTCCTGTGATGATCCCCGGCTCACGGAGAATAGGGCCTGTGCGCTATTCCGTCCTCGGCCCGACCCAGGTCCACACCGCCCACGGCACCCCCGTCGCGCTCGGCGGGGCCCGTCTGCGGGCGCTGCTGACCGTCCTGGCCCTGCGGGCCGGGCGCACGGTGCCGGTCACCGTCCTCGTCGACGAGGTGTGGGACGGGGACCCGCCGGCGGACGCCGCCGCGGCGCTCCAGGCCCTGGTGGGCCGGTTGCGGAAGGTGCTCGGGCGGGACGCCGTGGAGTCGTCCCCGGGCGGCTACCGGCTGGCGGCCGGCCCCGAGGAGGTGGACGCGCAGCGCTTCGAACGGCTGGCGGGCGAGGGCGTACGGGCGTTGGGCGCGGGCGACCCGGGGCGGGCGGCGGAGCTGCTCGACGAGGCGCTCGGCCTGTGGCGGGGGCCCGCGCTCGCCGACCTGCCCGACCGTACGGCGGAGGCCGCCCGCTGGGAGACCCGCCGCCTCGACACCCGCCGCACCCGCTTCGACGCGGCCCTCGCGCTCGGGGAGGGGGCGTCGGTCCTGCCCGAACTGGTCGCCCTCTGCGAGGCGCACCCGCTCGACGAGCCGCTCCAGGCCTTGCGCATCCGCGCGTTGCGCGACACGGGCCGCGCGGCGGAGGCCCTCGCCGCCTACGACGCCGTACGCCGCGACCTGGCGGACCGCCTGGGGACGAACCCCTCCCCACCCCTGCGCGCGCTCCACGCGGAGCTGCTGTCGCCGGATGCCGGGACGACCAGCCCCGGCCAGAGGCGGACACCCCACGAGGCGCCCGCCCGTGCCGGGGGCGGCCCCGGCACGCAGCACCCCCTGGCAGGGACCGGCCCGGCGCAAGCCGCCACCGGCGGCCCTGTCGGGTCTGTGGGGCACGGGGGATCCGGCGGCCCGGTTGCCCCCGGCTCGGCGCAGGACCCCGTCTCCCCGCGCGGCGGCCCCGCCGGACCTGCGGCATGGCACGGATCCGGGATGCGGGAGGCCTTGGCGGCCACCGGCCCGGCGCACGACACCGGTGTCTCCGCCCGGCCTTCGGGGCCGGACGGATCCCTTGCTCCGGCGGCCCCCGGCCCGGCGCAAGCCGCCACCGGTGCGGGGCACGGGGAATCCGGAGGCCCGGCCCAGGTCCCGGCCGCCGGGCGTGGCGGGGAGGTCCTCGCGGATCCGGGGCGCATCGCCGGTCCGCCGCGGCCCGGGAATCTTCGGGCGCGGCTCACCAGTTTCGTCGGGCGCGGTCAGGACATCGCCCAACTCCGCGACGACCTGCACGGGAGCCGGCTCGTCACCCTGCTCGGTCCCGGTGGGGCCGGGAAGACCCGGCTCTCGCAGGAGGGAGCCGAGCGCGCCGCCGGCGCCGGGGCGTGGCCCGACGGCGTCTGGCTCGTCGAACTCGCGCCCGTCACCGACCCCGAGGCCGTCGCCGAGGCCGTGCTCGGCGCCGTCGGGGCGCGCGAGACGGTGCTGCGGGGCGCGGGCGCCGAGGAGCTGCGCGGCACCGACACCCCGCTCGGACGCCTCGTCGAGCACTGCGCCGCGCGCCGCCTCCTGCTCATCCTGGACAACTGCGAACACGTCGTGGACGCGGCCGCCGTCCTGGCCGAGTCCCTCCTCGCCCGGTGCCCCGGCGTGACCGTCCTCGCCACGAGCCGCGAACCGCTCGGTGTCCCCGGCGAGTTCCTGCGCCCGGTGGAGCCGCTGCCGCCCGAGAGCGCGCTGCGTCTGCTCGGCGAGCGCGGCGCCGCGGCCCGCCCCGGCTTCGACCCCGGCGACGATCCCGAGGCGTGCGCGGAGATCTGCCGACGCCTCGACGGCCTCCCGCTCGCGATCGAGCTCGCGGCCGCGCGGCTACGGCTCCTGACACCGCGCCAGATCGCCGACCGCCTCGACGACCGCTTTCTCCTCCTCACCTCGGGAGCCCGCACCGTCCTGCCCCGTCAGCAGACCCTCCGCGCGGTGGTCGACTGGTCCTGGGACCTGCTCGACGCGCCCGAACGGGCCGTCCTGCGCCGGCTGTCCGCCTTCACCGGCGGCTGCGACCTGGAGGCGGCGGAGGCGGTCTGTTCGGCACCCGTCCAACGGCCCGGCGAGGCCCCCGAGCCCACCGCCCCGCACGCGGAGACCCTCGACGTGCTCGGCTCGCTCGTCGACAAGTCGCTGGTCGTCGCCGCCCCCGCCGACGACGGGACGATGCGCTACCGCCTCCTGGAGACCGTCGCCGAATACGCCGGCGAGCGGCTCGACGAGGCGGGGGAGCGGGCCGCGATCGAGCGGCGCCACCTCGTCCACTACCGCGAACTCGCCCGCCTCGCCGACCCCGAACTCCGCGGCGGCGGCCAGCGCCGCGCCATGGCCTGGTTCCGGACCGAGTACGAGAACCTGCGCACCGCGCTGCGCCGCGCCGTCGCCGTCCGCGACGAGCACGAGGCGCTGATGCTCGTCCACTGCCTCCTCTGGTACTGGCAGCTGCGCGATCTGCGCGCCGACGCCCTGCACTGGGCCGAGGAGGTCGCCGCCCTCGGACCCGACCCGTTCGCGCCGCCGACCGTCCCCGCCGTACCGCTCCACGAGCCCTGCACCGCCACGCCGCCTCCGCTGAGCGAGGAGCAGCTCTGGGAGGCCCGGCGCGGGGTGCGGCTGATCGAGCTGCTCAACATGGACTACGAGACGGGCGGGTGGACCAGTCCCGAAGGCTCGGAGCGACTGCGCCGCATCACCACCGTCTACCGGCCCGGGCTTCCCCAGACCTGCCGGCTGCCCGGCTCCTTCGCCGTCTTCGCCGTCCTGCTCATCGGGGAGGGGGGCCGGATGCGGGAGGTCCTCGACGCCACCGTCGAGGCGTGCCGCTCCTTCGGATACGAATGGGAACTCGCCAACGCCCTCCAGACGCGCGCCAACCTGCTGGCCAACCGGTCCGACATGGCGGCCGACGCGGCCGCCGACGCCGAGGAGAGCCTGAAGATCTTCGTCCGCCTCGACGACGCGTGGGGCGCGGCGGAGGCGCTCTCCTCGCGCGGCGAGGCCCGTGAGCGGCAGCGCCGGTACGAGGGCGCGGCCGAGGACTTCGCCGCGGCCATCGGCTACGCCGAGCGGATCGGCGCCCAGACCCAGAAGGCACTCCTGCGCGCCCGTTACGCGGACATGCTCGCCGTGACCGGTCGTGAGGAGGAGGCGGAGACGATCCTCCGTGAGGTCCTGGTGGCCGGGGAGAACCGCGGACACGAACCGGTGCTCGCGGCCCGGCTGTTCCTGGCGATGCTGCTCGGCCGCACCGGCCGTACGGCCGAGGCCCGGCGGCAACTGACCGGACTACTGGAGGACTTCAGCTCCGAGACCCTGTCGATCTTCGCCGGGTTCACCCTCGGCAGCCTGGCCTGGCTGGACAACCTCGACGGGCAGTACGCCTCGGCGCTCGGCCTGGCCCGGGAGGCCTTGGACCGGTCCCTGGGCACGCTGTCGATGATGGTCGCCCCGCAGATGCCGGCGCTCCATCTGGTCACCGCCGCCTGGGCCCTCGCCGGTCTCGGCGGCCCCGGCGCGACGGTCGGGGCCCGGCTCCTCGGCGCCCACCCGGGCCTGCTCCCCGAGGGCCATCTGCTCTCGCCGCCCGAGCGGGAGAACCTGGAGCAGGCCACGGCACTCGCCCGATCCGTCCTCGGGGACGAGGCCTTCGCGGCCGCGTACGCCGAAGGCGGTGGCCTCTCCCTGGAGGAGGCCACCGCCCTGCTCGCCCGCACCGACGCGATCAACGGGGGCGCCGAGTCCTGAACCCCGTGGGCCTCAGGTCTTCTTGCGGAACTTGGCGACCGCGAGCGGCGCCGTGACGGCCGTGATCACCACGGCCCAGCCGAGCGTCATCCAGACCGAGTCGCCGACGGGGGTGCCGTTGATCATGGCCCGGGCGGCGTCGGCGAGGTTCGACAGCGGGTTGTAGTCGGTGAAGGTCTCCAGCCAGCCGGGCATCGAGGTCGGCGGGGCGAAGATCGAGGAGCCGAACTGCAGCGGCATCAGAACGATCATGGCCATCCCCTGGACGGCCTGGGCCGTCTTCATCGCGAGACCGAGCAGGATGAAGATCCACATCAGCGAGGCGCCGAAGACCATGGACAGGCCGATGGCGCCGAACAGGTCCAGGATCGAGCCCTTGATCTCCAGGCCCAGCAGGAAGCCCATGCCGAGGAGGATCGCGGTGGCGATCAGCATCCGGCCGATCTCGACGACGATCTTCGCGATGAGGACGGAGGACCGGGCGATCGGCATCGTCCGGAACCGGTCCATGACCCCCTTCTTGAAGTCGTCGTTGATGCCCGTGCCGACGGCCATGGCGATGTTCATGCCCATCATGGCCATCAGGCCGGGGACCACGTAGTTGACGTAGGCGTCGTTGTTGCCCTTGCCGGAGATCGCGCCGCCGAAGACGTACACGAAGAGCAGCACGAAGATGATCGGCATCAGGACGACGTCGAACATCGACTCCGGGTCCTGCTTGATCTGCAGCGCGTTCCGCCGGGCCAGGGCGCCGATGTGGCGGAAGTTGGCGCGCAGACCGATCCGGCCCTCACCGCCGGGCGCCGGACGCATCGGAGCGGGGCCCGGCGCGTCGACGGGAGCCTTGGTGAGCTGTGTGGTCGTCGTGGTGCTCACGCGGCGACCTCCTCGGGGGTCGTGTCGGAAACGGTGGTCTTCTCGCCCGTGATGGCGAGGAAGACCTCGTCCAGGCTGGGCAGGTGCGTGCCGATGTGGGCGATGCCGAAGCCCCGCGCGCCCAGCAGGCCCACGACGGCGGTCAGCTGCTCGTCACTCAGGATCGGCACGTACAGCGCGCCCTCGTCGGGGACGACGGTCGAGCCGGCGATGCCGTCCAGGCCGGACTCGCGCAGCGCCGACGCCATCGAGGGCAGGTCGGCCGGGTCCACCGGGCGGATCGTGAGCGTGCGCCCGCCTACGCGGGCCTTGAGCTCGTCGACCTTGCCGTTGGCGATGACCTTGCCGCGGTCGATGACGGTCAGCTCGCTCGCGAGCTGCTCCGCCTCCTCCATGTACTGCGTGGTGAGCAGCACGGTCACGCCCTCGGCGACCATCCGCTTCACCTCGTCCCAGACCTCGTTGCGGGTGCGCGGGTCGAGGCCGGTGGTGGGCTCGTCCAGATAGAGGACGGCGGGCTGCCCGATCATCGAGGCGGCGAGGTCGAGCCGCCGGCGCATACCGCCGGAGTACTGCATCGCCGGCCGCTTGGCGGCCTCGTTCAGCGAGAACCGCTCCAGGAGGTCGTCGGCGCGGCGCCGGGCGTCCGCACGGGAGAGGTCGAGCAGCCGCCCGATCATGTAGAGGTTCTCCCAGCCGGAGAGCTTCTCGTCGACCGAGGCGTACTGGCCGGTGAGGCCGATGGTCCGGCGGAGCTGGCGCGGCTGCTTCACCACGTCGTAGCCGGCGACGGTGGCGGTCCCGGAGTCCGGGACGATGAGGGTGGACAGACAGCGGACGAGGGTGGTCTTGCCGGCCCCGTTCGGGCCGAGCACGCCGAGGACCGTGCCCTCCCGGACGTCCAGGTCGACCCCGTCGAGGGCCTTCGTCTCGCCGTAGTGCTTCACGAGGCCTCGTACCTCGACGGCGTTGTGTGCGGATCGCGTCATGGCCACCATCAGATCAGCCGCCACTGACAACGCACCGACAGACGACCGACAGCCGTCCGACACCCCGCCGACCGGTGTCGGAACGAATTCGGGCGACAGCGCGCGGCGGCTCTGGAACGCTGTCGTCCCGAAGCCGACGGGCGAACCGCGAAGGAGGGGCGATCGATGACGTTCGTGCTGGAGGGGCCGCTTCTGGAGGGCGCACTGGTGCGCCTGGAGCCGCTGGACCACCGCCACGCGGCGGACCTGGCCGCGGCCGCCGAGGAGGACCGCGGTTCCTACCGCTTCACGCGGGTACCGGTGGGGGCCGGGATCGAGGAGTACGTCGAGACCAGGCTCGCCCTGGCCGCCACCGGGAAGCTGGCGCCGTACGCGCAGGTGGAGCGGGCGTCGGGGCGCGCTGTCGGCGTCACCGCCTACTGCGCCCCGCGGCTCTCGCCGTCGGGGGACGGTCTGCGCGCCGTCGAGGTCGGCTACACCTGGCTCGCGGCGTCCGCGCAGGGCACGGGCGTGAACACCGAGGCCAAGTACCTGCTGTTCCGGCACGCCTTCGAGAACTGGGACCTGCCCCGGCTCGACCTGGAGACGGACGCGCGCAACAGCCGTTCGCGGGCGGCGATCGAAGCGGTGGGCGCGCGTTTCGAAGGGGTGCTGCGCCAGTGGGCCCCGTCATGGGTCGAGGGTGAGGAGGGTCGGCTCCGCGACTCGGCGCTCTACTCGATCATCGCCGCCGAGTGGCCGGACTGCCGGGCACGGCTCGAAAAGCGGCTGGCCGCGGGCCGCGCGAGGAGTTCGCGCACGGCCCGCGGCCGGACGTCCTGATCGGACGGCCCTCCTCGAAGGGGGCCTGAAGGCCCTCCTAGTGGAAGGTGTGCTCCTCGGCCGGGAACGCCCCGCCGGTGACGTCCTCCGCGAAGGCCCGGGCGGCGTCGCCGAGGGTCTCGCGCAGGTTCGCGTACTGCTTGGTGAAGCGCGGCACCTTGCCGCCGGTCAGACCGGCCATGTCGGTCCAGACGAGGACCTGGGCGTCGGTGTCCGGGCCGGCGCCGATGCCGATGGTCGGGATCTGCAGGGAGCGGGTGACCTCGGCGGCCAGCTCGGCCGGTACGAGTTCGAGGACGACGGCGAAGGCGCCCGCGTCCTGGGCCGCCTTGGCGTCGCTGAGCAGCCGGTGCGCGGCCTCGTCGCTGCGGCCCTGCACCCGGTAGCCCATGGTGTTGACGGACTGCGGGGTCAGGCCCAGGTGGGACATGACCGGGATCCCGGCCTGGACGAGCAGCTCGGTCTGCGGCAGCGAACGCTCGCCGCCCTCCAGCTTGACCGCGCCGACGCCCGCGTCCTTGACGAGCCGTGTCGCGTTGCGCAGGGCCTGGACGGGCCCTTCCTGGTACGAGCCGAAGGGGAGGTCGCCGACGACGAGGGCGCGCTTGGTGCCCCGTACGACGGCGGCCGACAGGATGGTCATCTCGTCCATCGTGACGGGCACGGTGGTGTCGTAGCCGAGATGGCAGTTGCCCATGGAGTCGCCGACGAGGACGACCGGGATACCGGCCTCGTCGAAGACGGACGCGGTCATGGCGTCGTAGGCGGTGAGCATGGGCCACTTCTCGCCGCGGGCCTTGGCAGCGGTGATGTCGTGGACCGTGATACGGCGCGTGCCCTTGCCTCCGTACAGCGCCTTGCTGCTGTCGGGGGAGTGCTTCTGGGCAGGCTGAAGCGTCATGGTGAACGGCTCCTTCGTCATCTCGAGGCGCCCTGACGGCGTCCCCGGACCACGTCCATGGTGGCACTTCCCGCGGTGACGGGGGAAGTGCGGCGAAGTGGCGCTGTTCACACCGCCGCGACGACAGAGTTTCGGCGCGTACGTACGAATGTGCGCGTTCTGTCACAGCCACCCCGCCCCGCGCCGGACGCGGGAACCCGCCGCGCGGCCCTGTCGTCCCCCGTGGCAGTACCGAGGACCCGTCATCACCTAGTGTCGAGTCGGGTCGCGGGGCACGACAGCACGACGGCAAGGCAGTGAGGACTGAGTGATGGCGCGGGTGGACATGGCGGAGACGGAGAACGGTGGCGCCAGGGACGAGCGCTCCGGGTCCCGGTTCCGATCGGCGCTCGACCGCCTCCGCGGTGACCGTGGCATCTGGCGCCGCGGCATCCTGCTGGCCGTCTGCGCGGTGCTTATCACGCTGGCGATGGCCTTCCACGCCGAGATCCCCAACCGGATCGGCAATCTGGGCAGCCTCAACGAGACCTTCCTGCCCTGGCTGGGCGTCCTCGTGCCCGTCCTGTTGCTCCTGGCCCTGCTGCGGCGCTCCGCGACCGCGCTGATCGCCCTGCTCCTGCCGGCCGTGGTCTGGGTGAACCTCTTCGGCGGGCTGATCACCGACAAGTCCGAGGCGGGCGGTGACCTCACCGTCGCCACCCACAACGTGAACGCCGACAACCCCGACCCCGAGGGCACGGCCCGGCAGATCGCCGAGTCCGGCGCGGACGTGGTGGCCCTGGAGGAGCTCAAGGGCGAGATGGTCCCGGTCTACGAGAAGGGTCTGGCCGAGGCGTACAAGTACCACTCCGTGCAGGGCACGGTCGGCCTGTGGAGCAAGTACCCGCTGCACGGCACCGACTCCGTCGACATCGGGATGGGCTGGACCCGGGCGATGCGCTCCACGGTCTCCGCGCCCGGCGCCGAGGTCGCCGTCTACGTCGCCCACCTCCCGTCCGTGCGGGTCAAGATGAACGCGGGCTTCACCGCCAACCAGCGCGACAACAGCGCGGACCTGCTGGGCGAGGCGATCGCCGCGGAGTCCCACGAGCGGGTCGTCCTGCTCGGCGACCTCAACGGCACCATGAACGACCGCTCGCTCAACGCCGTCACCGCGCAGATGCGCTCGACGCAGGGCGCGTCGGGCGACGGCTTCGGCTTCAGCTGGCCGGCCTCGTTCCCGATGGCGCGGATCGACCAGATCCTGGTGAAGGGCGTCGAGCCGATGTCCTCGTGGACGCTGCCGGAGACCAAGAGCGACCACCTGCCGATCGCGGCGCGCGTCAAGCTCTGACGCGCGTACGGCGCTGACGCTCGTAACGGCTCTGCTCCGCGTGGCCGGCTCCGATCCTCGTACGGTCCTGATCGCGGCCGGGTCGAAACCTTCCCGTCACCTGGGGGAGGCCGTCGGGAACATTTCGGCTGAGAGTATTTGTTCAGTCGAAGAACTATTCCCTGGAAAGGCTTCTCCCATGCCCCTGGCGCTGTTCGCGCTCGCCGTCTCCGCCTTCGGCATCGGCACGACCGAGTTCGTGATGATGGGCCTGCTGCCCAACGTCGCCGACGACCTCGGCACCTCCGTCCCCACCGCCGGCCACCTGGTCTCCGCGTACGCGATCGGCGTCGTCATCGGCGCCCCGCTGCTCACCGCCCTCGGCTCGCGCGTGCCGCGCAAGAAGATGCTGCTTCTGCTGATGGCGCTGTTCGTCGTCGGCAACCTGGCGTCCGCGCTCGCGCCCGGCTTCGGCTGGCTGGTCGCCGGCCGGGTCCTGGCCGGGCTCCCGCACGGCGCGTTCTTCGGCGTCGGCGCCGTCGTCGCCGCGCGGCTCGTGGCCGAGGGCCGGCAGGCGCGGGCGGTCGCCACGATGTTCCTGGGACTCACGGTGGCCAACATCCTCGGCGTACCGGCCGCGACCCTGCTCGGCCAGCACCTCGGCTGGCGGGCCACCTTCCTCGTCGTCACCGTCATCGGCCTGCTGGCCATGGCGGCGCTCGCCCGGCTCGTGCCCTACGTCCCCGTCGACGAACGCCAGAGCCTGGGCCGCGAGGTGCGGGCGCTCGGCCGGCCTCAGGTGCTGCTCGGCCTGCTCACCGCGGTCTTCGGCTTCGCGGGTGTCTTCGCCGTCTACTCCTACCTCGCCTCGATGACCACCGAGGTGATGGGCTTCGGCGAGTCCTCGGTCACCCTCGTCCTCGCCCTCTTCGGCATCGGCATGACGGCCGGCGCGCTCGCCGCGGGCCCGCTGACCGACCGGGCGCTGCGGCCGACGCTGTACGGCTCCCTCACCGCCCTCGCGCTCGTCCTGGGCGCCTTCCGCTTCACGATCCACGTGCCGTGGCTGGCGCTCGTGACCGTCGTCGTGCTCGGCGCCGTCGGCTTCATGACCACCACCCCGCTCCAGATGCTGGTCATGAACAAGGCCAAGGACGCCCCGACCCTGGCCTCCGCCTCCAACCACTCCGCCTTCAACCTCGCCAACGCGGGCGGCGCCTGGGCGGGCGGCGCGGCCGTCGCGGCGGGCTGGGGCTGGAGTTCCCCGACCCTGGTCGGTGCGGTCCTGGCGGTGGTCGGCCTGGCGATCGCGGCGGTGGCGGGCCTGTTGGACCGCACCCGTACGGCCGAGAACGCCTCCCGCGTCGTCGCGGGAGGCGCCCCGGCCGTCGAACGAGCGGTCAGTGGCTCGTCGTCTCCCGCCAGCGGTTCGTGATCGGCAGGCGACGGTCCTTGCCGAAGCCCTTCGCCGAGATCTTGGTGCCCGGCGGGTACTGGCGTCGCTTGTACTCCGCCGTGTCCACCATCCGCAGCGTCCGCGCCACCAGCTCCTCGTCGAAGCCCGCCGCGACGATGGCGTCCTTGCCCTGGTCGCGGTCGACGTACAGCGCGAGGATGCGGTCCAGGACGTCGTAGTCCGGCAGCGAGTCGGTGTCCACCTGCCCCGGGCGCAGCTCGGCGCTCGGCGGCTTGGTGATCGAGCTCTCCGGGATCGGCGGGGTCATGCCGCGCTCCTCGGCCGCCCGGTTGCGCCAGCGCGCCAGCCGGAACACGGTCGACTTGTAGACGTCCTTGATGGGGCCGTACGCGCCGACCGAGTCGCCGTACAGGGTCGAATACCCCACCGCCAGCTCGGACTTGTTGCCCGGAGCGAGGACGATGTGGCCCTCCTGGTTGGAGAGCGCCATCAGCATCGTGCCGCGCAGCCGGGACTGGAGGTTCTCCTCCGCGAGACCGGTGAGCCCGAGGGCGCCCATGTAGGCGTCGAACATCGGCTCGATCGACACCGTACGGAAGTTGAGGCCGGTGCGGCGGGCCAGTTCGGCGGCGTCGCCGCGCGAGTGGTCCGAGGAGTACTTCGACGGCATGGAGACGCCGTACACGTTCTGCGCGCCCACCGCGTCGCAGGCGATCGCGGCGACCAGCGCCGAGTCGATGCCGCCGGAGAGGCCGATGAGGACCGAGCGGAAGCCGTTCTTCGCGGCGTACGCGCGCAGGCCCACGACCAGCGCCGAGTAGACCTCCTCGTCGTCGTCGAGCCGGTCCGCGTACCCGCCGGTGAGCTCCGGCTCGTACGCGGGCAGCGGCTCCTCGGAGAGGACCACCCGCTCGATCCGCAGCCCGTCGTCGACGACGCCGGTGGGCGCGTCGGGGGAGGCGGCCGGCAGGTCGAGGTCGACGATCACCGTGCCCTCGGAGAACTGCGGGGCGCGCGCGACGACTTCGCCGTTCGCGTCGACGACGATCGAGTCGCCGTCGAAGACCAGCTCGTCCTGACCGCCGATCATCGCGAGATAGGCGGTGGTGCAGCCCGCCTCCTGGGCGCGCTTGCGGACCAGTTCGAGGCGCGTGTCGTCCTTGTCCTGCTCGAACGGCGAGGCGTTGATCGAGACGAGCAGCCCGGCCCCCGCGCTGCGGGCCGCCGGAACCCGGCCGCCCTCCTGCCACAGGTCCTCGCAGATCGCGAGCGCCACGTCGACGCCGTGGACGCGGACGACGGGCATGGTGTCGCCCTGGACGAAGTAGCGGAACTCGTCGAAGACGCCGTAGTTGGGCAGGTGGTGCTTGGCGAAGCGCAGCACCACCTCGCCGCGGTGCAGCACGGCGGCGGCGTTCTCGGGGGACCCGGCGGGCCGGCCGAGGCGGGGCTTGGCGCGGTCCGAACGGTCGAGATAGCCGACGATCACGGGGAGCTCCCCGAAACCCGCGGCGTCGAGGCGCCGGGCGAGCGCCCGCAGGGCGTCCCGGGACGCCTCCACGAAGGACGAGCGCAGCGCGAGGTCCTCGACGGGGTAGCCGGTCAGCACCATCTCGGGGAACGCGACCAGATGCGCGCCCTGCTCGGCGGAGTGCCGGGTCCAGTGGACGATCGCCTCGGCGTTCCCGGCGAGATCGCCGACGGTCGAGTCGATCTGATTCAGAGCGAGGCGTAGTTGAGGCACGTGCCCAGTGTAATCGTCAGACCGACGCTATGTCCTGACGACGGCCAGGATCGGTGTGGTCGCGGCTGGGGGCCGGGCGTCGTCCGGCGGGCCCGGCGGCCGGGCGTGGCCGGCGTGGCCCGCGCGTGTCCGGCGGTCCGGTCCGGTACGCCCGCGGCTGCCGGAAACGGCGAGGCCCGGCGCCCCGGGGTGGGACGCCGGGCCACGCCGGGTGTTCGGCTACTTCGTCGGGCCGAGCCAGATCGTTTCCTCGTGGTCGAGGATGGTCGGGCTCAGCTGGACCTGCAGTTCACCGTCCGCCTTCGGCGAGACCGAGAAGGTGAAGTCGGCCTTGGCCTGCTTGCCGGGCAGCACGTTGCCCTGGAACATCTGCGTGGCGTTGCTGCCGTCGAAGACCGGCTCGGCGCGCGCGCCCTCCGCGTCGCTCGCGTCCACCAGGGCGCCGGTGACGTCGAGGGTCTCCTTGCTGCCGTTGACGATCGTGACCGTCACCTGGAACGCGCTGTTGCCCTTGGTGTGCCCGGCGGCGAACTGGTCGGGCTTGTAGGCGCGCGGCTTGGAGACGGTCACCTTGATCCCGTCCTCGTACGCGAAGGTCTGACCGAACTTCAGCGCCGCCGGAGCGGCCTCGGTCGGCTCGGCGTCCGTGGGCTCCGCGCCGGGCTCGGCGGGAGCGGCGGTGGCCTTCTCCTGCTTCTTGATCTCCTTGTCGATGTCGTCCGCGATGTCCTTGACCGCGGTGACGACGACGATCAGCCAGATGATCGAGACGACGATGGAGACCGCACCGAGGATGAGGCCGGTGAGGGCCATCCCCTTGTTCGTCGCCTCGCCCTTACGGCCGCGGGAGTGGCCGATGATGCCGAATATGAGGGCCAGCAGGCCCAGGATCCCGCCGAGCCAGAACAGGAACGGGAGGATCGCGAAGAGCAGGCCCACGATGCCGAGGACGAGAGCGGTCACCCCGAGCCCGTTGCGCGGCTGCTGGAACGGCGGCTGCGGCGGCATCCCGGGCATACCGGTCGGCGGCTGCCCCCAGGGATTCTGGCCTGGGGCGTTCGTGGGCGTGGTCATGCGACATCCTCCGGGGTGGTCAGGGTGTTGACGTTAAGCCAGCTGATTATGGAGGAGCCAGGGATTTTGTGATCAACCGGTGGGGGTCGTCGGCCGGCCGGTCCCACCCCGACCGGGCGGACCCGGCAGCGTCCGCATAACATCCGTACCACTATGTCCACTTCTCGTCCCGGCAGTGCCGCGCGAGTCACCGCGGTCCTCCTCGTCCTCGGCGCGCTCGCGTACACCGCCTGGGCCCTCGAAGCCGTCGTCAGGACCGGGCTCGACCCGGTGGGGACGTACGTCTCCGAACTCGCCGCCACCGACCAGCCGCTCGGCGGCCTCTTCCGCGCGACCGACCTCACGGCGGGCCTCCTCGTCCTCGCGGCGGCCGCCACGGCGCTCCGGGCGACCCGCCGGCCACCGACGGACTCCGGCGACACCCACAACGACGCTCACGACGCCCTCGACGCCCTCGACGCTCACGTCAGTCACGACGCTCACGCCGGCCTCGGCGCCCACGGCGCCCACGGCGCCCACGGCGCCCACGGCGCCCACGGCGCCCGCGCCAGCCACGACGCCCACGCCGGCCATGACCCTGGCCCGCACGCCGACCGCGACCACGAACGCCACGGACCCCGCCCCCGCCCCCGTCGCCGCCGTCTCGTCCTCGTCGGCTGGTTCGCCCTCGCGCTCTTCGGTGCCGCCACCGCGGTCGACTCCCGGCTGCCGCTCAGCTGCGCCCCCACCGCCGACCCGGCCTGCGCCGCCCGCGAGGCCGCCGGCCTCGTTCCCGCCACCCACACCGCGCACGCCGCCAGCTCCGGCCTCGCCATGGCCTGCGCGCTGGCCGCCATGATCGCCCTGACCCTCGCCGCCCGCCGCCACGGAATCTGGCTGCCCCTCAGCCGTACCGGCGCCGTCCTCGTCGTCCTCGAAATCGCCGCCACCGTCTGGACCCTGGCCGCCGTCGCCGCCTTCGAGACGGGAGGGGGCACCTGGGCACTGGGGGCCGGCCAGCGGCTCCAGGTCCTCCTCGTGGCACTCTGGCTCGCAGTACTCGCCGTCTCCGTGGCCAGGGAGCGACCTTGAGCGTGTTCGTACGGGTCGGGGGCGTGGCCCACCACGTCGTGATCGAGGGCACCGGACCCGTCTGCGTCCTCAGCGCGGGCCTCGGCATGAGCTGGTTCGACTGGGACGCGGTCGTCCCGCTGCTCACCCCCCACCGCACGGTCGTCCGCTTCGACCGCCCCGGCCACGGCCTCTCCGCCCCGGCATCCGTCCCGCCCAGCGCCACGGGCGAGGCGCACCGCATCGCGGGCCTTCTGGACGCGCTCTCCCTGCCCGGGCGGGCCACCGTCGTCGGGCACTCCATCGCCGGGTTCCACGCGGAGGCCTTCGCGCGCCTCCACCCGGGCCGTACCGCCGGGATCGTCCTCGTCGACGCGTCCGTCGAGGAACACGCCCGTACCCCCGCAGCCCCTGCCCTGCGCACCGCCGCCACCCGCGGCCTCGGGACCCTGCTGTCGGCCGCCGGCGTCCCGGCCGCCCTCGGTCCCGCCGCCCGCCACGCCACCGTACGGCTCTCCCGCGCCGCGGGCGGGGACCCGGCACCCGCCGACCTCGTACGCCGCGTGTACTCCACCTCGCGCGTGCTCCACGGAACGCTCCTGGAGAACACCCACTACCGCGCCGTCGCCGCCGAACTCCTCGCCCTGAGCGAGCGGTTCCCGCTGCCGCAGGACCGCCCCGTGACCGTCCTCGCCGCCCCCGACGGCTCCGCCCGCTGGGCGCGCCGCCAGCGCGCACTGGCCCGACGGCTCGGTGCCCGCTACGAGGCGGCCGAGCCGTCGGGCCATCTGATGATGTGGGACCGCCCGGACGCCGTGGCGCGCGCGGTACGGGATCAGGAGGAGGCGTAGACGGTCGCGCAGAACTCCTTGATCTGCTCGTCGTTCAGATGCTGCGCCAGATCGGCCTCGCTGATCATCCCCACGAGACGCTTGTTCTCGATGACCGGCAGCCGCTTGATCTGGTGCCCCGTCATCTCGTCGAGAACCTGGCTCACATCCGAACCCGCTTCGATCCAGCGCGGAGTGCCGTGGGCCATCTCTCCGCAGGTCACCTTCGCCGGGTCATGGCCCATGGCGACACAGCCGACCACGATGTCGCGGTCCGTGATGATGCCGCACAGCCGCTCGTTCTCGTCGGCTATGGGCAGCGCGCCCACATTGAGGTCGCGCATCAGCTGAGCGGCGCGGTCGAGCGTTTCGTGCCGGGGGATCCACTGGGCCCCGGGATGCATGATGTCCTTCGCCGTGGTCATGGGGTGCGTACCTCCGTAGAAACGTCGTCGTACGTACGTCCCCGAGCGCAAACCATTGTCCGCGTACGCGGCGGCCCCCGCGACCGCTGGGGTCACGGGGGCCCGGCCCGCTGTCCTTCGGCCGTCAGGCGCGCGGCTTCGCGCCCCGCGCCTTCAGCAGATCCGCCATGAGGGCGATCTCCGACTCCTGGGCGTCGACCATGCCCTGCGCCAGGTTCTTCTCGATCTCCACGGAGCACTTGTCCACACAGCCCTGGGCCATGTGCACACCGCCCTTGTGGTGGTCGGTCATCAGCTGGAGGTAGAGGATCTCCGCCTCCTTGCCACTGGCCCTGCGCAGCTGCTCCAGCTCGGTCTTGGTCGCCATGCCCGGCATCAGCGCCCCGTCGAGCGGACCGGCGTCGCCGTGCCCGTCCATGCCCATCCAGGCCATCGTCTCGGTGCCGGACTCGACCTTCGGCAGGCCCCACATGTCCAGCCAGCCCAGCATCATGCCGCGCTGGTTGGCCTGGGTGTTGGCGATGTCGTACGCCAGCCGGCGCACCTCCTCGTCCTCGGTGCGGTCCCGGACGATGAACGACATCTCGACGGCCTGCTGGTGGTGGACCGCCATGTCACGGGCGAAGCCCGCGTCCGCCGAGGCCGACACGGGGGACGCCGGAGCCTCCTCGCGTTCCGCCGAGGCGACCGTGACGGCGCCCCCGGCGAACAGCAGCGCGAGGACGACGGCGGCGATCGACGCCCCGTGCGTACGGGTCAGCCTCACTGGGTCGCCCCGACACCGCCGGTGCAGGCCGCGCCGGGCTCGGGGGTCTGCGGGCCCTGCACGTACTTGGTGAAGAAGGCGTCGACGCGCGGGTCGCTCGCGCTGTCCACGGTCACCTGCTTGCCCCAGGCGCTCAGCATGATCGCGCCGGTCTGGTCGTCGACCGGGCTCATCAGCGAGTACGGGGTCTTGCCGACCTTCTCGGCCAGCTTCTTCACCTCGGCCTCGGCGGCCTTCTTGTTGTACGTGACCCAGACGGCTCCGTGCTCCAGCGAGTGCACCGCGTTCATCTCGGCGATCTTCGACGTGTAGACGTCGCCGTCGCAGTTCTGCCAGACCTGGTCGTGGTCACCGCCGACCGGGGGCTTCATCTCGTAGGCGACCGGGGTCGTCACGTGGTTGCGGCCGAGCTTCTTGGCGTCCCAGGACTTCTCGTCCTTGATGGGGGCCTTCGCGGCGGCCTCCCTCTGTTCCTTCTTCTCGGACTCCTTGTTGAGCACGTAGCCGCCGAAGCCGACGAGGCTCAGGACGACGACGGTGGAGATACCGATGGTGAGGAAGCGGTTGCGGCGCTCGCGGGCCTGCTCGGCGCGGCGCATCTCCTCTATTCGGGCGCGGCGGTCGGCATTGGAGGAGCGGTTGGCGGCCATGTGAGTGTCGTCCTTCTCGGATGTGGGGTGGCGTCAGGCGTCGGGCGTGAGCCGGGGGCGGGGGCGGATGCGGCCCGCCGGCTATGTCCGCAGTACTTGAAGGACGTGCAGGTCCGGTGCGCGGGGCTGCGCGTCGGGACGGAGCGCCCGGCCGGTGTCGTACGCCGGTACGGGGCCCGGGAGCCGGCCCTCCGCGTGCTGCGGAGGGTCGAGCGGCGGCGCGGTGAGCACCGCCGGGCTGAGCGAGGGGAACAGGGAGCAGTCGCCTCGGTCGTACGGGCAGACGTACTCGTCCTCGGCGGCCGTGACCCGGTGGTGCGCCCGGGTGGTCTCGTCGTGGCCGGAGGCCGTGTCGCCGGCACCCAGACAGACGAAGAGCGCGGCGAGGAGCGTCGCCACGGCACTCGCCAGTGCCATGGGACGCGCGCGCCGGGACAGGCGTACGAGTGGAGGGCCCCCCATGTGCGGAGATCGTAGTGGCCCATGGGCCGGGAGTGGGGATCCGGGGGGAAGTACGGGGGGAACCGCGGGGAGCGGACGCACGGAGCCGGCCTGTCCACCGTTACCTGAGTCACACCCGAGCAGGCACTATGGGTGTGCAACGTGCGCGAAACCATGTGGTGGGATGCTCAGGTGCCCCCCGATGTGCCCGAGGCGGTGGGAACAGGCGGCCTGACCAGCAAAGATGGGTGTGGAAATGGACAAGCAGCAGGAATTCGTGCTCCGGACGCTCGAAGAGCGTGACATCCGGTTCGTGCGGCTGTGGTTCACCGACGTGCTCGGCTTCCTGAAGTCGGTGGCCGTGGCGCCCGCCGAGCTTGAGCAGGCGTTCGACGAGGGCATCGGCTTCGACGGCTCCGCCATCGAGGGCTTCGCCCGTGTATACGAGTCGGACATGATCGCCAAGCCGGATCCGAGCACGTTCCAGATCCTGCCGTGGCGCGCGGAGGCCCCGGGCACGGCCCGGATGTTCTGCGACATCCTCATGCCGGACGGCTCGCCGTCCTTCGCGGACCCGCGCTTCGTCCTCAAGCGCATCCTGGCCAAGACCTCGGACCTGGGCTTCACCTTCTACACCCACCCCGAGATCGAGTTCTTCCTGCTGAAGGACAAGCCGCTCGACGGCACGAAGCCGACCCCCGCCGACAACTCGGGCTACTTCGACCACACCCCGCAGAACGTGGGCATGGACTTCCGCCGCCAGGCCATCACGATGCTGGAGTCGATGGGCATCTCGGTGGAGTTCTCCCACCACGAGGGCGCCCCGGGCCAGCAGGAGATCGACCTCCGCTACGCCGACGCGCTGTCCACGGCCGACAACATCATGACCTTCCGCCTGGTCATGAAGCAGGTGGCGCTGGAGCAGGGCGTGCAGGCCACGTTCATGCCGAAGCCGTTCTCGGAGTACCCGGGCTCGGGCATGCACACCCACCTCTCCCTCTTCGAGGGCGACCGCAACGCGTTCTACGAGTCGGGTGCGGAGTACCAGCTCTCCAAGGTGGGCCGCTCCTTCATCGCCGGCCTGCTGAAGCACGCGGCCGAGATCTCGGCCGTCACCAACCAGTGGGTCAACTCCTACAAGCGCATCTGGGGCGGCTCGGCCCGCAGCGCGGGCGCGGGCGGCGAGGCCCCCTCGTACATCTGCTGGGGCCACAACAACCGCTCGGCCCTGATCCGCGTCCCGATGTACAAGCCGGGCAAGACGGGCTCGTCCCGCGTCGAGGTCCGCTCGATCGACTCGGGCGCCAACCCCTACCTGACCTACGCGGTCCTCCTGGCGGCGGGCCTCAAGGGCATCGAGGAGGGCTACGAACTCCCGGCGGGCGCGGACGACGACGTGTGGGCGCTCTCGGACGCGGAACGCCGCGCGATGGGCATCGAACCGCTGCCGCAGAACCTGGGCGAGGCGATCGCCCTGATGGAGAAGAGCGAACTGGTGGCGGAGACGCTGGGCGAGCACGTCTTCGACTTCTTCCTGCGCAACAAGAAGCAGGAGTGGGAGGAGTACCGCTCCGAGGTCACCGCCTTCGAGCTGCGGAAGAACCTGCCGGTGCTGTAGGCGCAGGTCGGAGCGGGTAGAAGCCCGAACTGACGATCAGGGCCGACGGTCGGGAACCGTCGGCCCTGATCGCCCTGGGCCGACGGTCGGGCTGTCACCGTGATGGTGGATCGGTGGGCACCGTCAGGGCCGAGGGAGCCAGTACCCACAGCAACGCTCGGCCGGTCAGCGGAGTCGTGGCGATCAGGGTCAGGTAGACCTCGACGATCGATCCGTCGCCGGTGAGGACGTCCAGGTCGCCGGACAGGCGTGACAGCAGGTAGAGGACGGCATCGACGATGAGCCAGGAGGCCAGGTTGGCTCCGATCCACCAGGCCCAGCGCCTGGTGACCTTGCGGAGCACGATTGCCTGGGACAGGCCGAGGAGGGGTCCCAGGGCGAGGCTCTGGCTGGCGGCCAGTAGGTAGGCCGTGGACACGTCGTTGTCCGACTCCTGGGCCGTGATCACCGCAGGCATGATCACGAGCAGCCAGGCCAGGAGCGCGGGGCCGATGTTGGCGGTGATCCATACCTTGCGGGGGATGGGGACCCGCCGGCGGACGACCAGCCACTGGAGCGCTCCGAGGACGCCTCCGAACAGGATGGCCCCGAGGGTGGCGATCAGCAGCGCGACGAGGGCATGGCGGCTGATCAGGTCCAGGTTGAGTGCGTCGCTGCTGAGCAGGGCCAGCACGAAGCCGACGGTGAGGACGATGACGAACGCGATCGTGTTGTAGCCGATCCACTGCCAGTACAGGCGGGCGTCCCAGCCGCTCGGTGAAGCCGTCCCGCGGCCCGCGTCGGAAGCCGTCATCGCTCACCCCTTCCGCGACGGAAGAACGCCACGTCGCACAATCCGCCCTGGGGCAGACGCCGCCATCCCGGTGACCACCTGGTGCGCCTGCCACCCTGGCCCCCGAACCACGGAGACGTTGAAGCCACGAGCAGACGCGACCACGCGATCACTGCATCGGCGCATCGGGACGGAACCGTGGACAAGACTTCGCGCAAGAGCCGACGACAGACGCTCCGAGCCGCGGTGCGTTCGGTGCTGACGGCGGGAATCCTTGTCACCGCCTACTACGTGCTACCGCTCGATTCGGCCTACGCCACGGGCACCCTCGTCGCGCTGGTCGGCGGGATGGCGGCGGTGACGCTGCTCCTGGCATGGCAGATCCGGAAGATCACGCTGTCCCCGCGGCCCGAGCTGCGGGCCGCGGAAGCCCTGGGGACAACTCTTCCCCTCTACCTGCTCCTGTTCGCCACGGCCTACTACCTGATGGAGCGCAGCGCCGCGGACAGCTTCAGCGAGGCGCTGTCGCGGAGCGACGCGCTGTACTTCACCATGACCGTCTTCAGCACCGTCGGCTTCGGAGACATCAGCCCGCGCAGCGAACCGGCCCGGCTGCTGGCCACGGGGCAGATGACCCTGAACCTGCTGCTGATCGGTGTCGCTGCCCGGCTCCTGGTATCGGCAGTCGAACAGGGCAGAGTGCAGTCGGGCCGTTCGGAGACCGGAGGCCGACGCGACGAGGCATGAGCCCCGTCAGCCACGGACCGTCCCTCCCGCTCGCACGACGAGGGGCTCGCCCCTCGCGCGGTGACCTGGTCCGATTCACCGGCGGTCGACTCCCGGGAGCCTCCTGCGGGTCAGGCCGCCGGCAGCTCCTCCGCGGGCAGCCGGCCCGCGCGTACCGCGTCGAGCAGGGCCTTGTGGTCCCGCTCGTTCTGGTCGGCATATGCCTCCGCGAACGTCGCGAGTGCTCGGTCGAAGGAGTCGCCGCTGCCCAGATACGCGGCGATCGCGATCCGGTCGCCGGACCGCGCGTGTGCACGAGCCAGCGTGATGCCACAGAGTTCGCCGAACGCTTCCATGTCCTTCGGCTGCATCCTCTCCGGCATGGCGATGCCCTTCCAGTCGCGCAATTGGCGGACGTAGAAGTCGCGCTGCTTGCCGTCGATGCCGTCCACCCGTTCCCAGCCGAGGAAGATGTCGCTGGCGGCCTGCATCAACCGCTGGCCGGAGACCACCCGCTCGCCCTGGTTGCGGTACGTGCTCGCGCCGACGTGTGCGGCGAGCACGGAGGTGTCGGCCTCCTTGGCCTGGAGGAAGAGGGGGTCCCGGTCGTCCCGGCCGAGGAGCAGGAAGATCCAGCATCGGGTGCCGACGCTGCCGACACCGACCACCTTGCGGGCGACGTCGGCCAGCCGGTAGTCCTCCAGGAGCGTGCGCCGGTCGGAGGCCAGGGTGCGGCCGTACCGCTCGATCAGGCCTCGGAACTGGCTCTCGAGCGCGCTGCGCTCCGCGTCCGGCAGCATGTCGCTGATCGGGACGAGCAGCGGGGGATCCGCCGCGATCATGGGTCGGCCGTCGACCGTCTCGGTGACCTTGGCGAAAGCCTGCAGACTGTCGCGGGTGCGGGCCTTCGCCATGGCGCGGGCCAGGTTCTTCTGACCGCGCTTGTGGAGTCGGTCCGTGGCAAGGGCCTCAAGGCGGTCCGCGTCGATCTTCGCGTACCAGACGTCGATGGTGCGCATACCCGCGAAGCGGATCATCGCCTCTCGGTACGAACGGACCGTGGAGCTCACGATGCGGGCACGCTCGGTGTCGTCGAAGCCGTTCGCCCGGCCCGCGATGACGAAACTCGCGGACAGTCGCTTGACGTCCCACTCCCACGGGCCCGGCAGCGTCTCGTCGAAGTCGTTGATGTCGAACATCAACTGCCTCTCCGGAGACGCGAGCAGACGGAAGTTCAGCATGTGCGCATCCCCGCACAGCTGGGCCGTGATCCCCGAGCGCGGGCTGTCGGCCAGATCGGATGCCATGATCGCGGCGGCACCCCGGTAGAAGCGGAACGGGGACTCCGTCATCCGGCCGTAGCGGATCGGGACGAGTTCGGGCACCCGCGTCGCGGACTGGGCTTCCAGAATCGCCAGCGGGTCCGGCCTGTCAGGAGACGGCTTGTACTCGGCATGGCTCGACCGTGGCGAGCGGCGCCGTGCCTCCTTGCCGAGGGCCGCCCGTTCCCCGGGCGTGGCGTGGGGTGCCGCGCGCATCGCCGTGATCGCGTTCTGGGGCATCGAAGGCCCTCCTGCCTGGTCCTGCGGCCGTTGGGGCGCCCGGCACAGGACACGTCGGACAGAAGGGCTCCGTGGCCTTCTCCCCTGTCGGCCGCGCGGATCGTCGATGCCGGGTGGGCGTCTCGTCTCAGCCTTGGCCCTCGATCTCGGTGTCGGCGACGGCAATCGCGATGCCGAGTGCCGCGGCGATGTTGCCTGCCGCCGTCATGACGCGGGCGGTGCCCACGATGGGCGCGATGGCGACCAGGACGTCCTGCAGCTGATCGGCGGTCATGCCGGCCTTGAGGGCGGGGTCGATATGAGCCACGTACGAGATCGGCGGAGCGTCCGAAGCGGCGAGTGCCGCGATACGCGTGAGCATGAGCATGTCCGGGGTCAGCCCGCACCGTTCGATCGAGTCGACCGTCATGGCTGCGAGGGTGTCCAGGACAGGGGTTTCAGATGTAGTGGACATATTGCGCGTCTTCCTGGGTGTGTTTCCGGCCTTCGGTGGGTGCGGACGGAACGGATGCGGGCATGGGTGATTCAGGGTTCCGACGGGCTGGGAGCGGTGCAAAAAGGCCCAGATCGCGAAGGCCCTGATCGCGATCAGGAAGACCACCACCCGCTGTCGAGGCCCGTTTTCGCTTCGGACGGCTTCTCACAACCATGGTTTCTGGTGGGCTGATCGAGCTACTTCCACTGTCGACCTGTCTCGCGTGCTGCGCACCTCAGGACCTGGTGCGGCTCCTCCGAGGGCGATGGGCGTGCACGTAGGCGCAGCCGACACGCGGACGAGGTCGTCTCTCCCTCACCGAGCCCCCGAATGGCCTGCGCACGAGTGCGCAATCCCCCTGATCATGCGTATGTGGTGATGTGAATTCCGTAGCCACTTCCGCCCTCACCGTCTCGTTCGAGGAGCTCCCTTGAAGCGTCATCTCATGGCCGGCGTGCTCGGGGTCATTGTGGTGCTCGGGGTCACCGCATGTTCCGACGACAACGGATCGGCGTCGGAGGATGCCACCAAGGCGGCCGGCGAACTCTGTACCGACATCTCTGAACTGAAGGCCGACAACGCCAAGCTGAAGGCGTTGGATCCCGCCTCCGCGACCAAGGACCAGGTCGAGGAGGCAGTTGCAGCCATTCGCGACGACTGGGACAGCATCAAGGAAAACGCGGCAACCATGAGGGAATCCGAGAGGACGGCTGTCCAGGACGCCGCCGAAGACCTGAAGAAGTCCTACGACGACCTGCCGGACGACACCACGGGCCGGGACGCTCTTGCGCAACTCCAGCCGCAGATCCAGAAGCTCGACGAGACCGCGACGGCAGCCGCGACCAGCCTCAGCTGTTGACCGGACCTTCGCCGCGAGCACCTGACGACTGCCGGGGCCGGACCGTTGTGCTCCTGCGGTGCAGCTTGTCGGCCAGGCATCGTTGCGCACCGGACATCACCGGGTCCTCCTTATCGCCTGGGGTCTCGGCATGCTTGCCTGCTTCCTTCGCCGGTTCTCTGAGCGGCGGACCCGGCTGCCGGCACCCCGGCTGCCGGTACCCGGGGTGCCGGCACGTGGCGCCCGCGCTCAGCGCTCCGAGAGTTCCGACGGGGCCTCCTGGACCACCCAGCCGTTGCCGTCCGGGTCCGTGAAGGCCACGAAGGAGTTCCAGGTCTCGCCCTTGCCGTCCTCCCAGCCCGTCCCGCTCACATGGCGGACCGGGGTGACGTCCACCCCGCGGGCGAGCAGCTCCTTGCGCGCCGCCTCGATGTCCGTGACGCAGAGCTGGAGGCCCTGCAGGGTGCCCGGCGCCATCGGCTTCGTGCCGGGCAGCTGAGGCATGCCGGCGCTCTCCATCATGATCGAGCAGCGTGAACCGGGCGGCGTCGCCTGGATCATGCGGATCCCGGGGGCGACCTCGGTGTCCAGGTCGATCGTGAAGCCGCACTTCTCGCCGTAGAACTCCTTGGCCCGGTCGAGGTCGGTCACGGGGACGAGGACGACTTCGAGCGTCCAGTTCATGGAAGGCCTCCTCAGAAGCGCCAGCGGGTCTGGCCGAACGGCTCGCCCTTGGCGAAGCCGAAGACCGTGCGCGGCGCGACGGCGAACACCAGGGCGGTTCCACCGTCGCCCACGAACGCCCCGTCGCGCACGCCGAATCGCCAATCGGCGCCGTACTTCTCGACGTACGCGTCGGCCAGCGCCCGTAGCCGCGCCTCGTCGGTCACCCGGTCGGCCTCGCCCTCCACCACCAGGTCGAAGCCCTCGCCGAGCGACGGCGTACCGGTGGTGAGGACGACCTCCCGGTTCTCCGCCAGATTGCGCGCCTTGCGCTCGTCGGGGCCGGTGCAGAAGTGCAGCGCGTCCTGCCACCAGACCGCGATCAGCGGCGTGACGTGCGGGCGGCCCTCCGGGCGGACCGTGGTCAGCCAGAAGACCTCGGCCCGGGCCAGCCGCTCGGCCGCCTCCGACCATGCGGCGGGGCGTGCCTTCGGGTCACTGAAACGGGCGTCCAGGGTCGGTTCCGGGGTCATCGCGGTTCCCTCTCCAGAGCATCGGGTCTACGTACGTATGACCCTGGACCCGCCCCGAACTCATCGCTCCGCGGGCGTCCAGTGCAGCTGTCCGTCCAGACCCACCGCCGCCACGCCGTCCACGACCCCGCCCGGCGCACCCGAGAAGAGGAAGTTCTGCAGCGTCCACAGTGGCGTCGTCGCGCTCGTACGCCCGCCCCCGGCGGTTCCGGCGCCCGTCACGCCGTCCCGGCCCGCGCGTCCCAGCGACTCCGGGGCCGTCGCCAGGACGCCCGTACGGGAGCGGACCGCCAGCATGCCGGGCCCGCCGCCCACCGGGCCGAAGCCCGCGACGCCGCCCGCCAGCTCGGTGACCGGCGAGGCGAGGCCGTCGCCCGTGCCCGGGAGGTCGGCCGTGCGGAGATCGCCCGAGGCCGGCTTGCGGAACCAGAGCCGTATGCCCTGCCCCTCGGGCGAGGGGCTCGCGTTCAGGGCCAGCGTCGTCGCCGGCAGACCGGTCGGCCGCGGTCCGCCGAGCGGGGCGCCCGGGTGCTGCTGCGACCAGGTGAGGACGGTCGCGGCGGTGCCGGCGAAGACATGGACGCGGCCCGCCGCGTCCGTCGTGGCCACCGGATCGCCGTACACGGCCTCGGCGGCCGGACCGCTCAGCGGCCGCCACGGACCCCAGGCACCGTCGGGCCGCTGGTCGCGGGCGGTCAGCCGGTGAGCGCTGTCGCGCACCACCACCGTGGCCCGGCCGGTCCCGTCCACCGCCACGGTCGGGGCGCTGATGTCGGAGGTGCCCCGGGCGTCGCTCTCCTCCGGCGTGCCGAGCGACCGCCACGGCCCGAACGCGCCGCCCCGTGCGGTCTGCTCGGTCGTCACGACCTCACGGCCGTACGACCGCGCCGAACCGCCGATCGTCGTCCGCGTGCCGAAGACGGCGATCCGCCCGTCCGGGAGCCGTACGGATGTCACGCCGCTGTCCAGGCCCTCGCCCGGGAGCAGGACCGGCCCCCGCCATTCGGCGGCCGTGCCCGCGGACTTCGTCCACACCGCGAGGCGCCCGTCGAGGACCGAGAAGGCGTGCAGAGCGCCGTCCGTGTCGCGCTGCACCCAGGACGTCGAGGTGCCCCGGGCGTACCGGACGGTCTGGGTCCAGCCCGGCCCGGTGGGCCGTTGGGAGACCTTCAGGTCGCCGCAGCCGGCCGGGTCGGCACAGTCGTTGATCCCGTCGCTCCAGGCGTACGTCCGCAGGGTGCGCAGCTTGGCGTCCGCCGACTCGGGGTCGAGGGTGTGCGGCAGCGAGCCGGTGGGGTAGCCGAGGTAGTTCTGCACACCGAAGTGCGGCCGGGCCCCCGACGCCGCGGCGTACCGCTCCAGCGCCGCCTGGGCGAACCGGGCGCCGTACAGGTGGTCCTGGTGGTCGGTGAAGGTCCCGGTCCTCGCGTGCAGGCCCGGCGTCGGGTCCTGCATCCGGACGAACGTGGGGCGTATGCGCTTCAACAGGCCGGCGAGCGTCTCGATCACCTGGTCCTTGCTGTATGTGAAGTCGGTGGCGACCGGCGTGCCCGTGGCCCGCTGGGACGCGAGGACCGGGACCCGCCCGTTCCACAGTCCGTTCAGGCTGTGCGGGCGGTCGGCGCTGATGGCGCCCGCCTCGCGCAGCTGGAGCCAGACCAGGCTGATCTGCGGCGCGGCGCGCAGGGTGTCCAGCTCGGCGGCCCCGCCGCCGACGGTGGGTATGGAGACACGGTCCCAGGGGCTGGTGCGGCTGCCGGTGGCCATCTCGGCGTACGCGGCGCGTATGCCGTTCTGGCGGGCGGCGGCGAAGCCGGCCTTGTCCGGCAGGGGCCGCTCGGCGGCGCCGCGCGGGGCGTTCACGCCGTCCGCCTCACCGGACGTCAGGTACACCGTGGTCAGTGGCCGGCCGGAGCGTATGGACTGGGCCGTGTCCGGGTTCATGAAGAACAGGTCGTCGTCCGGGTGGGCCACGATCTGCGCCACGGAGACGTCCGGGGTACGGGCCGGCTCCGCGCCCTCGTTCGCCGCCCGCTGCACGGCCTTCCCCTCGGCCTCGTGCGTGGGCGTGCGTTCCGCCGCACGGCTCCCGTTCGTCGCCGGGGCTCCGAGGACGGAGCCGGAGGAGAGCTGGAGGAGTCCCACGAAGGAGCCTGCGACGAGTGCGGTCGTCGTCAGGGCGGAGACAGGACGGAGGCGGCGGCGGACGGGCATCGAGAGTATGTACTTTCAAAGGTGCGGTCGGTGGCGTACGCCGGAAAGACGGACCTATAAGCAATACGGTTCATCGGCGGCGAATGGTGAGGAATGTGCGGGGCGTCACGTGTGATCTGTGACGAAACGAAGGCCTCGTGGACCGGGCGGCGGCCCGCGTGCCCCGGGGCGACCCGGCCCCTCCCGGCGGATACGCTCGAATGCGGAAGCTGAACGGGCGGAGGGAGCGGCGGATGACGGTGCCGGGGCGCAGGAGCAGTACCTTCAGCCGTCTGCTGCGGCACGGGTTCACCGATCCGTCAGGCGCCGGGCGCCTGCTCGACCTCCCCGAGCTGACCGCCCTGCGCGACGACTCCGTACTCCTCGACGCGCTCGGCGCGACCGCCGACCCCGACCTCGCCCTGCGGGGGCTCGTCCGGCTCGTCGAGGCGCAGCCCGAGGAGGAGCGCCAGACGCTCACCTCCACGCTGCTCTCCGCCAAGCCCTTCCGGGACCGGCTCCTCGGTGTGCTCGGCGCCTCCGAGGCGCTCGCCGACCATCTGGCCAGGCACCCATTGGACTGGCAGGCGCTCGTCACCTACGAGGCCGTCGACCTGAACCCCGGAGTCGCCGAGTTCGAGCAGGGCCTCGCCGAGGCCACCGACCCCGTCTCCCTCCGGGTCGCCTACCGCCGCTGCCTGCTGGCCATCGCCGCCCGCGACGTCTGCGGCACCGCCGACGTCGCCCAGACCGCCGCCGAGCTGGCCGACCTCGCCACCGCGACGCTGCGCGCCGCCCTCGCCATCGCCCGTACCGCCGCCCCCGACGACGCGGCGCACTGCCGGCTCGCCGTCATCGCCATGGGCAAGTGCGGCGGCCACGAGCTGAACTACGTCTCCGACGTGGACGTGATCTTCGTGGCCGAGCCCGTGGACGGCGCCGACGAGGGGAAGGCGATGCAGGCGGCGACCCGGCTCGCCTCCCACCTGATGCGGATCTGCTCCGAGACGACCGTCGAGGGCACCATCTGGCCCGTCGACGCCAACCTCCGCCCCGAGGGCCGCAACGGCCCGCTGGTGCGCACCCTCTCCTCCCACCTCGCCTACTACCAGCGCTGGGCCAAGACCTGGGAGTTCCAGGCGCTGCTCAAGGCGCGGGCGGTGGCGGGCGATCCGGAGCTGGGCGGCGCGTACATCGACGCCGTGTCCCCGCTGGTCTGGCAGGCCGCCGAGCGCGAGAACTTCGTCCCCGACGTCCAGAAGATGCGCCGCAGGGTCGTCGACAACATCCCCGCCGCCCAGGTCGACCGCGAGCTGAAGCTCGGCCCCGGCGGCCTGCGGGACGTCGAATTCGCCGTCCAGCTCCTGCAGTTGGTGCACGGGCGCGGCGACGCGACGCTGCAGAGCGGCAAGACGCTCGACGCCCTGAAGGCGCTCGCCGCAGGCGGCTACGTCGGCCGCGCCGACGCCGCCCAGCTGGACGAGGCGTACCGCTTCCTGCGCGCGATGGAGCACCGCATCCAGCTCTACCGGCTGCGCCGCACCCACCTCGTCCCCGAGGGCGAGACCGATCTGCGCCGCCTCGGCCGCTCGCTCGGCCTGCGCACCGACCCGGTCGCGGAGCTGAACAAGGAGTGGAAGCGGCACGCCTCGGTGGTCCGCCGGCTGCACGAGAAGCTCTTCTACCGTCCGCTGCTCGACGCCGTCGCCCAGCTCACCCCCGGCGAGAGCCGGCTCAGCTCGAAGGCCGCGGGTCAGCGGCTCGAAGCGCTCGGGTACGCCGACCCGGCCGCCGCCCTTCGCCATCTGGAGGCGCTCGCCTCCGGTGTCACCCGCAAGGCCGCGATCCAGCGGACCCTGCTGCCGGTGCTCCTCGGCTGGTTCGCGGACTCCGCCGATCCGGACGCCGGACTGCTCGGCTTCCGCAAGGTCTCCGACGCCCTCGGCAAGACTCCCTGGTACCTGCGCCTGCTGCGCGACGAGGGTGCGGCGGCCGAGAACCTCGCCCGGGTCCTCTCCGCCGGCCGGATGGCCCCCGACCTGCTGCTGCGAGCACCGGAGGCGGTGGCGATCCTCGGCGACCCGGAGGGTCTGAAGCCGCGCGGGCGTGACCATCTGGAGCAGGAGATCCTCGCGGCGGTCGGCCGCGCCGACGGTGCCGAGCAGGCGGTCGCGGCGGCCCGTGGCGTACGGCGCCGTGAGCTGTTCCGTACGGCCGCGGCCGACCTCATCGGCTCGTACGGTACGGAGGACAGCCCCCGCGAGCTCGACCCGGGCGCGCTGGTCGACCGGGTGGGCCTGGCGCTCACCGACCTCAACGCGGCGACGATCTCGGGCGCGGTGCGGGCAGCCGTACGGGAGGGCTGGGGCGACACGCTGCCGACCCGGTTCGCGGTCATCGGCATGGGCCGCTTCGGCGGCCACGAACTCGGCTACGGCTCCGACGCCGACGTCCTGTTCGTGCACGAGCCGCGCGAGGGCGTCGACGAGCAGGAGGCGGCCAAGGCCGCGAACCAGATCGTCACGGAGATCCGCCGGCTGCTCCAGGTCCCCACCGCCGACCCGCCGTTGCTGATCGACGCGGACCTGCGTCCGGAGGGCAAGCGGGGCCCGATGGTCCGTACGCTCAAGTCGTACGCGGCCTACTACCACCGCTGGTCGCTCGCCTGGGAGAGCCAGGCCCTGCTGCGCGCCGAGACGATGGCGGGCGACCGGGAGCTGGGCGCGCGGTTCATCGAACTGATCGACCCGTTGCGCTACCCGGCCGAGGGGCTCGGTGAGGACGCGGTCCGCGAGATACGGCGTCTGAAGGCCCGGATGGAGACCGAGCGGCTGCCGCGCGGGGCCGATCCGACGCTCCACACCAAGCTCGGCCGGGGCGGTCTGAGCGATGTCGAGTGGACGGTCCAGCTCTTCCAGATGCAGCACGGCTGGGCCGAGCCCGGCCTGCGCACGACCCGTACCCGCGAGGCCCTGGCCGCCGCCCACTCGGCGGGCCTCATCCCCACCGAGGAGGCCGAGACGCTGGACGAGGCCTGGGTCCTCGCGACCCGGGTCCGCAACGCGGTGATGCTGGTACGAGGGCGGCCCGGGGACACCTTCCCCTCGGACGGGCGCGAACTGGCGGCGGTCGGGCGGTACTTGGGCTACGGCCCCGGCCGTGTCGGGGAGATGGTGGACGACTACCGGCGCATCACGCGCCGGGCGCGGGCGGTCGTCGAGGAGCTGTTCTACGGGGCGTAGGGGCACCGCACGTCCCGGCCCCACGCCGGCCGGCTGTCACGCCGCACCCGTCACCACCGGCCTTCACCCGCCGGCCTTCCCTCACCCGTCCGCGTTCTCCAGGAGCGCCCGGCAGTGGACCAGGAAGGCCTCCAGGGCCAGGTCGAAGGCGGCGTCCGCGCGGGCCGGTCCCAGTGCCGCCAGGGCCTCGGCCAGGCGCGGGGTCGTGACCTCGTCGGGGAGCTCCCACATGGCGTCCGGGGCCGCGAGGTCGAGCGCCGAACCCAGGACCAGGTTCTCCAGCGCGACGATCACCGTCATGACGTCGGCGTTGTCGAAGCCGACGGCGAGCAGCAGGGTCACCGCCGCCTCGTACTGCGCGAGCACCATCGGGGCCCGGACCGGTGAGGTCATCAGCATCGGGATCGCCCGAGGGTGGGCGGCGAAGGCCGCACGGTAGGAGCGCGCCCAGGCCGCGAGCGCCGCGTCCCACGGCTCCAGGTCCAGCCTGGAGCCGTCGATCCCCTCGCTGACCCGCTCGCGCAGCAGCTCCACGATCCCGTCGCGGCCGTCCACGTGGTGGTACACCGAGGCGGTCTGCACCCCGAGCCGTCTGGCGATCTGCGGGACGCTGAACTCGCCCCGCTCGTCGACGAGTTCGAGCGCCACCGTGGTGATGCGCTCGCGGTCGAGGAGGGGCTTGCGCGGCCGTCCCATGAATGACTTCCCCCTGGTCAGGTCTTCCCGAATCGTTGAACGCGAGGCTACATTGCGCAAACCGAAAGCCTTTAGGTTTCCTGTCGCGGAAGGGCTTCCCCTCCCATGTCCTCACAGACCACCACCGCTCCCGAGGGGCTGAGAACCGGCACGCTCTCCACCGCCGACATCTCGTTCTTCGTCGTCTCCGCCGCCGCCCCGCTCACCGTCATGGCCGGCGTCGCGCCCATCGCCGTCGTCCTCGGCGGCATCGGCGCCCCCGCCGGCTACCTCCTGGCCGGCATCACCCTCGCGGTCTTCGCCGTCGGGTTCACCGCCATGAGCCGCCATGTCCGCAGCGGCGGCGCCTTCTACGCGTACATCACCCGCGGCCTGGGCAAGCCCGTCGGGATCGCCGCCGCCCTGCTCGCGATGCTCGGCTACAACGGCATGGAGATCGGCGTCTACGGCCTGCTCGGCACCGCCACCGCCGACACCGGCCAGGCCCTGTGGGGCGTCGACATCCCCTGGCTCCCCGTCTCCCTCGCCGGGCTGCTGCTCATCTGGTACGGAGGCTTCCGCTCCATCGACTTCGGCGCCAAGGTCCTCGGCGTCCTCCTCCTCGCCGAGACCGGCATCCTCGCCCTGCTCGCCGGCGGGGTACTGATCGACGGCGGCGCCGACGGCCTCTCCCTGGACTCCTTCGCCCCCGGCAACGTGCTCGTCCCGGGCTCCGCGGCCGTCCTGGCCTTCGCCTTCGCCGCCTTCACCGGCTTCGAGTCGACCGTCATCTACCGCCGCGAGGCCCGCGACCCGAACCGCACCATCCCCCGCGCCACCTACTTCGCCGTCGGATTCCTGGGCCTCTTCTACGCCTTCGTCGTCTGGACCGTCATCCAGGCCTTCGGCCAGGACAAGGTCGTCCAGGCCGCGGCCGACGACCCCGGCGGGCTCTTCTTCGCCGCCATCACCACCTATGTGGGCGCCTGGGCCGCGGACCTGATGCACATCCTCATCGTCACCAGCGTCCTCGCCTCGCTCCTCGCCTTCCACAACGCCATCAACCGGTACGGCCTGGCACTCGCCGAGGAGGGCGTGCTGCCCGCAGCCTTCGGCCGCGTCCACCCCCGCCACCGCTCCCCGTACGTCTCCGGCATCCTGCAGACCGCCCTCGGCGCCGTCGTCGTCCTCGCGTTCGCGGCCGCCGGAGCCGACCCGTACCAGCAGCTGCTGCTCTGGGTGAACACCCCGGGCATGATCGGACTGATGGTCCTCCAGCTGCTCGCGGCGCTCGCCGTGCCCCTGTTCTTCCGCCGCATCCACCACACGGAGGGGAAGCTGCGCACGGTGGTCGCCCCCGTCGCCGCCTTCGTCCTGCTCGCCGGGGCGATCGGCCTCGTCGTCACGAATGTCGGCCTCTTCACCGGCGCCTCCACCACCGTCAACACCGTCCTGGTCTCCCTCGTCCCCGCCGTCTTCGTCCTCGGGCTCCTCCTCGCGTACCGCCTCCGCCGTACGCGCCCGGAGACCTACGCCACGTTCGCCGCCGAACCCGCCGTAACCATGTCTGGAGAAGAGCCGTCGTGCCCGCACCCGACCTCGTCCTCGTCGACGCCCGCGTCCGCACCCTCGACCCCGCCCGTCCCCACGCCACTGCCGTCGCCGTCCGCGACGGACTGATCACGGCCGTCGGCGACGCCACCGACGCCCGCGCCTGGCGCGGACCCGGCACGGAGACGATCGACCTCGGCGGCGCCACCCTCACCCCCGGCCTCACCGACGCCCACAGCCACCCCGTCTGGGGCCTGGAGATGTTCACGGGCACCAACCTCTCCGCCGTACGCGACCTCGACGAACTCCGGTCGGTTCTCGCCACGGCCGAGCGGCGCGACGGCTGGATCATCGGCTTCGCCCTCGACCACAACGTCTTCGGCGGCCGGCCGATCCACCGCGACCTCGTCGAGGACGTCCTCGGCGGCGCCCCCGCCTTCCTGCGCCTCTACGACGGACACTCCGCCCTCGCGAGCGAGGCCGCCCTGAAGGCGGCCGGAATCGACGGCCCGCGCGCCTTCGCCCAGCGCTCCGAGATCGTGTGCGACACCGGGGGACGGCCCACCGGCCATCTGATCGAGCACGCCGCGATGGACCTCATGACCCCCGTCCTGCCTACCCAGCCCTACGCCGAGCGGCGCGACCGGCTCGTCGCGCTGCTGACCTCCATGGCCGCCACCGGACTGACCGGCGCGCACGTCATGGACCTCGGCGGCCACGACGTACCCGGGCTGCTCACCGCCCTGGAGGCAGACGGCGACCTTCCGCTACGGCTCCGGCTCGCGCCCTGGTGCATGCCCGGCGCGACCCCGGAGGAGCTGGACGAGCTGGTACGGCTCCAGGCGCGGTCCGGGCGGCTGTGGCGGGTCGGCGGGGTGAAGTTCTTCATGGACGGCACCGTCGAGGGCGGCACCGCCTGGCTGGAGCACGCTGACTGCCACGGCCAGGGCACCGACGCCTTCTGGCCCGACCCGGCCGCCTACTCGGCCGCCGTACGCCGTCTCCACGAGGCCGGGGTCGGCACCGCCACGCACGCCATCGGCGACGCGGCCGTACGGCACGTCCTCGACACCGTGGAATCGCTTGGCGACGGCGGGCCACGGCACCGGATCGAGCACATCGAGACCGTCCCCGACGACCAGCTCGGCCGGTTCGCGGCCCTGGGCGTCGTCGCCTCGATGCAGCCCCCGCACACCGCCTACACCCGCGCCGACCACACCGACGAGTGGTCCAAGCGGCTCGGAGACGTACGGGCGGCCCGCGCCTGGCGCTGCCGGGACCTGCGGGAGGCGGGCGCCCATCTCGCGCTCGGATCGGACTGGCCCATCGCCCACCACGACGCCCGCCAGGTCCTCGCCACCGCCCAGGCCCCGCGCGGAGCGGCCTCCGCACGGCACGGGCTGACCGGTCTGATGGCCCTGGAGGGCCTGACCAGCCACGCGGCGGTCGCGGCGGGGGAGGAGCACCTCGGCGGCCGGATCGCCCCGGGACTCCGCGCGGATCTGACGGCCTTCACCGTCGACCCGGTCCAGGCGCCCGCCGACGAGACGGAGCAGGCACCGATCCGGCTCACACTCGCGGGCGGCCGCGTCACCCACCGGGGCTGACCGGCTCCGCGCGGCCCTAGCGGGTCAGCCGTTCCTTCTCGCGCCCGGACTCCCGCTCGTCCTCGTGGTCCGCCGTGGATCCGCCCGCCGCGGACCGCGAGGACGAGCCGCCCCGGGCCACCGGCGCGGCCGGTTCCACCAGCTTCGGCAGATGCTGCGGCAGCGCGCCGTACATGGAGTACGAGACGGCGAAGCCGAAGGCGAGGCAGATCATGCCGCCCACCGCGTCCAGCCAGAAGTGGTTGGCGGTCGCCACGATCACGACCAGGGTCGCCATCGGATAGAGCAGACCGAGGATGCGCGCCCAGGGCGCAGAGGCCAGGGCGAAGATGATGAGACCGCACCAGAGCGACCAGCCGATGTGCATCGACGGCATCGCCGCGTACTGGTTCGACATCTGCTTGAGGTTGCCCGAGGCCATCGAGCCCCAGGTGTGGTGGACCAGGACCGTGTCGACGAAGGACTGGCCGTTCATCAACCGGGGCGGCGCGAGCGGATACAGGTAGTAACCGACCAGGGCCACACCGGTGGTGGCGAACAGGACCGTGCGTGACGCCGCGTAACGGCCCGGCTGCCATCGGTACAGCCACACCAGCACGCCGATCGTCACGACGAAGTGCAGGGTGGCGTAGTAGTAGTTCATCGACACGATCAGCCATGTCACCGAGTTCACGGCGTGGTTGACGGTCTGCTCGAAGGCGAGCCCGAGGGACCTCTCGACGTCCCAGATCCAGTCGGCGTTCTTCAGCGCCTGGGTCTTCTGCTCCGGTACCGCGTTGCGGATGAGCGAATACGTCCAGTAGCTGACGCCGATGAGCAGGATCTCGAACCAGATCCGGGGTCGTCGGGGCATGCGCAGCCGGGCCCGCACACCGCCACCGTCCGGAATGGGTGACGGGCTGGCCGCCGTGTTGCCTTCCAAACTCTTCACGGTCGCTTCACCCATGGGAGGAGAGTCTGCCAGATCCATTCCTTCCGTCCGATCATCCCTCCGTCGGGTTCGCGACGCACATGCTCCGTCTTGAGACGGAGGGACCGGGGAGGGAGGATCAGGGGTTTCCCTGACTGGGGGCGGAAGCGGTTGAACCGCGAACGACCAGCTCAGGCATGAAGACGAACTCGCTGTGCGGTGCCGGGGTGCCCCCGACCTCCTCGAGGAGCGCCCGGACCGCCGCCTGCCCCATCGCCAGCACGGGCTGGCGGATCGTGGTCAGCGGCGGATCGGTGAACGCTATGAGCGGGGAGTCGTCGAAGCCGACCACGGAGACGTCCTGAGGAACCCGGAGGCCCTGCTGCCGGGCCGCCCGGATGGCACCGAGCGCCATCATGTCGCTCGCGCAGACGACGGCCGTGCAGCCGGCGGAGATCAGGGCGCCCGCCGCTGCCTGTCCGCCCTCCAGCGTGTACAGCGAGTGCTGGATCAGCTCCTCGGACTGCTCCGGGGAGAGACCGAGCCGTTCCCGCATCCCGCGCTGGAACCCCTCGATCTTGCGCAGCACGGGCACGAACCGCTTGGGGCCCACCGCCAGCCCGATCCGGGTGTGCCCGAGCGCGGCGAGGTGGGTCACGGCCAGCTGCATCGCGGCCCGGTCGTCGGGCGAGACGAAGGGGGCCTGCACCTTGGGGGAGAAGCCGTTGATGAGGACGTACGGGACGCCCTTGCCGCGCAGCTGGTCGTAGCGCGTCATGTCGGCGGTCGTGTCGGCGTGCAGCCCGGAGACGAAGATGATCCCGGAGACGCCCCGCTCGACGAGCATGTCGGTGAGCTCGTCCTCGGTGGATCCGCCGGGGGTCTGCGTGGCGAGCACGGGGGTGTAGCCCTGCCGGGTCAGGGCCTGCCCGATGACCTGCGCGAGCGCGGGAAAGATCGGGTTGTCCAGTTCGGGGGTTATCAGCCCGACGAGTCCGGCGCTGCGCTGGCGCAGCCGAACCGGACGCTCGTATCCGAGGACGTCGAGTGCGGCAAGCACGGATTCACGGGTGGCCGCGGCCACACCGGGCTTGCCGTTGAGCACGCGGCTGACTGTGGCTTCACTGACCCCCGCCTGGGCTGCGATGTCGGCAAGCCGCGCGGTCATGGGATTGGACTGTACCGGTCGCACGTCAGATTGCCCACCAAACGCAGGAGTCGGCGGGAACCCGGACGTTGTGCGCGAGCGCGGCGCCGCGGCCGAATTCCCCTGCGGGGGAGGGGAGTACGGGACCGGGGCCCCCGGTCGCCTCGCTCCCGGCCGCCGTCGCGAGGGGCTCGCTGCTCAGCAGCGGCCTCCCGGGGAGCGGCAGAGTCACGTCCCGCGCCGTCGTGTTGAGGGCGACGACCACGTCACCCGCGGAGGACCGGCGGCGGAAGGCCAGGACGCCGGGCGGGGCCTCCTCCCACTCCACCGTCTCGCCCGCGCCCAGGGCGGGGTGTTCCCGGCGCAGGCGCAGGGCGCGGCGGTAGAGCTCCAGGGTGGAGGCGGGGTCGGCCGTCTGCGCGGCGACGCTCAGCGCTCCCCACTCCCGGGGCTGCGGAAGCCAGGAACCGGCCGGCCCGAAGCCGTACGACGGGCCGTCCGGCGTCCACGGCAGCGGGACCCGGCAGCCGTCGCGCAGCCCGTCCTGACCGTCGCCGCGCAGGAACGCGGGGTCCTGGCGGACCTCGTCCGGGAGGTCCACGACCTCCGGCAGGCCCAGCTCCTCGCCCTGGTAGACGTAGGCCGAGCCCGGCAGCGCCAGCATCAGCAGCGCCGCCGCCCGGGCACGCTCCGGGCTTCCGTACCGGGTGGTGTGCCGTACGACGTCGTGGTTGGAGAGCACCCAGGTCGTCGGGGCGCCCACCGAGGCCGTGGCGCGCAGCGACTCGTCGACGACCGAACGCAGCGCCGCCGCGTCCCACGCGCAGTTCAGGAACTGGAAGTTGAAGGCCTGGTGCAGCTCGTCGGGGCGTACGTACAGCGCGAGCCGCTCCGGTGTCGGCGCCCACGCCTCCGCGACCCCGATGCGCTCGGGGCCGTACGACTCCAGGAGCCGGCGCCAGCCGCGGTGGATCTCGTGCACGCCGTCCTGGTCGAAGAACGGCAGCCGCTGGATGCCGATGAGCTTCGCCTGCTGCCCCTGCCCGATGTCGGGCAGGCCCTCCGCCTTGACCATGCCGTGGGCGACATCGATCCGGAAGCCGTCGACGCCCAGATCCAGCCAGAAGCGGAGCACGGAGTCGAACTCGGCCCGTACCTCCTCGTTCTTCCAGTTCAGGTCGGGCTGCTCGGGTGCGAAGAGGTGGAGGTACCAGGCTCCGTCGGCCACCCGCGTCCACGCCGGGCCGCCGAAGACCGACTCCCAGTCGTTGGGGGGCTCGGCGCCGCCCGGCCCCCGCCCCGGGCGGAAGACGTACCGGTCCCGGCCCACCCCCGCGCGCGCCTGCTCGAACCAGGGGTGCCGGTCCGAGGTGTGGTTCGGGACGATGTCCACGATGACCTTCAGGCCGAGCTCGTGCGCCGCGCGCACCAGGTCGTCGGCGTCCGCGAGGTCCCCGAAGACGGGGTCCACGGCGCGGTAGTCCGCGACGTCGTAGCCGCCGTCCGCCTGCGGGGAGGCGTAGAAGGGCGTCAGCCAGACCGCGTCCGCGCCCAGCCGGGCGATGTGCGGCAGCCGCTCCCGTACGCCCCGCAGGTCCCCGATCCCGTCGCCGTCGCTGTCCGCGAAGGAGCGGACGTACACCTGGTAGATGACGGCGTCCCGCCACCAGCCGGTGCGGGCGGTGCTTGCGCAAGAGCTTGCGGAGTCCGGCAGCGACGGTGAGGTGAGCTCGTGGGCCATGTGCGGTGTCCCTCTCGCGTGTTCCAGGGCTGGGCGTCGTACTGACAACGAGGTCGGGGCGGGCGTGAAACGGTCCTGCAAGAGATGATGCAAAGACTTGCAGGGCCTTGATGCGGCCGCAAGAGGGCCTGAGAGGGGCCTGAGGTCCGCTGTCAAGCGACTCGTCGGCAACCTTCAGGACACGCCGATGTAACGATCGCCGGTCCTTGCAGAAAGTTCTCGCAAGCTCTTTCGGCTCGTTTTCATCCCTGTTACGTTCCTGGCAACCCGGAGCGCCGCGAGGGAGCGGTCGCATGAGGCAGGTTCCAGCCCCTCGTCACCCCGGGATCAGTTGAAGGAGTTCACATGCGGCGTGGCATAGCGGCCACCGCGCTGGTCGCGGCCCTGGGCGTGACCCTGGCGGCGTGCGGAAGCGATGACGGTTCGAACGGCGGCGGCTCGAAGAGCTCCGGCGAGCTCTCCGGGACCGTGACCTGGTGGGACACCTCCACGGTCGGCTCCGAGGACAAGGTCTTCAAGAAGATCGCCGAGGACTTCACCAAGAAGCACCCGAAGGTCACCGTCAAGTACGTGAACGTGCCGTTCGGTGAGGCGCAGAACAAGTTCAAGAACGCCGCCCAGTCCGGCTCCGGCGCCCCCGACGTCATCCGCTCCGAGGTCGCCTGGACCCCCGAGTTCGCGGACCTCGGCTACCTGGCCCCGCTCGACGGCACCGCCGCGCTCAAGGACGAGAAGGACTTCCTGAAGCAGGCCGCAGCCTCGACCCAGTACAACGGCAAGACCTACGCCGTCCCGCAGGTCATCGACTCCATGGGCATCTTCTACAACAAGAAGATCTTCAAGGAGGCCGGCGTCGAGGTCCCCAAGACCATCGCCGAGCTCAAGACCGTCTCCGCCGCGATCAAGGACAAGACCGGCAAGACCGGCCTCTACCTGCGCGGCGACGACGCCTACTGGTTCCTCTCCTTCCTCTACGGCGAGGGCGGCGACCTGGTCAACGCCGAGTCGAAGACCGTCACCATCGACAACGCCGCGGGCGTGAAGGCCCTGACCACGGTCAAGGACCTGGTCGACTCCGGCGCGGCCAAGACCGACGCCACCGACGGCTGGAACAACATGCAGACCGCCTTCAAGGAAGGCAAGGTCGCCATGATGATCAACGGCCCGTGGGCCGTCGCCGACACCTTCGCCGGCAAGGAGTTCGCCGACAAGGCCAACCTGGGCATCGCCCCGGTCCCGGCCGGCTCGGCCGGTCAGGGCGCCCCGCAGGGCGGCCACAACCTCGCGGTCTACGCGGGCTCCAAGAACCTGGACGCCTCCTACGCCTTCACCGAGTACATGACCTCGGTCGAGACCCAGACGCAGATCGCCAAGGAGCTCAGCCTGCTCCCGACCCGCGAGTCCGTCTACGTCAAGCCGGACGTCGCGAGCAACGAGATGATCAGCTTCTTCAAGCCGGTCGTCGACAAGGCCGTCGAGCGCCCCTGGATCCCCGAGACCGGCAGCCTCTTCGCCCCGCTCGTCACCGAGTACACGAAGGTCCTGACCGGGCAGACCACCCCCGACAAGGGAGCCAAGGCGACGGGTGACTCCTACCGCAAGCTCCTGAAGGACTGGAAGTAACAGGAAGGCAGGCCGGCTGATGGCTGTGGACACCAGCAGCCAGTCGGCGGTGAAGGCCGCGGGCGATGTCGCCCGCGGCCGGCACCGTGGTACTGGCAACCCCGAGGGCAAGGTTCGCCGTTCCCTCTCCACCCACTGGTACGCCTGGGCGATGGTCGCTCCGGTGGTGGTCGTGATCGGCGTGATCATCGGCTATCCGCTGATCCGGGGTATCTACCTCTCCCTCACGAACGCCAACGAGCGGAACGTCGAGCGGAGCATCGGTGTCAACCAGATCCCGGCGACGTACGAGTTCGTCGGCCTGGACAACTACGTCGACGCGCTGACCGGGAGCCAGTTCCTCGGCACGCTCGGCTGGACGCTGGTGTGGACGGTCGCCTGCGTCTCGGTCACCTTCGTGCTCGGCCTGGCCCTCGCCAACATCCTCAACCGCAGGATCGCCGGCCGCTCCGTGTACCGGATGCTGCTGATCCTGCCCTGGGCCGTGCCCGGCTTCGTCTCCGTCTTCGCCTGGCGCTTCCTCTACAACCAGGACAACGGCCTGCTCAACCAGGTCCTCGGCGGCGCCGGCATCGACGCCGTGCCGTGGCTCAACGACCCCACCTGGGCCAAGTTCTCGGTCATCGCCGTCAACGTCTGGCTCGGCATCCCGTTCATGATGGTCGCCCTCCTCGGCGGGCTCCAGTCCATCCCCGGCGAGCTGTACGAGGCCGCCGAGATGGACGGCGCGAACGCCTGGCAGCGCTTCCGGAACATCACGCTGCCCGGGCTGCGCTCGGTGTCCACCACCGTGATCCTGCTCAGCACCATCTGGACCTTCAACATGTTCCCGGTGATCTTCCTGCTCACGCGGGGCGGACCCGGTGAGGCCACGCAGATCCTGGTCACCCAGGCGTACAAGTTCTCCTTCGAGATCAGCCCGCGTGACTTCGCCCAGTCGTCCACCTGGGGCGTCCTGATCCTGGTCCTCCTGATGGTCTTCGCCGCGATCTACCGGCGCGTCCTCCGCAAGCAGGGAGAAGTCTGGTGACCACCGCCACCAACACGCCCACCCGCGGCCGTCGTTCGCCGCTCGCCTCGGTCGGGCTGCACGCGACCCTGATCGTCGCCTCCGTGATCGCCGTCTTCCCCGTGCTGTGGGTCCTGCTGACCTCGCTCAAGCCGGCGAAGTACGCGATCACCACGGACTTCTTCAAGGAGACGACGCTCGCGAACTACACCGACCTGCTGGAGAACACCGAGTTCCTCACCTGGTTCGGCAACTCGCTGCTCATCGCGGGCCTCACCACGGTCCTCGGTGTCTTCATCGCCTCCACCACCGGCTACGCCGTCAGCCGCTTCCGCTTCCCCGGCAAGCGTGGACTGATGTGGACGCTGCTGATCACCCAGATGTTCCCGGTCGCCGTCCTGATCGTGCCGATCTACAACATCATGTCGACGCTGGGGCTGCTGAATAAGTCGGCCGGTCTGGTCATCACGTACCTGACCATCGCCGTCCCCTTCTGCGCCTGGATGATGAAGGGCTTCTTCGACACCATCCCGCGCGAGATCGACGAGTCCGGCCAGGTCGACGGCCTCAACCCGTTCGGCACCTTCTGGCGGCTGATCCTGCCGCTGGCCAAGCCCGGCATCGCGGTGACGGCGTTCTACTCCTTCATCACCGCCTGGGGCGAGGTCGCCTACGCCTCCGCGTTCATGGTCGGGGACGAGAACCTCACCCTCGCGGGCGGCCTGCAGAAGTTCGTCAACCAGTACGGCGCCCAGTGGGGTCCGATGTCCGCGGCCTCCGTGCTCATCGCCATCCCCGCGGCGCTGGTGTTCCTCTTCGCCCAGCGGCACCTGGTGACCGGCATGTCCGCCGGCGCCGTCAAGGGCTGAGCACCCGAACACCCCACACGTACGTACCTCCTTACCTCTCAAGGAAGACATGACCCAGCACCTCGCTGCCCCCGACGCCGCCCCGACCACCGGCACGCACACGGGTTGGTGGAGAGACGCGGTGATCTACCAGGTCTACCCCCGCAGCTTCGCCGACGGAAACGGCGACGGCATGGGCGACCTGGAGGGCATCCGCGGCCGGCTTCCGTATCTGAAGGAGCTGGGCGTCGACGCCGTCTGGCTCAGCCCCTTCTACGCCTCCCCGCAGGCCGACGCCGGCTACGACGTGGCCGACTACCGGGCCATCGACCCGATGTTCGGCAGCCTCCTCGACGCCGACGCACTCATCCGCGAGGCGCACGAGCTGGACCTGCGGATCATCGTCGACCTGGTGCCCAACCACTCCTCCGACCAGCACGAGTGGTTCCAGCGCGCGCTGCGCGAGGGCCCCGGCTCCCCGCTGCGCGAGCGCTACCACTTCCGCCCGGGGAAGGGCGAGAACGGCGAACTGCCGCCCAACGACTGGGAGTCCATCTTCGGCGGCCCCGCCTGGACGCGGGTCGAGGAGGCGGACGGCACCGCCGGGGAGTGGTACCTGCACCTCTTCGCGCCCGAGCAGCCGGACTTCAACTGGGAGCACCCGGCCGTACGCGACGAGTTCCGCTCGATCCTCCGCTTCTGGCTCGACATGGGCGTCGACGGCTTCCGTGTCGACGTCGCCCACGGCCTGGTGAAGGCCGAGGGGCTGCCTGACATCGGCGCGCACGACCAGCTCAAGCTGCTCGGCAACGACGTCATGCCCTTCTTCGACCAGGACGGCGTCCACGAGATCTACCGCTCCTGGCGCCAGGTCCTCTCCGAGTACGACGGCGAGCGCGTCCTCGTCGCCGAGGCGTGGACCCCGACCGTCGAGCGCACCGCGCACTACGTGCGCCCCGACGAGATGCACCAGGCGTTCAACTTCCAGTACCTGGGCACCCACTGGGACGCCGTCGAGCTGCGCCGGGTGATCGACGCCTCGCTCGCCGCGATGCGCCCGGTCGGCGCGCCCACCACCTGGGTGCTCTCCAACCACGACGTCACCCGGCACGCCACCCGGTTCGCCAACCCGCCCGGCCTCGGCACCCAGCTGCGCGAGCAGGGCGACCGCGCGCTCGGTCTGCGCCGGGCCCGTGCCGCGACGCTGCTGATGCTGGCGCTGCCCGGATCGGCGTACGTCTACCAGGGCGAGGAGCTCGGCCTGCCGGACGTCACCGACCTGCCCGACGAGGTCCGCCAGGACCCGTCGTTCTTCCGGGCCACCGGCCAGGACGGCTTCCGCGACGGCTGCCGGGTGCCCATCCCGTGGACCGTCGAGGGCTCGTCGTACGGCTTCGGCAGCGGCGGCAGCTGGCTGCCGCAGCCGGCCACCTGGGGCGGGCTCAGCGTCGAGGCGCAGGCCGGCGACCCCGGCTCCACCCTGGAGCTGTACCGCAGCGCGCTGGCCGTGCGCCGTGAGCGCCCCGAACTCGGTGCGGGCGAGGACGTCGAGTGGCTGGAGGCACCGGAGGGTGTGCTCTCCTTCCGCCGAGACGGCTTCGTCTGCACCGCCAACACCACCGGTCGGGCCATATCCGTCCCGCTGCCCGGCCGGTTCCTCCTCTCCAACGAGCCGGTCTCCCACGGGGAAGGCGTCGTGGAGCTGCCCGCCGACACCACCGTCTGGTGGGCGGTGTGACCATCCCCCTGCCGCGGGGCGCCGGGAACGGCGCCCCGCGGCTCGCGGACATCGCGGCCCAGTCGGGGGTCAGCGAGGCCACGGTCAGCCGGGTCCTCAACGGCAAGGCGGGCGTGGCCGGAGGGACCCGGCACCGCGTCCTCGCCGCGCTCGACGTGCTCGGCTACGAGCGTCCGGTACGGCTGAAACGGCGCAGCGCGGGCCTGGTCGGCCTGCTCGTGCCCGAGCTGACCAACCCGATCTTCCCGGCGTTCGCGCAGGTCATCGAGCAGGTCCTGGCCGGGCACGGCTACACCCCGGTGCTCTGCACCCAGATGCCAGGCGGCGCCACCGAGGACGAGCTGGTCGAGCAGCTGGAGGAGCGCGGGGTCACCGGCATCATCTTCCTCTCCGGGCTGCACGCGGACGCCTCCGCCGACCCGGAGCGCTACGTCCGGCTGGCCGCGCGGGGCGTCCCGTTCGTCCTCATCAACGGCTTCAACGAGCGGATCGACGCCAACTTCGTCTCACCCGACGACCGGGCGGCCGCGCGGATGGCCGTGCGGCACCTGGTCGAGCTGGGCCACGAGCGGATCGGCCTCGCGATCGGCCCCACCCGTTACGTGCCCTCGCGCCGAAAGGCGGAGGGCTTCGCGGCCGAGCTGCACCACCTCCTGGGAATGGAGCGGGAGGAGGCCGAACGGTACGTCCGTCCCACGCTGTTCGGCGTCGAGGGCGGGCACGCCGCGGCCGACATCCTGCTCGACCAGGGCTGCACCGGGATCGTCTGCGGCTCCGACCTGATGGCGCTCGGCGCGATCCGCGCGGTGCGCGCCCGGGGCCTCGACGTGCCCGGTGACGTGTCGGTCATCGGCTTCGACGACTCGCCGCTGATCGCGTTCACCGATCCGCCGCTCACCACCGTGCGTCAGCCCGTGCAGGCGATGGCGACGGCGGCGGTGGGGGCACTCCTGGAGGAGGTGGAGGGGAACCCCGTGCAGCGCACGGAGTTCGTCTTCCAGCCGGAGCTGGTGGTCCGGGGCTCCACGGCGCAGCCGCCGGCCGGGACCTCGCTGCAACTCCTTGCGTAACTCCCTGCATTGAGGGGTCCCAAGGGTTGACCCGGGGTCGGGGCGCTCGTACGGTCACGGCTGAAAACAGTTGCTGACATTTTCGGCAACTTCTTGCGACAGGGACGTCGTCAGGAGGAATCATGGCCAGAAAGACCGTGGCCGCTGCACTCGCCGTGGTGGCGGGAGCCGCTGTGGCCGTCACGGCGCCGACCGCCCCGGCACAGGCGGCGGCACCCGGCCCCAAGGACGTCACCGCGGTGATGTTCGAGTGGAAGTTCGCCTCGGTGGCCAAGGCCTGTACGGACCAGCTCGGTCCGGCCGGTTACGGCTACGTGCAGGTGTCGCCGCCCCAGGAGCGGATCCAGGGATCGACCTGGTGGACCGCGTACCAGCCCGTCAGCTACAAGATCGCCGGACCGCTCGGCGACCGCACCGCCTTCAAGGCCATGGTCGACACCTGTCACGCGGCGGGTGTGAAGGTCGTCGCCGACACCGTCATCAACCACATGGCCAACGCGTCGGGCACGGGAACGGGCGGGACCTCGTTCTCCAAGTACGACTACCCGGGCCTGTACTCGGGCGCCGACATGGACGACTGCCGGGCCACCATCTCGAACTACCAGGACCGGGCCAACGTCCAGAACTGCGAGCTGGTCGGCCTGCCGGACCTCGACACCGGCGAGGACTGGGTGCGCGGCCGGATCGCCGCGTACATGAACGACCTCCTCTCGCTCGGCGTGGACGGCTTCCGGGTCGACGCGGCCAAGCACATGCCGGCCGCCGACCTCGCGAACATCAAGTCGCGGCTGAGCAACCCGGGCGTCTACTGGAAGCAGGAGGCGATATACGGGGCCGGTGAGGCGGTCTCCCCGAGCGAGTACCTGGGCAACGGAGACGTGCAGGAGTTCCGTTACGCACGGGACCTCAAGCGGATCTTCGGCTCGGAGAAGCTCGCGTACCTGAACAACTTCGGCGAGTCCTGGGGCTACATGTCCTCCGGCGCGGCCGGCGTCTTCGTCGACAACCACGACACCGAGCGCGGCGGCGACACCCTCAACTACAAGAACGGCGCGACCTACACCCTGGCGAGCGTCTTCATGCTGGCCTGGCCGTACGGCTCCCCGGACGTCCACTCCGGCTACGAGTGGTCCGACAAGGACGCGGGCGCGCCCAACGGCGGCCAGGTCAACGCCTGTTACAGCGACGGGTGGAAGTGCCAGCACGCCTGGCGGGAGATCGCCTCGATGGTCGCCTTCCGCAACGCCGCGCGCGGCACGGCGGTCACCAACTGGTGGGACAACGGCAACAACGCGATCGCGTTCGGCCGGGGCGACAAGGGGTACGTCGCCCTCAACCACGAGGGATCGTCGCTGACCCGCACGTTCCAGACGGGGCTGCCGGCCGGCACGTACTGCGACGTCCAGTCGAACACGGGCGTGACGGTGAACGCGACCGGCCAGTTCACGGCGACGCTTGCCTCGAACACGGCGCTGGCGCTGCACGTGAACGCCAAGAACTGCGGCGGCGGCACGACGACCCCGCCGCCGGCCGCCACGGGCGCTTCCTTCAACGTCAACGCCACCACGGTCTCCGGCCAGAACATCTACGTGACGGGCAACCGCGCGGAGCTGGGCAACTGGTCCCCTGCCGCGGCCCTGAAGCTGGACCCGGCCTCGTATCCGGTCTGGAAGCTCGACGTCACCCTGCCGGTCGGCACGGCCTTCGAGTACAAGTACGTCCGCAAGGACGCGGCGGGCAACGTGACCTGGGAGTCGGGCGCCAACCGCACCGCGACGGTCCCCGCCTCCGGCCGGATCGTTCTGAACGACACCTTCCGCAGCTGATCGCTCCTCTCCTCAGGGCCGCCCCGCCGGGGCGGCCCCCCTTCCCGTACCTCCAGGGAGAACCCCCGTGATACGCAAGAGAACGGCGGCCGCCGTGGCCACCGCCCTGTGCGCGGCGATGGTGCCCGCCCTCCCGGCCGCGGCCGCGCCGCCGCCACCGCCGTCCGACCGGGCGCTCGCCGCGCAGCCCGCGCGGCACGACCTCACGCGCGAGCAGTTCTACTTCGTGCTCCCCGACCGGTTCGCCAACGGGGACACCGCCAACGACCGCGGCGGGCTCACCGGCACCCGGCTCGACACCGGCTTCGACCCTGCCGACAAGGGCTTCTACCAGGGCGGTGACCTCAAGGGGCTCACCAAGAAGCTCGACTACATCAAGGGCCTCGGCACCACCGCCATCTGGATGGCGCCGATCTTCAAGAACCAGCCCGTCCAGGGCACCGGGAAGGACGCCAGCGCCGGCTATCACGGCTACTGGATCACCGACTTCACCCAGGTCGACCCGCACTTCGGCACCAACGCCGACCTGGAGAAGCTGATCGACCAGGCCCACGCCAAGGGCATGAAGGTCTTCTTCGACGTCATCACCAACCACACCGCCGACGTCGTCGACTACAAGGAGAAGACCTACGGCTACCTCTCCAAGGGCGCCTTCCCGTATCTGACGAAGGACGGCGTCCCCTTCGACGACCGCAGCGGCTCGTTCCCGCGCGTCGACACGGACTCCTTCCCCCGCACGCCCGTCGTGCCCGCCGAGAAGAAGAACGTCAAGGTTCCCTCCTGGCTCAACGACCCGACGATGTACCACAACCGGGGCGACTCGACCTTCGCCGGCGAGTCCTCCCAGTACGGCGACTTCGTCGGCCTGGACGACCTGTGGACCGAGCGTCCCGAGGTCGTCGAGGGCATGGAGAAGATCTACCAGCGCTGGGTCCGCGACTTCGACATCGACGGCTTCCGCATCGACACCGTCAAGCACGTCGACACCGCGTTCTGGACGCAGTGGGCCACCGCCCTCGACGAGTACGCCGCGAAGCGCGGCCGCGACGACTTCTTCATGTTCGGCGAGGTCTACTCCGCCGACCCGGCGATCACCGCCCCGTACGTGACCGAGGGCCGCCTCGACGCCACCCTCGACTTCCCCTTCCAGGACGCCGCCCGCACCTTCGCCTCCCAGGGCGGTCCGGCGGACAAGCTGGCGAACCTCTTCGGCCAGGACTACCGCTACACCACCGACAAGGCCAACGCCTACGAGTCGGTGCCCTTCCTCGGCAACCACGACATGGGCCGCTTCGGCACCTTCCTCAAGCAGGACAACCCGAAGGCCGGCGACGCCGAACTCCTCCAGCGCTACCGGCTCGCCAACGAGCTGATGTTCCTCACCCGCGGCAACCCCGTCGTCTACTACGGCGACGAGCAGGGGTACACCGGCGCCGGCGGCGACAAGGACTCCCGCCAGACCCTCTTCGCGTCGAAGACCGCCGACTACCTGGACGACGACCAGCTCGGCACCGACCGCACCCACGCGAGCGACGCCTACGACGCCTCGCACCCCCTGTACCGCCAGATCGCCACGCTCTCCGCGCTCACGAAGAAGCACCCCGCGCTGCGCGACGGCATCCAGGAGCAGCGGTACGCCGAGGGCTCCGTCTACGCCTTCTCCCGTACCGACGCCCGCACGAAGAGCGGGCCCGTCGAGTACGTCGTCGCGGTCAACAGCTCCACCGAGGCGAAGACCGTCGAGATCCCGACCGGCTCCGCGGGTACGGACTTCACCGCGATCCACGGCGGTGACGCCCGCGTCACCAGCGCCGGCGACACGAAGATCAAGGTGACCGTCCCGGCGCTCGGCTCCCTCGTGCTCAAGGCCGCGAAGCCGCTCGGCGCGCCCGCAGCCACGCCGAGGATCACCCTCAAGGCCCCCGAGGCCGGAGCCACCGGCACCGTCGAGGTCTCCGCCGACGTCACGGGCGGGCAGCTGAACCGCGTCGTCTTCGCCGCCCAGACCGGCAACGGGAAGTGGCAGGTCCTCGGCTCCGCCGACCACGCCCCGTACAAGGTCACCCAGAAGATCGCCGCGCCCGCCGGAACGGCCCTGCGCTACAAGGCCGTCGTCGTCGACAGCGCCGGCCGCACCGCGAGCGCGACCGCCGCGACCACCAGCGGCGCCCCGGCCGTCGAACAGCCGCCGACCGCCACCCAGCGCGACTACGCGATCGTCCACTACAAGCGCGCCGACGGAGACTACGCCGACTGGGGCCTGTACACCTGGGGCGACATCGCCGACGGCGAAGGCACCACCTGGCCCGCCGGCAAGCCCTTCACCGGCCGTGACGCGTACGGCGCCTTCGCCTACGTCAAGCTCAAGCCCGGCGCCTCCTCGGTCGGCTTCATCGCCGTGAACAAGGACGGTGTCAAGGACACCGACGCAGACCGCACGATCGACCTCTCCAAGACCGGCGAGGTCTGGATCGAGCAGGGCGAGCCGGAGGTCCTGAACGCCGCGCCCGAGGGCGCCTACCCGCCCCAGGACACGACGAAGGCCGTCCTGCACTACAAGCGCGCCGACGGCGACCACGCCGGCTGGGGCCTGCACACCTGGACCGGCGCCGCGAACCCCACTGACTGGAGCAAGCCGCTGGAGCCGGTGCGTACCGACGCCTACGGCGCGGTCTACGAGGTCCCGCTCGCGGCCGGCGCCACCTCCCTCTCGTACATCCTGCACAAGGGCGACGAGAAGGACCTGCCCACCGACCAGTCCCTGGACCTCAAGGCAAACGGCCACGAGGTGTGGATGCTCGGCGGCCAGGAGAAGTACCTGCTGCCGCAGCCCAAGGGCAGCGGGGCCGCGCTCGACCTCACCAAGGCGCAGGCCGTCTGGATCGACGAGACCACCCTCGCCTGGAACGGCAGCGACACCGCCGCCTCCAGCGTGCTGTTCTCCTCCCGCGACGGCTCGATCAAGGCCGAGAACGGGACGCTCACCGGGAACCGTCAGGCGCTGCGCCTGAACCGGACCGAGCTCACCGACGCCCAGAAGTCCGCCTTCCCGCACCTGAAGGCGTACGGCGCCTTCACGGTCGACCCGCGTGACCGTGACCGCGTCCGCGAGGCGCTCAAGGGGCAGCTCGTCGCCGCCCAGTACGCGGCGAACGGTGCCGTCCTGACCGCCACGGGCGTCCAGCTCGCCGGTGTCCTCGACGACCTGTACGCACCGAAGGCGACCGGGGCCGACCTCGGCCCGGTCTTCCGCCACGGCCGTCCCACGCTGTCGCTCTGGGCGCCCACCGCCCAGTCCGTCGCGCTCGAACTCGACGGCAGGACCGTGCCCATGCGCCGCGACGACGCCTCCGGCGTCTGGTCGGTCACCGGCACGCGCGCCTGGACGGGCAAGCCGTACCGCTACGTGGTCAAGGTCTGGGCGCCCACCGTCCGGCAGATCGTCACCAACAAGGTCACCGACCCCTACTCCACCGCCCTGACCACCGACTCGGCCCGCAGCCTGGTCGTCGACCTCGCGGACCCGAAGCTCGCCCCCAAGGGCTGGAAGAGCCTGGCCAAGCCCGCGGCCGTACCGCTGCGGGACGCCCAGATCCAGGAGCTCCACATCCGCGACTTCTCGATCGCGGACACCACGGCCGTCCCGGCCCACAAGGGCACCTACCTCGCCTTCACCGACGCCGGCAGCAAGGGCTCACAGCACCTGAGGGCCCTCGCCGCCTCCGGCACCTCCTACGTCCACCTGCTCCCCGCCTTCGACATCGGCACCATCCCCGAGAAGAAGTCCGAGCAGACCGAACCCGCCTGCGACCTGAAGGTCTACGCCCCCGACTCCGAGGAGCAGCAGGCCTGCGTGGCCGCCGCCGCGGCCAAGGACGCCTACAACTGGGGCTACGACCCGCTGCACTACACCGTCCCCGAGGGCTCCTACTCCACCGACCCCGACGGCACCCGCCGCACGGTCGAGTTCCGGCAGATGGTCCAGTCCCTGAACGGCGCCGGACTGCGCACGGTCATGGACGTGGTCTACAACCACACCGTGGCGAGCGGCCAGGCCGACAAGTCCGTCCTCGACAAGGTCGTGCCCGGCTACTACCAGCGGCTCCAGGCCGACGGCTCCGTCGCCACCTCCACCTGCTGCGCCAACACCGCGCCCGAGAACGCCATGATGGGCAAGCTCGTCGTCGACTCGGTCGTCACCTGGGCCAAGCAGTACAAGGTGGACGGCTTCCGCTTCGACCTCATGGGCCACCACCCGAAGGAGAACATCCTCGCCGTCCGCAAGGCCCTGGACGCGCTGACCGTCGCCAAGGACGGCGTCGACGGCAAGGCGATCGTGCTCTACGGCGAGGGCTGGAACTTCGGCGAGATCGCCGACGACTCCCGCTTCGTCCAGGCCACCCAGAAGAACATGGCCGGCACCGGCGTCGCCACCTTCTCCGACCGGGCCCGGGACGCCGTCCGCGGCGGCGGCCCCTTCGACGAGGACCCGGGCGTCCAGGGCTTCGCCTCCGGCCTCTTCACCGACCCCAACTCCTCGACGGCCAACGGCACTCCGGAGCAGCAGAAGGCCCGGCTCCTGCACTACCAGGACCTGATCAAGGTCGGTCTGACCGGCAACCTCGCCGACTACTCCTTCACCGACACCTCCGGCCGTACCGTCAAGGGCAGCCAGGTCGACTACAACGGCTCACCGGCCGGCTACGCGGCCGCCCCCGGTGACGCCCTCGCCTACGCCGACGCCCACGACAACGAGACCCTGTACGACGCGCTCGCCTTCAAGCTCCCCGCGGGTACGTCGGCCGCCGACCGGTCCAGGATGCAGGTCCTCGCCATGGCGACGGCGACGCTCTCGCAGGGCCCCGCGCTCTCCCAGGCGGGCTCGGACCTGCTGCGCTCCAAGTCGCTGGACCGCAACTCGTACGACAGCGGCGACTGGTTCAACGCGATCCACTGGGACTGCCGCGCCGGCAACGGCTTCGGCCGTGGCCTTCCCCCGGCGGCCGACAACAAGGCCAAGTGGGGTTACGGAAAGCCGCTGCTGACCGCCCCCGGCCTCACCGTCGGCTGCGACCAGATCGACGGCGCCTCGGCCGCCTACCGGGACCTCCAGAGGATCCGTACGACCGAGTCCGCCTTCTCCCTCGCCACCGCCGGACAGGTCCAGGACGCCCTGTCCTTCCCGCTCTCGGGAACCGGCGAGACCCCGGGCGTGATCACCATGCGCCTGGGTGACCTGGTCGTGGTCTTCAACGCGAGCCCGGAGCGGCGGACCCAGCGGGTCGCCGCGCTGGCCGGAAAGGGCTACGCCCTCCACCCGGTCCAGGCAGCCGGCTCGGACAGCACGGTCAAGTCCGCCTCCTACGAGGCCGGTTCCGGCACCTTCACGGTCCCGGCCCGCACGGTGGCCGTGTTCAGGGCCGGGTGAGCGCCTTCTCGAGCAGCGTGACCCCGTAACGCGTGCCGTCGGCGGCGAGCTTCCCGAGCTCCTCGCCGACGACCGTGTACCCCGCGGCTTCGTAGTACGTACGGAGCCGCGGGTTGCTCGCCACACAGTCCAGCCGGGCCACCGCCCTCCCACCGGCCGCGATCCGCTCCTCGGCATGCGCCAGGAGCGCGCGGCCGGCTCCGGCGGGGGCGGCCTCCCGGTCGGTCATCAGCCGGTGGACGTAGCCCGCGACCGGGGGCTGCGGTCCCCACGCCGGCTCGTCGTCCCACCACAGCTCGTACGCCCCGACGGCCCGGTCTCCACGGGACATGAGCCACACCTCGCCGGCGGCCATCCGCGCCCGGAAGTGCTCGGCGCTCTTGTCGCCCGGCTTCCACTGGTCGATTTCGTTGCGGACCATCCAGCCCGCGGCCCCGTCGAACAACCCCACCAGCCGGTCCAGATCGCGGTCGTCCGCCTGCCGGAAGGTCACTTGTGCGTCCATGACGATCACCGTAAGGGTGTGGTCAGTCATCCTCACGACCGGGAGAGCCCTCATGCCGCAGATCACCGTGGACCACTCCGCGCCGCTCGACCGGCGCGGCTTCGCGCTCGCGCTGCACCCGCTCGTGGTGCAGACCGTCGACACGCGGATCGAGAACTGCAAGACCCGTTTCCGCGCGGTCGAGGAGGCCGTCGTCGGGGACGGTACGGGCGACGACGTCGTCGTCCATGTGGAGATCGCGGTGCTGCCCGGCCGCACGGACGAGACGAAGGCCCGCCTCGCGGAGGCCGTGGTCGCGCTCCTGCCCGCGTACGTCAAGGAGCCGGGGGCAGCTCGGCTCTCCGCCGAGGTCCGCGACCTGGAACCCTCCTACCGCAAGGTCTGACCGCCCTGGGCCGGAACCCGCGGCACCAGCGTCATGAGCCGGCCGACCAGCTCGCCGAACGGGCCGTCCGCCGGCTCGTCGGCGAGGATGCGGACCAGGATGTCCGCCATCTCCGTGTCGTACGCGGCGCTCACCGCCGCGAGCGCCGCGAAGTCGTGCACCAGCTGCAGCTCCAGCTCCGCGCGCGGCACCCGGCGCCCGTCCAGCCAGATCAGCGCCGTGGACTCCGCAAGCGACACCCAGGAGCGGACGACCAGTTCGAGCCGGGCCGAGGGGCACTCGACGTCCAGATGGGCCAGGATCTGCTCGTAGGCGGCCTGCCGCACCTCGTCGATCATCGCGTTCGTCGTCGAGGAACCCACCGCGGGCCCGCCCCGCATCAGCGCCGCGAAACCCGGCCCGTGATCGTCGACGAAGTCGAAGAAACGGCCCATCACCCGCAGCAGCCGGGCGCCCAGCGGGCCCTGCGGCGGTTCGAGGAACCGGGCCGCCAGCTCGTCCGCCGCCCGGCGCAGCGCCGCCTCGTACAGGCTCTGCTTGCCGGGGAAGTAGTGGTAGACCAGCGGCCGCGAGATCCCCGCGGCCGCGGCGATCTCGTCGATGGACACCTCGTCGGGAGAGCGGTGGCTGAACAGCTCCAGGGCCACCCCGATCAGCTGCTGCTTGCGCTCCTCGACGCCCATCCTGCGGCGTACCCCGGTCGTCATGCGAACAGCCTAACGGGCGTCCGATACGCTCCCACGACATGAGCACCAACGGTTTGAGCCCGAAGCAGGCCCGCCAACTGCGGATAGCCGCCGCGTCCGTGCTGCTGGTCGCCATGGCGGCCGTGCTGGTGATCCGGCTGGCCAGCCGTACGTCCGTGCTGGTCGTCGGTGTGTACGGACTGGCCATGATCCTCTGCGGCGTCGTGATCGAGCTCTCCCGCAACGGCCGTACCCGCCTGGGCACGTGGCTCCTGGTGGGCGGCCTGGCCGCCGCGCTCGCCTTCGACTGGCTGATCCTCCCCTGAGGCGGGATCCGGCGCCTCCTCTAGAGGTCGAGAACCAGCCGTTCCCCGGCACTGCGCGAGACGCATAGCAGCATCGACCCGCCGCGCTCCGCGTCCGTGAGGAGCTCGTCGCGGTGGTCGATCTCGCCCTCCAGGACCCGCTGTTGGCAGGTCCCGCAGAAGCCCTGCTCGCAGGAGTACGCGACGCCGGGCAGCTCGGAACGGACGGCGGCGAGCACCGACTGGTCCGCCGCCACCGTCACCGTACGACCGGTGCGGCGCAGTTCGACCTCGAAGGAGTCGCCGCCGGTCGTCGCGGCGGGGGAGAAGCGTTCCAGATGCGGGGCCCGGCCGGCCGGCATCGCGGCGGTCACCGCGTCCATCAGCCCCTCGGGACCGCAGCAGTACACCGCCGTCTCCTCCGGGACCTCGGCGAGGAACCCGAGCTCCGGGCGGCCCGACTCGTCCTCGGTGACCACCGTCACCCTCCCCCGGCCTTCGGCCGGGGGGACCCCCGTCTCGCTGCGCTCCCCGCCGAGCTTCTCGATCTCGTCGAGGTACGGCAGGGTGGCGCGGCTGCGCCCGCAGTAGAGCAGCCGCCAGTCGGCGCCCGCCGCCTCCGCCGCGCGCAGCATCGGCAGCACGGGGGTGATGCCGATGCCTCCCGCCACGAAGACGTACGCGGGCGCGTCGACCAGCGGGAAGCGGTTCCGCGGCCCGCGGATCTCGATCTCCGTGCCCTCGTGGAGCTGTTCGTGCACCTCGCGCGAGCCGCCCCGGCCGTCCTCGATCAGGCGGGTCGCCACCGTGTACGTGTCGGTGTCGGCCGGGTCCCCGCAGAGCGAGTACGGGCGCACCAGACCGGACGGCAGCACCAGGTCGACATGGGCGCCCGGCTGCCAGGCGGGCAGGCCCGTGCCTTCGAGCCGGAGCCGTACGACGCCGGAGGCGGGCTCGGTGCGCTCGGTGACCAGGACCTTCCTGGTGACGGTCGCGAGCCGGCCGCGGCCCGAGACCGGCTCGTCGAGGGCGGGCATCGGCCACAGCGGGGCGGCGGTGATCCGGCGGCGCATGGCGCGCTTGGCGAGGACCGCGGCCCCGGCGATCAGGACGACGGTGAGCGGACGGGGCATGGTCAGCGGCCTCCGTTGGCGCCGGGGGAGTTGGCCAGGTACGCGACGGCCTGGGCCGTGTTCCCCTCCTGGGAGGGGTGGTAGTCGCGGCTGAGATAGCGCGGGACCGCCCGGAGCAGGTCGGGCGTGGACGGCAGCACGCCCTCCCGGCCCTTGCGGACGAGCTGGCCGACCGAGGCCCTGCCGTCGACGAGGGTGGGGTCGTTCTCCATGAAGAAGCGGGTGCCGCGCTGCCAGAGGAAGACCATCGCGGTGAAGGCGGTGGCCCAGGTGCGGGCGCGGCGCCGGTAGCCGCCGTCGAGGTGCATGAACAGCTCGAAGGCGACGGAGCGGTGCTCGACCTCCTCGGCGCCGTGCCAGCGCAGCAGGTCCAGCATCGTCGGGTCCGCTCCCCGCCGGTCCAACTCCTCGGCGTTGAGGACCCAGTTGCCGAGGAACGCCGTGTAGTGCTCGATGGCGGCGATGAGCGCGACCCGCTCCATCAGCCACCAGCGGCGCGCCCGGCCGGGCGGCAGGGTCCGGTCGCCGAGCAGCTTCTCGAAGAACCAGTCCACCTGGGCCGTGTAGGGCGTGGGGTCCAGGCCGAGCTTCTTGAGGTGCGGGAGCACGTCGTCGTGTGCCTGGGAGTGGACGGCCTCCTGGCCGATGAAGCCGATGACGTCCGCACGCAGCCGGTCGTCGGTGATGAACGGGAGCACCTGCTTGTAGACGTGCACGAACCAGCGCTCGCCCGCCGGGAGCAGCAGGTGCAGCACGTTGATGGTGTGGGTCGTGAACGGATCGCCGGGAACCCAGTGGAGCGGGGTCTCCTCCCAGTCGAAGGAGACCCTCCGGGCCTTGAGTTCGATGTGCTCCGACGCCACCGGTGCAGGCTGCGTATTAGACATGACGTCAATGTACTGAGGGGTAAGCAGTTGGCAACAGAGTCGTGCAGTGAGAATTCACGGGGCGCCCGGCGCCTGTGCCTCAGCGCAGCGCGCCCACGCGCGTGCCGTTCCTCAGCGTGCCGACGAGGTCGGCGCGGGCACCGGCCTCCGTCCGCACCGCGAGAAGCGGGCCGTCCGCCTCGCCCTTCACCCCGCCCGTGGTCCGCAGCGCCACGAACTCCCCGCTCCCCGCCGCCAGGACGTACCACCGACCGCTCTTCGCCTGCCAGAGCACCCCCGCGAGGACCCGAGGCTCCCGCACCCCGCAGGCCGGGGACTCCTCGGCCTGCGCCACGACCGCCGCGGCCACCCCCGGCGCTGGGACCTGGAACTGGGCGAGGACCCGGCTGCCCGTGCCCCGCCAGGTCTCCGCCCGTGCGCACACCCAGGCCGCCCGGCCCCCGTCCTCCGGCAGCCGCTGCTCCGCGAACGGCCAGGCGTTGACCGACCGCACCCCGTGTGAGCGGACCGCCGTCAGCCGGCAGGCCGCCCGCTCCCACAGCGACCGCGCCGCCGTCCCCGTCACGTCCTGGGGCGCCCCCGGCGGTCCCGAGGTCAGCCGGGCGGGCGCCAGCTCGCCCAGATCGGCAAGCAGCCGCACCCCCGTCGCGTCCCGCACCTGGAGCGTGTTCCACGCCGTGCAACCCCGGGCCTGGGCGGGACTGAGCAGCGGCTGTGTGACGCCGTGCGCGTCCCGCTCCAGCCGCCAGGGCTCCTTCGCCGGCGCCAACAGGTCCCGTACGGCCGTCTCCCGTACCCAAGGGGCTGTCACATAACGGACGTTGGCCGTCGTACGGGAGAGGACGAGGGCCGCGGAGCCGACCACGTCCGCCCCGTCCGTCCGCGCGAAGTCCAGCGCCGCGCCGGCCGTTCCCGCCGACGGCTCCGCGTACCGCACCGCCCGCAGCCCGTCGTGGAACAGCGCCACCCGCGAGCCGTCCACCTCGCCCGCGTACAGCAGCTGCGGCGAACCCATCGGCGGCCCCACCGGCGTCCCCGGCGTCGCCGAGGACCGCACCGAACCGCCGGGCCGCGCCCACACGGCGAGCGCCCGCCGCAGCAGCGCCCGGTCGTCCACCAGGGCGCCCCGGGCCGGCCAGACCGAGAAGTCCGTCCGCGCCGAGCGCTGCCAGAACCCGGCGGGGACGCGTCTCAGCTTCCCCGGGTCGAGCGCCGCCTCGGCGGCCGGATTGCGCGCGTACGACGGAGCGGCGGCGCCGCCCGGCCCCCAGCCCTCACCGGGCAGCCCGAGCAGCGTCCCGCAGACCAGGACGGCCGCCGCCGCGGCGAGCGCCGCCCGGCCGTGCTGGCGGCGGCGCATCAGATCCGTCGGCCGGGCCTGGAGCGAGCACGGATCGAACTCGGGCGAGTCGAGCAGGCCCGCCGCCCCGATGCCCAGCGCCGCCTCCACCCCGTCGGCCTCCACGAGCGCCGCCTCCGCGTCCGGCTCCGTCACCCCGGCCGCCGCGAGCACCCGCAGCACCTCCGGATCCCCCTGCCGCTCCAGCCACCGCAGCACGTACACCGCGCGCCCCGGGCCGGTCAGGGCGGAGAGCCGCTGATCCAGGGCCAGTTCGTCGGCACCGCCCGCGCGCGGGAACAGCCGCAGCCCCCACACGTGCGGCAGCAGCGGCGGGAACTGTGCCCGCCGCGGCAGCGCCCGGCGCCGCAGCGGCAACCCCGCGATCAGCGCCTGCCGGAGCACCTCCACCCGGATGTACGCGTACCCGGGGTCGACGGCGTCCTCGGAGCGCTGCGGCCCAGGGATCCCGGCCCCGGACGTCCGCCGCGCCGGCAACGACCGCTGGACGAGCGCGTGCGCCGTCAGCACCCGCCGATTGCGCCCCAGCGAGGGCGGCAGCACGAGATACGCGATCCGGACCAACCGCGGGTAGTGCTCGACGAGCGCGGCCTCGGCCTGTTCGACATCGACCGGGCCGCTGGGGGAGGAGGCGAGTTCCTGGGTGCTCACGTTCAGCAGAACGAGCGAATCATCCGATGGTCACCCCGGTGAACGGCCGCCCGCGCGGCCGCCGCCCGTCACGCCTCGTACACGGTCAGCCGTTCGCGGATCACGTCCGTCACCTCGTCGGGGACGCCGAGGCCGTCCCGTACGTACCGCTCCATCGAGCCGTGCCGGGTCGCCACCTCGTCCAGTGCCGCCTGGAGGTACTCCGGTACGACCCCGATGAGGGCCAGCGCCAGATCCGGGTCGCCGCCCTGGGCCGTGAACCCCTCGATCATCGGCGCGAACGCCTGCCGTACCGCCGCGTTGACCGACAGGTACTCCGCCAGGACCGTCTTCTCGTCCGCGCCGAGCAGCGACAGCACGATCGTGGCCGCCCAGCCCGTACGGTCCTTGCCGGCCGTGCAGTGGAAGAGCAGCGGACCGCCGCGAGGATCGCCCAGTTCGGTGAGGAAGACCCGGTAGGCGAGGCGGGCGGAGTCGCTCGACACGAAGGCCCGGTACGTCCGCGCGAAGGCCTCCCGGGCGCGGCCCCCGCCGAGGACCTGCTCGGCCAGCACCGGGTTGGTGAGCAGGGTCTTCAGCCGGGCGGCCGGCGGCAGGCCACTGGCGGCCAGATGGTCGGCGAGCACGTCCGCGACGAGCAGCCGCACGTCCGCCGGAACCCGGTCGGGCCGCTCCGCCCGCTCCTGCGCCGTACGGAAGTCGACGACCGTACGGATGCCGAGCGCGGCCACCACCGGGTCCTCCGGATCGAGCAGGTCGAGCTGGGCGGACCGGAAGAGCCGCCCCGAGCGGACGCTGCGCCCCTCACCGAGGGCGAGGGTGCCCAGGTCGCGGAGGTTGGCGACGGTGGCGGCGGGGATGGCGGGCATGGCGTCGACTCCTCCGTATCGGTACGTCTTAGGGACGTATCCCACCAAACCGTAACCGATCGGATTCCGGTCACCTTGGCGCGACCGGGCGGGCAGGATGGGCGGATGCTGATGCGTACGCGACGAACGACGACGGTGGCCCTGGTCCTTCTGGCGGCGGTGGCCGCCGTGACGGGGTGCCAGTCGCAGGCGGAGGCGCCCGAGGAGGCGAGCGGCACCCTGGAGCAGATCGCGGAGCGCGCCGGCTGCGCCCCGGACCTCCAGACGGACGCGGCGGAGCTGCGCCAGGCGAAGTGCGCGACGGGCGACGGGACGTACGTCCTGACCACCTTCGCGACCGACCGCGGACAGCGCGAGTGGCTCAACCAGGCCAAGGACTACGGCGGTTCGTATCTCGTCGGCCGCAAGTGGGCCGTGTCGGCCGACGCCGGCACGGTGAAGCAGGTACGCGAACGGCTCGGTGGTCAGGTCGAGACCACCGAGCCGCACGCGCCGCACGCGTCGCAATCGTCCGGACATGGGTCGGACCACGGGCCGACCCATGGGACGGGCCATGGGTCGGACCACGGGTCCGGAGACCACTAGGAGCAGCGGCGCCCCTCGTTGATGCAGCTCACCACCCTCCGCATCAGCCGCTGGTCGAAGACGTTGATGAAGTCGCCGTGGTCGGTGATCGGTTTGTGCAGCTGCTCCGGGAACGAGTCGACCGCGAACCCGGGGCCGGGCGGCACGTCGTAGACGATCCGCTGGACGAGCTGCGGGATGGCCCGGAAGCCGTTGCCGCAGCGCCCGCTCGCCGGGTCGGCGAAGGCCACATGGGTGCGGTGGTTGGCGCTGTCGGTGTTCTGTCCGTCCCAGCAGCTCTGGAAGCGGAAGGTCCGCACGACCTTGCTGCCCTCGGGGCAGATCGGGTACTTGTCCTTCAGCTGGCGGTTCTCGAAACCGGTGCAGGACCAGGACGCGTTGGCGTTCGCGTCGCCGTTGGTGAAGGCCTTGGCGTCGCCCGTGATGATCCGCAGGAAGCGGGGCATCGCGGTGACCTTGGAGACCGGACTGCCGACGAAGTTCAGGGTGACCTGCGCGGGTGTCTGGATCTCGCCGACGTTCTGGTCCTTGCCGCCGCCGTCCGCCTGCGCGTCGGCCTCCGCCTGTCCGTTCTGGAGTCGCAGCACGGGCCAGTAGTACGTCGAGCGGTCGCCCTGGTTGCGGCAGGTGGTCCGGCCCCTGGCCAGGTCGTCGTCACTGGCGAAGGCGTCGTTGGCCTGGTTGCCGACGTAGTCGTGCATATGGTGGGCGCCGTTGCTCACTCCCGGCGCGACGATGACGTTGTCCGGGTTGAACTTGCCGTTCTGGTTCGTGCCGCAGTTGGTGACGAACGAGCCGCGCGAGGCGCCACGCCGCTGCTGGGGGCGGTTCACGTTCGGCTGCACGGTGGTGATGTCGACGAAGTCGGAGGCCTCGGGCCCGTTCCCGGCCTGCCCCTGGTCCTGCTCGTCGTCGCCGTCGTTCCCCGGCTCTTCCGGGTCCCCCTGGTCGCCGCCCGACTCCTCACCGCCCGGCTGCTCACCCGCCGGCTCCTCGTCGTCCGCGCGCAGGGTGCACGGTGCGAGGCTCTGGAGCGGCTGACCGACCATCTGCTCGATCCGCTGAAGGATGTTGAGCCGCTCGTTCCTGAGAGGGGTCAGGATCTGCTGCTCCGCGAAGGCGGGGTCGCTCTCCACCCGTTGCTTGTTGTCGGCGAGGCGCTGGTACGCGACGGTGATCTGACTGTCCAGCGTGGCGAGTTCACGGTCCACCGCGGCCCGCGCGGAGTCCGGAACCTGGGTCAGCTCCTCGCCGACATCGGGACAGTCGATCGTCGAGACCGCGTTCTGCCGGTCGGGCGGCGGCGTCGGCCGATCGCCCCAGCCCTGGCCGGCCGAGGCATAGACATTGGCGGCGATCAGGCCGCCCCCGCCCAGAATCAGGGCGACGGAGGCGGCCACCGCTCGTTTCGCGCGTGTCGAACGTTTTCTTGTGCGTCGCATGGGACTTGATACGGACGGCAGGCGCCCTGCGTTCAGCCGAACCGCGACGGATATCAGTCCGCCAGGAGCGCCGCCTCCCGCTCCGGGGCGAGGCCCAGCTGCGGCCGGTCCGCGCGCTGCGGGGCCGCTCCGCCGATCGACCGGAGCCAGGCCCAGGTGTCCGCGACCGTCTCGGACACCGGGCGGCAACGCAGCCCCGTCGCGAGCGCCTTGGAGACATCGGCGGTGTGCATCCCGTCGTACAGCTCGCCCGGCGGAATCCAGATCGGCAGGTCGGACCACGGCTCGACCCCGGCGGCGAGAAGCGTCTCGGGGTCGGTCCAGCGCAGTTCGGCGTCCGATCCGGTCGCCCGCACACAGGCGTCGAGCAACTCGTCCGTCGTGGTGTGCCCGGGCGCCGAGACCAGGTTGTACGGGCCGGCGAGTCCGGCCGCTGCCGCGTCGAGCGTCCACTCGGCGAGGTCGCGGACGTCGATGTACTGGAGCGGCAGCGCACGCGGTCCGGGCGCGAGGACCGGGCCGCCCCGGGCGATCCGGCCCAGCCACCAGGGCAGCCGGCCCACGTTCTCGTACGGGCCGATGATCAGCCCCGCGCGGACGAAGAGCGTGCGGTCCGGGCCGAACACCCGGGCGGCCGCCAGCTCGCCGCCCCGCTTGGCCTCGGGGTACGGCACGTCTCCGGCGTCAGGTGAGCCCTCGACCAGCGGCCCGTCCTCGGTCAGCCCCGCCGCCTGCGGCCAGGCGTACACCGAGCGGCTCGACACATAGACGAAGCGGTCCACACGGTCCGCCAGCAGCCGGGCCGCGTCGCGGACGGCCGAGGGCGCCGCCGACCAGGTGTCCACGACCGCGTCCCAGGAGGACTTCTCGTCGGAGGTGAGGGCGGCGAGCCCGCCCGGGGCCGTACGGTCGCCGATCAGTGAGACGGCCCCGGCCGGGGCCTCGTGGCGGCCACGGTGAAAGACCGTCACCTCCCAGCCTCGCGCGAGCGCCGTTTCGGCCACCGCGCGTCCTACGAACTCGGTCCCGCCCAAGATCAGAAGTCTCATGCCACGACTGTGCATCGGAGAACGGGCCGGTGCCCAACGATTCCTCCACGGGTGAAACGGGAGGCGGTCTCCCGCTCCTGGCGAACGGATGTCACCATGGCCGAATCATGACGGATGCCCGCTCGCCGATACGCGCCCTGCGAGCCGCCCTCTTCGCGGCTGTGTGCGTGACATTGGCAGCCGTGGGGCATTCGTCCATGTCTGCACACGCGATCCCCGTCGGATCGCTGTACGCCGCCTTCGCCGTCACGGGCGGTCTCGCCTGGCTGGCGGGCGGCCGGCGACGCGGCGCGTTCGCGATCGCCGGCGGACTCGCGGCCGTACAGACGGGCCTGCACCTGATCTTCTCGGCGGGCGAGGGACACGGCGGCGCCACGGACCACGCGGCGACGGACCCCGTGGCGACGGCGGACCACGCGGCCATGGCCGACCAGATGGCTACGGCCGGCCACGCGACCATGGGGCACCTGGCCATGGACCCGGCGACGATGGCGGCGATGGCTCCGGTCATGGAGACCGCGACCGGCCACTCCTCCGCCGGCATGCTCGCCGCCCACGCCCTCGCCGCACTCGTCTGCGGCCTCTGGCTGGCCAGGGGCGAGGCCGCGCTCTTCGCGCTCGCCCGGACCGTCGGAGCGCTCGCCTTCACCCCGCTCCGGCTGCTGCTCGCCGTCGTCCGCGTACCCGAACTCCCGCACCCCGTACGCCCGCGCCCGCGCACCCGCCGGCTGCACGGCGTCGTCCTCGCGCACACCCTCTCCCGGCGCGGCCCGCCCCGGCTGTCCGTACCCCGCGCCACCGCCCTCGGAGCACACGTCTGACCCGGGGGCCGATTCCCCCTGTCGACACCGACTCCTAGGACAGTCATGACCATCGACGATCCCGCGCGCCCGGACACGGCGGAAGCGCCCACCACTCCCGACAGAACCACCGGGGGCGGCGACGCGAAGGGGACCTGGAGCGCCCTGCGCCCCCTCGTCCTCCGCCTGCACTTCTACGCCGGCGTCCTCATCGCCCCCTTCCTGCTGATCGCCGCCGTGAGCGGTCTGCTCTACGCGCTCTCCTTCCAGGCCGAGAAGGTCGTCTACGCGCACGAGCTGGAAGTCCCCGTCGGGGACAAGGTCCTGCCGCTCTCCCAGCAGGTCCACGCCGCCACCAAGGTGAACCCCAACGGCACCGTCACCGCCGTCTGGCCGTCCCCGGAGGACGGCGCCACCACCCGCGTCCTCATGGCCGACCCGGACGTCGAGGAGGGCACCTCCCTCGCCGTCTTCGTCGACCCGTACACCGCCGAGGTACGGGGGCAGCTCCCCAGCTACGGCAGCTCCGGCGCGCTTCCGCTGCGCACCTGGATCGACGGACTCCACCGCGATCTGCACCTGGGCGACCTCGGCCGCAACTACAGCGAGCTGGCGGCCAGCTGGCTGTGGGTGATAGCCCTCGGCGGCCTGTTCCTCTGGATCGGCCGCCGCAGGAAGAACCGCCGGGCCCTCTTCGTCCCCGAGCGCGGCCCGAAGTCCCGCCGCCGCACCTTGTCCTGGCACGGCACGGTCGGCCTGTGGGCGGTCGTCGGTCTGGTCATGCTCTCCGCCACCGGTCTGACCTGGTCGCGGTACGCCGGTGAGAACATCGGCGCGGTCCAGGACCAGCTCGGCGGCGCCACCCCGACCGTCTCCGCCACCCTCGAAGGTGCCGCCGCCGGCGGCTCGTCGGAGCACGCGGGCCACGGCGCCGGCCACGAGGCCCCGGCCGCGAAGGGCCCGGACGTCGGCATCGACGCGGTGGTCGAGGCGGCCCGCGCGAAGGGGATCGAGGGCAAGGTGTCGGTCGTCCTGCCCTCCGAGGGCACGGGCTACGTCGTCAAGGAGACCGACGCGCAGTTCCCGGTCCATCTGGACTCGGTGGCGGTGAACCCGGCCGACGGCACGGTCATGGACGAGCTCCGCTTCGCCGACTACCCGGTGCTCGCCCAGCTGACCCGCTTCGGGATCGACATGCACATGGGCGTGACCTTCGGCCTGTTCAACCAGCTGGCGCTCGCCGCCCTCGCCCTCGCGCTCGTCCTGCTGATCGTCTGGGGCTACCGGATGTGGTGGCTGCGCCGTCCCGGGCGTCCGGTCGCGCGAGGTACCTGGCGGAGGATTCCGCCGACCATGCTGCTGCCGCTGCTCGCGGCGACGGCGGTCGTGGGCTGGTTCGTCCCGATGCTCGGACTCAGCCTGGTGGCGTTCCTGCTCGTGGACCTCGCCCTCTCCCTGGTGGCCAGGGTGCGGACGAGGTCCCAGGGGTCCCGGACGGCCTGATCAGGGCGTGTACTTGTAGCCGACCCGCCGCACGGTCTGGATCGTGTGGCGGTGCTCGGCGCCCAGCTTGCGGCGCAGCCGCGCCACATGCACGTCGACGGTCCGCCCGTCGCCCACGTGCCCGTACCCCCACACCGTCGTGACCAGCTGGTCGCGGGTGTGGACCCGGTGGGGGTGGGCGACGAGGTGGGCGAGCAGCTCGAACTCGAGGTACGTGAGATCCAGCGGCTGCCCGTCCACGACGGCGATCCGCCGTTCGCCGTCGATCACCACGGGCCCCTGCACGTCGGCCACGGGGCCGGGACCGGGCGCGGGCTGCTGCTGGTCGACGGGGACCAGCACGAGGTACCCGACCATCGGCGGCCGCCCGGGCAGCGTGGGCAGCGCGTGGGGCGGTGCGGGCAGCAACGTGGCGCCGGGCGGCAGGAAGTCCGCGACCCGCGCGAGGTCGACGACCTCGTCGGGATCGACGGCCCGAAGGCGGGGCCGAGGTGGACGGACGGCGGTCAGGGACGCGGTACCGGTCTGGGTGTGGGCCATGGAAGCTCAGCTCTTTCGCGCGAGTCGGAGACGTACGACGTCGTTCGCGCACCGGCCGAAGGCCGCGGGACCGGTCTCGTACCGGTCGGGGCGTTAGAGGGCCGATGCGTTCTTCACGCGCCGACAGCACCGGTCGAAGTCATGGTGCTGCCGGGAAGGCCAGAACGGCTCGAGGTCGAGTCGACCTGTCGCGAATCCGTTCCGAGTGAGAGCCATATCCCTAGTGTACTACTCGGGAATACGGGGGACGACCCCCTGTCCACGTCGCCCTCGGTCCACGCTCCCGCGCCCTGGGGAGCAACGCCGAAGGGGCGCCCGCCGGTTGTCGGCGGGCGCCCCTTCAGGGAGAACGGGCGGATCAGACCTGGCCGGCCTTCTCCAGGGCCTCGCAGCAGGTGTCCACCAGGAGGCGGGTCACCGTGTACGGGTCCACGTTCGCGTTCGGGCGACGGTCCTCGATGTAGCCCTTCTGGTCCTGCTCGACCTGCCACGGGATACGGACCGAGGCGCCGCGGTCCGAGACGCCGTAGGAGTACTTGTCCCACGGGGCGGTCTCGTGCAGACCCGTCAGGCGGTCGTCGATGCCGGCGCCGTAGTTCTTGACGTGGTCGAGCGGCTTCGAGCCCTCGCCCAGGGACTCGCACGCGGTGATGATCGCGTCGTAGCCCTCGCGCATCGCCTTCGTCGAGAAGTTGGTGTGCGCGCCCGCGCCGTTCCAGTCGCCCTTCACCGGCTTCGGGTCCAGCGTCGCCGAGACCTTGAAGTCCTCGGCCGTGCGGTAGAGCAGCCAGCGCGCCACCCACAGCTGGTCCGCGACCTCCAGCGGCGCCAGCGGGCCGACCTGGAACTCCCACTGGCCCGGCATGACCTCGGCGTTGATGCCGGAGATGCCCAGACCCGCCTTCAGGCAGTTCTCCAGGTGCGCCTCGACGATGTCACGGCCGAAGATCTCGTCGGCGCCGACACCGCAGTAGTAGCCACCCTGCGGGGCCGGGAAGCCGCCGACGGGGAAGCCGAGCGGACGCTCGCCGTCGAAGAAGGTGTACTCCTGCTCGATGCCGAAGATCGGCTCCTGAGCGGCGTACTTGGCGTAGACCTCGGCCAGCGCGGCACGCGTGTTGGACTCGTGCGGCGTCATGTCCGTGTTGAGGACCTCGCACATCACGAGGATGTCGGCACCGCCGCGGATCGGGTCCGGGCAGACGAAGACCGGCTTGAGGACACGGTCCGAGGCGTGGCCCTTGGCCTGGTTCGTGCTGGATCCGTCGAAGCCCCAGATCGGCAGCTCCTCCAGGGTGGCGCCCGTGCCCGGCAGGATCTTCGTCTTGGAGCGAAGCTTGGCGGTCGGCGCGGTGCCGTCGATCCAGATGTACTCAGCCTTGAAGGTCACGGGGCCTCATCCTTTGGCGTGCTGCTGCGGGGTTCTTGCTGCGGCTCGCGACGCTGCGAGAGCTGCGTGATGTGTCTGCGCGCAGCTTCGCAACACGGGATTTCCCGCCCGTTGCCCGTTTGTGAACCCCGTGTTACTCAGCTTTCCCGATCTTCGCGGATCCGCTGTGCGACGACGTGGGCGTCGAGCAGCGAGCCGAGGCCGGCGGCCCCGACCCGCCGTACGAGTTCGGCGTACGTCGTGCCCAACGCCTCGGCCGTGCGGCCCAGGTGCCAGTCGGCGTCCGCGAGACGCTGGAGGAGGTGACCCCGTCTGATCTGGCCCTCGGAGAGCCGGAAGGTCTTCAGGTAGAGCGTCCGGCCCTTGCGGTCGGCGATCAGCTCGCCGATGTGCTGTTCCTCACCCGCCCGCCGGAACGGCGGGAGAAACCGGTACAGATCATAGGAATCCATCCGGTACACCCGCTCGAAGGCGTACGACGTCCCCAGCAGATCCCGCGCCATCAGCCCGTCGTGCGCCTCCGCCCAGGACCGCTCCTGCGCCCGGGCCGCCGCCCGCAGATCCGCCAGCGTACGGACGGAGCCCGACTCGTCCCGGATGCGCGCCGCGAAATCCGGCACCGGGGCGCCGTAGTACGCGTACTGGTGGATCAGCTCCCCGTACAGGTCCTCGATCAGGGTGGGGTGGAGGGCGCGGTAGTCCTCCGGGTGAGGGACGACGAAGGCGGCGGCCAGGGAGTCGGAGACGTACAGCATGAGGCCGCACTGCCCGGGGTGGATCTCGAAGATCCGCAGCGCCTCCGCCATCCCCGGGACGCTCCACCCCGCGTACGCCGCCTCGGCGCGCGGCGACAGACCCCGGCGTACCGCCTGCTGGGACCACTCGTCCCAGACGACGGACGGGCCACCGAAGTGGAGCGCCAGATACCCCTCCAGGGCGAGGTGGAGGGGCAGGAAGCGGAGCCGCTTCTCGGCCCGCCCGTTCGTGTGCCGGCGCTTGGCGAGCCGGTGGTGACGGCGCACAGGAACGGCGTCCGGCTCCACACCGCCGACCGTGTCCCCGAGCCGGGTGCCGTACGCCGCCGACTCCCGCTCGTCGCCCGACCAGTCCGCGACGAAGCCGTGCGGGATGTACGAGGTGTAGGTCGTACGGTCGCCGAGGTCGACCGAGCCCCCGCCCCCGTACACCTCACGGTGCAGCCGCAGCCCCTCCACCGGCTCGGCCCTGACCAGCGGCACGAGCCGGACACCGCCCCACACCTGGGCCGGCCGGGCCTCCAGACCGGTCAGATCGATCCGGGTCATCGCGGCGCCCCCCTCAGAAACAGCTCCACCCTGCGGTCCAGATAGGCCAGAAGGTCCGCGAGCCCCGTCCGCCCCTCGGCGAACTGCGCGATCTCCACCAGCGCCGCCAGATCCTCCGCGTCCCTGATCCCGGCGGTCGGCACGCTCGGCGCGAGCCGGCGCACGTCGAAACCGTCCGCGTCGTATACGGGGTTCACATGGACGGCGCTCGTCCGCCGCCCGGGGTCGAGCCGGGTCCGCCAGACGCGCAGCACCTCGCCCGCGAGGCCGGGCGGCGCGTTGTCCCAGCCGTCCGAGACGATCACCAGCCGGTCGGGGGCCGGGCCCTCCAGGGCGTCCAGGATCCGGGCCCCGAGCGGGGTGGGTCCCCAGGGCCGTACGAGCAGCGGATCGGTGGCGCCCGAGGTCCAGTGCGCCGAGTACGCCCCCGGTGCGGCGAGCGCGTCGAGGAGGAAGTGGCAGCCGAGGGCGACCGCCAGCGGTCGGCGCCGCTTCACGGCCGAACCGGCCGCGGAGTAGCTGTCGTCGAGGACCGCCGCGACCCGGCCCCAGGTCCCGGCGTACGGCCCCGCGACCCGGCCCGCGGCCGCCCGCAGGGCTGCCGTCAGCTCGACGCGACGCTCCACCCTCTTCCCGAAGGAGAGGGAGAGGACGTAGAGCGCGAGGCGCGTCAGCGGCATCACGGTCAGATCGCTCGCCCGCTCCGTCCGCAGCCGCTCCAGACGGGTCATCCGGGGAGCGATCCGCTCCAGGAACACCGCCCGGGGCACGCCGTGCCGCGCGGCGAACCCCTCGGCGACGGTGAACGGCAGCTCGTACAGCGCGCCCTGCTCGTAGTGGGCGCGGCGGTGGGCGTCCAGGAAGGCGTGGTCGTAGCGGACCCGGCGGCCGGGAGAGAAGAGGAAGTCGCCCGATTCGGCGGCTGCGCCGGGGAAGGGGAGATGACTGTGCCGGGCGGCGGTCTTCAGGCCGGCGCGGTACTTGACGGCGTCGTGCCCGAGGTCGCCGCGGCCGGCGAGCCAGTCACGGACGATCGCGCGCGTGCGGCGGTTGTTGACCTTGGCCGCGCGCAGGGCGCGGAAGAGCCGGTAGACCCGCTGCGGGGGCATGCGTGCGAGCCGCGCGGCGATCAGCCGTCCCTCGCCCCGCTTCTCGTCCGTCCCACCGGCCTCGTCGGCGGTCCGCAGCAGCTGCTCGACGATGATCGCCGCGTTGTGGTCGTTGATGTCGAGCGCGAGCGCGGCGGCGTACACGGGCCGGTAGTTGACCCGGACGTACTCGTGCAGGAACGCGAGGGAGAGCCGCTGCTCCCCGGTGGACGAGCGGAACTCCCGCTGACCGGTGGCGGTGACAGCCGCGTTGACGAAGAGCAGGACGTCCTCGGCGGCGATGAGGTCGGAGATCGTCTCCGTCGGCGTCGTCATGGATTCCCTCGCAGTGGCACGGGTGCCGGCCGGGGAATGGGGGCGCGAACAGCGAAAACGTTGCTTCAGAGGCAGGTCCCGGAAGTCGCACCGGAGTCCCGCGGCCGGCGGACGCAACGTAACACCGGGGGAGGGGAGGTCCGCCAGTCGATTTGGGGGACCGTGTCGGTGGTGACCGGCAGACTGGGGGCATGACGACGCACATGGGCGCGAAGCCCCGTATCGGACTCCTCGGCACCGGACCCTGGGCCGCGCGGACCCACGCGCCCGCGCTCGCCGCGCACGACGGCGTCGAGTTCGCCGGGGTGTGGGGCCGGCGGCCCGAGGCGGCCGCCGAACTGGCCGCCTCCTTCGGCACGACCGCGTACGACGACATCGACGCCCTCCTCGAGGTGAGCGACGCCGTCGCGTTCGCCCTGCCGCCGGACGTCCAGGCCCCGCTCGCGGTCCGGGCCGCGGCCGCCGGCTGCCATCTGCTCCTGGACAAGCCCGTGGCCACGACATCCGCGGCGGCGCGGGAGGTCGCCGAGGCGGCCGAGAAGTCCGGTGTCCTGTCCGTCGTCTTCTGCACGCTCCGCTTCGCGGAGCCCACGGCCCGCTGGATCGACGAACAGGCCGCCGTGAGCGGCTGGTTCCTCGGCGAGGCGCACTGGCTGGGCTCGCTGTACGGCCCCGGATCCCGGAGCGCGTACGCGGCCTCGCCGTGGCGGCGCGAGAAGGGCGGTCTGTGGGACGTCGGCCCGCATGTGCTCTCCGTGTACCTCCCGGTGCTCGGCGACGTCACCGATGTGACGGCGGTACGGGGCCCCGCGGACACGCACCACCTCGTCCTGCGTCACACCTCGGGCGCGAGCAGCACGGCGACGCTGACGCTCTCCGCCCCGCCGGAGGCGGCGGAGGCCGCGCTCTCGTTGCACGGCGAGCGGGGCCGGGCGGTCATGCCGGCGTGGGACGGCGCGGTGGACGCCTTCGGCCGGGCGGTCGACGCGCTCCTGGAATCGGCCCGCACGGGCGTGCCGCACGCGTGCGACGCCCGCTTCGGCGCACGGATCACGGAGATCCTGACCCTCGCGGAGCAGGCGGCGGGCCCGGAGGAAGGGCCCGCCGCCTGAGACGGGGCGGCCTCAGCCCACGCGCTCGATCCGGGCCTTCCGGATCAGGAACTTGCCGGGCTCGCGGACCTGCTCGAAGGCCGCGTCGTTGAGCAGGACGCAGCTGCCGGAGGTGGAGGTGACCTCGACGGTGGTCGACTTGGCGTTGTCGAGGTTGGTCACCTTGAGGCGCGTGCCGAGCGGGAACTGGTTGCTGGACGCGGCCGGGGCACCGGCCTCGCCGGAGAGCGTGACGGTCGAACCGGCGCAGACGACATCCCCGGAGCCTCCGCCGCCGTCGCCGCCGCCCGCGGGCGGGGCCGGCTCGGCGGGTTCGGCGGGCTGGGCAGGCGGGGCCGGCTGCGCCTGGGGTGGTGCCGGTTGTGTGGCCGGGGCGGCGGGGGCGGCCGCCCCGGTATCACCCCCGCACCCCGACGCCGCCTGCTGGAGCCGGATCTGGGCGATCACCGCTTCCCGGTTGGCGATCCGCGCCTGCGACTGGGCGTCCGGGTTGGCGCGCTGGTCCGCGATGAACCGCTCGTTGTTCGCGAGCGCCGTGGTCAGTCCGTCGCAGGCCACGGACGCCTGACTCGTACCGGTCAGCACCACCGCCGTCCCCCCGGCGAACACGAGGGCACCGGCGACCAGCGCGATCTTCTTCTTCCGGCTGAGCGTTTTCCTGCGTGACACGTGAGGCTCCGTTCGTTTCCTGTCGGTTCCTGTGGCGTCAGATACGGGAAGCGCGCCGTTTCTGCTCAACGCTCAGCCGGATACGGCCGCCTGGTCCGGGACATCTCCCGTACGCGTGACGGGCCGCCGTGACGGGTCGCCGTCAGAGGCCGGAGTGAGGAGGCCGGCGTGAGGGGGGGCAGGACGTCAGCGGGACATGGCGTCCCGGACGGCCTCCTCGGTCCGCCCCACGACCGCCGTGCCGTCCTCCGCGGTGATGATCGGCCGCTGGATCAGCTTGGGGTGCGCGGCGAGCGCCTCCACCCACCGGTCCCGGTTCGCCTCGTCCCGGGGCCAGTCCTTCAGCTCCAGCTCCTTGGCGACGGCCTCCCCGGTCCGCGTGATGTCCCACGGCTCGAGGCCGAGTCGCTCCAGGACGGCCCGGATCTCGTCCGGGCTCGGCACGTCCTCCAGGTAGCGGCGCACGGTGTACTCGGCGCCCTCCGCGTCGAGCAGACTGATCGCGCTGCGGCACTTGGAACAGGCGGGATTGATCCAGATCTCCATTCGCCCCACGGTACCCCCCCGGCCTCTGCCCACCACCCCCCAAACCCGCTCTGGCCAGGGGCGATTGTCAGTGGGGGGCAGTAAAATCGTGGGTGAAGGTGAGGGTCCCGGGGAGGGCCCGCACCACCGTTCGCCAGGAGGTCGCCCGTGGCCGTAGCCATGATCCGGAAGCCGTCCCTCGAACCCTGGAAGCCCCTCCAGAAGCAGCCGCTCCCCGCGGGCCGCCCCCGCGAGTGGTACATCACGCACAACCGCCGCCTGAAGGCCATGCGCCTCGCGATCGTCCTCCTCGACGCGGGTGTGCACGACCCCGCGAAGGCCGGCAACGCGAAGATACGCACCACGGCCGAGCTCCTCGGCATCCACCCGCCCTCGGACACCACCTGCCACATGGTCCGCGCCCTGATCCGCTACGGCCGCTGACCCGGACAGAAGGCGAGGGCCGCCACCCCCGATTCCGGGGTGGCGGCCCTCGCCGTCGTCCAGTCGGCCGGCCGGCCGTTCGATCGGCCGACCGGTCCGCGATCTAGAGGTCGAAGTACAGCTCGAACTCGTGCGGGTGCGGACGCAGCTGGATCGGGGCGATCTCGTGCGTGCGCTTGTAGTCGATCCAGGTCTCGATCAGGTCGGAGGTGAAGACACCGCCCGCCTGCAGGTACTCGTTGTCCGCCTCCAGGGCGTCCAGGACCGCCGGGAGGGAGGTCGGGACCTGCTGGACGTTCGCGTGCTCCTCGGGAGCCAGCTCGTACAGGTCCTTGTCGATCGGCTCGGCCGGCTCGATCTTGTTCTTGATGCCGTCGAGGCCCGCGAGCAGCAGCGCCGAGAAGGCGAGGTACGGGTTCGAGGACGGGTCGGGCGCGCGGAACTCGACGCGCTTGGCCTTCGGGTTCGAGCCCGTGATCGGGATACGCATGGCCGCGGAGCGGTTGCGCTGCGAGTAGACCATGTTGACCGGGGCCTCGAAGCCGGGGACCAGGCGGTGGTACGAGTTCACCGTCGGGTTGGTGAAGGCCAGCAGCGACGGGGCGTGCTTCAGGATGCCGCCGATGTAGTAGCGGGCGGTGTCCGACAGGCCCGCGTAGCCCTGCTCGTCGTAGAAGAGCGGGTCGCCGTTCGACCAGAGCGACTGGTGGACGTGCATGCCCGAGCCGTTGTCGCCGAAGATCGGCTTCGGCATGAAGGTCGCGGTCTTGCCGTTGCGCCAGGCGACGTTCTTCACGATGTACTTGAAGAGCATCAGGTCGTCGGCCGCGGCCAGCAGCGTGTTGAACTTGTAGTTGATCTCGGCCTGGCCGGCGGTGCCGACCTCGTGGTGCTGGCGCTCGACCTGGAGGCCGACGTTCTCCAGCTCCAGGGAGATCTCCGCGCGCAGGTCGGCGAAGTGGTCGACCGGCGGGGCCGGGAAGTAGCCGCCCTTGTAGCGGACCTTGTAACCACGGTTGTCCTCGATCGCGCCCGTGTTCCAGGCGCCGGCCTCGGAGTCGATGTGGTAGAAGCCCTCGTTGGCGGTGGTGTTGAAGCGCACCGAGTCGAAGACGTAGAACTCGGCCTCGGGGCCGAAGTACGCGGTGTCGGCGATGCCGGTGGAGGCGAGGTACGCCTCGGCCTTCTTCGCGATGTTGCGCGGGTCACGGCTGTACTGCTCGCCCGTGATCGGGTCGTGGATGAAGAAGTTGATGTTCAGCGTCTTGTCGCGGCGGAACGGGTCCAGGCGGGCCGTCGACAGGTCGGCGCGCAGCGCCATGTCGGACTCGTGGATGGCCTGGAAGCCGCGGATCGACGAGCCGTCGAAGGCGAGCTCGTCGGCCGGGTCGAACGCCGTCGCCGGGATCGTGAAGTGCTGCATCACTCCCGGAAGGTCACAGAAACGGACGTCGACCATCTTGACGTCATTGTCCTTGATGAACTTCTTGGCCTCGTCGGCGTTCTGGAACATCCAACTCCTCCTACTCCCGGCCCGGGGAGGGGCGGGGTTGCAGCTCGGGTCGTGCGGCCAGTGCGGTGGCACACGCTGGACCCGACCATAGGCAGACGGGATTTCTCAGGCATGACCCATTTGTTTCACCCAAGTTAACCGGGCCGGGTGCCGCTCCGCTTCCCGACGCTCCTCGGCGACCCGGGCCGAAGTGATCAAAAACGGGCGCAGTACCGTTGTCGCGTGGACAACAGGCAAGCACTCGGATCATGGCTGTCCGGCCCCCGCGCGGCGGCCGAGGACGCAGGTGTCGACTTCGGTTACCGCGGTCAGCAGCTCGGGCTCCCCGAGGAGGGACCCGGTTCGATCGCCCGCCCCGGCCGCCGGATCGGCGCCCTCGCCGTGGACTGGGCGCTGTGCATGGTGATCGCATACGGCCTCGTCACCGACGGCTACAGCCAGGCGACCGGGAACTGGGCGCTGCTCATCCTGCTCGTCCTGAGCGTGCTGACGGTCGGCACCATCGGCTCCACCCCCGGCAAGCGGCTCTTCGGCCTCCGCGTCGCCTCGGTGAACGGCGGCCGGCTCGGCTTCCTCCGGGTCGTGGTCCGCAGTCTCCTCGTCTGCCTCGCCATCCCGGCCCTCGTCTGGGACCGCGACGGCCGCGGCCTCCACGACCGCCTCTCCGGCGCCGTACAGGTCCGGATCTGACCCCCGGAGCACCACGGGCACCACGTACGACGGGCACCACGCACGACGAAGGGGCGCCCCGGAACCGATCGGTTCCGGGGCGCCCCTTCGTCGTGGAGGAAATCCTCGGTCGGATGTCAGCGCATCTTTCCGCCGCGCGGCATCCGCATGCCCTTCGGCATGGGGCCCTTCGGCAGCGGCATGTTGCTCATCAGGTCGCCCATGGCCCGCAGCCGGTCGTTGGCCGCCGTCACCTGGGGGCCGGAGAGGACCCGCGGCAGCTTCAGCATGGTCGTGCGGACCTTCTTCAGCGGCACCTGGCCCTCGCCGTTGCCGACGACGATGTCGGTCACCGGCACGTCGACGACGATCCGGGCCATCCTCTTCTTCTCCGCCGCCAGCAGCGACTTCAGACTGTTCGGATTGCCCTCGCCGACCAGCACGATGCCCGCCCGGCCGACCGCGCGGTGCACGACGTCCCGGTTCTTGTTCATCGCGATCGCGGGGGTCGTCGTCCAGCCGCGCCCGATGTTGTCCAGCACCGCCGCCGCCGCGCCCGGCTGGCCCTCCATCTGGCCGAAGGCCGCCCGCTCGGCGCGTCGTCCGAAGACGATCGCCATCGCGAGCAGCGCCAGGATGAAGCCCAGGATGCCCAGGTAGACCGGGTGCCCGATCAGGAAGCCGATCGCGAGGAGGACACCGAGTACGACGATGCCCACGCCCGCGACGACAAGCCCGACCTTGGGGTCAGCCTTTCGGGTCATCTTGTACGTGAGGGCGATCTGCTTCAGTCGCCCCTGGTTCGCAGCGTCACCGCTGCCCGTGTTTGCCTTCCTCGCCATGTCCTGAAGTTTACGTGGCCCGGGAAGCGCGGCCAGCCACGGCCTCCATCACATGCTGGGCCTCGACCCGGTCCTTGGCCCGGCGGCGGTCCTCAAGGACCGAGGTCCAGGCGTTCCGGCGGGCCGTCCGCTGGCCGCCGGCGAGCAGGAGCGACTCGACGGCCCTCAGGGCGTCGGTGACGGACGGGATGGCGGTGGCACGGACGTGTGTCGCGGCCTGCATGGCGGGGGTCCTCCCTCAAGCGTGGATGAGACGAGGTGGGGGGTGGAGCGAGTGTGGCGCTCACGACGGTGTGGCGGTGAGTGAAGCCAGGCTCACAGACTGGTGTTACCAGTGCGTGACCCGGCGGTCAAACACTGATGAAACGCTGATGCGGCCATCTGCACGCACCCGGAAACGTCGACGCGACCCGTACGCCCCCCTGACCTGCGGGGGTGTACGGGTCGCGTCGAATCCGGACACTACCGGCCGGTAACTGCTTGTGCGTGAATTCACACGCCGATCGGGCGACCGATCACGCGCCGGCTCTCGCGGTGATTCACACGGCCTGGGTCGCGTTGTCGACCGCGCCGCGCTTCTCGATCGCCTGCTGGTACAGCCGGCCCGCGCGGTACGAGGAGCGGACCAGCGGGCCCGACATCACGCCGGAGAAGCCGATCTCGTCGGCCTCCTCCTTCAGCTCGACGAACTCCTGCGGCTTCACCCAGCGCTCCACGGGGTGGTGCCGGACGGAGGGGCGCAGGTACTGCGTGATCGTGATGAGCTCGCAACCCGCCGCGTGCAGCTGCTGGAGCGCCTCGCTGATCTCCTCGCGGGTCTCGCCCATGCCGAGGATCAGGTTCGACTTCGTGATGAGACCGTAGTCACGGGCCTGGGTGATGACGTCCAGCGAGCGCTCGTACCGGAAGCCGGGGCGGATCCGCTTGAAGATCCGCGGCACCGTCTCGACGTTGTGCGCGAAGACCTCGGGGCGGGAGGCGAAGACCTCCGCCAGGAGCTCCGGCACCGCGTTGAAGTCGGGGGCGAGCAGCTCGACCTTCGTACGGCCGTCGGCGCGGCCCGCCGTCTGCTCGTGGATCTGGCGCACGGTCTCCGCGTACAGCCAGGCGCCGCCGTCCTCCAGGTCGTCGCGCGCGACGCCCGTGATGGTGGCGTAGTTCAGGTCCATCGTGACGACCGACTCACCGACGCGGCGGGGCTCGTCACGGTCCAGCGCCTCGGGCTTGCCCGTGTCGATCTGGCAGAAGTCGCAGCGCCGCGTGCACTGGTCACCGCCGATGAGGAAGGTGGCCTCGCGGTCCTCCCAGCATTCGAAGATGTTGGGACAGCCCGCCTCCTGGCAGACCGTGTGCAGACCCTCGCTCTTCACGAGGCCCTGCATCTTCGTGTACTCGGGACCCATCTTCGCCCGGGTCTTGATCCACTCGGGCTTGCGCTCGATGGGGGTCTGGGCGTTACGGACCTCCAGGCGCAGCATCTTGCGTCCGTCGGGTGCGACTGCGGACACGACCGGCTCCCTGTAGCTTCGATTCTTCGGCGCACACCAGGGTACGCCCGTTGTTCGTACGGTTTTGTTTACGCCTGGGCAACCTGTGGCCAGAGCCCGGCATTCCCTACGCGGAGGCGGCGGCCGTCTCCTGTTCGACCACGCGCGGCTTGAGCTCGGCGTTCTCCAGGACGGCTCGCAGGTGCTTCTCGACCACCGGCAGGACCTCCTCGATCGTGATGTCCCGGCCGAGCTCGCTGGCCAGCGACGCCACGCCCGCGTCCCGGATCCCGCAGGGGATGATCCGGTCGAACCAGGCGTTGTCCGGGTTCACGTTCAGGGCGAAGCCGTGCATCGTGACGCCCTTGGCGACGCGGATGCCGATCGCGGCCAGCTTGCGGTCCTCGCGGCGCTGGCCGGCGTTGGACGGGGCGTACTCCGGGCCGTTGAGCCGCGGATCGAACTCGGGGTCGGTCAGCCTCGGGTCGAAGTCCAGCGAGAGCCCGCCGAGAGACGGACGCTGCTCCACCGGGTCGCCGAGCACCCACACGCCGCTGCGGCCCTCGATCCGGGTGGTCTCCACGCCGAACTCGGCTGCCGTACGGATCAGCGCCTCCTCCAGGCGGCGGACGTGTGCGACGACGTCGACCGGGCGGGGCAGTTTCATGATCGGGTAGCCGACGAGCTGGCCCGGGCCGTGCCAGGTGATCTTTCCGCCGCGGTCCACGTCCACGACCGGCGTCCCGTCCAGGGGGCGCTCGCTCTCCTCCGTGCGCCGGCCCGCCGTGTACACGGGCGGGTGCTCCAGGAGCAGACAGGTGTCGGAGATCTCGTCGGCGAACCGGGCGGCGTGCACCTCGCGCTGCTTGTCCCAGGCCACCTGGTACTCGACGGCGTCGTCGCCGAAGCCCAGACGGACGAATCGCAGCTCACTCACGGCAGTGCCTCCTCCTGGGTGCCGGGGCCGGGTACCGGGGATCGTCCCGGGGCCGGCTCGGCACCATGCGTCATTCGCGCCCATGCCACTGTACGGCGGCGCCACGGACACCGGTCCGGCAGGTGCGGCGGGCCCGGCACGGGGACTCCTCCGTCAGCGGCGCCCCCAATCCTCACACGATCGGATGAATGTGGGGCGAAGGAGGCGGTATAGGAGGTGAGGGCCGCTAAATTCACGCCGTTCCATGAGGGTCCACACGGGCTTCCACCCGGGCCCGGAAGGCAGGAGACCGCACAGCTGATGACGGAACGACCCCCGCAGCGCATCCCGAACCGCAGGCTCGCCGCGCTCATCGCCGAGGCCGGATTCTCCAACGCGGGCCTGGCGAGACGGGTGGACCAGCTCGGCCTGGAGCACGGACTCGACCTGCGGTACGACAAGACCTCCGTGACCCGCTGGCTGCGCGGTCAGCAGCCGCGCGGCACCACGCCCGCCCTGATCGCCGAGGTCTTCACCCGCCGCCTGGGCCGCCGCCTCTCCGCGCAGGACCTCGGTCTGGACGCCTGCGCCCCCGTGTACGCGGGTCTCGAGTTCGCGGCGACGCCCGAGGAGGCCGTCGACATCGTCAGCGGGCTGTGGCGGAAGGACTCCGGCAGCCACGCGGAGCTCCGCAAGATCGCCTTCACACCGGCGGGGCTCGTCGTCCCCAGCCGTGACTGGCTGATCGGCCGGGCCGACGACCGCGTGGCGCGCAGCGACGGTTCAGCGCCGAACGGACGGCTCGGCCCGGACGGCCGGCTCGCGCAGGACCCCCGTGTGCCGCCCCAGGGCCGGCCCTCGGTGCCCCGGCAGCGCGGCACGGACCGCGGGCCCGGACAGCGGGTCTCCAGCGGCGACATCGCCGCGCTGCGCTCGGTCGGCGAGCTCTTCCGCACCCTCGACCACGCCTACGGCGGCGGCCATGCCCGTCAGGCACTCGTGCGCTACCTGGAGCACGAGGCCGAGCCGATGCTGCGCGGCACGTACGGGGAGACCGTCGGCCGCCGCCTGTTCGCCGCGGCGGCCGATCTGACGAGACTGGCGGGCTGGACCTCGTACGACATCGCGGCGCACGGACTCGCCCAGCGGTACTTCGTCCAGGCGCTGCGGCTGGCGCAGGCGGCGGGGGACCGGGCCTACGGCTCGTACGTCCTGATCACCATGAGCCGGCAGGCCGTCTACCTCGGCCACGGGCGCGAGGCCGTGCAGCTGGCCCGGGTCGCCCAGCAGGGCGTCGGCTCGGCAGCGCCCCCGGTCGTCCAGGCGCTGCTGCACTCCGTCGAGGCGCGCGGGCACGGGGTGCTCGGCGAGGCCCGGGCGTGCGGCGCGGCGCTGGCCCGGGCGGAGCGGGCGCTCGAAGCGGCCAGGCCCGGGGACGACGTGCCGTACTGGGCGCGCCCCTTCGACGAGGCCCAGCTCGCGGACGAGTTCGGCCACTGCCACCGCGACCTCCAGCAGTACCGGGCCGCGGCGCAGCACGCCGAACGCTCCCTCCAGCTCCGTGCCCCCGGCTTCGCGCGCAGCCGGCTCTTCTGCCGGGTGGTCCTCGCTTCGGCCCGTCTCGGCCTCGGCGAACTGGACCAGGCGTGCGCCCTGGGCGCGGAAGCGGCGCAGCAGGCCTCCGAGATGCGCTCGGCCCGCGCGCTCGAGTACGTCCGGGACTTCGAACGCCGTCTGGAGCCCTACCGCGACGCGGCCGCGGTCCGTACCTACCGCGACCGCGTGGCGGCGATCGGCTGACGCCCCGCGCGCCCTGCCCGCCTGTCGGCCCTGCTCGCCCTGCCCGAGTGTCTGATCCCCCGCCCGGCCCCCGTTCCTACGCCGCCGCCTCCGCCGGGGCGCTGTGGGGCACCCGGACGCCCAGGTCCGTGAGGAGCGCGTGCGCCGCGCGATGGGCGGAGGTCAGGGCTCCCTGCGGCGTGGACGTGTCGCGGTGGTCACCGCAGACGTAGAGACCGGCGAGCAGCCGGACCGGGCGGCTGGGGTCGTGCGGCGGCGGCATCGCGGGGATCGCCTCGGGGGTGTGGTGGAGCGCGAGGAGTTCCCACTCGTCCGTCGACGTCCCGTACAGGGTCGCGAGGTGCTTGCGGACCCGGCGCTCCGCGTCGTCGGGCGGGGTGCCCAGGATCGTCGAGGTGACCAGGGTCCGGCCGGCCGGCGCCCGCGTGGGGTCGACGGCGCTCATGACGGCCGTGTGCGCGACCGGGCCGCCCGGGTCGGACTCCAGAATCAGGACCGGGTCGGGCGCGGGCGCCTCGGGGGCCGTGTGGTGCAGCACGGTGACCGCGTGGAAGGCGGGCACGCGCAGCCCCGGCAGCAGCTCCGCCGCCGTGCAGGCGCCCGTCGCCAGCAGGACCGAGCGGCAGCCGAACACCCCGTGCTCGGCCGTCTCGACCCGGTTGATCGCGACATCCGTGACGCGGACCCCGGTCCGCACCGTTCCCGGTGGCAGCGACGCCGCGAGCAGCTCGGGCAGCGAGCCGGACCCGCCCTCCGGGACGCAGAGCCGTCCGCGCGCGAACGCGCGCAGTGCGAGGTCGGCGTAGCGGCTGGACGTGGCCAGGTCGGGATCGCCGAGCAGTGCCGCGACCAGGGGCCGTAGGACCCCCTGGACCGTACGGGCCGGCAGCCGGGACGTCAGGGCCTCGCGGGCCGTCCGCTCCGACCGGGCCAGCAGGCGCTGCGCCGGCGTCGCCGCCAGCCGGGCCAGCGAGGCACCCAGCCGCGCCTGGTCCAGTGAGGCGGCCGGGTTCCGGGGGGCGCTCGCGAGGGCGCGCGCCACCGTGAAAGCTCCCCCTACGCGCCGGGGCCCGTGGGGCGACCCACGCCCGACGCGCCAGGGCGCGTGCGGGAACGGTTCGCCGACCCGCGCGTACCGGCCGTCGCTGTGCACCAGGGCCCCCGGCGCGAACGGCCGTAGCGCCACCCCCTCGAGGCCCCGGGTACGGAGCAGTTCGGCGTGCGAGGTCGTGAGCAGCGGCCCGACCCGGTCGAGCCGGAAGCCGTCGATCTCGTCGGTGACCATCCGGCCGCCGACGCGCGGCCCTGCCTCGAGGACCGTGACCCCGAGCCCGGCGCTGGTCAGCCGGTGGGCGGCCGCGAGCCCCGCGATCCCGGCCCCGACAATGACGACGTCCGTGACGACGTCCGTGTGGTGTGCGGTACTGAGCACGTGCCCCTCCCCAGGTCGGCGCGGCTGGTGGGAGGCCTATGCCCCCAACCGGCCCCCGGAATGCCCGCATTCGCATTCAGGGCATGCCAGCCTGGGGCCTCGTCCGGGCCCGCGGCAGCGGCGCGCGCGGGGGTGCACGCAGCACGGGGTCGCACCGCGAGGCGTCAGGCCGCCGCCCGGATCGACTCGTCGATCGTCGGGAACGCGAAATCGAACCCCGACTCCAACAGACGGCCCGGCAGCACCCGCTGACTGCCCAGCACATCGACCGCGAACTCCCCGAGCGCCAGGCGCAGCGCCGGCGCCGGGACCGTGAGGAGCGTCGGGCGGCGCAGCACCCGGCCCATCGCCGCGGTGACCTCCCGGTTGGTGACCGGCTCGGGGGCCGTCAGGTTCACCGGACCGGCGAGGGAGTCAGTGTCGATCAGATGCCGCAGGGCGGCCACCTCGTCGTGCAGCGAGATGAAGCTCCAGTACTGCCGCCCGTCGCCGATCCGCCCGCCGACCCCGGCGCGGAAGACCGGGAAGAGCCGGCCCCACGCCCCGCCCTCGGCGGCCACCACGAGGCCCGTGCGGGCGTACGCGACCCGGATGCCGGCCTCCTCGGCGGGGGCTGCCGCCGCCTCCCACTCCACACAGACCGAGGGCAGGAAGCCCTCGCCGGCGGGCGCGCTCTCGTCCACCGCGCGCGAGCCCGTGTCGCCGTAGTAGCCCAGCGCCGTGCCGCACACCAGCACCTTCGGCGGCTCGGCCAGTGAGGCGAGGGCCTCGGCGATCGCGCGCGTGCCGAGGACGCGGCTGTCGCGGATCTCCTTCTTGTACGCGTCGTTCCAGCGGCGCTCGCCGACGCCCGCGCCCGCCAGGTGCACGACGGCGTCGACACCGACGAGCCCCGCCGCGTCCACGTACAGGCGTGCCGGGTCCCATTCGATCTCGTCCGCGGTCCGGGCGGGCCGTCGCACCAGGCGGGAGACGTGGTGGCCGTCGGCGCGCAGCGAGCGCACCAGGGCCGTGCCGATGAGTCCGGAGGCGCCGGTGACGGCGATACGCGAGGGTTGCATGGGGACATCCTGCCCTCCCCGGTCCGGACGTGGCACAGTGGCGGACATGATCGCGCCGGAGACGCACATACGACGGGCCCTCGCCGCCGACGGGGACGCGCTGGCGGAACTGGACCGGGCGACCTGGTCGCCTCTGCACGCCGTGCTGCCCCCGCCGGAGCCCCCGTACGAGCCGTTCTTCGACGACCGGCACCGGCCCGAGGACTATCTGGTCGCGCAGCGGGGACCGGAGGTCGTCGGCTATCTGCGGCTCGTGCCGCCCACCCCGCTCGCCTGCAACGCGCACGTCCGCCAGATCCAGGGCCTCGCCGTCGCGGAGAGCGCCCGTGGTCTGGGGGTGGCCCGTGCGCTGCTGCGGGCCGCCTTCGAGGAGACCCGGCGCCAGGGCTGCGCACGGATCACCCTGCGCGTCCTCGGCCACAACAAACCCGCCCGCGCGCTCTACGCGTCCGAGGGCTTCGTGGTGGAGGGTGTCCTGCCCGGCGAGTTCTTCCTGGGCGGCGCATACGTCGACGACGTCCTGATGGGCCGCTCGGTCACGCCCTAGGCGTCCGCGGCCCCGTACTCCTAGGGCGCGTCCCCGGATTCCCGGGGTGTCAACGACCCCATCCCGCCCATCAGTTCACGCAGGCAGCGCACCGCCAGCTCGGCCGGCGCGCCCTTCCCGCGGACCGGCGCGTCCGTCTCCGCCCAGGCCTCCAGGGCGACCCGGATCGCGTCCGTGGCCGCCGCGGCCGCGAGCCGTACCTCCAGCGGGTCGGCGCCCGGACCGGCCAGCTGCGCCACCACGGCGAGCAGCTTCTCCTCCGACTCCTGGTTGACCCGGTACCAGACGGCCCGCAGCGCCGGGTCCTCGGCGGCCGCCCGCAGCAGCCCGCGCGTCCGGCGCAGCCCCTCGGCCGCCTCCTCGTCGGCGGCCGCGAGCGCCTCCGAGATCGACCGTTCCAGGGCGGCCGGCACCGTCGAACCCGGCTCCGCCGCGGCCAGCGACTCCCGCCAGCGGTCCGCGCCGCCCGCGAGGAGCGGGGCGACGGCGTCCTGCTTGGAGCGGAAGTACCGGTAGAAGGTGCGCAGCGCGACCCCGGCGCGCAGGGCGATGTCCTCGGCCGTGGTGCCGTCCGGGCCGCGCTCGGTGAAGAGCTCGGCGGCGGCGCGCGCGATGTCGAGCTGGGTGGCCGCCTTGCGGCGCTCCGTGAGGGAGGGGGGCTTGGTGCTCACCGTAGGAAGGGTACGCCCTGCCCCTGCCGTGCATGCATTTCATGCAGACATGGCAAAACGTGCCATCCAGGCGTACGGTGTCCGTGTATCAGGACATCGTCATCGAAAGGTCGGACAGGACATGAACCGCTACGAAGGACGCCGCGCACTGGTCACGGGTGGCGGCTCAGGCATCGGCCAGGCCACCGTGCTGCGCATGCTCGCCGAGGGCGGCAGTGTCGTCGCCGCCGACATCAGCGAGGACGGCCTCGAGGACACGGTCGCCAAGGCCGGAGCCGACGCGCACCGCCTGACCACCCTCGTCGTCAACATCGCCGACGAGACCTCCGTACGCACCGGTGTCACCGCCGCCGTCGAGGCGCTGGGCGGCCTGGACGTGCTGGTCAACGCGGCGGGGATCCTGCGCTCCTCGCACACCCACGAGACGACCCTCGACGCCTTCGAGCAGGTCGTCCGGATCAACCTGACCGGTACCTTCCTGGTGATCCGCGAGGCGATACCGGCACTCCTGGAGGGCAACGGCTCCGCCGTCGTGAACTTCTCCTCCACCTCGGCGATGTTCGCCCACCCGTACATGGCCGCCTACGCGGCCAGCAAGGGGGGCATCCAGTCGATGACCCACGCGCTCGCCGCCGAGTACGCCAAGCAGGGCATCCGCTTCACCGCCGTCCAGCCCGGCTCCATCTCGTCCGGCATGACCGACGGCTCCGGCGCCAGCCGCCGGTCCACCGGCCCCGGCCTGCCCGAGGACACCGACTGGTCCCTCTTCGCCAAGCTCGCCCCGGCCATCGGCGAGGGCTTCGCCGGCCCCGAGACCGTGGCCGGTGTCGTCGCGATGCTCGCCTCCGAGGACGGGAAGTTCATCACCGGCACCGAGGTACGCATCGACGGCGGCACCCACTTCTGACGCCCGACCGCGCGGACACGATCCACGGTCGGACAGACCGGTACGGACCCGGGGGAGGGACGGCCCCCGGGTCCGTACCTCTTCCTCTGTACGGGCCGAGGAGCGGACGCTAGGAGCCGAAGCGCTCCCACAGCCGGGGGAAGCGCTCCGCGAGCCCCGTCTCGTCCTCCAGGTCGAAGGCGACACCCTCCGGCTCCGCCGGCTGGGGCGGAATCCCAAGATCCGGCGCCTCCGCGCCGGTGAGCTGCTCGTACGCCTCGTCGGCGGCGAACCCCAGCTCCTCGCCGTCCCCGTCGATCTCCTCGTCGAACTCGTCGAGCAGCTCGGCGAGAGCGTCCGGTTCGTGCACCGCGCCCTCGAAGACCTCCCGGCCCTGGCCGATCAGCCAGCAGCGGAAGTAGTCGAAGGCGTCGTCACTCGCCCCGTCGAGCAGCACCGCCGCCGCGCCCCACAGGTCCCAGCGGTACGCGCGGTTGTAGCGGGCCTCGAAATGGCGGGCGAAGTCGAGCACGGAGTCGGGGTCGAGCTGCAGCAGCCGCTCGACGAGCAGGTCGGCGTGTTCCTCGGGGTCGCCCTCGGCGGCCTCGCGGGTGGAGTCGATGATCTCCCAGAACTCCGTCTCGTCCATCACGGACCAAGCATCGACCTTGGGGGAGGGCGACGCACCCGGAAACAGCCAAAATCAAACCGGACAGAAGGTGTCGTACTTTCCTGTCACGCTCGTTCCATGGAGACCGAAACGAAGCCGCTCAGCGGCAGGATCGCACTGGTCGCGGGCGCTACGCGGGGCGCCGGACGGGCCATCGCCGTGGCGCTCGGCACGGCGGGCGCCACCGTGTACGTGACCGGGCGCACCACCCGGGACAAGGTCAGCGAGGTCGGCCGGACGACCGAGACCATCGAGCAGACGGCCGAGCTGGTGACGGCGGCCGGCGGCGAGGGCATCGCCGTTCCCACCGACCATCTGGAGACCGACCAGGTCCAGGCGCTCGTCGAACGGATCGACACGGAGCAGGGACGGCTGGACATCCTGGTGAACGACGTGTGGGGCGGTGAGCATCTGGTCGAGTTCGACAAGAAGGTCTGGGAGACGGATCTGACGGGCGGCCTGCGGATGCTGGAGCTCGGCGTGCGCACCCACGCGATCACCTCCCGCCTCGCGGTGCCCCTGCTGATCAGGCACCCCGGCAGCCTGGTCGTCGAGATGACAGACGGGACGGCCGAGTACAACACCCGGTTCCGGCTCAACTTCTTCTACGACCTCGTGAAGAACGCGCCCCTCCGGATGGCGTTCGCGCTCGCCCACGACCTCGAGGGCGTGGGCGGCACGGCCGTCGCGCTCACGCCGGGCTGGCTGCGCTCCGAGCAGATGCTGGCCGCGTTCGGGGTCACGGAGGAGAACTGGCGGGACGCGATCGAGAAGATCCCCGGCTTCGAGATCGCCGAGTCGCCCACGTACGTCGGCCGGGCGGTGGCGGCCCTCGACGCCGACCCCGACCGGGCACGCTGGAACGGCCGGTCGCTCTCCAGCGGCCAGCTGGCGAAGGAGTACGGCTTCACGGACGTCGACGGCTCACGTCCGGACGCCTGGGGCTACATGATCGCCGGTGAGACGGGCAAGCCGTCCGTGGAGGACTACCGCTAGACACGCGCCGGCCCGGCCGGGCCGATCCCGCCCGCCCGCTTCAGCCGTAGAGCGTCCCGAGAGCCCGGGCCGCCTCCCTGAAGCGGGTCCGCAGGGCCTCGGGGGCGAGGATCTCCGCCTCCGGGCCCAGGGAGAGCAGCTGGCTGAAGGCGACCTCCTCGTTCTCCACGCGGAGTGTCGCCGTCACCCGGCCCTCGGCGTCCGTCGAGCCGGCCGCCAGCGCCTCCTCGGCCGCCGCCCGATCCGTCACGTACGGCAGTCGGCGCGCCCCCGCCCGCGAGAGCCGCAGGACGACCTCGGCGCGCAGGATCGAGCGGGCGAACTCCGCGGCCCGCTCCGCCCAGAACGCGGGCAGGTCGAACTCCTCGTCCCGCTCGAAGCGCTCCTCGCCGACGGCCACGGCCGCGAAGCGGTCCACCCGGTACGTACGGAAGGCCGTACCGGACCGCGCGCACAGGTACCAGACGCCCGCCTTCAGGACGAGCCCGTACGGGGCCAGCTCGCGCTCCACCTCGGCGTCCCCGCGCCGGTAGCGGGCCGAGATCGTCCGGTCGTCCCAGACCGCCTCGGCGATCGGCGGGAGCAACTCCGGTGTCTCCGGCTCCTGGTACCAGCCCGGCGCGTCGAGCAGAAAGCGCTGCGCCGCCGAGTCCGGAGCGTCCCGCAGCGAGGGCAGCAGCGCCGCGGACACCTTCAGCCGGGCGGCCGACGCCGCGTCCTCCAGACCCATGTCCCGGAGCGCGCCGGGCAGCCCGGACAGGAACAGCGCCTCGGCCTCACCGCGCGCGAGGCCGGTGAGCCGCGTGCGGTACCCGCCGATCAGCCGGTACCCGCCGGCCCGGCCCCGGTCCGCATACACCGGAACCCCCGCCTCCGAGAGGGCGAGGGCATCACGGGTGACGGTCCGTTCGGACACCTCCAGCTCCGCGGCCAGTTCGGCCGCCGTCATCGACGGGCGGGACTGGAGCAGAAGGACCATCTTGATCAGCCGGGCAGCGCGCATGACGCGCATTCTGCCCGGCCGGCCACCGGCCCTACAGGCCGTAGCGCTCGCGCGCCTCCTTCACCGCCGAGGCCGGGACCTCGCCGCGGCGGGCGAGCTGGGCCAGGGCCGCGACGACGATCGACTGCGCGTCGACACCGAAGTGGCGACGGGCCGCGTCACGCGTGTCCGACAGACCGAAGCCGTCCGCACCGAGCGAGGACCAGTCCTGCTCGACCCACTGCGCGATCTGGTCCGGGACCTGACGCATGTAGTCCGAGACGGCGAGGACCGGGGAGTCCACACCCTCCAGTGCCCTGCGGATGTACGGGACCTGCTCCTCGCCGCGCAGCAGCGCCGCGTCGGCCTCCAGCGCGTCGCGCCGCAGCTCCGTCCAGGAGGTCGCGGACCACACGTCGGCGCCCACGCCCCACTCGGCGGCGAGCAGCTTCTGCGCCTCCAGGGCCCAGTGGATGGCCGTACCGGAGGAGAGCAGCTGGATCCGCGAGGCGTTCGCGGGGAGCTCCAGGCCGGCCGACTCCGCCGTGTTGAAGCGGTACAGGCCCTTGATGATGCCCTCGTCGACCCCGGCGGGCCTGGCCGGCTGCGGCATCGGCTCGTTGTAGACCGTGAGGTAGTAGAAGACGTCCTGGTCCTCGCCCTCGGCGGCCTCGCCGTACATCCGGCGCAGACCCTCCTTGACGATCGTCGCGACCTCGTAGGCGAACGCCGGGTCGTACGTCAGGGCGGCCGGGTTGGTCGCCGCGATCACCGGCGAGTGGCCGTCGGCGTGCTGGAGGCCCTCACCGGTCAGGGTCGTACGGCCGGCGGTGGCGCCGACGAGGAAGCCGCGGCCGAGCTGGTCGCCGAGCTGCCACATCTGGTCGGCGGTGCGCTGCCAGCCGAACATCGAGTAGAAGATGTAGAACGGGATCATCGCCTCACCGTGCGTGGAGTACGCGGTGGACGCGGCGATGAAGTCGGCCATCGAGCCGGCCTCGGTGATCCCCTCGTTGAGGATCTGGCCGTTGACGGCCTCCTTGTAGTACATCAGCTGGTCGCGGTCGACCGGCTCGTACGTCTGGCCCTTCGGCGAGTAGATGCCGAGCGACGGGAACAGCGACTCCATACCGAAGGTGCGGGCCTCGTCCGGGACGATCGGGACCCAGCGCCTGCCGGTCTCCTTGTCGCGGATCAGGTCCTTGACCAGGCGGACGAAGGCCATCGTGGTCGCCATCGACTGCGTACCGGAGCCCTTGTCGAACGCGGCGAACGCCTTCTCGGCCGGGGCCGGCAGCGGGGCGAGCGCGTGCGTGCGGCGGGCCGGGGCCGGGCCGCCGAGGGCCGCGCGGCGCTCCTGGAGGTAGCGGACCTCGGCGGAGTCGGCGCCGGGGTGGCCGTACGGCACCACGCCGTCGACGAACTGCGCGTCGGAGATCGGCAGGTCGAGCAGGTCACGCATGGACTTGAACTCGTCCGTGCTGAGCTTCTTCATCTGGTGGTTCGCGTTCTTCGACGCGAAGCCCTCACCCAGGGTGAAGCCCTTCACGGTCTGCGCGAGGATCACCGTCGGGGCGCCCTTGAACTCCACGGCGGCCTTGTACGCGGCGTACACCTTGCGCGGCTCGTGGCCACCGCGCGAGAGGTGGAAGCACTCGAGGATCTTGTCGTCGCTCAGCAGCTGCGCCATCGCGACGAGCGCCGGGTCCTTGCCGAAGAAGTCCTCGCGGATGTAGGCGGCGTCGCGGGTCTGGTACGTCTGGACCTGCGCGTCCGGGACCTCGCGGAGGCGGCGGACGAGGGCGCCGGTGGTGTCGAGCGCGAACAGCTCGTCCCAGGCGTTGCCCCACAGCGACTTCACGACGTTCCAGCCGGCGCCGCGGAACTGGGCCTCCAGCTCCTGCACGATCTTGAAGTTGGCGCGGACCGGGCCGTCGAGGCGCTGCAGGTTGCAGTTGATGACGAAGGTCAGGTTGTCCAGACCCTCGCGGGAGGCGAGGGCGAGTGCCGCCGTCGACTCGGGCTCGTCCATCTCGCCGTCACCGAGGAACGCCCACACGTGCGAGGACGAGACGTCCTTGATGCCGCGGTTGGTGAGGTAGCGGTTGAAGCGCGCCTGGTAGATGGCGGAGAGCGGGCCCAGACCCATGGAGACGGTCGGGAACTCCCACAGCCAGGGGAGGCGGCGCGGGTGCGGGTAGGAGGGCAGACCGTTGCCGCCGGACTCCTGCCGGAAGTTGTCGAGGTGGGCCTCGGTGAGGCGTCCGTCGAGGAACGCGCGGGCGTAGATGCCCGGGGAGGCGTGGCCCTGGATGTAGAGCTGGTCGCCGGAACCGTCGGCTTCCTTGCCCTTGAAGAAGTGGTTGAAGCCGGTCTCGTAGAGCCAGGCGGCCGAGGCGAAGGTGGCGATGTGGCCGCCGACCCCGTGCTTGGCACCGCGGGTCACCATGGCGGCGGCGTTCCAGCGGTTCCAGGCGGTGATCCTGCGCTCCATCTCCTCGTCGCCGTCGATGACGGGCTCCGTGGAGGTGGGGATGGTGTTGACGTAGTCCGTCTCCAGCAGCTTGGGCAGGGCCAGGCCCGCGCCCTCGGCGTGCTGGAGCGTGCGGCGCATCAGGTAGGCGGCCCGGTGCGGGCCGGCGGCCTTGGTGACGGCGTCCAGGGAGGCCGCCCACTCGGCGGTCTCCTCGGTGTCACGGTCCGGGAGCTGGTCGAGCTCACTCGGAATCTTGCCTACGGGATCGGTCATGATCGCCGCCTTCCGGACAGATGGGGGTGGAGAAGGGGTGCCTTGTCTGGCAGGACAGGGCGAAGGGCCGGGTAGCGGCCCGCCGAAGACTGTAAGCCGCCGATCGATGATCGATCAAAGGGTTGCCGGGGAAAACCGCTCCAGATCGACAAAGTCGGCACAGGGTGCCGCGAAAATGGGCACCGGGTGCCTTGTTTTCGCAGGTGGGGAGCCGAATGAGAGGGTCCTCGCACGAATGAGCGGGCCCCTCGGGGGCCCGCTCATCACGTTCGAAGAGGGTTCGGGAACCGCGCGTCGGCCGTCGGGGCGTCAGCGATTCCGAGTGCCGACGCCCGGAGTCTCAGGCCCTCGGGGCGCAGCCGAGGACGTGGGCCTTGACCAGGTTGCCGATGTTCGGGTCGCCGCGCCGGAAGGCCTCCACGAGCTCCTGGTGCTCCTCCGCGTACGACTTCTGGACCGTACCGAGCCAGCGGATCGACAGCGCCGTGAAGACCTCGATGCCCAGGCCCTCCCAGGTGTGCAGCAGCACGCTGTTCCCGGCCGCCTTCACCAGCTCGCGGTGGAAGCCCACCGTGTGCCGCACCTGCGCCGTCCCGTCGGCCACCCGGTCCGCGTCGTACAGCGCCGCCACATGCGGCTCCAGGGCCGAGCAGTCGGCCGCGAGCCTGGTCGCCGCCAGCTCCGCCGCGATCTGCTCCAGACCGGCCCTGACCGGGTAGCTCTCCTCCAGGTCGGCCGCGGTCAGATTCCGTACCCGTACGCCCTTGTTGGGGGAGGACTCGATCAGCCGCAGCGACTCCAGCTCGCGCAGCGCCTCCCGGACCGGCGTCTGGCTGACCTCCAGCTCGGTCGCGATCCTGCGCTCCACGATCCGCTCGCCCGGCTTCCAGCGGCCGCTGACGATGCCCTCCACGATGTGCTCGCGGATCTGTTCGCGCAGCGAGTGGACGACGGGCACGCTCATGAAGCCGCTCCTTAAGGGACGCGTTGACACTCAAGACAATACGGCGGCGCCCCCGCCCGGAAACACTTCCGGGCGGGGGCGCCGCAGGTGAGGCTTGTTACGTTGCCAATCCGGCCTCGCCCTACAGGCCGAGGTCGACCTCGAACTCGCCGGCCTCCAGGATCGCCTTGACGGCCGTCAGGTAACGGGCCGCGTCGGCGCCGTCGACCAGACGGTGGTCGTAGGAGAGCGTCAGGTACGTCATGTCACGGATGCCGATGACGGTGCCCTCGGCGGTCTCGATGACGGCCGGACGCTTGACCGTGGCACCGATGCCCAGGATGGCGACCTGGTTCGGCGGCACGATGATCGTGTCGAACAGCGCACCGCGCGAACCGGTGTTGCTGATGGTGAAGGTCGCACCGGCCAGCTCGTCCGGGGTGATCTTGTTGCCGCGGACCTTGCCGGCCAGGTCGGCCGTGGCCTTGGAGATACCGGCGATGTTCAGGTCGCCCGCACCCTTGATGACCGGGGTCATCAGACCCTTCTCGGAGTCCACGGCGATGCCGATGTTCTCCGAGTCGAAGTACGTGATGGTGCCCTCGTCCTCGTTGATCCGGGCGTTGATGACCGGGTGGGCCTTCAGCGCCTGGGCCGCCGCCTTGACGAAGAACGGCATCGGGGACAGCTTGACGCCCTCACGGGCGGCGAACGCGTCCTTGGCGCGGCCGCGCAGCTTCATCAGCTTGGTGATGTCGACCTCGACGACCGAGGACAGCTGGGCCTGGCCGTGCAGCGCCTTCATCATGTTGTCGCCGATGACCTTGCGCATGCGGGTCATCTTGACGGTCTGACCGCGCAGCGGGGAGACCTCCAGGGCCGGGGCCTTCGGCGCGGCGGCCGGAGCGGCGGCGGCGGGGGCCGGAGCGGCCTTCTTGGCCTCGGCGGCCGAGAGGACGTCCTGCTTGCGGATACGGCCGCCGACGCCGGTGCCCTTGACGGACGCCAGGTCGATGCCGTTCTCGGAGGCGAGCTTGCGGACCAGCGGCGTCACGTAGGCGCCGTCGTCCGCCGGCTGTGCGGCGGCGGGGGCGGGCGCGGCGGGGGCCGGGGCGACCGGAGCCGGAGCGGCCACGGGGGCCGGAGCGGCGACCGGAGCCGGCGCCGGAGCCGGGGCGGGCGCGGCCGGAGCGGCCGGAGCCGGGGCGGCCTGGGCGGGAGCCGGAGCCGGAGCGGCGGCGGGGGCCGGGGCGGCCGGAGCCGGGGCGGCGGCCGGAGCGGCACCCGCGGCACCGATGACGGCCAGCTTGGCGCCGACCTCGGCGGTCTCGTCCTCGCCGACGACGATCTCCAGGAGGACACCGGAGGCCGGGGCCGGGATCTCGGTGTCGACCTTGTCCGTGGAGACCTCGAGCAGCGGCTCGTCGGCCTCGACGGTCTCGCCGACCGACTTCAGCCAGCGGGTGACGGTGCCCTCGGTGACGGACTCGCCGAGCGCCGGCAGGACGACGTCCGTGCCGGTGGCGCCACCGGCGGGGGCCTCGGCGGCGGGCGCCGGGGCCGGGGCGGCCGGAGCGGCCGGGGCCTCGGCGGCGGGGGCCGGAGCGGCCGGAGCGGCGGGGGCCTCGGCGGCGGCCGGGGCCGGGGCGGCGGCCGGCGCACCGGAGCCGTCGTCGATGATCGCGAGCTCGGCGCCGACCTCGACGGTCTCGTCCTCGGCGACCTTGATGGAGGCGAGGATGCCCGACGCGGGGGCGGGGATCTCGGTGTCGACCTTGTCGGTCGAGACCTCGAGCAGCGGCTCGTCGGCCTCGACACGCTCACCCTCGGCCTTGAGCCAGCGGGTGACGGTGCCCTCGGTGACGCTCTCGCCGAGCGCCGGCAGGGTTACGGAAACCGACATGGTTTCAGTTGCTCCTAACGAATTGCGGGAAGTGGTCGTCGCGCCCGTGATGACGTGAGCGTCAGTCGTGGGAGTGCAGAGGCTTGCCGGCCAGCGCCAGGTGCGCCTCGCCGAGCGCCTCGTTCTGCGTCGGGTGGGCGTGGATGAGCTGCGCGACCTCGGCCGGCAGCGCCTCCCAGTTGTAGATCAGCTGCGCTTCGCCGACCTGCTCGCCCATGCGGTCACCGACCATGTGGACGCCGACCACGGCACCGTCCTTGACCTGGACGAGCTTGATCTCGCCCGCGGTCTTCAGGATCTTGCTCTTGCCGTTGCCCGCGAGGTTGTACTTCAGGGCGACGACCTTGTCCGCGCCGTAGATCTCCTTGGCCTTGGCCTCGGTGATGCCGACGGAGGCGACCTCGGGGTGGCAGTACGTCACCCGGGGCACGCCGTCGTAGTCGATCGGGACGGTCTTCAGACCGGCCAGACGCTCCGCGACCAGGATGCCCTCGGCGAAGCCGACGTGTGCCAGCTGCAGGGTCGGGACGAGGTCGCCGACCGCCGAGATCGTGGGCACGTTGGTCCGCATGTACTCGTCGACGAGGACGTAGCCGCGGTCCATCGCGACACCCTGCTCCTCGTAGCCGAGACCGGCCGAGACCGGGCCGCGGCCGATGGCGACGAGCAGGACCTCGGCCTCGAAGGTCTTGCCGTCGGCGAGGGTGACCTTGACGCCGCTGTCGGTGTACTCGGCGGACTGGAAGAACGTGCCGAGGTTGAACTTGATGCCGCGCTTGCGGAAGGCGCGCTCAAGAAGCTTGGAGCTGTTCTCGTCCTCGACCGGAACCAGGTGCTTCAGGCCCTCGATGACCGTGACGTCGGTGCCGAAGGACTTCCACGCGGAGGCGAACTCGACGCCGATGACACCGCCGCCGAGGATGATCGCGGACTCCGGGACGCGGTCCAGGGTCAGCGCGTGGTCCGAGGAGATGATCCGGTTGCCGTCGATCTCCAGGCCCGGCAGCGACTTCGGTACGGAACCGGTGGCGAGGAGGACGTGACGACCCTCGACGCGACGGCCGTCCACATCGACGGAGGTCGGGGAGGAGAGCCGGCCGTGGCCCTCGATGTACGTCACCTTGCGGGAGGCGACGAGACCCTGGAGACCCTTGTACAGGCCCGAGATCACGTCGTCCTTGTACTTGTGGACGGCCTTGATGTCGATGCCCTCGAAGGAGGCCTTGACACCGAACTGCTCCGCCTCGCGGGTCTGGTCGGCGACCTCGCCGGCGTGGAGCAGGGCCTTCGTCGGGATGCAGCCGTTGTGCAGGCAGGTGCCGCCGAGCTTGTTCTTCTCGATCAGTGCGACGTCCAGGCCCAGCTGCGCTCCGCGCAGCGCCGCGGCGTAACCGCCGCTACCGCCGCCGAGGATCACTAGGTCGAAAACGGTGCTGGCGTCGTTCGCCACGTCACGTCCTCCATGCATGTGCGCCGGGCGCCGGTCTCCGATGACCGGGCGGCGGCTGGTGTTCGGCCGCTTTTTCTTCGGCCCTGTGGTGGGGGCCCTGTCCTGCCGAGAACCCATCTTCGCACTTGTTGCCGGAAGGCGGGACGCGGGGCCGGTGTGTGAGACCGGGTGATCGTCCGTACGCACGGGTAACAGCGGCGTACGAACCTACGGATTTCGTCGAGAGCGCAACGGGCCCCACGGGAACACGGCGCCACGACGGGCTCCACGCCACACGGGAACGCCGCGGCCCCCGGGAGGATTCCCGGGGGCCGCGGTGACCGGGGACGACCCCGGGGAACGGTCAGAGCTCGCCGTCGGCCGTGCGCTCGGCCAGCTTCACCAGCGTGCGGACCGCGGATCCCGTGCCGCCCTTGGGGGTGTAGCCGTAGGGCGCGCCCTCGTGGAAGGCCGGGCCGGCGATGTCGAGGTGGGCCCAGGTGATGCCTTCGCCGACGAACTCCTGGAGGAAGAGACCGGCGACCAGGCCGCCGCCCATCCGCTCGCCCATGTTCGCGATGTCCGCGGTGGGGGAGTCCATGCCCTTGCGCAGGTCCGCCGGGAGCGGCATCGGCCAGGACTGCTCGCCGACCTCCTCGGCGATCTCGTGGATCGCGGTGCGGTAGTCGTCGTCGTTGGCCATGATGCCGAAGGTCCGGTTGCCCAGGGCCAGCACCATCGCGCCGGTCAGGGTCGCCACGTCGACGATCGCGTCCGGGTTCTCCTCCGACGCCCTGGTCAGGGCGTCGGCGAGGACGAGACGGCCCTCGGCGTCGGTGTTGAGGACCTCGACGGTCTTGCCGCTGTACATGCGCAGCACGTCGCCGGGGCGGGTGGCCGAGCCCGACGGCATGTTCTCGGCGAGCGCCAGCCAGCCGGTCACGTTGACGGCCAGACCGAGGCGGGAGGCGGCGACGACCGCGGCGAAGACGGCGGCCGCGCCGCTCATGTCGCACTTCATCGTCTCGTTGTGGCCGGCCGGCTTCAGGGAGATGCCGCCCGAGTCGTAGGTGATGCCCTTGCCGACCAGGGCGAGGGTCTTCTCCGCCTTCGGGTGGGTGTAGGCGACGCGGACCAGGCGCGGGCCGCGGACGGCTCCCTTGCCGACGCCGAGGATGCCGCCGTAGCCGCCCTTGTCGAGCGCCTTCTCGTCGAGCACCTGCACCTTGAGGCCGTGCTCCTTGCCCGCGGCGGTGACGACGGCGGCGAACGTCTCGGGGTAGAGGTCGTTCGGCGGCATGTTGATCAGGTCGCGGGCGCGGTTGATCTCCTCGGAGACCGCCTGCGCGCGCTCGGCGGCGGCCTTGAAGGCCTTGTCGCGCGGCTTGGCGCCGAGCAGGGCCACCTCGGCCAGAGGCTTCTTCGCGTCCTTGCCGTTCTTGCTTTCCTGGTACGCGGTGTAGGCGTACGCACCGAGCAGCGCACCCTCGGCGATCGCCTCGGCGTCCTCGGTGGCCGTGATCGGCAGCGCGAACGCGGCCTTCTTGGCGCCGTTCAGGGCGCGGGCGGCGGTGCCGGCGGCGCGGCGGAGCGTTTCCGCGGCGTACGCCGCGCCGTCCTCGGGGGCGGAGCCCAGGCCGACCGCGAGCACGACGGGGGTCTTCAGACCGGCGGGGGCGGGCAGCTTGATGGCCTCACCCTCGGCACCTGCGGCACCCAGGGTCTCCAGGACGGCGGCGAGCCTGCCGTCGAACGCCTTGTCCACGGCCTCGGCGCCCGGGGCGACGACCAGGCCCTTGCCGGACTTCGCGACACCGACGACGAGGGCGTCGGCGCGCAGCGTCGCGGCCGCGGCTGTGCTGAGAGTGAGAGCAGTCACGGTGGTGAAATCTCGCTTCCATTGAGTTCTGTGGCGGTCGAGGGATGGGCCGACCGTGCCCGCCGCATCGTATTTCGGCCCGAGGAGCGCCGAGAACGAGCCTACGCTCGCTCTTCGTGTTCGCTCACGGCGACGGTGATTCACTCATCCGTGGTGTCTCTTTCACGTTTACCCCTCAAGGTCGGAGAGCTCGTCCACACTCGCCTCATTCGCGCAAGGGTGGCACCCGCCCCTTTGCATCATCCGCATCATCTCCACAGGTCCTCCGCACCCGGGAGGCCTGTCGAGGGGGGACACAGCACCGATGGACTCTGCCGGATCCCGCACGCCCCGAACCTCCCCCAGGGCCTCTGGCCTGGGAGGCACCACCAGGACCGCCGCCCTGATCGCGGCTGCGCTCCTCGCCACCGTCGTCCCGTCGGCGGGAGCGAGCGCCGCCGCGCCGCCGGTCCCGCGGATCGACCTCACCGTCCTGGTCGTCGACGACGGAGGCGGTGCGGTGGAGGCGATCACCGCCGAGCTGCGCTCCACCGGTGTCCCGTACTGCCGGGTCGATCTGGCCGATTCCGGCCGCCCGGTCATCGACGCCGCCTTCCTCAGCGACACGGTCTCGGGGCGCCCCCGCGCCAAGTACCAGGGCGTCGTCCTGCCCCACGAGTCCGCCTTCGGGCCCGACTCCGCCGAGCAGGCGGCGCTCGTGGCGTACGAGAAGACCTTCGGCATCCCGCAGGTCGACGCGTACACCTGGGCCCACCCCGGTGTCGGCCTCGACTACACCAGCGACGGCGGTTTCTCCGGCCCCCTCGACGGGGCTTCCGCCGCCGTCACGGCCGTCGGCAAGGCCGGCCCCTTCCGCTACCTGGACGGGCCGGTGACCTTCGAGGACAACGACCCCTCGATCTCCGAGAGCTACGGCTACGCGGGCCGTCCGCGCGAGGGCTTCACCAGCCTCCTCGACATCCCCGTCGACGGCGGCGGGCGGGCCAGCCTGATCGGCGAGTACGCCCACGACGGCCGTCGCGAACTGGTCGTCACCTTCGCCTACAACCAGCACCAGCGCCAGTTCCGGGCCCTGTCGCGTGGCATCGTCGAGTGGCTCACCCAGGGCGTCCACCTCGGGCAGAACCGGAACTACTTCTCCGTCCACGTCGACGACGTCTTCGCCCCCGACGCCCGCTGGGACACGGTCCGCGACTGCACCCCCGGCGACTTCGACTGCCCCGGCGGCGACGGGGAGGCCGGCGAGAACCCGATCCGGATGACCGCCGACGACGCCTCGTACGCAGCCGCCTGGCAGAAGTCCGCCGGCTTCACCCTGGACATGGTCTACAACGGCGGCCAGGGCGAGCAGTGGAAGACCGAGCACGGGGGCACCGACCCGCTCGCCGCGCGGCTGATCGCCGACCGCGCCCAGTACCGCTGGATCAACCACACCTACACCCACCCGTTCCTCGGCTGCGTGCAGGACAACTCCACCGTCCCCTGGCAGTGCGCGAAGAACGCGACCGGCGCCACGCTGTGGACGAGCCGCAGCGTGATCGCCGGACAGATCCGCGACAACCACAACTGGGCCGTGGCCAAGGGCATCCCGGTCGACCGCACCGAACTCGTCACCGGCGAGCACTCCGGTCTCAAGACCGCGCCGCAGCAGCCCGCCGACAACCCCAACCTGGCCGGCGCGCTCTTTGACAACGGCGTGAAGTGGATCGCGAGCGACAACTCCCGCGAGCCCCAGCAGCGTCCCGTCGGCGCCGCCAAGACCGTCCCGCGCCACCCCATGAACGTGTACTACAACGTCGGGACGGCCGCCGAGATGGCCGACGAGTACAACTGGGTCTACACCTCGCGGGCCGACGGCGGCAGCGGGATCTGCGAGTCCAACCCGGCCTCCACCTGCCTGCCCGCCCCGCTCGACACCGCCACCGGGTACGCCACCCACATCGTCCCGCAGGAGGCCCGCACGGCCCTCTCCCACGTGGTGGCGAACGACCCGCGCCCGCACTACGTCCACCAGTCCAACCTGGCCGAGGACCGCATTCTCTACCCCGTCCTCGACCGGGTCCTCGCCGACTACCGGGGGCTGTTCGCCGACAACACCCCGCTGGTGACCCCGCGTCAGCGTGACGTCGGCACCGAGCTGGACCGCCGCGCCGCCTGGGACCGGGCGCTCGCGGCGGGCCAGGTCACCGCGTACCGCATCGGCGCCACGGTCACCGTGAAGGCGCCCTCCGGGGTGACCGCCCCGGTCACCGTCCCCGAGGGCACGCGCAAGCAACTCCTCCTCGGCACCGGGGTGTTCGGGACGCCCTACGCCGGAGCGCGCTCGGCCTGGACCGGCCCGGAGGCGCTGCAGAACGCGATCACGCTCAAGCTTCCGACCGCCTGACCACGTGCCCGTACGTTCTGCCTGACCACTTGCCCGTACGTTCTGGGGGAAACGCACATGCCGAGCAGTGGCCGTCACGTCACCATGCTCACCGAAGGCACCTATCCGCATGTCCACGGGGGAGTGAGCACCTGGTGCGACCAGCTCGTCCGGGGCATGCCCGAGGTCGACTTCCAGATCCTCGCCCTCACCGGCAGCGGCCGCGAACCCGTGACCTGGGAGCTGCCGCCGAACATCTACCGGCACACCGCCTTCCCGCTCTGGGGCACCGCCCCGGAGCGGGGGCGGCCCCCACGGGGCCGTGAGCGGCGCCGCTTCATCGACACCTACGAGCGCTTCCTGCTCTCGATCCTCGACCCCGGCTCGGGCTGCGACTTCGGCGACAGCCTGTACGCCCTCGCGGAACTGGCCCGGCGCGGCGGCCTCACCGCCGCCCTGCGCTCCGAGCGCGTGCTGCGCTCGCTGATGTGGATCTGGGCCATGCCGCATCTGCCGACGGCGGCCGCCAGGCCCACCGTCCACGACGCGCTCACCGCCACCGACCTGCTCGAACACGCGCTGCGCCCGCTCGCCGCCCGGATACCCGACGACAGCGTCGCGCACGCGGTCTCCAGCGGACTGGCGACCCTGCCGGCGCTGGCGGCCCAGCACTTCGAAGGAGTGCCCTTCCTGCTGACCGAACACGGCATCTATCTGCGCGAGCGCTACCTCGGCTACCGCACCGAGGCCCAGCGCTGGCCGGTGAAGGCCCTGATGCTCGGCTTCTACCGCGAGCTGAACAGCCTCGGTTACCGCAAGGCCGACCTCATCACCCCCTGCAACCAGTACAACCGTCGCTGGGAGGAGCGCGGCGGCGCTCCCGTCGACCGCATCCGGACCGTCTACAACGGCGTCGACCCGGCCGCGTTCCCCGACGCGGGCCCCGAGCCGGAGGTCCCCACGCTCAGCTGGTGCGGCCGGGTCGACCCCATCAAGGACCTGGAGACGCTGATCCGGGCGTACGCCATCACCCGCGCCGAACTGCCGGAGCTGCGGCTGCGCTTGTTCGGACCGGTCCCGGCGGGCAACGAGGACTACCTCACCCGCTTGGAGAAGCTCGCCGCCGAGCTGGGCGTGACCGACGGCATCACCTTCGAGGGACGGGTCTCCGACGTGGCCCGCGCCTACGCGGCCGGGAGCGTGGTGATGCTCTCCTCCATCAGCGAGGGCTTTCCGTTCTCCCTGATCGAGGCGATGTCCTGCGGCCGGGCCACCGTCTCCACGGACGTAGGCGGCGTGCGGGAGGCCGTCGGCGACACCGGGCTCGTCGTCCCGCCCCGTGAGCCCGCGGTGATGGCCGCGGCCGTCACGGAGCTGCTGCGGGACGGGGAGCGCCGGGCCGAGCTGGGGCGAAGAGCCCGGCAGCGGGTCGTCGACCGGTTCACCCTGCACCGCTCGGTGGACGGCTTCCGCCGGATCTACCGCGAACTCGCCGGCCGGCCCGTCCACACCGTGCCGGAGGCGGAGGACTGGACGGCGCTCCTCACCGATCCCTGGCGGCAGGAACTCGTCGGTGGAGGCTCCCTGTCATGAGCGGCTCCCTCTGGCTCAAGAACGGCACGATGCGCGACACCCTGCCCGTGATCCCCCGGCAGCGCGTGGCCGCCGCCCCGCACGGCACGGTCTGCGCCGACGATCCGCTCGACGAACTCGCCGAGCGGCTGAGCGCGTTGGCGGCCGACGCCGTGCATCCGGACGAGATAGCCGCGATCCTGGAGTCCGACGGCATGACGGACGACCACATACGGCTCACCTACGGGCGCGCCGACTCCTTCGCCCTCGCCGAGGAGCTCTACGCGCGGGTGGAGCGTCACCACCCCCAGCCCGAGGCCGCCCCCGCCGGACCGTGGCACCTCGGGCTCACCGGCTGTCTGCTGCGCGGTCTCGTCTTCGCCCTGCCCGGGCTGGCCTACGTCCTGGGAGCCCCGCTCCTGGGCGGGCCGAGCACGGCCCCACTGCTCGCGGGGGCCGTGGCCGGGTGGGTGTGGAACCAGGCCCTGGCCCATCGCGCGTACTCCTGGCTCGGGCTCGGTGACCCCGCGGCCGCCGCCCGCGCCCTGCTCGTCGGCGCCCCGGCGGGCGCGCTCCTCGGCGCAGCGGTCGCGTTCGCGGCCGCGGGCCCCGGCGAGTGGCCCGTCGTGGTGTTCGCGGCGGGGCAGGCCCTCTATCTGGGCGCGGCGACCGTCCTGCTCGTCCTCGGCCGTGAACGCGCACTGCTCCGCGCGCTGACACCGCTCCTCGGAGCCGTGCCCGCGTTCTGGTACGACCTCCCCGACCCGGTCAGGGCCGGGCTGCCGGCCCTCTCCCTGGGGGCCGCGGTCGCCTTCGCGGCCACCGTGCTGCGCCCGGGCCGGAACGCACGCCGGCCCCGCTCGGGCCCCCCGCTCGCCGCCTCCCTGCCGTACGGCCTGTTCGGCCTCGGGACCGGACTGCTCGTGCTGTACGCGGGGACCGGCGACGCCCTCGTGACGGGCGCCGGGCCCGTGGTCGCGCTCACGCTCTCCATGGGGCCGGCCGAGTGGCTGCTGCATCGTTTCCGCAGGGTGAGCCTCGCCGGGATGCGGACCCTCACCACCGCCCGCGCCTTCCGGCGGGCGGCGGCGGGGAACCTCGTCCACTGCCTCGGCGCCTATCTCGCCGTCCTCCTCGTCCTGGCCACCGCCGGCACCCTGCTGTGGCCCGGCTCGGAGTCGCTGGGCGGCGCTCGGCTGCTCGCGCTGCTGCTCGTCGGGGTGGTGCTCTGGCTCGGTCTGCTCCTCCAGGCGTTCGGCGCGGTGCGCAGTGCGGCCGTCGTCTGCGTGGCCACCGCCGCGACCCAGGCCCTCGCCCCGAGTTCGGGCCCGGCCGTCTCCGCCGTGGCCGCCGTCGTGCTCGCCGTCCTGACGTGCGCGCTGCTCGTCCGCCCGACCGCCCACCGCGTCTGAGGAAGGCCTGTGAACCACCCCTCCCTCCTCCTGCCCTTCTACGAGCATCCCGCCGACCGGCCCGAGGCCTGGGACGCCGTGCTCGAGGCGGCGCCGTCGCTGTACGGCGTCGTCCTCAACCCCGCGAACGGGGCGGGGACCGCCCCCGACCCGGCCTTCGCCGCCGTCGCCGAACGGCTCCGTGCCGCGGGGGCCCGCGTCCTCGGCTACACCGACACCGCCTACGGGCGCCGCCCGCACGGCGAGGTCGTCGCCGAACTGCTGCGCCACCGCGACTGGTACGGAGCGGACGGCGCCTTCCTCGACCAGGTGCCGACCTCGCCCGAGGCCCTCGCCCACGTCCGCCGCATCGGCGTCGCCGCCCGCGCCGCCGGCGCCCGCACGCTGGTCCTCAACCATGGCGCGCACCCCGACCCCGGGTACGCCGAACTCGCCGACCTGCTGGTCACCTTCGAGGGGCCCTGGGACTCCTACCGGGGCCTCGACCTGCCGCTCGCCGACCACTACTGCCATCTGGTCTACGCGGCCCCGCGCGAGGCGCTCCCGACGACGCGCGTCCACTGCGCGGTCCCCGGCACGGGCCCCCACCCCTGGGGCACGCTTCCGCACGCCCTGACCCGGGCGCCCGACCGGACACCGTCCGGCCGGGCGAGCGGTTGACGCGGCCGGCTAGGCGGCCGGCTGGACCGTGCCCAGCGTCAGAGCCACGAGCACCACGGTGGCCGTCACTTCCTCCACCGCCCCGAACACATCGCCCGTCACCCCGCCGAACCTCCGCACGCAGCGCCGCAGCAGCAGCGCCGCCGCGGCGAGGCCCGCGCCCGCCGCGAGGACATGGCGCAGGGCGTCGTACGGGGAGAACAGCGCCCCCGCCGCGGCGCACGTCACCAGGACGGCAGCGGTGACCAGGGACGCGGCGCGGGCCGGGACGGTGGCGGCGACCATCGCGCCCAGGCCCTCGGGGCGGGCAGCCGGGATGCCCTCGCGGGAGGCGTGGGTGAGGGCGAGCCGGGCGACGGTCGCGGCGAGGACGGCGCCGACCGCGCCGTACGCCCAGCTCTCCTCGTACAGCCGGTACAGCGCGGCGACCTGGGCGAGCAGGACGAAGAGCAGCACGATCACACCGAACGGGCCGATGTCCGACTGCTTCATGATGCGCAGCGCGTCCTCGGCCGGCTTCGCGCTGCCGAGCCCGTCCGCCGTGTCCGCGAGTCCGTCCAGGTGCAGCCCGCGGGTCAGCAGCGCCGGTACGGCCGCCGTGGCGACCGCGGCGAGCAGCGGACCGGAGCCGAGCAGCAGGAGCGCCCCGCCGGGCGCGGCCGCGAGCAGTCCGACGACGAGGCCCGCCAGCGGGGCCCAGAGCATGCCGGCCCGCGCCGCGTCCCTGTCCCAGCGGGTGATGCGGGCGGGGAGCACGGTGAGGGTGCCGAAGGCGAAACGCAGGCCGTCCATCCGGGCAGGGTAAGGCAGCACCCGACCCTGTAAATTGCGCATATCGCGTAAACGGCGCATATCTGAAGCGGGTGGCATGGGTCACTGGTTCTACCGCAACTTCGTCGAGCCGGGGAAACTCCCGCTGCTCATCGCCCTGTTCTCGTTCGTGGTGACCTTCCTGGTCACGCGGATGATCGTGCGGATGATCCGGGCGGGGAAGGGCCCGTTCGGCAATGTGAAGTCCGCGGGCGGGCTGCACATCCACCACGTCGTACCGGGCGTCGTCCTGACCGTCGTGGGCGGTTTCGGGGCGGTCGCCAGCGGCCGGGAGGGGGTCACCGCCTGTGTCTTCGCGGCGATCTTCGGAGTCGGCGCGGGGCTCGTCCTGGACGAGTTCGCGCTGATCCTCCACCTCGACGACGTCTACTGGAGCGACCAGGGGCGCAAGAGCGTCGAGATCGTCGTCCTCACCGCTGCCCTGGTGGTGCTGGTCCTCGGCGGCTTCTCGCCGCTCGGCGTCAACGAACTGACGCCGGACGAGCGGCAGAACCGGGCAGCCTTCGTCCTCACGCTGCTCGTCAACTTCCTCTTCGTCCTGATCGCCCTGGTGAAGGGGAAGTTCCGGCTGGCGGTGGTCGGGACCCTCGTGCCCTTCGTGGCGATCGTCGGGGCGCTCCGCCTCGCCCGGCCCGGCTCCTGGTGGTCCCGGCGTTTCTACCGCAGCCGCCCCAAGGCCCGCGCCCGCTCCCGGCTGCGCACCTACCGGCACGACCGGCGCTGGGACAAGGTGCGCCGCAGGCTTCAGGACGTGATCGGCGGTTTCCAGGAACGGGTGCCGGGCCGTACCCCCGGCTCGGGGTCCGGCGGTGGCGGCTGACGGCGCTCGCGCCAGGCCACGACCGCGATGAGCACCAGCACGGCGGCGATCGCCGCGAGATGCTCCTTGCCCGCCAGGTTGGACTTGACCAGCACCTCCACCACCATCGCGACGACCACGAGCGCGCCGGTCCACTGGGCCCGGTAGCGCCGGCAGACGTACACGGCCAGGCCGACCACGGCCGCCGACGGGCCGGTGTCGACGACCTGGGCGTCGGAGGCGGGCAGCCCCAGCGGGCCGTCCGGGCCGAGCGCGATGCCCACGCGCGCGTACAGCGTCCCGGCCAGCGTCGCCAGATAGGCGATGGCGAGGGTCCGCCACCTTCCCAGGCAGATCTCGGCGATGCCGAAGACCAGCAGGATCTGCGCCAGCGCACCCCACACGGGCAGGTCGAGCGCCGGCACGAACAGGGAGAGCGGGGTGCGCAGCAGCGCGAGCCACAGCGGGTCCTCGGCGCGCACCGAGCCGATGTTCTGGACCGGCTGATAGCCCCAGTCCTGGTTCTGCACGAGCTGGAAGAGCGCCGTGAGGCACACCGCGCCCAGCGTCATCGGGACGGCCCTCCACCGCCGGGTGACGAGCGCGGTGCGTACGGCGGTCCAGAGGGGCCCCCACTCGCGGCGGGCGAAGTCCTTGAGCGCGGACCTCACCGCTTGCCCTCCAGGTGTTTGCGGTGCATCCACTTCGGCAGGCCCGGGGCCTCCAGGAAGCCCTCGGCACGCCCGGCGGCGAGGCCGATGCGCAGCAGGTCGGCGCTCTTCTCGAAGAGCATGAAGCGGGGCTCCCAGATCGGTCGGTACTTGGCGTTGGCGCGGTACAGTGACTCGATCTGCCACCAGCGGGAGAAGAAGCTGAGGAGCGAACGCCACATCCTCAGCACGGGACCCGCCCCGAGCTTCGAGCCACGTTCGAAGACGGAACGGAACATGGCGAAGTTGAGCGAGACCTGCGTGATCCCGATCTCCTTGGCGCGCTGGAGGAGCTCGATGACCATGAACTCCATCAGGCCGTTCTCGGCGTCCCGGTCGCGGCGCATCAGGTCCAGCGAGAGGCCCTTGGGGCCCCAGGGGACGAAGGAGAGCACCGCCCGCAGCTCGCCCGACTCGTCGGTGCACTCCAGCATCACGCACCGCCCGTCCCGGGGGTCGCCCAGCCGGCCGAGCGCCATCGAGAAGCCGCGCTCGGTGGCCCCGTCGCGCCAGTCGTCGGCCTTGCGGAGCAGCGCGTCCATCTCGTCGGCGGGGATGTCCTCGTGGCGCCGGATCCGGACCTCGTACCCGGCCCGCTTCACCCGGTTGTACGCCTGCCGGACGGTCCGCATGGCGCGGCCGTCGAGGGTGAACTCGTCGGTCTCCACGATCGCCTCGTCGCCCAGCTCCAGTGCGTCCAGGCCGTGCCGGGCGTAGACGGTGCCGGCCTCCTCGCTCGCACCCATCACGGCCGGGATCCAGCCGTGCTCGCGGGCCTCGGCGAGCCACGGCTCGATGGCGCCCGGCCAGGCCTCGGGGTCGCCGATCGGGTCGCCCGAGGCGAGCGAGACCCCGCCGACGACCCGGTAGGCGATGGCGGCCTTCTCGCTGGGGGACCACACCACGCTCTTCTCGCGGCGCAGCGCGAAGTAGCCGAGCGAGTCGCGCTCGCCCTGCTTCTCCAGGATGAGCCGCAGCCTCTCCTCGTCGGCGTCCGTCAGCGGGTCGACGGCCCGGCGCGAGCGGAACGCGGCGTAGAGCACGGCGATGATCAGGAGCGTGGACAGCACGTTGATGGTGACGTCGACCCAGCCGGGGGTGGCGATCCCGTCGAAGCGCGAGTCGTCGGCGGCCAGGGTGATCAGCCGCATCACGCCGTACCGCCAGCGCTCGAGGAACGTGGAGGTGCCCGTCGAGGTGTTGGTGACGGTGACCAGGAACGCGGCCAGGAGCGAGGTGACCAGGAGGCCGCCGACCGCGACGGCGGCGGCGAGGAGCGGGTTGGAGCGGTCGCCCTTGGCGTAGAACTCCTTGCGGCCGAGGATCAGCGCGAGGACGAACGCGGCGGTCAGGGCGAGCGAGATCCAGTTCTGTGCGTGCTGCCGGATCTCCGGGAACGCCATGGCGAGGGCGAAGAGCAGCAGGAAGAGACCGCTGAGGACGATGTTGAGGATCCACGCGGCGCGCTTGCGACGGCGCATGGTGATCGCCAGGAAGAGCGTGAAGACGCCCGAGGCGAAGCCCGCGGTCAGCAGGTACGGCGTGAAGTAGTCGTCCGTGTTGTGCCGGCGGAGGTCCTGGCCCAGCGAGACCCAGACGGCGCTCAGGAAGTTGATGAACGTGACGGCGCGCAGGTACCAGATTGCGAACGCGGCGCTGCGCCGCGAGCGGGCGGTGCCCCGGGGCGTTCCTTCGGTGGACAAACGGACCTCTCCCATGAAAAGCGATCATATGGGGCGTCGCTCGCCATGGCGGGGCGGCGGAAGCGGTCGTTCCCGCCAGGGGGTCCCCCAGGGTGAAGTCCTGGGGGAGGGACCGCTTCCGGCGCCGTGATCCGTCTAGCTCTCCTCGTCGGGCGCGCCGCCCGGCGCGTCCTCCGGAATGGTCGGTTCCGGCCGCTCGGGCAGCTCCGCCGCCAGTGCGGCGGCGGCCTGGACGAGGGGAAGAGCGAGCAGTGCCCCGGTTCCCTCGCCCACAGTGACGCCGTGATCGAGCAGCGGGTTGAGCGCCATCCGGTCCAGCGCCTTCGTCTGCGCCGGCTCACCGCTCACCTGGCCCGCCAGCCACCAGTCCGGCGCCCGGAACGCCGCCCGCTGCGCCACCAGGGCGCACGCGGCGGCCACCACACCGTCCAGGACCACCGGCATCCGGCGGACGGCGCTCTGCAGCAGGAAGCCCGTCATCGCCGCCAGATCCGCCCCGCCGACCGCGGCGAGCAGCTCCACCTGGTCGCCCAGGACCGGCCGCGCGCGACGCAGCGCGTCCCGGACCGCCGCGCACTTGCGCATCCACGCCAGATCGTCGATGCCCGTGCCACCACGGCCGGTGACCACCGAGGCGTCCGTCCCGCACAGGGCGGCGATCAGGGTCGAGGCCGGTGTCGTGCCGCCCACGCTGAGATCGCCGAGCACGACCAGATCGGTGCCCGAGTCGGCCTCCTCGTCGGCGATCGCCATACCGAGCCGGAGCGCCGCCTCGGTCTCCTCTGTGGTCAGCGCGTTCTCGATGTCGATCCGGCCGCTGCCGCGCCGCACCCGGTGCCGCACGACCTCGGCGGGCAGCAGCTCCGGGTCGCAGTCCAGACCGGCGTCCACGACCCGTACCGGCACGCCTGCGGTGCGGGCCAGCACCGCCACCGGACTCCCGCCGTCGAGCACCGAGCGGACCAGCTCGTGCGCCGTCCCGGCCGGGCGGCCCGACACCCCGAGCGAGGCCACCCCGTGGTCGCCCGCGAAGAGCACCACCTTCGGCTGCTCGATCGCCCGCACCTCGACCGAACCCTGCGCCGCCGAGAGCCACTCGCCGAGCTCGTCGAGCCGGCCGAGCGCGCCGGGGGGAACGATCAGCCGCTCCCGGCGGTCCTCGGCGTCACGTCGCACCCCGCCGTCGGGGCGCTCGATCAGATCGGAGAAGTCGTCCAGGTTCAAGGCTCTTCCTCGTGACGTCGGTCGGCGTTGGCATGGGTGATCGAACCCTACCCGCGCAGCACCAGAGCCTGGCCCGCTGCGACGAGGAGCACCTGCTCGCACTCGTCACCGAAGGCCGCGTTCAGCCGGCCCAGCTCGTCCCGGTAGCGCCGCCCCGACGCGGTGGCCGGTACGACCCCCGACCCCACCTCGTTGGTGACGGCGACGACCGTGCGGGAGGTGGCGCGGACCGCCGCCACCAGCTCCTCGACCCGCTTCCGCAGCGCCTCCTGCCCGCCGTTCGCCCAGCGCTCGTCGTCCCAGGCACCCACCTGGTCCATCGCGTCCGTCAGCCACAGCGACAGACAGTCGATCAGCAGCGCGGGCCCGTCGGCCTCCTGAAGGAGCGGGACGAGGTCGCATGTCTCGGACGTACGCCAGGAGCCCGGCCGCCTGTCCCGGTGCAGGGCCACCCGATGCGCCCACTCCGGGTCGCCCTCGCGCGTCCCGCCGGTCGCCACGTACAGCACCTCGGGGAACGTCTCCAGACGACGCTCGGCCTCCACCGACTTGCCCGACCGCGCCCCTCCGGTCACCAGCGTGCGGCGCGGCACGTCGGGCACGGCGTGGTACTCACCGACGTACAGCGTCGTGCCGTCCGGCACCGTCCGCGCCCCGGCCGCGGCGAGCCGCCGGTCCAGCTCGGCACCGTTCGGCACGTCGTGGTCGAGATGGACGGCGATCACGTCGGTGCTCGCCCCGACCGCCCCGGCCGACCGCAGCCGCGCCAGCGCGTCGGACCGGCCGGTGACGTCCATGACGACCATGTCGTACGGCGGCCGGTCGTCGTCCGGCAGACCGGCGGGGGAACCGCCGGGCGGCAGATAGAGGAGCCGCTCCCCGTCCGGCGAGGTCACCTCGTACCCCGTACCCGGCGAGTCCATCGACACGGCCCGCACCCGGTGCCCGCTGATCAGCGTCAACTCCCTGCCGTCCGGCACCCGCCCCGCGGCCGGCAGCCCGGCGGGGACCTCCACCGCGGGCCCGTCGTGCGGATGCGTGAGCAGCACCTGCCGTACGCCGACCAGCGAGTGCCCGGCCCGGGCGGCCGCCAGAGCGGCCCCGGGCGTCAGATCGAGCAGCAGCGACTCGTCCACGAGGAGCGAGGTGGCGGCCCGCGCCCGGTCGCCACGGGAGGTCGCGCACACGGCGCAGGGGCATTCGGGGCGGGGGAGCCCGAGGGGGGCGCCGGTGCCGAGCAGAGTCAGTTCCACCCCTTGATCCTCCCGCGTCGCCGCAAGGGGTGCGCGCCCGGCTACGCTGCGGGCAGGAAACCGATCATCCGGTGAACCTCAGGAGGCGGACATGGCATGGACGTGGCGGTTCGAGAAGGCCGACGGCTCGGAGACGGCTCCCGCGGTGGAACCGGAGGACTGGACCACCCAGGGCGACGCCGAATCCTGGATCGGTGAGGTCTGGAAGGACCTCCTGGAGGGCGGCGCCGAGCAGGTCAGGCTCTTCGAGGACGACACGGAGATCTACACGATGTCCCTCCGCTCGGCCGCGGAGGCCTAGGCCCCTGAACGCCGGGGCGGCCCGGGTCCCGAGGGGTCCCGGGCCGTGCCGTTCGAACGCCGGGCGGCCCGGACCCCGGTGGGTCCGGGCCGCCCGTTCAGATCTCCCCGAGGGTGACCTGCGCCCTGGCCTCGGTGCCGCCCCGCTCGTACACCACTGTCACCCTGTCGCCCGGCTTCATCGACGCCAGCGCCTCCTGGAGTGAGGTGATCGTTGTGACCGGCGCGTCCCCGATACGGGTGATCACATCGCCTGGCCTGATCCCCGCCCGGCCCGCCGCCCCGCCGGCCGGCGCCTCGACCACCGCGACCCCCTCCGGCTCGTAGGCGCCGTCGAGGACCGTCCGGCCCGTGATGTCCAGGGCAGCCCGCCCCGAGTCGGTGACCTTGCCGTCCTTGATGATCTGGTCCGCGACGGTCCGCACCATCGACACCGGGATCGCGAAGCCGATCCCCGGCACCGAGCCCCCGCCGAGCCCCGGATCCGACGCCGCGAGCGTCGGGATGCCGATGACCTCGCCGTCCAGGTTGACCAGCGCGCCCCCGCTGTTGCCCGGGTTGATCGCGGCCGACGTCTGGACCATGTTCCCGATGGTCGCCCCCGTACCGCCGCCCGTGGTGCCCTCGCTGACCGTGCGGCCGGTGGCCGAGACGATGCCCTGGGTGACGCTGCCGGACAGCCCCAGCGGGGAACCCATCGCCAGCACGATGTGCCCCATGTCGACCTCGGCCGAGTCGCCGAACGTCGCCGGCTTCAGCCCCGGCGGCACGGAGTCCAGCCGGATGACCGCGAGATCCTGCTCGGGATAGGTGGCGACCAGCCGCGCCGCCATCGGCTCCTTGCCGGTGGCCGCCGTGACCCGGAAGGACTTCTCGTCGCCGATCACATGCGCGTTGGTGACGATGTGCCCCCGGCCGTCGTAGACGACCCCCGAGCCGAGCCCGGCCGACGCGTCGATCTGGACGACCGACGGCAGGACGTCCTTGATCACGGCCCGGTAGTCGTCCTGGAGCTCGTTGGTGACGAGCGGGGCCGCGGCCTGGGTGGAGGCCTCCGTACGTGGTGCGGCGTCGGACGAGCAGCCCGAGACGAGGGCCGCCGTGCAGGCGCCGGCCGTCAGAGGCAGCAGGAGGCGTCGGGCACGGAAGACATCCATGTCCGGAGTATCGCGTTCGTCAGATCCGTACGCCTCGGTGGAGGCGGCCGATCAGGGGGCGCGGGACGCGCGGGTGTCAGCCCCTGACCCCGCACAGGTGCAGCAGCGCCGCGACCCTGCGGTACGGGTCCGCCCGCCCGGCCCGGTCCTCCGCGGCCAGCAGCCGTTCCAGCTCGTCGGCGGCCGGCAGGCCCACGTCGCCCGCCACCCCGTCGGTGAAGACCCGCACGCCGTACCAGGCGTGCAGCGGTGCGGCGATCCCCGCCAGCGTCGACGTCAGCGCGTCGAGCCGGTCGGCCCGGACCTTGAAGCCGTTGTCGTCGGTGTACGTGTCCGAGTCGAAGCCGGACAGTGCTCCCGACCAGTCCCCGGCCAGGCCCGGCCGCATGGCCAGGGCGTCGGCGTTCCGTACGACCAGGGAGAGCAGACCACCGGGCGCCAGCATCCGGGCGAGGCCCGCGAGGAGAGCGTCCGGCTCGTCCGCGTACATCAGCACGCCGTGGCAGAGCACGACGTCGAAGCTGCCCGGCAGGAAGTGGACGCCCGTCTCGCGGCCGTCACCCTCGATCAGCCGGACCCGCTCACGGATCCCCGCCGGTTCGGTCGCCAGCGAGTCACGGGCGGCCTTGAGCAGCTCGGGATCGGACTCCAGACCGGTCACCGTGTGACCGGCCCTGGCGAGGCGCAGCGCCTGGGCGCCCTGCCCCATGCCCGCGTCCAGGATCCGCAGCCGCTGCCCCACCGGGTAGCGGCCGGCTATCTGCTCGTCGAGCTGGCGCGCGACGAGCTCCTGGCGGACGGTCTCGCGCAGCCCGCCGTACCCGCTCGGCCACGGGGAGGTGGCGGGCAGCAGCGGAGTGCCACCCGTACCCGTACCCGTACCGGACTCGGAGCTGACCGCGCTCAGGGCCGCTCTCCGCGCTTGACCTGCGGCTTCGGCAGTCGCAGTCGGCGCATCTGGAGCGTACGCATCAGGCCGTAGGCCACGGCACCGCGCTTCGGCTCGTTCGGGAAGCGCTCGTTGAGCTGCTTCTTCAGACGGAGCCAGATGCCGATCGAGTCGATGACGATCATCACGATCACACCGAGCCAGAGCAGCAGAGAGACGTTCTGCAGCACCGGGACACGGATCATCGACAGCACGAGGATCACCACGGCCATCGGCAGGAAGAACTCGGCGATCGCGAAGCGCGAGTCGACGAAGTCACGCACGAAGCGGCGGACCGGACCCTTGTCGCGGGCCGGCAGATAACGCTCGTCGCCGCTGGCCAGCGCCTCGCGCTGGCGGGCCAGGTCGGAGCGGCGGGCCTCGCGCTGGCGCTTGGCGGCCTCCTTGCGGTCGGTCGGCACCGTCGCGGCGCGACGGCGCTGGGTCTGCGCCTCACTCCGCTTCGGGGTCGGGCGGCCCTTGGGGGCCTCGGGGTCGCGGGGCTGCTTGGAGAGGTCCGCCGTCACCTTGTCGGTGGGGGCCTTCTCTTCCTTGGAACGGCTACGGAACACAAGGCCCAGGGTACGTGGTGGGGGGTGTGGACCCCAGTGCGGGCGGGAACGATCTGGTATCGGCCCGCGTCTGTGGGGGTACGTACGGACGACACGCACGGTTTCCCCGAGGTCCACCTACTCCCTGGGCCGGAGAGAGTCCGCTCGTACTCGTCCTTGGGGAGGAGCACATCCGGCCCCGAACAGTGCGTCAATGGAGACAGGGCCCGTACTGTGGATCCTGTTGGAGTGCTTGAGCCGAGTCCGTCAGAAGGGGGCGCGCGAAGCCCATGAGCGGTGTCATGAAGCGTATGGGGATGATCTTCCGCGCGAAGGCAAACAAGGCCCTTGACCGGGCCGAGGATCCGCGCGAGACCCTCGATTACTCCTACCAGAAGCAGCTGGAGCTCCTGCAGAAGGTCCGCCGGGGCGTCGCCGACGTGGCGACGTCGCGCAAGCGGCTCGAACTGCAGCTGAACCAGCTCCAGGGCCAGTCCGCGAAGCTGGAGGACCAGGGCCGCAAGGCGCTGGCGCTCGGCCGCGAGGACCTGGCCCGTGAGGCGCTCTCCCGGCGGGCGGCGCTCCAGCAGCAGGTGAGCGACCTCGAGGTGCAGCATCAGACGCTGCAGGGCGAGGAGGAGAAGCTCACGCTGGCCGCGCAGCGCCTCCAGGCCAAGGTGGACGCCTTCCGCACGAAGAAGGAGACCATCAAGGCGACGTACACGGCTGCCCAGGCGCAGACCCGGATCGCCGAGTCCTTCTCCGGCATCTCGGAGGAGATGAGCGACGTCGGCGTGGCCATCCAGCGCGCCGAGGACAAGACGGCGCAGCTCCAGGCGCGCGCCGGCGCGATCGACGAGCTGCTCGCCTCGGGCGCGCTCGACGACCAGTCGGGCCTGGCCAAGGACGACATCCAGGCCGAGCTGGACCGGCTGTCCGGCGGTACGGACGTCGAGCTGGAGCTCCAGCGGATGAAGGCGGAGCTCGCCGGTGGCCCCTCGGCCTCGAAGCAGGCCATCGAGGGCGGCAACGGCACGGCCACGCCGCAGGACCAGCAGTCCCAGCCCCGCTTCGACAAGCAGTAGAGCGAGAAGCCGCAGCGAGCAGGAACGAGCCCGAAGGACGCGTCATGATCGTACGGATCATGGGGGAGGGCCAGTGGATTCTGGCCGACAGCCACTTCGCCGAGCTGAACAAGCTGGACGACGAGCTGCTCGCAGAGATGGAGTCGGGGGACTCCGCCGGTTTCCGCCGGACCCTGTGCGCGCTGCTCGACGAGGTCCGCCGGCTCGGTGAGCCCCTCCCGGACGACGCCCTGGAACCCTCCGAGCTGATCCTGCCGTCGCCGGACGCGACCCTCGACGAGGTGCGCGAGATGCTCTCCGACGACGGCCTCATCCCGGGCTGAGCCGCTCCGACGCACCGGTGCCCCGCCCCCGCCCGAGGGAGCGGGGCACCCGCGCGTCCCACCCCGTACCGTTGCCTGTCGTGACCTCCCTCGACAGCGGCTTCCAGCGGAGCCGGCAGTGGCTGCGGGCGCACCCCCTCGCCTTCGACGGGGCCCTCGCGTTCGCCGTGCTCGCCTGCATGATCACGGCCTCCTTCGCCGACCCCCACGGCAGCCGCAACGGCCCCACCTTCGGCGACCGCACCCCCGACGTGAGCAGCGTGCTTCTCATGGTGCTCGGCGCCGCCGCCCTGGTCCTGCGGCGGCGCGACCCCCTCGCCGTCCTCGCCTTCACCGGTGGTGTCACCCTCGCCGAGCTGATCACCGACAACAGCCCGGCCCCCGTCACGATGAGCGCCGTCGTCGCGCTCTACACGGTCGCCGCCCGCACCGACCGCCCCACCACCTGGCGCGTCGGCCTCGTCACGATGGCCGTGCTGACCTGCGGGGCAATGCTGTTCGGACCCACCCCCTGGTACGCGCAGGAGAACCTCGGGATCTTCGCCTGGACCGGCATGGCCGCGGCCGCGGGCGACGCCGTCCGCAGTCGCCGAGCCTTCGTCGACGCCATACGGGAACGGGCCGAGCGCGCCGAGCGGACCCGGGACGAGGAGGCCAGGCGCCGGGTCGCCGAGGAGCGCCTGCGGATCGCCCGCGATCTGCACGACGTCGTCGCCCACCACATCGCCCTGGTCAACGTCCAGGCCGGAGTCGCCGCGCACGTCATGGACAAGCGGCCCGACCAGGCCAAGGAGGCCCTGGCCCACGTCCGCAACGCCAGCCGCTCCGCCCTCAACGAGCTGCGTGCCACCGTCGGCCTGCTCCGCCAGTCCGGCGACCCGGAGGCGCCCACCGAACCGGCCCCCGGCCTCACCGTCCTCGACGAGCTCCTCGCGACCTTCCGCCACGCCGGCCTGCCGGTAGAGCTGGCACGCGCCAGTGACGACGCCGCGCTGCCGGCGGCCGTGGACCTCGCCGCGTACCGGATCATCCAGGAGGCGCTGACCAATGTGCAGAAGCACGCCGGCCCGGGCGCCAAGGCGGAGGTGAGCGTCGTGCGGGTCGGCCGGACCGTCGAGATCACCGTCCTCGACAACGGCGTACCGCAGCAGGCGGCGCCCGACGACGGCAGAGGGGGCCACGGGCTGATCGGCATGCGCGAGCGCGTCAGCGCCCTCGGCGGCACGCTGACCGCGGCACCCCGCTACGGCGGAGGCTTCCGCGTACAGGCGATACTGCCCGTGACGGCCCGTACGGGGGAGGACACATGACCATCCGGGTACTGCTCGCCGACGACCAGGCGCTGCTCCGCAGCGCCTTCAAGGTGCTCGTGAACTCCGAGCCGGACATGGAGGTCGTCGCCGAGGCGGCGGACGGGGCGGAGGCGGTCGAGCTCGCCCGGTCCACCCGGGCCGACGTCGTCCTGATGGACATCCGGATGCCGGGTACGGACGGGCTGGCCGCGACCCGTCTCATCACCGCGGACCCGGAGCTGGCCGACGTACGGATCGTCATGCTGACCACCTTCGAGGTGGACGAGTACGTCGTGCAGTCGCTCCGTGCCGGGGCGTCGGGCTTCCTCGGCAAGGGGGCGGAACCGGACGAACTGCTGAACGCCATCCGTATCGCCGCCGCCGGAGAGGCCCTGCTCTCGCCCGTCGCGACCAAGGGCCTGATCGCCAAGTTCCTGGCGCAGGGCGGAAGTTCGGGAACCGACGACGACCCGGACTCGCCGGCGTACTCCGAGCGTCTGGCCGCCCTCACCACCCGCGAACGCGAGGTCCTCGTCCTCGTCGCCGGCGGCCACTCCAACGACGAGATCGCCGAACGCCTGGAGGTCAGCCCCCTCACGGTGAAGACGCATGTGAACCGGGCCATGGCCAAACTCGGCGCGCGGGACCGGGCCCAGCTGGTGGTCACGGCGTACGAGTCGGGGCTGGTACGTCCAAGGGTGGAGTGAGGGAGTAGTCCGGCGTACTCCAGACGCGGTATGCGCCGGATAAGGATTTGGACCCCGGGGCCGAGGATCCGGCGCTTCCCATGGCTGATCGTGTAGGCGGGCACCCATCACCGCCCGCCTGCCGAGCACGCCACAGAAGAGAGACCCCATGTCCTGGCTGTCCAGATTCAGCCTCGCGCAACGGGCCCTGATCGGGCTGATGTCCATCGTGGCCATCGTCTTCGGGGCGATAGCCATCCCGCAGCTGAAGCAGCAACTGCTGCCCTCGATCGAGCTCCCGATGGTCTCGGTCCTCGCCCCCTACCAGGGCGCGTCCCCCGACGTGGTCGAGAAGCAGGTCGTCGAGCCGCTCGAGAACACGATCAAGGCCGTCGACGGCATCAAGGGCGTCACCTCCACCGCCTCCGAGGGCAACGCCCTCATCATGGCCACCTTCGACTACGGCGACGAGGGCACCAAGCAGCTCGTCGCCGACGTCCAGCAGGCCGTGAACCGGGCGCGCGTGGCGCTTCCCGACGGTGTCGACCCGCAGGTCGTGGCCGGTTCCACCGACGACATCCCGACCGTCGTCCTCGCCGTCACCTCCGACAAGGACCAGCAGGCGCTCGCCGACCAGCTGGAGCGCACCGTCGTCCCGGCGCTCGAGGACATCGACGGCGTCGGCCAGGTCTCCGTCGACGGCGTCCAGGACCTCCAGGTCTCCGTCACCCCTGACGACCGGAAGCTCGCCGCGGCCGGCCTCACCACCATGAAGCTCGCCGAGGCCATCCGGTCGGGCGGCGGCACGGTGCCCGCCGGCGCGTTCTCCGAGGACGGCAAGAGCCGCACAGTCCAGGTCGGCGGCGGCTTCACCTCGCTCCAGCAGCTCCAGGACCTGCGCGTCAAGCCCGAGAAGGGCGAGGCCGTCCGCCTCGCCGACGTGGCCTCGGTGCGGCAGGAGGAGTCCTCGCGGGTCTCCATCACCCGGACCGACGGCAAGCCCAGCCTCGCGGTGATGGCCACCATGGACAACGACGGCAGCGCCGTCGCCATCTCCGACGCGGTCAAGGACAAGCTGCCCGGCCTGCGCGCGGACCTCGGTTCGGGCGCCGAGCTCACCGTCGTCTCCGACCAGGGCCCCGCGGTCTCCAAGTCGATCTCCGGTCTGACCACGGAGGGCGCGCTCGGCCTCGTCATGGCCGTCCTGGTGATCCTGGTCTTCCTCGCCTCGATCCGCTCCACGCTGGTCACCGCGGTCTCCATCCCGCTCTCGGTCGTCCTGGCCCTGATCGTGCTGTGGACCCGGGACCTCTCGCTCAACATGCTGACGCTGGGCGCCCTCACCATCGCCATCGGCCGGGTCGTCGACGACTCGATCGTGGTCCTGGAGAACATCAAGCGGCACCTCGGCTACGGCGAGGAGCGCCAGGCCGCGATCCTCACCGCCGTGCGCGAGGTCGCGGGCGCCGTGACCTCCTCCACGCTCACCACCGTCGCGGTCTTCCTGCCGATCGGTCTGGTCGGCGGGATGGTCGGCGAGCTGTTCGGCTCGTTCAGCCTGACGGTCACCGCGGCCCTGCTCGCCTCGCTCCTGGTCTCGCTCACCGTCGTCCCGGTGCTCTCGTTCTGGTTCCTGCGCGCCCCCAAGGGCACGTCGGAGGACCCGGACGAGGCCCGGCGCCTCGCGGAGGAGAAGGAGAGCAAGAGCCGGCTCCAGCGCCTGTACGTCCCGGTCCTGCGGTTCGCGACCCGGCGCCGCCTCACCAGCGTGGTGATCGCGATCGTCGTCCTGGTCGGTACCTTCGGCATGGCCCCGCTCCTGAAGACGAACTTCTTCGACCAGGGCGAGCAGGAGGTCCTGAGCATCAAGCAGGAGCTGGCTCCCGGCACCAGCCTCGCGGCGGCCGACGAGGCCGCGAAGAAGGTCGAGAAGGTCCTCGCCTCGACCGACGGCGTGAAGAACTACCAGGTCACGGTCGGCTCCTCGGGCTTCATGGCCGCCTTCGGCGGCGGCACGGGCGCCAACCAGGCCTCGTACCAGGTGACGCTGGAGGATTCGGCGTCGTATGAGAAGACCCGCGACGCCATCGACGCGGCCCTCGGCACGCTCGACGGCATCGGCGACACGACGATCGCGGCGGGCGACGGCTTCGGCAGCCAGGACCTGAGCGTCGTGGTCAAGGCCTCCGACGCGGACACCCTGAAGAAGGCCTCCGAGGCGGTCAAGGCCGAGGTCGCCACGCTCGACGACGTCACCGACGTCCAGAGCGACCTGTCGCAGTCCGTGCCGCGGATCTCCGTCAAGGCCAACGCGAAGGCGGCGGACCTCGGCTTCGACGACACCACGCTCGGCATGGCCGTCGCGCAGGCGGTCCGGGGCACCCCCGCGGGCAAGGCGATCCTCGACGACACCGAGCGGGACATCGTCCTGACCTCGGCGAAGCCGGCCACCACGATGGCGAGCCTGAAGGCGCTGCCGCTCGGACCGGTCGTGCTCGGCGACATCGCCGAGGTGAAGCTGGTCCCGGGCCCGGTCTCGATGACCCGGATCGACGGCTCGCGGGCCGCGACGATCACGGCCAAGCCGACCGGTGACAACACCGGCGCGGTGAGCGCGGAGCTCCAGTCGAAGATCGCCGCGCTGGACCTCCCGAAGGGCGCGACCGCGTCCATCGGCGGTGTCTCCGAGGACCAGTCCGAGGCGTTCGTCAACCTCGGTCTGGCGATGCTCGCGGCGATCGCGATCGTCTTCATGCTCCTGGTCGCGACCTTCAAGTCGCTGATCCAGCCGCTGATCCTGCTGGTGTCGATCCCGTTCGCGGCGACCGGCGCGATCGGTCTGCTCGTGCTCACGGGCACGGCGATGGGTGTCCCGGCGATGATCGGCATGCTGATGCTGATCGGCATCGTGGTCACCAACGCGATCGTCCTGATCGACCTGATCAACCAGTACCGGGCGCAGGGCCTCGGCGTCGTCGAGGCGGTCGTCGAGGGTGGCCGCCACCGGCTCCGCCCGATCCTGATGACGGCCCTGGCGACGATCTTCGCGCTGCTTCCGATGGCGCTCGGCATCACCGGCGAGGGCGGCTTCATCGCCCAGCCGCTTGCGGTGGTGGTGATCGGCGGTCTGATCACCTCGACGCTGCTGACGCTGCTGCTGGTCCCGACGCTCTACGCGATGGTGGAGCTCCGCAAGGAGCGCCGCGCGAAGAAGAAGGCGGCCAAGAAGGCGAAGAAGCGGGACGGCACGCTCGACAACCCCGAGCAGCCGGACACTACCCCCGCGGACGCGACGCTGCTGGACGCGCTCGACATCTGACGGGCGACGCCACGACGACCGGAGGCCCGGCTCGGCACCCAGGGTGCCGAGCCGGGCCTCCGACGTACGGGTCGAAGAAGAAGCGTTACGGCAGCGCGAGCATCCGCTCCAGTGCCAGCTTCGCGAAGCTCTCGGTCTCCTTGTCGACCTGAATCCGGTTCACCAGGTTGCCCTCCGCCAGCGACTCCAGCGCCCACACCAGGTGCGGCAGGTCGATCCGGTTCATCGTCGAGCAGAAGCAGACCGTCTTGTCGAGGAAGACGACCTCCTTGTCCGGGTGCGCGTTGGCCACGCGGCGGACCAGGTTCAGCTCCGTGCCGATCGCCCACTTCGACCCGGCCGGGGCCGCCTCGAGCGTCTTGATGATGTACTCCGTCGAGCCGACGTAGTCCGCGGCGGCGACGACCTCGTGCTTGCACTCCGGGTGCACCAGCACGTTCACGCCCGGGATCCGCTCGCGCACGTCGTTGACCGAGTCCAGCGAGAACCGGCCGTGCACCGAGCAGTGGCCCCGCCACAGGATCATCTTGGCGTTCCGCAGCTCCTCGGCGGTCAGGCCGCCGTTCGGCTTGTGCGGGTTGTACAGGACGCAGTCGTCCAGCGACATGCCCATCTCCCGCACCGCCGTGTTCCGGCCGAGGTGCTGGTCGGGCAGGAACAGGACCTTCTCGCCCTGCTCGAAGGCCCAGTCGAGGGCGCGCTTGGCGTTGGACGAGGTGCAGATCGTGCCCCCGTGCTTGCCGGTGAAGGCCTTGATGTCGGCCGAGGAGTTCATGTACGAGACGGGGACGACCTGCTCGGCCACCCCGGCCTCGGTCAGCACGTCCCAGCACTCGGCGACCTGCTCGGCGGTGGCCATGTCGGCCATCGAGCAGCCGGCCGCGAGGTCCGGCAGCACGACCTTCTGGTCGTCGGTGGTGAGGATGTCGGCCGATTCGGCCATGAAGTGCACACCGCAGAAGACGATGTACTCGGCCTCCGGGCGCGCGGCCGCGTCGCGGGCGAGCTTGAAGGAGTCGCCCGTGACGTCGGCGAACTGGATGACCTCGTCGCGCTGGTAGTGGTGGCCGAGCACGAAGACCTTGTCCCCGAGCTTCTCCTTGGCCGCGCGGGCGCGCGCCACCAGGTCGGGGTCGGAGGGCGACGGAAGGTCGCCGGGACACTCCACTCCGCGCTCGCTCTTGGGGTCGGCCTCGCGGCCGAGCAGCAGGAGGGCGAGCGGCGTCGGCTGGACGTCCAGGGGCTGGGCGGTGGTCACGTCACGCACCCTTTCTTTCTGCGGAAGACCTTTTCGTCTAAATGACGCTATCTATCATAACCGGTTCACGTCAGTTTGACGATGTCCATAGTGTCGATGTGACGAATTCGCGGTCCCCGGATCGGATCTTGTCGTTCTCCGGTCCGCGAGCGGGTGTGCGAGCATGAAGGGGACAAGACGTGAAAGCCGAGCCTCGCCCGGAATGAATCCGGGGCCCCGCCGGTTGCAACCGTCGGCAAGCAGTCTCCGTACAACCCGGGAGAGAAGCAGATGTCCGTATCGGACGAGAAGACCACTGTCAGCGACGGCATCCTCCTGTCTGACGCCGCCGCGGCCAAGGTCAAGGCCCTGCTCGACCAGGAAGGCCGCGACGACCTGGCGCTGCGCGTCGCCGTACAGCCCGGCGGCTGCTCCGGCCTGCGCTACCAGCTCTTCTTCGACGAGCGTTCGCTCGACGGCGACGTCGTCAAGGACTTCGACGGTGTCAAGGTCGTCACCGACCGTATGAGCGCCCCGTACCTGGGCGGCGCCTCCATCGACTTCGTCGACACCATCGAGAAGCAGGGCTTCACGATCGACAACCCGAACGCCACGGGCTCCTGCGCCTGCGGCGACTCGTTCAGCTAAGTCGTCAGTCGTACGTACGAAGGCGGCCGCCCCGGATTCCGGGGCGGCCGCCTTCGTACGTATGCCGTCGTCCGCGCGGGTCACGTGCGCGGGACGGGCTCCCCGCTCGGCGCGTCCACGACCGTCCGGCCGCCCAGCGGCTGCTCGAGCGTCACCGTCCGGGTCACCTCGACCGCCATGGCGATGCACGCCCTGCCCGGCTCCATCGGCTTCTCCGCCACCCGCACGGTGACCTCGTCGGCGCTCTCCCGCGCCGTCGCGGTGTACTCGCTGCACACCCCGCCCCAGAAGGTCACCGAGAGCTTCGTGCCGGCCCCGTCGACCCGGTACGACGTGAGCTGCCGCTCGGGCGCCGTGCCCTCGCCCGGATCCCGCGCCGGGGGCGGCGTCGGACTGGGCTTCGCCGGGGGCACCAGGTGCTCCGGCGCCACCGCCGTCCGTACGACCGTGTGGGGCTTCGCCCCGGCCTCCGCCTCCACCTGGAACAGCCAGGACGGCACGAGGGCCCGCTCACCGTCCACGAACTGCGACGCGAGCCCGAGGACCGCGCCCGTGACCGCCAGCTCCTTCCGCTCGCCGCCCGGCTCGCAGGTCACCGTCGGAGCCTCCCCGGCCGGCGGATCCGTCGCGCATCCGCCGATCCCGATCGAGCCAGGACCGGACGACGCCTTGTTCAGCTCCTCAAGGGCCTTCTCGGCATCGATCAGGGGATACTCGGCACCCTTCGCCGGCTCCTTCAACTGCCCGCTGCCCGCGACCAGTTCACCGCCCGGACCGACATGGATCCCGGTCGACCAGCCGTACGTCGGCAGCCCGCCCACGACCGGATCGGCGTTGACGACCCGCACCGCTCCCATCAGCTGGCCCGCGTCCAGCTTCGCGTCCTCCTGGCCGATCGCCTTCAGCACGGGGGTGGCCGCCGCCCTCGCCGCCGCCTCGCTCACCGGCCCACCGCTCGGCGGCTTCACCTCGCCCGGCGGCGGGCACGCCTTGCCCTTGAGGCAGGTGTCACCGGCCGGACCCCCGTCGTACCGCGAGAACGTCCAGCTGCCCGGGGCCTCGGCCGACACGTCGAGCCGCAGCCCGGAGCCGTCCTTCTCCGGCGCGATCTTCCAGACCTCGCCCTCGAGGCGCGGCGCGCCCGGGATACCGAGGGCCTGCGCCAGTCGGGTGACCTCCGCCGAGGTGACGCGGCCCTCGGGGCGGTGGACCGCGGCGGAGGAGGGTCCGTCGGGAAGGGGGCCCTCGGCCCGGTAGACGGCCCCGCCGCCGTTGGGGTCGGGCTCGCCGGGCGCGATCCCGGGCCCGCCGTCCGTACCGCCCGTGCCGTCCGCGCCGCTCTTGGCGTCGAGGCGCAGCGGCGGGGGAGCGGCCGCGCCCGCAGGGCGGGCGTCACCCGCGTCGGACGCCGCGGTCGCCAGATACACCCCGCCGCCCCCGGCCAGCAGGACGCCCGTCGCCACCGAGGCCACGAGCAGCGGCCGGTGCCGCATCCGCCGGTTCTCCGTACCGCTCACCGCATCGCTCCTTCGTCCCTGACCCCGGAAGGCGTCTCCCCGGGAAGCATCCTCCGGAAGACGGACATCCCCCGGAAGACATCAGTGGGACGGAACGGGCGAGCGGGTGGTTCCGTCGCGCAGGTGCCGTATCGCTCAGGCCCCGTAGTCGGACGTCGCGGCGATCAGCCGCGCCGATGCGGGCGGAACGACGACACCGTGGATGCGGGCGGGGGAGACCCTGGCGGGCGTGGCGACCGCGGGCAGCACCCAGTGGGGGGCCATCCGCGCACTGTCGCCGCACAGCTGGGCCAGGCTGAACTCGGACTCCTGACGCTCACGAGGAGCGGGGTACGTGGACATAAGCGCACCGTACGCACGCCATGGCTCCAGGGAAAAGACCTACTCTGGGGTAGTTTCCACTGTTCGGCAGGGCGGCCCCCAGCCGGTAGCGTGAACTGTCAACCCCTCTCCGTCCCGCAGGAGCGCCCAGCCGTGCGTATCGCAGTCACCGGCTCCATCGCCACCGACCACCTCATGACCTTCCCCGGCCGGTTCGCAGACCAGCTCGTCGCGGACCAGCTGCACACGGTCTCCCTCTCCTTCCTCGTCGACAACCTCGACATCCGTCGGGGAGGCGTGGGCCCGAACATCTGCTTCGGCATGGGCCAGCTCGGCGGCAACCCGATCCTCGTGGGTGCGGCCGGTTACGACTTCGACGAGTACCGCGCCTGGCTCGACCGCCACGGCGTCGACACCGGCTCGGTGCGGATCTCCGAGGTCCTGCACACCGCCCGCTTCGTCTGCACCACGGACAAGGACCACAACCAGATCGGCTCCTTCTACACGGGCGCGATGAGCGAGGCCCGGCAGATCGAGCTGAAGGCCGTCGCGGACCGCGTGGGCGGCCTCGACCTCGTCCTGATCGGCGCCGACGACCCCGAGGCGATGCTGCGCCACACCGAGGAGTGCAAGGCCCGGGGCATCCCCTTCGCCGCGGACTTCTCCCAGCAGATCGCGCGGATGGACGGACACGAGATCCGCACGCTCCTGGACGGCGCCACGTACCTCTTCTCCAACGAGTACGAGAAGGGACTCATCGAGTCCAAGACCGGCTGGACCGACGAGGAGATCCTCGGCCGGGTCGGCCACCGGGTCACCACGCTCGGCTCGCGCGGTGTGCGCATCGAGAGCAAGGGCGGGGAGACCATCGAGGTCGGCTGCGCGGAGGAGGAGGCCAAGGTCGACCCGACCGGCGTCGGCGACGCCTTCCGCGCCGGATTCCTCACGGGCCTGTCGTGGGGCGTCAGCCTGGAGCGCGCGGCCCAGGTCGGCTGCATGCTCGCCACGCTGGTGATCGAGACCCTGGGCACCCAGGAGTACACGCTGCGCCGGGCGAACTTCATGGAGCGCTTCACCAAGGCGTACGGCGACGAGGCCGCGGCCGAGGTCCAGACGCACCTGGGCTGACCCACCGGGGGCTCCGCCCACGGCGGAGCCCCTGTGGCCCCACCCCGCGCGGAGCCCCTGTGCCGACCCGTCGGGGCCCTGCTCGGGGCGATACGCCGGGCCCCTACGCCACCCGGCGCACCACGTACGCCGACCCGCCCTTCGGGGACGGCTCCTCGCCCACGTACTCCTGGCCGCGCATCTCGCACCAGGCCGGGATGTCCAGGCGGGCCGCCTCGTCGTCCGCGAGGACCGTGACCGTGCCCCCCACCGGCACGTCGCCGATCACCTTCGCCAGCTCGATCACCGGGATCGGGCAGCGCTTGCCCAGGGCGTCGACCACGAGCGACCCCGAGCCGCCCGGCTCCGTCACCGCCTCCGGCGCGCCGAGCCGCTCCCGTACCTGTGCGACCACCCCGGGCAGCACCGCCAGGAAGCGGTCCACGTCCTCCTCCGAGGTGCCCGTCGGCAGCGACACCCGGACGTTGCCCTCGCTCAGCACCCCCATCGCGCGCAGCACATGGCTGGGCGTCAGCGTCGAGCTCGTGCACGACGAACCGGACGAAACGGAGAAACCCTCCCGGTCCAGCTCGTGCAGCAACGTCTCTCCGTCGACATAGAGACAGGAGAAGGTGACGAGATGGGGGAGCCGGCGCACCGGGTCGCCCACCACCTCCACATCCGGCACCAGCTCCGGAACCCGTGCCCGGATCCGGTCCACCAGACCCCGCAGCCGCGCCCCTTCGGCCTCCGCCTCCGCCCGTACGGCCCGCAGCGACGCAGCCGCCGCCACGATCGCCGGCAGGTTCTCGAAACCGGCCGCCCGCCCCGACTCCCGTTCGTCCGCCGGGCCTTGGGGAGAGAAGCGGACACCCTTACGGACCGCCAGCAGGCCCACGCCCGCCGGACCGCCCCATTTGTGCGCACTCGCCGCGAGCAGCGACCAGGCCCCCTCCACCGGCCCCCAGCCCAGCGACTGCGCCGCGTCCACGAGCAGCGGCACCCCCGCCGCCCCGCAGGCCTCCGCCACCTCCGCGACCGGCTGCGCCGTCCCCACCTCGTGGTTGGCGGACTGTAGACAGGCCAGCGCCGTCCCCGGCTCCAGGGCCGCCGCGAAGCCCGCGGCCTCGACCGCCCCCGACCGGCCCACCGGCACCTCCGTCATCGACCCGCCCGCCGCCGCGTGGGTCTCGGCCGCGTGCAGGACGGAGGAGTGCTCGACCGCCGAGACCACCAGCCGGGTCCCGACACGCCGACGCCCCGCGAGGGCGCCGGAAATTCCGGAATGGACCGCCCGTGTCCCCGAAGGAGTGAACACCAGCTCGTCGGGGCGGCAGCCCACGGCCTCCGCGGCGGCCTCCCGCGCCGCATCGAGCAGCATCCTGGCCCGCCGCCCCTCCCGGTAGAGCCGGGCCGGGTCGGCCCAGCCCTCGTCCAGGGAGGCAAGCAGCGCCTGGCGGGCGACGGGGTGGAGCGGGGCGGAGGAGGCGGCGTCGAAGTAGGGCACTCGAATACGCTAGCCCGCGATCTGTAATCCCCCGTCAGATGCGCGGCCCGGACCGTCGATCGCCGCACGTCCGGGGGGTCGCGACCCCTTCGCGGAGGCCAGGAGTCCACCCCTTCGGGGAGTCGGACGGCGCGTTGGGCACCCTCCCCGCGCGACCCCAAATAGCGTCCAGTAGGGTTTGGTCCGCATAAACATCCAAACCCCTGCCCGCGGCCGGGGCGGCGACCGACCAGCGAGGCGGCCGTAGCCGACCAGCGCGGGCCGAGACTCTCGGGAAGGCGCTACGTGAGTCCCAACGGCTCCGACCTCCCCCGCAGCCAAGGCGCGGGTGGTACCCCCACGTCTCGGCGCCCGATGCGGCGGAAGCTGCCGCAGGTGCTGACTGCGGGCCTGATCCTGGCGACAGCCACCGGCTGCTCGTACAACTGGGAAGACTTCCCCCGCCTTGGTATGCCCACCCCCGTCACGGAAGAGGCTCCCACGATCCTCTCCCTCTGGCAGGGCTCGTGGGCCGCTGCGCTCGTCACGGGCGTTCTGGTGTGGGGGCTGATCCTGTGGTCCGTCATGTTCCACCGGCGCAGCCGCACCAAGGTCGAGGTTCCTCCGCAGACGCGGTACAACATGCCCATCGAGGCGCTGTACACGGTCACTCCGCTCATCATCGTGTCGGTGCTCTTCTACTTCACCGCGCGCGACGAGTCGAAGCTCCTGTCGCTCTCCGCCAAGCCGGCCCACACGATCAACGTGGTCGGCTACCAGTGGAGCTGGGGCTTCAACTACATCGAGAACGTGCCCGGGGTGACGGGTGACGCGCAGACGGCCCCGAACCTCGACGCCATTCCGGACAAGTACCAGGACCAGTTCCCGGCGAACGCCGGCGGTGTCTACGACGCCGGTATCCCCGGTGACCGGAACCCGCAGACCGGCAACCCGGGCCCGACCCTGTGGCTGCCGAAGGGTGAGAAGGTCCGGTTCGTCCTGACCTCCCGTGACGTCATCCACTCCTTCTGGGTGGTCCCCTTCCTGTTCAAGCAGGACGTCATCCCGGGTCACACCAACGTCTTCGAGGTGACCCCGAACCAGGAGGGCACCTTCCTCGGAAAGTGCGCCGAGCTGTGCGGTGTCGACCACTCCCGGATGCTCTTCAACGTCAAGGTGGTCTCTCCTGAGCGCTACCAGCAGCACCTGAAGGAGCTGGCGGAGAAGGGGCAGACCGGCTACATCCCGTCCGGCATCGAGCAGACGGACCCGGCCAGGAATGCGGAGAAGAACCAACTGTGAGCATCCTCAACGAACCCCAGGGTGCAGCCGCGGCTGAGGACTCGTACGAGAACGAGCTCCCGGTACGCCGCAAGCAGCCCGGCAACGTCGTGGTGAAGTGGCTGACCACCACGGACCACAAGACGATCGGCACGATGTACCTCGTGACGTCGTTCGTCTTCTTCTGCATCGGCGGTCTGATGGCGCTCTTCATGCGCGCCGAGCTGGCCCGTCCGGGTACGCAGATCATGTCGAACGAGCAGTTCAACCAGGCGTTCACCATGCATGGCACCGTCATGCTGCTGATGTTCGCGACGCCGCTGTTCGCCGGATTCGCGAACTGGATCATGCCGCTGCAGATCGGCGCGCCCGACGTGGCGTTCCCGCGGCTGAACATGTTCGCGTACTGGCTGTACCTCTTCGGCTCGCTCATCGCCGTGGGTGGCTTCCTCACCCCGCAGGGTGCCGCCGACTTCGGCTGGTTCGCCTACTCCCCGCTGTCGGACGCCGTCCGCTCGCCGGGTGTCGGCGCCGACCTCTGGATCATGGGTCTGGCCTTCTCCGGCTTCGGCACGATCCTCGGCTCGGTCAACTTCATCACCACGATCATCTGCATGCGCGCTCCGGGCATGACGATGTTCCGCATGCCGATCTTCACCTGGAACGTGCTGCTGACCGGTGTGCTGGTCCTGCTCGCCTTCCCGGTCCTCGCCGCCGCGCTCTTCGCGCTGGAGGCCGACCGCAAGTTCGGCTCGCACATCTTCGACGCGTCCAACGGCGGCGCGCTGCTGTGGCAACACCTCTTCTGGTTCTTCGGCCACCCAGAGGTGTACATCATCGCGCTGCCGTTCTTCGGCATCGTCTCCGAAGTGATCCCGGTCTTCAGCCGCAAGCCGATGTTCGGCTACATCGGTCTGGTGGCCGCGACCATCGCGATCGCCGGTCTCTCCGTGACCGTGTGGGCCCACCACATGTACGTCACCGGCGGCGTCCTCCTGCCGTTCTTCTCCTTCATGACGTTCCTCATCGCCGTACCGACCGGCGTGAAGTTCTTCAACTGGATCGGAACGATGTGGAAGGGCTCGTTGTCCTTCGAGACACCGATGCTCTGGACGATCGGCTTCCTGGTCACCTTCACCTTCGGTGGTCTGACCGGCGTCATCCTGGCCTCGCCGCCGATGGACTTCCACGTCTCCGACTCGTACTTCGTCGTCGCGCACTTCCACTACGTCGTCTTCGGCACCGTGGTCTTCGCGATGTTCGCCGGCTTCCACTTCTGGTGGCCGAAGTTCACCGGCAAGATGCTGGACGAGCGGCTCGGCAAGATCACCTTCTGGACGCTCTTCATCGGCTTCCACGGCACGTTCCTGGTGCAGCACTGGCTGGGCGCCGAGGGCATGCCCCGCCGGTACGCGGACTACCTGGACGCCGACGGCTTCACCGCGCTGAACACGATCTCGACGATCTCCTCGTTCCTGCTCGGCCTGTCGATCCTGCCGTTCATGTACAACGTCTGGAAGACCGCCAAGTACGGCAAGAAGATCGAGGTCGACGACCCGTGGGGCTACGGCCGTTCGCTGGAGTGGGCCACCTCCTGCCCGCCCCCGCGGCACAACTTCCTCACCCTGCCGCGGATCCGCTCCGAATCCCCGGCGTTCGACCTGCACCACCCTGAGATCGCCGCTCTCGACCAGCTCGAGAACAAGCCGCACGAGGCCGTGGCCCTCACCGGCAGCAAGGAGGCCGGCAAGTGAAGATCCAGGGCAAGATGTTCATCTGGCTGAGCGTCTTCATCCTCGCCATGGCGATCCTCTATGGCGTGTGGTCGAAGGAGCCGGTCGGCACCACGGCACTCTTCCTGGCCTTCGGCCTCGCCATCATGATCGGCTACTACCTGGCCTTCACGGCCCGGCGTGTCGACGCCATGGCGCAGGACGACAAGGAGGCGGACGTCGCGGACGAGGCCGGCGAGGTGGGCTTCTTCGCCCCCCACAGCTGGCAGCCGCTCTCGCTCGCCGTCGGTGGTGCGCTCGCCTTCCTCGCCGTCGCGATGGGCTGGTGGATCCTGTACTTCTCGGCTCCGCTGATCCTGGTCGGCCTGTTCGGCTGGGTGTTCGAGTTCTACCGCGGTGAGAACCAGAACCAGTAGCCCGTAGCAGTACCCCGCAACACCCCGAGGGGCCCGGACACTTCGTCACCCGAAGTGTCCGGGCCCCTCGTTTGCAGCACTCGGCGCGCTGGGCGCGAGGATTGTTCTTACGGTGATGTCATGAACGACACGCCGCGCATTCGGACTGTTCTGAGCTGCACTCTTATGGCCCTCATGGTCACCGTCGGCGCCGGTGCCTGCGCGGGCACCGACGGCAACCCGCTGTCCACCAAGCCCTACGACGCCGCGGAGCAGGTCTCCTTCAGCGCCCCGGGCGACGGCAAGAAGGCCGACCCGGACAAGGCGCTGGAGATCAAGGCCAAGGGTGCCGACGGCCGCATCACCGACGTGACGGCCGTCGACGCCAGCGGGCACCACCTGGCCGGCGAACTCACCGCGGACGGCCTTCTCTGGCGCTCCACAGGCTCCCTGACGGCCGGCGCCCGCTACACCGTCCGGGTGTCCACGGAGGACGAGGACGGAGCTCCTGGTACCCGTACGTTCACCTTCGAGACGGCCCCGGCCAAGCGGGCCCTGACCGTCGCGTTCGGCCCGGAGGCGGGCACGTACGGCGTGGGACAGCCCATCACGGCCGAGCTCAGCCTCCCCGTCAAGGACCTGGCGGCCCGCAAGGTCGTCGAACGGGCCCTGAAGGTGCGCTCCACCCCGGCCGTCGTGGGCTCCTGGCACTGGGTGGACGACCGGAAACTGCACTTCCGTCCGAAGGAGTACTGGCCCGCCGGCGCGGCCGTCACGGCCACCGCCAACCTCGCGGGCGTCAAGGTCGGCGACAAGGTGTACGGCGGGGACTCCAAGCCGCTGAAGCTGACGATCGGCGACCGGATCGAGGCCGTCGCGGACGCGGGCTCGTACTCCATGACCGTGCGGCGCAACGGAGAAGTGATCAAGACCATCCCGGTGACCACCGGCAAACCGGGCTTCTCAACCCGTAACGGCATCAAGGTCGTGCTCGGCAAGGAGTACTACGTCCGGATGCGGGGCACCAGCGTCGGTATCGCGGAAGGCAGCTCGGAGTCCTACGACCTGCCCGTCTACTACGCGACCCGGGTCACGTGGAGCGGCGAGTACGTCCACGCCGCGCCCTGGTCCGTGGGCTCGCAGGGGTTCGCGAACGTCAGCCACGGCTGTGTCGGCATGTCGACGGGCAACGCGGCCTGGTTCTTCGAGACCGTCCGGCCGGGCGACATCGTGCAGACCGTCAACAGCATCGGCGACACGATGGACCCGTTCGGGAACGGATTCGGCGACTGGAACCTGCCCTGGGAGAAGTGGCGCGAGGGCAGCGCCCTGGTGGCCGACACCAAGAGCGCCGCTCACGAGCCGAACCCGACCCGGCTGCAGCCGTCCATCTGACCGTCAGGCGTCGATGGACAGACGTGAACGGAGGAGGGCCGCCAAGGACGCCGCGAACTCGACCGGTTCCACCGGAAGAGTGACCGCGGCGTCCGCGCGGCTCCAGGTGGCCAGCCACGCGTCCTGCGGGCGGCCGATCAGGAGCAGCACCGGCGGGCAGCGGAAGACCTCGTCCTTGATCTGCCGGCAGACGCCCATGCCGCCCGCCGGCACCGCCTCGCCGTCCAGGACGCAGGCGTCGATGCCGCCCTCCTCCAGCCGCTTGAGCACGGCCGGGAGTGTCGCGCATTCGATGAACTCGACCGGCGGAACGTCGGCCGCGGGCCTGCGACCCGCAGCCAGCCGCACCTGTTCCCGCGTGTTGGCGTCGTCGCTGTAGACCAGGACCGTGGCGCTCGACTGCATCGTTCCTCCGTGAAGGTCATCAACCGATGCGCGGGATGCTACTCCGTCCCACATCCCGTCAACACCGGTACGACACCGCTGGGGAGGCATTTCGATGGGCCGTTCGGGCTGGACAAGTGCCCCTGACACTCCGAACGGCACCCCCCGGAGTGAGGGCGGGATAAGCGACCGACATAATGTCGGTCGTGGCGACAGTAACGACAGTAGAAACCGGGCACGCGCACCCGTCGGTCAATCGACCGAACCTCACCAGCGTCGGAACCATCATCTGGCTGAGTTCCGAGCTGATGTTCTTCGCGGCCCTCTTCGCGATGTACTTCACCCTGCGATCGGTGACGGGTGCCGAGTTCTGGGCGGAACAGGCAGATGCCCTGAACTTCCCGTTCTCGGCGACCAACACCACGATCCTGGTGCTCTCCTCCCTCACCTGCCAGCTCGGCGTCTTCGCCGCGGAGCGGGGCGATGTGAAGAAGCTCCGGACGTGGTTCATCATCACGTTCGTGATGGGTGCGATCTTCATCGGCGGCCAGGTCTTCGAGTACACCGAGCTGGTCAAGCACGAGGGGCTCTCGCTCTCGTCGGACCCGTACGGCTCGGTGTTCTACCTGACCACCGGCTTCCACGGCCTGCACGTGACGGGCGGTCTCATCGCCTTCCTGCTGGTCCTGGGCCGGACGTACGCCGCCAAGAGGTTCACTCACGAGCAGGCAACCGCCGCCATCGTCGTGTCCTACTACTGGCACTTCGTCGATGTCGTCTGGATCGGCCTCTTCGCCACGATCTACATGATCAAGTAATCGGGTCCCGGGACCCGAGCACATCCAGCAAGCATCGACGCAGAAGATCCTGACACCGGGGTAATCCGTGAAAAAGCTCTCCGCACGACGACGCCATCCGCTGGCGGCGGTCGTCGTCCTACTCCTCGCGCTGGCGGCCACCGGGGGGCTGTACGCCGCGTTCGCGCCCGCGGGCACGGCGAAGGCCGATGAAACCGCCCAGTCCCTCGCCATCGAGGAGGGCCAGAAGCTCTACGCCGTCGGCTGCGCCAGCTGCCACGGCACCGGCGGCCAGGGCACCTCCGACGGGCCGTCCCTGGTAGGCGTCGGCTCGGCCTCCGTGGACTTCCAGGTCGGCACGGGCCGTATGCCGGCCCAGCAGCCCGGCGCCCAGGTGCCGAAGAAGAAGGTCATCTACTCGCAGGCTGAGATCGATCAGCTCGCGGCGTACATCGCCTCCCTCGGTGCCGGCCCGACCACGCCGAAGGCGAGCCAGTACAGCCCGGACGGTGCCGACATCGCCCGTGGTGGCGACCTGTTCCGCTCCAACTGTGCCCAGTGCCACAACTTCACCGGTGAGGGCGGCGCGCTCACGCACGGCAAGTACGCCCCGAACCTCGAAGGCGTGAGCCCGAAGCACCTGTACGAGGCCATGCAGACCGGCCCGCAGAACATGCCCTCCTTCCCGGACACGACCATGCCGGAGCAGGAGAAGAAGGACATCATCGCGTACGTCCAGGCCGTCAACGGCGAAAAGGCCGACAGCCCCGGCGGGCTCTCGCTCGGCGGCCTCGGCCCGGTCAGCGAGGGTCTGTTCGCCTGGGTCTTCGGTCTCGGTGCGCTGATCGCAGTTGCCGTCTGGGTCGCGGCCCACACCGCTAAGGCCAAGAAGTCATGAGTAGCCAAGAGATTCCAGAAGAGAACCTGCCCGCTGAGCAGGACACCGCGCACGGCGCGGTGAAGGTCCTCGACGACCCGTTCGCGGACCCGGGCCTTCCGCCCCACAAGCCGCGCATCCAGGACATCGACGATCGGGCCGCCCGCCGGTCCGAGCGTGCGGTCGCCTTCATGTTCACGCTGTCGATGCTGGCCACGGTCGGCTTCATCGCGTCGTACGTGATCTTCCCGGTCGACAAGATCGTCTACATCTGGCCGTTCGGCCGGGTGAGCGCGCTCAACTTCGCCCTGGGTCTCACCCTCGGCGCGGCGCTCTTCTTCATCGGCGCGGGCGCGGTCCACTGGGCCCGCACCCTGATGTCCGACGTGGAGATCGCCGACGAGCGTCACCCGATCCAGGCGTCGCCGGAGACCAAGGCGAAGGTCATGGCGGACTTCGCGGCCGGTGCCGCCGAGTCCGGCATGGGCCGCCGCAAGCTGATCCGCAACACGATGTTCGGCGCGCTGTCGCTCGTACCGCTCTCCGGTCTCGTGCTGCTGCGTGACATGGGCCCGCTGCCCGAGAAGAAGCTCCGGGTCACCCTGTGGGCCAACGGCAAGCAGCTCATCAACATGAACACGCACGAGCCGCTGCGTCCCGAGGACGTCGCGGTCGGTTCGCTGACCTTCGCGATGCCCGAGGGTCTGTCGGAGCACGACCACGACTTCCAGGTCCAGATCGCCAAGGCCGCCCTGATGATCGTCCGGATCCAGCCGGAGGACATCAAGGACAAGCGCGAGCTCGAGTGGTCGCACGAGGGCATCGTCGCCTTCTCGAAGATCTGCACCCACGTGGGCTGCCCGATCTCGCTGTACGAGCAGCAGACGCACCACGTGCTCTGCCCGTGCCACCAGTCCACCTTCGACCTCTCCGACGGCGCCCGTGTCATCTTCGGCCCGGCCGGTCACGCCCTTCCGCAGCTGCGGATCGGTGTGAACGACAAGGGCAACCTGGAGGCGCTCGGCGACTTCGCCGAGCCCGTCGGCCCTGCCTTCTGGGAGCGCGGATGAGCACTGTGACCGATACCAAGAAGAAGGCACCCGCCGGCGAGCGGGTGGCCGACTGGGCCGACGGCCGCCTGGGGATCTACTCCCTGGCCAAGGCCAACATGCGGAAGATCTTCCCGGACCACTGGTCCTTCATGCTCGGTGAGATCTGCCTCTACAGCTTCCTCATCATCATCCTGACGGGTGTGTACCTGACGCTGTTCTTCCACCCGTCGATGAACGAGGTGGAGTACCACGGCAGCTACATCCCGCTCCAGGGACAGCTGATGTCCGAGGCGTTCAACTCGACCATGCACATCTCCTTCGATGTGCGCGGTGGTCTGCTCATCCGGCAGATCCACCACTGGGCGGCGCTGATCTTCCTCGCCGGCATGTTCGTGCACATGATGCGCGTGTTCTTCACGGGCGCGTTCCGCAAGCCGCGTGAGATCAACTGGCTGTTCGGCTTCCTGCTGTTCTTCCTGGGCATGTTCACCGGTTTCACCGGTTACTCGCTCCCGGACGACCTGCTCTCCGGCACCGGTGTCCGCTTCATGCAGGGCGCGATCCTGTCCGTGCCCGTCATCGGCACGTACCTGTCGATGTTCCTGTTCGGCGGGGAGTTCCCCGGCGGCGACTTCGTGGCCCGGTTCTACTCGGCCCACGTCCTGCTGCTGCCCGGCATCATGCTGGGTCTGGTGGTCGCCCACCTGATCCTGGTCTTCTACCACAAGCACACGCAGTTCGAGGGCCCCGGCCGTACGAACAAGAACGTCGTGGGCATGCCGCTGCTGCCGGTCTACATGGCCAAGGCCGGAGGCTTCTTCTTCCTGGTCTTCGGTGTCATCGCGATCATCGCGGCGATCGCCTCGATCAACCCGATCTGGGCGCTCGGCCCGTACCGTCCGGACCAGGTGTCCACCGGCGCCCAGCCCGACTGGTACATGGGCTTCGCCGAGGGTCTGATCCGAGTGATGCCGGGCTGGGAGATCAACCTCTGGGGCCACACGCTCGTCCTGGGTGTGATGATCCCGCTGGCGATCTTCCCGCTGGTCCTCGCGGCCATCGCGGTCTACCCGTTCATCGAGTCCTGGATCACCGGCGACAAGCGCGAGCACCACATCGCGCAGCGCCCGCGCAACGCTCCGACGCGCACCGCCTTCGGTGTCGCCTGGATCACCGCGTACATGATCATGCTCGTCGGTGGTGGAAACGACCTCTGGGCCACCCACTTCCACCTGTCGATCAACTCGATCACCTGGTTCGTCCGGATCTTCTTCTTCCTCGGACCGGTCATCGCGTTCGTCGTCACCAAGCGGATCTGTCTCGGCCTGCAGCGCCGCGACAAGGACAAGGTGCTGCACGGACGCGAGTCCGGCATCATCAAGCGCCTGCCGCACGGTGAGTTCGTCGAGGTCCACCAGCCGCTCAGCCAGGGCGAGCTGCACAGGCTCACGGCGCACGAGCAGAACCAGCCGGCCGAGATCGGCCCGCTGGTCGACGAGAACGGCGTCGAGCGCAAGGTCGGCCGTATGGAGAAGCTCCGCGTCAGGCTCAGCAAGAGCTACTACGGCGAGGACAGCCAGATCGCCAAACCGACCGCCGAGGAGTACAAGGAGATCACCAGCGGCCACGGCCACCACTGATCACCTGACCTAGAGGTCGCCACAGCGGGAGCCCCGTCCATTCGATGGACGGGGCTCTTTGCCGTCCCCGTTGCTCGATAGGGTGGAGTCGTCACCGTCACGCACTGACCAGGAGCTGCCATGAGCGCTGCGACCCCCGCTGGAGGACCTATGTCGGCGGGCCGCTCCTGGCCCACCGTCCTGGACGGACTGCTGACCGGTCGCGACCAGAGCGCCGAGGACACCGCCTGGGCGATGGACCGCATCCTCCGTGGTGAGGCCACCGACGCCCAGATCGCCGGCTTCGCCGTGGCCCTGCGCGCCAAGGGCGAGACCGTCGAGGAGATCTCCGGCCTCGTGCGGACGATGTACGAGCACGCCAACGTGATCGAGGTCCCCGGCCCCTCCGTGGACATCGTCGGCACCGGAGGCGACGGCGCCAAGACGGTCAACATCTCCACGATGTCGGCGATCGTCGTGGCCGGTACCGGCGCGAAGGTCGTCAAGCACGGCAACCGAGCCGCCTCCAGCGCGAGCGGCGCCTCCGACGTCCTGGAGAAGCTCGGCGTCAATCTGCAGCTCACCCCGCAGCGGGTCGTCGAGGTCGCGGAGGAGGCCGGGATCACCTTCTGCTTCGCGGTGAAGTTCCACCCGGCGCTGCGCCATGTGGCCGCGGCCCGCAAGGAACTCGGCATCCGCACCACCTTCAACTTCCTCGGTCCGCTCACCAACCCCGCTCGCGTCAAGGCGCAGGCGACCGGTGTGGCCGACGCCCGGATGGCCCCGATCATGGCCGGAGTGCTCGCCGAGCGCGGCTCCTCGGCGCTGGTCTTCCGCGGCGACGACGGCCTGGACGAGCTGACGACCACGGCCACCTCACGGGTGTGGGTCGTACGGGACGGTGCGGTGCGCGAGGAGGCCTTCGACCCGCGGGACGTCGGCATCGAGCTCGTACCCGTGGAGGCGCTCCGCGGCGCCGACGCCTCGTACAACGCGGATGTCGCGCGCCGGCTGCTGGCGGGCGAGACCGGTCCGGTACGGGACGCGGTGCTGCTGAACTCGGCGGCGGCGCTGACGGCTCTGGAGCCGGGCGCGGGCACCCTGGTGGAGCAGCTGCGCGAGGGAATCGCGAAGGCGGCCGAGTCGATCGACTCGGGCGCGGCGCGGCAGGCGCTGGAGCGCTGGGTCGCGGCCAGCAACAAGTAGCGGCGCCGCGCGCACCCCGTTCCGCCATCCGGAACGGGGTTGCGCGCCGGCGATCACGTGGCATACGTTCAGTGCCAGGTCATGAGTGACAGCCATGAAGCCCCGGCTGGCTGTCCGGCAACCCTCCGTCCGTGGCGGGGTGCCCCGGGTGAAGACCAGGCCGTGGACAGCAAGGTCCGCGGCAAGCGCGGACCCCTGCACACCCTGGGGTCCTGGTCCTCAAGGGAGCAGTCTCGTGAGCAAGCGAATGCGCTAGGGCCTTCGGCCCCGTTTCCCCACCCTCCGCACGAACACCGTGTGTCGAGGCAACACCCGTGTGAGGCACCCTTCTTCGCGCTGCCCCGCGGGCCCTTCGCTGCCATTCCTGCCCAGGAGATACCGCCATGTCCGCGTACCCGAACGCCGCCGCCACCACGACCGTCGCCGCCTCCACAGTCGCCACCGGCTCCGAGGCCGGCGATCCCTGCTGCGCCGCCCCGCTCCCCGTCCTCGGGCGGGACGTCACCGTTCCGCTCGTGACCGGGGGCGAGGTCACCTACGCCGCGCTCGACTACGCCGCCAGCGCGCCGGCCCTCCAGCGGGTCTGGGACGACGTCGCCGCGTACGCTCCGTACTACGGCAGCGTCCACCGGGGCGCCGGGTACCTCTCGCAGCTCTCCACCGACCTCTTCGAGAGCAGCCGCGTCACCGTCGCCGAGTTCCTCGACTGTCGCCACGGCGACCAGGTCGTCTTCACCCGTTCCACCACCGACTCGCTCAACCTGCTCGCCGCCACGCTCCCCGCCGGCTGCGAGGTCTTCGTCTTCGAGACCGAGCACCACGCCTCGCTCCTGCCGTGGAAGGACGCCCGGGTCACGTACCTCAACGCCCCGCGCACGCCCGCCCAGGCCGTCGAGACCCTGGAGCGCGCCCTCGCCGACCGCGACCCTTACGGCCCCGCGCTCGTCTGCGTCACCGGCGCGTCCAACGTCACCGGCGAGCTGTGGCCGGTGAAGGAGCTGGCCGCCGCCGCACACGCCCACGGCGCCCGGATCGTCCTCGACGCCGCCCAGCTCGCGCCCCACCACCCCGTCTCCGTACGGGAGTTGGACGTGGACTGGGTCGCCTTCTCCGGGCACAAGCTGTACGCCCCCTTCGGCTCCGGCGTCCTCGCCGGCCGCGCCGACTGGCTCCAGGACGCCGAGCCGTACCTCGCCGGCGGCGGCGCGTCCAAGAAGGTCGCCCGCCGCGGCGACGGCGGAGTGGACGTCGAATGGCACACCACCGCCGCCCGCCACGAGGCCGGTTCGCCGAACGTCATCGGCGTCTACTCCATCGCCTCCGCCTGCAAGGCGCTCACCGAGGCCGGGTTCGACGGCCTCGTCGCCCGTGAGCAGCACCTGATCGCCACCGTCCGGGAGGGCTTCGCCGAGGTGCCCGAGGTCAGGGTCCTCTCGCTCTTCGGCGACGACGCCCCGCGCGTCGGTGTCATCTCGTTCGTCGTGGAGGGCTGGAACAGCTCACACTTCGCCGCCGCGCTCTCCGCCGAGTACGGCATCGGCGTCCGTGACGGCCTCTTCTGCGCCCACCCGCTGGTCCGCACCCTGCTCGGCAGCGACCCGCAGACCCAGGGCGAGTGCGGGGCCCCCGAGGCCGCGCCGGGCGAGAAGTCGCTCAACGCCATCCGCGTCAGCTTCGGCGCCGGTACGCCCGACGAGCACGTGGAGCGTTTCGTACGCGCCGTGAAGGAGCTCGTCCGGGACGGCGCGCAGTGGAAGTACCGCACCGAGGACGGCCGCTGCGTCCCGGACCGCGGCTGAGCACCCACTCGTACGGGTGAAGGGGGCCTCCGGTCGGGGCCCCCTTCGTCAGGACTCCAGGCCGATCGCGAAGGCCGCCTCGAGGTCGTGCTGGGAGTACGTACGGAACGCCACGTGCGTGTCCGTCGCCTCGACGCCCGGGATCTTGCTGATCCGGCCGGGGATGACGTCCGCCAGGTCGTCGTGCCGGGGCACGCGGACCATGGCGATCAGGTCGTACGTACCGGTCACCGAGAAGACCTCGCTGACGCTGTCGAGCGCGGCGATCGACTCCGCGATCTCGGGGATGCGGTCCACGCTGGTCTTGATGAGCACGATCGCGGTGATCACGGCTGGCTTTCTCCCTCGGTCGCCGCGGCTGGGGACTTCACTGTATCCCCACCCCGGTAGCGGCCCCAGGCGTAGAGGAAGCCGACGGCGAAGCCCACCACATGGGCCAGATAGGCGACGCCGGGCCCCGCCCCCGCCGAGCGGGCCGCGAGCCACTGGAGCACGAACCAGAAGACGAGCACGATCCAGGCGGGAAACCGCAGCGGCAGGAAGAAGAGGAACGGGAACAGGCTGGTCACCCGGGCGCGTGGGAAGAGGAACAGGAACGCCCCGAGGACCCCCGAGATCGCCCCCGACGCCCCCACCAGCGTCTGCTCGCTGCTCGCGTACGCCGCCGCGTAGCCGAGCAGCGCCAGATAGCCGCATCCCCCATAGAAGAGGGCGAAGGCGACCGCCCCCATCCGCTCCTCGGCCATCGCGCCGAAGACGAAGAGGAACAGCATGTTCCCGAGCAGATGCAGCCAGCTGCCGTGGACGAAGAGGGCCGTGAGCGGGGTGAGGAGCGCGCCCGGCTCGCCGCTCATCAGTTCGGCCGGCACGACCCCCCAGCGGCGGAAGTACGCGCTCTGCGCCGCCAGGGCCGCGTCCCCGGTCCCGTAGGACGGGTTCAGGCCCGACACCGGGCTGATCAGGAACGTGAGGCAGCAGGCGGCGATCAGGGCGTACGTCACCGTGGGCCCGCTCCAGGCGCCCCGCCACGCCCCGAGCACCGCCTCCCGCCAGTCGATGCGCCGCCTGTCGATCATGGACAGATCATGGCGTAACGGGGCCCACCTGGACAGAGTGCCTCGCCGCGACATGGGGTACCTGCGAGGCCGTAGGGTTACGGGCAGTACCTCCGCAGTTCAATGGCGCACCGCGGCACCCGCATCCGCATCACGCACCTGAAAGAGGACGGCACGATGACGACGGTTCCCCTGCCGACCGCCGAGACCCGCTGGCGCTGCACCCTGTGCGGCAACCTGACCCGGTTCGATGTGACCCGCTCCTCCAAGGTCGTCGAGTACGTCCATCTGGACCTCGCGGGAGAGCCGAAGGTCGAGGAGCGCGAGGTGGTCAGTGAGACCATCGAGTCGGTCCGCTGCCGCTGGTGCAACGCGGTGGATCAGATCGAACTGGTGGACAGGCCCGGCACCGCTTCCTGACGGCGGCGGTGCGCAACACGATGGGGTGACGCAACGTGGAGCAGCCCGCGCGCGGTGGTGAACCGGCCGGCGCGGCAGGTGACGCTGCCGAGGCGCTCGACCGCCCGCTGCCTGACGGTGTACGGCGGCGGGTCGTCGCGCTGGTCTCGGACGCCTTCGGCGGACTGACCGTCGCCGAGCTTCCGGCACCCCTGAGGCAGTACGCCCGCTTCACCCCGAGTCGGCGGGCCAAGTTCGCGGGCAACGCCATGGCCGCCGCCCTGGAGAGCGATCCGCTGTTCCGGCAGCGGATCGGCGAGCGGTTCAAGGAGGCGCAGCCCGAGCTGGCCGGGGCCGTCGAGACCGGCGCCCCGCCCGCCGCCGCGGACCCCGTCGACGTCGCCGCGGCCGCCTACGTGCTGCGCCCCATCGGCTGGGTCAAGCTGGTCGCCGCCGCGGGCGAGGAGGCCCAGCGGGCGGACGCCGAGCGCGCCGACGAGGCCGGCCGGCGCGAGCTGGAGCGCCTGCGTGAGGAGGTCGCCGCCGCCAGGGAACGCGGCCGCGCGGAGACCGAGGAGCTGCGCCATGATCTGGAGGCCGCGCGCAGGGAAGCCGAATCGCTTCACCGCAAGCTGCGCAGCGCGCAGAGCGATGTGAAGCGCGGCGAGGCTGCGCTGCGCCGCACGCACGCCGAGATCGACACGGTCAAGGCGGAGGCGGCGGCGCAGGTCTCGGCCGCCGAGAGCGAGACCCGTCGTCTCAAGGCCCGGCTCGGCGAGGTCGAGGCGGCCCTGGAGGCCAGCCGCCGGGCCGCCCGTGAGGGACGCTCGGTCGAGGACATGCGGCTGCGGCTGCTGCTCGACACGGTGCTCGACGCCGCGCAGGGGCTGCGCCGCGAACTGGCCCTGCCGCCCGTCTCCGTCCACCCCGCCGACACCGTCGACGCGGTGGAGCCCGGCCGGATGTCCCCGAAGGACATCGCGGCCCGCGCGCTCTCCGAGACCGATCCGGCGCTCCTGGACCAGCTCCTGGCGCTGCCGCAGGCGCATCTGGTCGTGGACGGCTACAACGTCACCAAGACCGGCTACCCGACCATGCCGCTGGAGAAGCAGCGGCTGCGGCTGCTCGGTGGGCTCTCCGCGCTCGCGGCCCGCTCGGGCGCCGAGGTCACCTGTGTCTTCGACGGGGCGGAGCTCGCCGCTCCGGTGCTCCTCGCGCCGCCGCGCGGGGTGCGGGTGCTCTTCTCCAAGCCGGGCGTGACGGCCGACGAGTTGATCCGTCAACTGGTGCGTGCCGAGCCGCCGGGCCGTCCGGTCGTCGTGGTCTCCACCGACCGCGAGGTGGCCGACGGAGTCGCCAAGGCCGGTGCGCGGCCGGTCGCGTCCGCCTTGTTGCTTAAGCGGCTTTCGCGTGCCTCGTGACGTGGCGTAACTCCTGCGTGTAATGCCCGAATTCTGGAGGGCGCACGGTCAAGTGGCCGTCACTACCTGTGTGATGTGTGTAAATAAAGTGCTGCGTGAGCGAGATTTTGCTCATGAGGATTTGAACTGATCACAAGATGGTCACTAGGGTCAGGCCTCGAACCTCCGCGCGGTTGATCATCCATCCGGGATGGCAGCGGGGGAACCGCCTGCCGCAGCCTGGTTGGGCGGCTCGAGGAAGAAGGAGATCGCCTTCGTGGCGTCCCACCGTCGTCCCAAGCAGCCGAGCCGCACCCGTGTGACCGTGCTCACCGCGACCGCCGCCGCGGCCGTCGCGCTCTCCGCCCAGACGGGCGCCCAGGCGGCTCCCAAGCCGAAGATCGACGACGTCAAGTCGAAGGTCGACAAGCTGCACCACGAGGCCGAGGAGGCCACGGAGCAGTACAACCTGGCCGAGGAGCGCCGCGGCAAGCTGCAGAAGGAGATCGGCGCCCTTCAGGACAAGGTGGCGCGCGGCCAGCAGGAGCTCAACACCCTGCGGAACAACATCGGTTCGGTCGCCAGCGCGCAGTACCGCTCCGGTGGCATCGACCCGGCGCTCCAGCTCTTCCTCTCCTCCGACCCGGACACCTACCTCGACAAGGCGTCCGCGATCGACCAGCTCGGCGCCAAGCAGGCCGACGTGCTCCAGTCGATCCAGTCCAAGCAGCGCACGCTCGCCCAGCAGCGCGCCGAGGCGACGACGAAGCTCGCCGACCTCGAGGACGTCCGCAAGACCCTCGGTGAGAAGAAGAAGTCCTACCAGGGCAAGCTCGCCGAGGCGCAGAAGCTGCTCAACACCCTCACCGCCGCCGAGCGCGCCAAGATGCAGGCCGAGGAGCAGCGCGCCAGCCGTGCCGCCGGCGACCGCGTCGACCTCGGCAACGAGGTCCCGGCCTCGCAGCGCGGTGCCGCCGCGCTCAGCGCCGCCGCCACCCAGATCGGCAAGCCGTACGTCTCCGGCGCCGAGGGCCCCAACTCGTACGACTGCTCCGGGCTGACGCAGTGGGCCTACCGCCAGGCCGGCGTCACGCTCACCCGCACCACCTACACCCAGCAGAACGACGGCGTGAAGATCGGCCGCAGCCAGCTCAAGCCGGGCGACCTGGTCTTCTTCAACGGCCTGTCGCACGTGGGTCTGTACGCGGGCAACAACACGATCCTGCACGCTCCGAAGCCGGGAGCCTCGGTCCGCTACGAGTCCATGAGCTACATGGGCACCTTCCAGTTCGGCGTCCGCATCTGACGCGACCGCCGCACTCCGACGTGACGCCCAATCGGGTGGAATGTCGCATCCTTCGCTGACGTGACGCCCCGCCGGTGACCTGTGGTCTCCGGCGGGGCGTCACTTTGCGTGTCGGGAAGCTTCGTTGGACGGAGAGTGATCACCGGCTACTGTCTGCCGCGCCAGTCTGGGTAACACCGAACGGAGCGCGATACGTGGCGTCCCACCGACGACCCGCCAGGGTCACCGTCCTGACCGCCGCCGCGGCCACCGCGGCCACGGCCTTCGGCGCCGTCCCCGCGAGCGCCGACCCGAGCGGCACCCCGGAGACGACGCGCGCCACGGTCGACCGGCTCTTCGAGGAGGCCGAGCGGGCCACCGAGGGCTACAACAAGGCCGACGAGCGGGCGGACGAGCTGCGCAGGACGGTCTCCCAGGTGAAGGACAGCGTGGCGCGCGGCCAGGAGCGCATCAACCGCATGCGCGGCGCACTCGGTTCGGTCGCCGGGGCCCAGTACCGCTCCGGCGGGATCGACCCGGCCCTCGCGCTGCTGCTCTCCTCCGACCCCGACTCGTACCTCGACCGGGCCTCCGTCCTGGACCGGGTGACCGCCCGGCAGAGCCTGGCCCTCGGCCAACTCCAGCACGAGCAGCGCCGGCTGAACCAGGAGCGGACCGAGGCCGGCCGGCTCCTCGCCGAGCTGGAGCGCAGCCGCACCCAGGTCGCCCGGCACAAGCGCACCGTCGAGCGGAAGCTCGCCGAGGCCCGTCGGCTGCTGCAGTCGCTGACGGACGAGGAGCGGGCGGACTTCGAGGGCCGGGCCTCCCGCTCGGGCCGGGACGGACTCGCCGCGGAGCTGCCGCCGCTCGCCGACCTCGGACCGGCCTCCTCGCGGGCCGCCGCCGCGGTGATCGCCGCGCGCAGCGCCATCGGCAAGCCCTATGTGTGGGGCGCGACCGGACCGTCCGCCTTCGACTGCTCGGGCCTGATGGTCTGGTCGTACCGGCAGGCGGGCATCAGCCTCCCGCGGACCTCGGCGGCGCAGCGGCACGCGGGCCGGCAGGTGCCGCTCTCGCAGGCCCAGCCCGGCGACCTCGTGACGTACCGCGGCGACGCCAGCCATGTCGGGATCTACGCGGGCGGCGGGCAGGTCATCCACGCCCCCTATCCCGGCGCGCGGGTGCGCTACGACCCGGTCGGGATGATGTCCCACGTGACGGTGACCCGGGTCTGACCGTACGCCCGTCCGCTCGTCTGCCCGTACGATCGGGAGCGTGGCGGGTCAGGGGTGCGGAGCGACGCGGAGGGCGGCGGCCTGCCTGCTGGCCGTCCTGCTCGCCCTCGCCGGCTGCGCGGCCCCGGAGGCGGCCGATCCGGCGCCCCAGGAGATCGGCACGCTCCTCGACCGGCACGCGGCTGCGCTGCTCGCCCGCGACGAGGCGGCGTACGCCGTGGGGCTCGACCCCGCGTTCGCGCCCACCGCGCTCCGGGAGTTCGACCGGCTCACCGAGGTGCCGCTCGCCTCGTGGGGCTACCGGGTGCAGGACGTCGAGCGGCGGGGCGGGGGCCGGGCGACGGTCCGCGCCGAGCTCAGCCACCGGATCGCCGGCTACGACTCCGGGCCCGTCACCACTGAACGCGTCCTGGACCTGAGCGAGCGCGACGGCCGGTGGTACGTGACCGGCGACCGGCCCGCCGAGGGCGCCGCCCAGCAGCTGTGGCAGCAGGGCGAGGTCGACGCGGTACGGGGAGGGCGCAGTCTCGTCCTCGGCGTCGGGCAGCCGGAGGAGCGGCTCAAGGAGATCGCGGCGGCCGCCGACCGGGCGGTGCCCGCGGTCTCGTCGGCCTGGTCCGGGACGTGGGCGGGCCGGGTGGTGGTGCTCGTCCCCGCCTCGCTGGACGCCATGGGCGGGCTCCTCGGGGCGCCGGCGGCCTCGTACCGGGGGATAGCGGCGGTCACGACCGGAGAGGTCGGCGGCGGGCCGGACGCGCCCGCGGACCGGGTGATCGTCAACCCCGAGGCGTACGGGGTCCTCGGGGACTTCGGGCAGCAGATGGTCCTCACCCACGAGACGACCCACGTGGCCACCCGCGTCATCACCTCCGCGTCCACCCCGGTCTGGCTCTCCGAGGGGTTCGCCGACTGGGTCGCGTACCGCGGCACGGGCCGTACGGCCGCCCAGGCGGCCCCGGAACTGCGCCGCGCGGTCCACGCGGGCGACGTCCCCCCGGCCCTCCCGGACGACAAGGCCTTCGCGTTCGGCAGCGACCCGGACGCGCTGGCCCGCGCCTACGAGGGCGGCTGGCTTGCCTGCGCCCTGATCGCGGAGCGCTGGGGCGAGGCGAAGCTCACCGCCTTCTACCGCGCCGTGGGCGCCCACCCTCAGCGTGAGGGCGCGGTGGAGAAGGCGCTCGCCGAGGTCCTCGACACGACCCCGGAGGAGTTCACGGCGGCCTGGCGGGGGCACGTACGGGAGCGGCTGGCGTAGGGAGCGGGGCGGCCCGTCCGGCCGGCCGTCTCCTCAGGCTCCGGCGTCGAGCTGCCGCAGCGCCTCCGTCAGCCACTCCTTCTCCGCCGTGCCGGTCGCGCGGGCGATCCTGAGCATGCCCTGACGGAAGAGGTCGGGCTCCTCCTCGGCGCGGACCGGGGCGCCGTCCCGGTAGAAGAAGCTGGCCGGGGTGTTCAGGAACGTCTGGCGGCGGCGCAGGACCGCCGCCTGGTCCGCCGGGGCGGGCAGCAGGCCCAGGAACGCCAGCAGCGTGAAGAAGCGCTGGCCGTCGGTGATGTCCGCGTCCTTGGGGTCGCGCAGCCGGGCGAAGAGCTCCTCCCGGCCCTCGGGGGTCAGCGACAGCGTCCTCCTCGGCGCCGCGCCCGTGCCCGGTTCCGTGTGCCGCTCCAGAAGCCCCGCCTTCACCATGCGGGTGATCGCCGGGTAGAGCGCGCCGTCGCTGACCGGACGCACATGGCCGCTCAGCCCCTGGATCCGGTCCTTCAGCTCGTATCCGTGCAGCGGCCTGTCGTACAGGAAGCCGAGGATCGTCAGCTCCAGCATCCGCCCCTCCTTCGCCCTTGTCCCGAACCGGTGCGTCATGGTAGCTCTTTTCGATATGCCTCGAATCGAGGTATCTCGTTTCGAGGGGGACCGTCATGACGCACCGCCGCACCCTGATCAAGCTCGCCCACCCCGTCTACTTCGAGCTTCTCGCCTCCGTCGCCGCCGGGATCATCACCATGGTCTGGGTCGCCCGCCTCGGCGGCGACGCCGTCGCGGCCGTCGCCGTCGCCACGAACGTCGAGAACGTCGCCCTCGGCGTGGTCCTCATGGCCTCCTCCGGCACCACCGTCCTCGTCGCCCGCGCCCGGGGCGCGGACGACCCGGGCGCCGTACGGGCGGCCGTCCGCGGCGGACGGCTGCTCGGGGCCCTGCTCGTCCCGCCCGTCGCCCTCGGTGGCTACCTGCTGCGCGAACCCCTCGCCGGGCTCGTCCTGGGCGCCACCGACACCCCCGTACACGCGCTCGCCACCGCCTACTTCGCGATCTCGCTCCCCGGCACGGCCGTCTTCTTCGCGATCACCGTGCTCGACGGCATCCTCAAGGGCGCGGGCGACACCCGCACGCCGATGCGGCTCGCCTTCCTCGCCAACGGGCTGATCCTGGTCCTCGACCCGCTGCTCATCCATGCGTACGGAGTGGAGGGCGCCGCTCTCGCCACCGTCCTCGGCCGCTCCGTCGCCCTGGCCGCCGGGCTGCTCGCCCTGCGCCGCAACCCGCTCCTGCGCGCGGCACGGTCGGCCCGGCCCTCGGAGGGGACGACCGCCGCGCTGCGCCGTACCGTCGCCACCGGGCTGCCCATGTCCGTCGACTTCGTCGTGCGGATGGCGGGCGCCCTCGCCCTGGTCGGTGTCGTGGCCCGGCTCGGCGTCACCCCGGTCGCCGCCTACGGCATCGCCACCAAGGCCATGTACGTCGCCACGATGGCCTTCTACGCCGTGCGCCAGGCCGCCGCCATCCACACCGCGCACCTGCTCGGCGGGGGCCGGGACGAACGGCGGGACGTGGGCCGACAGGCCCTGTTCCTCGGGGCGGCCCTCGGGACGACGGCCGCCGTCCTGCTGCTCGTCACCGCGGGCATCGTGATGCGGGGCTTCGGCGCCGAGCCGGACGTGGCGGCCGCCGGCGCGCTCTTCCTGCGCTGCCTGGGGCCCTATCTGATTCTGATGGCCGGCTTCATCGCCCTCGCCGGAGTCTTCGAGGGTGCCGGGGACAGCCCCCGCCTCGCCAGGATCACCGTCCTCGGTGTCCTGGCCCAGCTCCCGCTCGCCCACGCCTTCTCAGGCCTGGGCCTCCCCGGAATCTGCCTCGCCATGGCCCTCGCGATGGCGGGCCAGTGCGCGGCCCTGGGGATGCTGCACCGACGCACGGCCGCTCTCAGCCGACCGGCAGGCTCCGCGCGCGCTCCGATTGCGGCTCCGACTGAGCCGGGATCTTCACCGGGGTGAGCCGCGGCTCGGTGACCGTCTGCTGCCAGAGGATGCGGCAGGCCGAGACCGACGCGGCGACCAGCAGCCCGTTCCGTATGAGCAGCAGCGTGATGCCCAGCGGATCGCTGTCCGTCACGTGCGAGAACCACACCGGGAACTCGAACTGCGTCACCGCCGTCGCCCACACCACCAGATGCGCCGGCCGCCGCATCCGGCTCGCCCGGTACGCCATGCACACGGCGGCCAGACCGACCAGCCAGAGCATGTACTGCGGGCTGATCACCCGGCTCGTCGTGGTGAACAGCAGCACCGCCACGAACGCCGTGTCCGCCGGAGTCGTCGTCGTGAACCCGCGGGCACGTATCCGCCACACCAGCAGCCAGCAGAACGCGGCGATGGTCAGGGCCATCGCGACCGTGGCGACCGCGGAGACGTACGGGCCGAGGAACTCGATCGAGCCGTAGTTCATCTGTGCCACGCCGTCCCAGCCGAGGTGGCGGGCCACGTGGAAGACCATGGCCCCCAGGGACTCCAGCTCGAGCCCCCGATCACGCTGGTACGTCAGGAAGGCCAGCGCCCCGGGCGCCGCGAGCACGCACAGGAGCAGCAGTCCGGCCGCCGCGCCCGCCGCCGTCGACCACGAGCGGAACGTCGCACGGCCGCGGGGCGTGCCCGCGAGCAGCAGCGCGGGCCAGACCTTCAGCATCGCCCCGAACCCCGCCAGGGCGCCGAGGACGCGCGGCCGGTGCACACCGGCCAGCAGCGCGGCCACCGCCACCGCCGTGACCATCAGGTCGTAGCGGGCGTACGCGGTCGGGCCGAGCAGCGGCACACCAGCGATCCAGATCCAGGCGCCGTGCCGGCTCCGGCCGCGCCGCCGGCCCGTGTACATCAGCAGCCCGAAGACGAGCGCGTCGCACAGGAAGGCGAGGACGAAGAAGGCAGAGGAGTACCCGAGGAACGGCAGCACCGCGGGGGAGAGGATCGCGAGGGCGGCCAGCGGCGGGTACTGCCAGGTCACGTCGTCGAGCGGGTACGTGCCCGTCTTCAGGACCTCGAACCAGCCCTGGTAGATCTGCTCGATGTCACTGGTGATGTCCGGCCCCGGGACCGTGACGACCTTGAAGACACACAGGAGCAGAACGATCCGGGTGAGCCCCCAGAGCAGTATGGGGTTTCGTCTCGCGCGCTCGGCAGCCGTACCCAGTACGCCCGTCATGCCTACCTCGTCCCATCCTGTCGGTCTGTTCGGTCCGCGTCCGCGAACGGGTGGTGTTGCCGGGCGGGGGGTGCCGTCACGTACATTCGGCGACGATGCACAAGACCCTGATCGTAACCAACGACTTCCCGCCCCGGCCCGGTGGAATCCAGGCGTTCCTGCACAACATGGCGCTGCGTCTGGATCCCGAGCAGATCGTGGTCTACGCCTCCACGTGGAAGCGCAGCCGCGAGGGGATCGAGGCGACCGCCGCGTTCGACGCCGAGCAGCCTTTCATGGTGGTGCGGGACAGCACCACCATGCTGTTGCCCACACCTCGGGTCACCGCGCGGGCGACCGCGCTGCTGCGCGAGCACGGCTGTGAGTCGGTCTGGTTCGGGGCTGCGGCTCCGCTCGGCCTGATGGCCCCGGCGCTCCGCCGGGCGGGCGCGCGACGGCTCGTGGCGACGACGCACGGGCACGAGGCGGGCTGGGCGCAGCTGCCCGGATCCCGGCAGCTCCTGCGCCGGATCGGTGAGGGTACGGACACGATCACGTACCTCGGTGAGTACACGCGCTCGCGGATCGCCGCCGCGCTGACCCCGGCCGCGGCCGGGCGGATGGTGCAGCTGCCGCCGGGCGTGGACGAGAAGACCTTCCACCCGGGCTCGGGCGGCGACGAGGTCCGGGAGCGGCTCGGTCTCAGCGACCGGCCCGTGGTGGTGTGCGTCTCGCGGCTCGTCCCCCGCAAGGGCCAGGACACGCTGATCCGCGCCCTGCCGGAGATCCTGCGGCGGGTGCCGGACACCGTGCTGCTGATCGTCGGCGGCGGCCCGTACGAGAAGGACCTGCGGCGCCTCGCGGCGACGACCGGGGTGGCCGATTCCGTACGGTTCACGGGCGCGGTGCCGTGGGAGGAGCTGCCGGCGCACTACGGCGCGGGGGACGTCTTCGCGATGCCCTGCCGCACGCGCCGCGGGGGCCTGGACGTCGAGGGCCTCGGCATCGTCTACCTGGAGGCCTCCGCCACGGGGCTCCCGGTCGTCGCGGGCGACTCGGGCGGCGCGCCGGACGCGGTCCTGGACGGTGAGACGGGCTGGGTGGTCAGGGGCGACGCCCCGGAGGAGTCGGCGGACCGCATCGCGACCCTCCTGCTCGACCCGGCCCTCCGCGCCCGCATGGGCGAGCGGGGCCGCGCCTGGGTCGAGGACCGCTGGCGCTGGGACCTCCTGGCGGAGCGCCTGAGGGAGCTGCTGTAGCCGGACGCGGGGCGGGGGCCTTCGCGTCCCCGGCCACGCGACACGGACGGGCCCCGCAGGTCGCCGTTCGGCGTCCTGCGGGGCCCGTCGTCGTTCAGCCCTGTGCACTAGGCGCGGTAGATCGCCTCGATCTCGTCCGCGAAGTCCTTCGCCACCACGTTCCGCTTCAGCTTCAGCGACGGCGTGATGTGGCCCGCCTCCTCCGTGAACTGGTACGGCAGCACGCGGAACTTCCGGACCGACTCGGCCTTGGACACCGCCGCGTTGCCGTCGTCCACCGCCCGCTGGACCTCCGCGAGCAGATCCGCGTCGTCGCGCAGCGACACCGCCGTCGAGTCCGCCGGCTTGCCGTTCTCGGCCGCCCAGCGGCCGAGGAACTCCTCGTCCAGGGTGACCAGCGCGCCCACGAACGGGCGCCCGTCGCCGACCACCATGCACTCCGCGACCAGCGCGTGCGCCCGGATCCGGTCCTCGATGACCGCCGGGGCGACGTTCTTGCCCCCCGCCGTCACCAGGATCTCCTTCTTCCGGCCGGTGATCGCGAGGTAGCCGTCCTCGTCGAGCGTGCCGATGTCGCCCGTGTGGAACCAGCCGTCCGCCAGCGCCTCGGCCGTCGCCGTCTCGTTCTGCCAGTAGCCAGAGAAGATGTGCTCGCCGTGCAGCAGCACCTCGCCGTCGTCGGCGATCCGCACCACCGAGCCCGGCAGCGGCTGACCGACCGTGCCGATCTTCTGCCGGTCCCACGGGTTGAACGCGGTCGCCGCGCACGACTCCGTCAGGCCGTAGCCCTCCAGGACCGTGAAGCCGATCCCGCGGAAGAAGTGGCCGAGCCGCTCACCCAGCGGCGCGCCGCCCGAGATCGCGTACTCGCCGCGACCGCCGAGCACGGCCCGCAGCTTGGAGAAGACCAGCTTGTCGAAGACCTTGTGCTTGAGCTTCAGGCCGAGGGACGGGCCCTGCGGCGTGCCGATCGCCCGGCTGTACGCGATCGCCGTGTGCGCGGCCTTGTCGAAGATCTTGCCCTTGCCGTCGGCCTGGGCCTTCGCCCGCGCCGAGTTGTAGACCTTCTCGAAGACGCGCGGCACACCCAGGATCAGCGTCGGCCGGAAGGACGCCAGCTCGTCCGTGAGGTTCTTGATGTCCGGCACGCAGCCCAGCTTGATCGGCGCCATCACCGACGCGACCTCGACAAGGCGTCCGAAGACGTGCGCGGCCGGAAGGAACAGCAGGACCGAACACTCGCCGGTACGGAAGAGCGGCTTAAGGCGCTCCACCACGTTGCCGCACTCCGCGAAGAACGCCCGGTGCGTCAGCACACAGCCCTTCGGGCGGCCCGTGGTGCCCGAGGTGTAGACGATCGTCGCCGGGTCGTCCGCGTGCGCGGACGACATGCGCTCGTCGAGCAGCTCGTCCGAGACGTCCGCGCCCGTCGCCGTGAGCTGCGCGACGGCGTCCGCCTCGATCTGCCAGACGCCCTTGAGGGCCGGCAGGGCCGCCCGTACCGACTCCACCGACTCCTGGTGGGCCGCGGACTCGACGAGGGCGAGCGAGGCGCCCGAGTCACCGAGGATCCACTGGATCTGCTCCGGCGAGCTGGTCTCGTACACCGGCACGGTCACCGCGCCCGCGCTCCAGATCGCGAAGTCGAGGAGCACCCACTCGTAGCGCGTTCTGGACAGCAGGGCCACGCGGTCGCCCGGCTCCACACCGGCGGCGATCAGACCCTTCGCGGCCCCGCGGACCTCGGCGAGGAACTGCTTGGCGGTGATATCCGTCCAGACGCCGGCCACCTTGCGTCCCATCACGGCGGTGTCTGGGTGCTGAGTGGCGTTGCGGCGGATGAGATCCGTCAGGTTGCCGTCCGAGGGGACCTCGTACAGGGCCGGAAGGCTGAACTCGCGCAAGACTGCTGCTCCTCATCGGGCGCCGGCGCCACGGCTCTGTGTGAATGCACCGGTGCGGTCCAAGATCGGGCAGGTGCTCAGTGGGGGTGAGCACAACTGGACTGCCCGGACGTTACCCATCAGTACTGGGTTCCCGATAGGGGGTCCTGGTCAGATGTTCCGTGCGTCACACAGCTGTGGCGGTGCTTCGCGCACAGTAGTCCACAGCTTTGAAGACTCGGAAGTAACCGCAGGTCCGACGGCCTACGCTGAACCGCATGAGGATCAACGTGGTCAGTGACGTACACGGGAACAGCGGGGCCCTCGCCAAGGCGGGGCAGGGCGCGGACGCCCTGGTCTGTCTCGGCGACCTGGTGCTCTTCCTCGACTACGCCGACCACAGCCGGGGCATCTTCCCCGACCTCTTCGGTGTCGAGAACGCCGACAGGATCGTCGAACTGCGCACCGCCCGCCGCTTCGACGAGGCCCGTGACCTGGGACGGCGCCTGTGGGCCGAGCTCCCCGTCGACCGCGACACCGCCATCGAGTCCGCGGTGCGCCGCCAGTACGAAGAGCTCTTCGCGGCCTTCCCGGACCCGACGTACGCGACGTACGGAAACGTCGACATCCCCGGACTCTGGCGCGAGTACGCCCGGCCCGGGACCACGGTCCTGGACGGTGAGCGGGTCGAGCTCGACGGCCTGGTCTTCGGCTTCGTGGGCGGCGGGCTGCGGACGGCGATGCGGACGCCGTACGAGATCTCCGACGAGGAGTACGCGGCGAAGGTCGAGGCGCTCGGCGAGGTCGACGTGCTGTGCAGCCACATCCCGCCGGACGTGCCGGAGCTGACGTACGACACGGTGCCGCGGCGCTTCGAGCGCGGTAGCCGGGCGCTGCTCGACGCGATCCGGCGCACGCGGCCGCGGTACGCCCTCTTCGGCCACGTCCACCAGCCGCTGGCGCGGCGCATGCGGGTGGGGAGCACGGAATGCGTGAACGTCGGCCACTTCGCGTCGACGGGCAGGCCGTGGACGCTGGAGTGGTGACGGGCGTCCGGTGACGGCGCGATAGCCTTCGGTCCGGCACATTCGTGCCCCTACGACTTCCGCCGGACCGCACAGTGGAGGAACCACCACGATGGCCGAACACACCAGCTCGAGCATCACCATCGAGGCGGCACCGGCCGACGTCATGAGCGTCATCGCCGACTTCGCGCGCTACCCCGAGTGGACGGGCGAGGTGAAGGAGGCCGAGGTCCTGGAGAAGGACGCGGCCGGCCGCGCGGAGAAGGTCCGACTGCTGCTCGACGCGGGCGCGATCAAGGACGACCACACGCTGGCGTACACCTGGACCGGCGACAACGAGGTCTCGTGGACGCTGGTCAAGTCCCAGATGCTCCGCGCGCTCGACGGCTCCTACCGGCTGGCGCCGGCGGGCGGCGGCGCGCGCACGGAGGTGACGTACCAGCTGACGGTGGACGTCAAGATCCCGATGCTGGGCATGATCAAGCGCAAGGCGGAGAAGGTCATCATCGACCGCGCCCTGGCGGGCCTGAAGAAGCGCGTCGAGTCGGGCGCGTAGGTCCGCGAGCCGGACCTCCGTGCGGGCAACGGTCCCGCTGGGCCGGGGGCACCCCCAGAGGCAACTCTGAGGGAGGGTGGGCAAACGGGACCGCGCCCTTGCCGGGCCCAGGCTCCCGCCCCCGGTGATCACGGGTGTGGCGCCGTCGTGGGTTGTGCCCACCCGTCCCGCCCTGCGGAACGATTGCCCACAACCGGGGGCGGGGGTGGCAGCCCACAACCGGGGCCCGGTTCGTACCGGTAACGTTCCCGGCCATGGGGATCATGCTTGTCACCGGGTCCGGCGGCGCCGGGCGGACCACCGTCGCCACCTCCGCCGCTCTCGCCGGGGCGCACGCCGGCCGCCGCGTCCTGCTCGTCTCCGCCGAGGCCGACGAGGACCTCGGCGTGGACGTCCTCCGACCGAGCCCCGCCGCCGACTTCCGGCGCGAGTTCCTCGCCCTGCAGGAACGCTCCGCCACCGCCCTCGACCTCCTCGGCGCCACGCCCTTCGAGGACGCCGAGCTCACCGAACTCCCCGGCAGCGCCCCCTTCGCCCTCCTCCGCGCCCTGCGCGACGCCGCGGCCCAGGACCGGGACCTCGTCGTCGTCGACCTGCCCCCGCTCCTGGACGCCCTCGCCCTCCTCGCCCTGCCCGAACAGCTGCGCCGCTACCTCCGCCGCCTCCTCCCGCCCGAACGGCAGGCCGCCCGCGCCCTGCGCCCCATGCTCGCCCAGCTCGCAGGCGTCCCGATGCCCGCGCAGTGGCTCTACGAGACGACCGCCCGCTGGGAGGCCGAGCTCGCCGCCGTCCAGGCCGTCGTCGACGCCCCCACCACCACCGTCCGCCTGGTCGTCGAGCCGGGGCCCGCCGCCGCGGACACCCTGCGCACCGCCCGCCTCGGCCTCGCGCTCCACGGCCTCACGCTCGACACCGTCGTCGCCAACAAACTGCTCCCCGCCGAGTCGTCCGACCCCTGGTTCGCCGCGCTGACCGCCCAGCAGCACGAGCACCTGGACCGGCTCCGTACCGGACACGACGGAGCCGTCCACGCGCTCCCTCACCTCGGCCGGGACCCCCGCGGCCCCGAGGACCTCGCCCTGCTCGCCCTCGACACCAAGCCCGCCACGGCCCCCGAGTGGACGGTCGAGGACCGCCGCGCCGAGGACGGCGTCCTCGTCTGGCACATCCCCCTGCCCGGCGCCGTCAAGCACGAGCTGACCCTCGTCCGCCGCGGCGACGAACTGCTCCTCGCCGTCGGCCCGTTCCGCCGCAACGTCCCGCTCCCGCCCGCCCTGCGCCGCTGCACGGTCGCCGGCGCCGGACTCGTCGACGGCGATCTCCGGGTCAGGTTCACCCCGGACACCGGCCTCTGGCCGAAGGCGCCGACGACGCCGTAGCCCCGGGCCGCCGAAGTCGCCGTCGCCCCCGAGGACCTCCTGCGCCGTGTACCGTCGACGGTATAAGCCGTAAGGAGTACGCCATGAGCGATTCGGATGCCTGGGCCAAGGCGTGCGCCGAGGACCTGGAGGCCGAGAAGGCCCGCCGCCGTGCCGCGGCCGGCGCGGAGCCCGGGTCGGCCGCCGAGGAGTTCCGCAAACTCTTCGACGCCGTCGCCGAGAAGGTCTCCACACTGCGCAACCCGCTGATGGGCATGGCCGCCCAGGGCACGGTGCAGCAGTTCGTCAACCAGGCGAAGGCCGCCGTCGAGCCGATCGTCGAGCGCAACCCGCAGGTCTTCGACCACCTCGCCGCGGCCGGCAACGAGCTGCTCGCCGCGTACCGCTCGGCGGTGGAGAACCACGAGACGCGCTGGACGCGCGACGAGCCGGAAGACCCGCGCAGGCAGGCCCCGACGGAGCGGCCCGAGGACAAGAAGAGGGACGACGAGGGGCCCGGAACCGGGCAGCACATCGACCTCGACTGATCAGGACGGGCGGCCCCCTCGGGTACGGTTGGCCTTAGCGGGGCTCGACCGAAAACTGAGGGACACATGGGACTCACCATCGGCGTCGACATCGGCGGCACGAAGATCGCGGCCGGCGTGGTCGACGAGGAGGGCAACATCCTCGACACGCACAAGGTGCCCACCCCGCCGACCCCCGAAGGCATCGTCGACGCGATCTGCGCCGCTGTCTCCGAGGCCGGCAAGGGCCACGAGATCGAGGCTGTGGGCATCGGTGCCGCGGGCTACGTCGACGACAAGCGCGCCACCGTCCTCTTCGCGCCGAACATCGACTGGCGGCACGAGCCGCTGAAGGACAAGGTCGAGCAGCGGGTCGGTCTGCCCGTCGTCGTCGAGAACGACGCGAACGCGGCGGCCTGGGGCGAGTACAAGTTCGGCGCGGGCAAGGGCCACGAGGACGTCATCTGCATCACGCTGGGCACCGGCCTCGGCGGCGGCATCATCATCGGCAACAAGCTGCGCCGCGGACGCTTCGGCGTGGCGGCGGAGTTCGGCCACATCCGGGTCGTCCCGGACGGTCTGCTCTGCGGCTGCGGCAGCCAGGGCTGCTGGGAGCAGTACGCCTCCGGGCGTGCGCTCGTCCGGTACGCCAAGCAGCGCGCCAACGCCACCCCCGAGCGGGCCCAGGTCCTCCTCGGTCTCGGCGACGGCACCGTCGGGGGCATCGAGGGCAAGCACATCAGCGAGGCGGCCCGCGCCGGCGACCCGGTGGCCGTGGACTCCTTCCGCGAGCTGGCCCGCTGGGCCGGCGCCGGCCTCGCCGATCTCGCCTCGCTCTTCGACCCGTCCGCCTTCATCGTCGGCGGCGGAGTCTCCGACGAGGGCGAGCTGGTCCTCGAGCCGATCCGGAAGTCCTTCCGGCGCTGGCTGATCGGCGGCCAGTGGCGACCGCACGCCCAGGTCCTCGCCGCGCAGCTCGGCGGCAAGGCCGGACTGGTCGGCGCGGCCGACCTGGCCCGCCAGGGCTAGCCTCCGCGCAGCACGACTCCACCCGCCCGCCGCGTCCTTCCGGGGACCGGCGGGCGGGTGTCGTATGTTGCTGGGCATGGCGATCACCCCGCTGCCCAACTCCCGTACCGAGACGGACGGTTCGGCCGTCGTCCGGGTCCTCGGCTACAACGTCCGTTCGATGCGGGACGACGAGGACGCGCTCGCCCGCGTCATCCGGGCGTGCGCACCCGATCTTGTCTTCGTCCAGGAGGCGCCGCGGTTCTTCCGCTGGCGCAAGCACGCGGCCAGGCTCGCCGCGAAGAGCGAACTCGTCGTGCTCAGCGGTGGCGCGACGGCCGCCGGGCCGCTGCTGATGTGCTCGCTGCGGGCGACCGTGGAACGCACGGAGGACGTGCTGCTGCCGCTCACCCCGGGCCTGCACCGGCGCGGTTTCGCCACCGCCGTCGTACGGTTCGGGGGCGCCCGGGTCGGCCTGATCAGCTGTCATCTGAGCCTGCGGAGCGAGGAACGGTACGCCCAGGCCGGGATGCTCCTCGACCGGGTGGCCGCCATGGACGCCCCGCACACGATCGTGGCCGGAGACCTCAACGAGCGCCCCGGCGGCCGGAGTTTCACCCGGCTCGCGAAGGAGCTCCAGGACGGCTGGGAGGTCAGCCCCTGGGGCGGCGAGTACACGTCGACGCCCGACGACCCGCACCAGCGGATCGACGCGATCCTGGCCACGCCGGGGGTGGAGTTCCTGGGCTGCGGCGTGCCGCAGGACCTCGACCCGTCGGACCTGAAAGCGGCGACGGACCACTTGCCGGTCCTCGCGGCGGTCAGGATTCCGGCGTCGCCCTGAGAGGAGCCGCGGACGGGGGGACAGTGCTCGGCGGACGGAGTCCGGCGCAGCCGTCCGGAGCCCGTGAGGCGCCCAGGCGCCGAGCGGTGCGAGGAGGGCGTCAGGAGCGCAGCCCTGCGTCCGTGCCCGACCGCGACGCCTGCGCCCCGACCCGACAAGGCCGGGGCGCAGGCGCCGTCACACCACCGCGCCGCGGCCCGGGTCGTCGAACTCGTCGTCCTCGTCGTCGTGCCTCATGCGGGCGACCAGCGTCGCGAAGCCGCCCAGGAAGCCGCCCACGCACACCGTCGTCAGCCACCACGTCATGTCCCACTGGAGCAGCACGGCGAGGAGCATGAGGACCGGGCCGCCCACGACGCCCAGCCACGCGAACTTCGTCGTCGCGTCCGCCTCCGGCAGAGGCGGCGGCTCCGGCGGGACGAAGTGACCCTCGCCGTCGTCGTCCTTCTTCCCCGCCTTCTTGCCGTCAGCCTCGGCGGTCTCGGCGTCGGGGTCCGCGAGCTCGTAGTCCCGGGGGCCGCCGCCGCCCACGCCCACACCCACGCCGGGCGCGAAGACGATCGAGCTGCCCAGCGCGGGCTTGGCGGGGCCCCCGCGATCCTCGTCCTCGTCGTCGTCCTCGTCCTCGTCCGAGGCATCCTCGTCCGCGGCACCGTCGGCACCGTCGGCACCGTCGCCCGCGGCACCGTCACCGTCGTCCTGGCCGTCCACCGGCTCCGGGAGCGCCAGGTCCTCCACCGACCGGAACGGCCTCGCCCCCGGAGGGTCCGCCGGCTCCTCGCCGTACCCCGCGACGATCGCGGCCCACGCCGCCTCCTCGTCGATGGGCTGCGGGTCGCCGCGCTCCCCGTCCTGCTGCTCAGCCACCGCTCGTGCTCCCCTTCTCACCGACGACGTCCGGAGCGAGCCGGCCCACGAAGGCCAGGCTCTCCTCGAAAATCCGCTCCGCGTCATGGTCCAACGTCGCCACGTGGTAGCTCTGTTCCAGCAGGATCTCCTTCACGTCCGTCGAGGAGATCCGGCTCAGGATCCGCGCCGAGTCGGCGGGCGGGACCACATGGTCCTGCGGGCTGTGCAGGACCACCACCGGCTGCGTGACCTGCGGCAGCTCCGCGTCCACCGTGCGGAAGAACTGGCGCAGGGAGTGCGCCGCGTGCAGCGGCACGCGGTCGTAGCCGATCTCGGCCACGCCCTCCTTGGCGATGTCGCTCGCGATGCCGTTGGTCGTACGGACGAAGTGGCGGACGACCGGCAACGCGTGCGCCGCGAGCCCGTGCACCTTGTTGCCGGGGTTCACAAGGACGAGGCCCCGCACCGCGTCCCCGTGCCTGGCCGCGAGGCGCAGCGCCAGCGCCCCGCCCATGGAGAGGCCGAAGACGAAGACGTGCTCGCAGCGGGCGAGCAGCTCCCGCAGCTCCCGGTCCACCTCCGCGTACCAGTCGTGCCAGGTGGTGAGCTGCATGTCCTCCCAGCGCGTGCCGTGTCCGGGCAGCAGTGGCACCGACACCGTCAGTCCGCGCTCGGCCAGGTACTCGGCCCAAGGGCGCATCGACTGCGGGGAACCGGTGAATCCGTGACAGAGAAGGACGCCGACCTTGCCGCCCTCGTGGCGGTACGGCTCGGCTCCAGGAAGGACCGGCACCGGGGTCTCCTGTTCGGGGGTTTCGGCTTCGAGGAGGGCGAGGCTTCGACGAAGCGACGACAAAAGGGGAAGGCCTTCACGGTACGCGACCGGACCGACACCGGACCAGGTCCGTTCGCACGAAGGTGCCCCGCCCACGGCCGTACCCGAGCGGGCAGGCGGGAAAAGGCGGGATAAGGTCTGTCCGACGGCACACGGAAGGTACTCGAGTTGATCTACGGCGCAATGAAGTTCTCCATCGGAGGGTCACTGAAGCTCGCCTTCAGGCCGTGGGTGGAGGGCCTCGAGAACATTCCCGCCGAGGGGCCGGCGATCCTCGCGAGCAACCACCTCTCCTTCTCGGACTCGTTCTTCCTGCCCGCCGTCCTCGACCGCAAGGTCACCTTCATCGCCAAGGCCGAGTACTTCACCTCGCCCGGTGTGAAGGGCAAGCTCACCGCCGCCTTCTTCAAGGGTGTCGGCCAGCTCCCCGTGGACCGCTCCGGCGCCCGCGGCGCGGGCGAGGCGGCGATCAAGGCCGGTATCGAGGTCATCGAGAAGGGCGGGCTCTTCGGTATCTACCCCGAGGGCACCCGCTCGCCCGACGGCCGGCTCTACCGCGGCAAGCCCGGCGGCCTCGCGCGCGTGGCCCTGGCCACCGGCGCGCCGGTCATCCCGGTCGCCATGATCGACACCGAGAAGATCCAGCCGCCCGGCAAGGTCGTTCCCAAGCTGATGCGCCCGGGGATCCGGATCGGCAAGCCGCTCGACTTCAGCCGCTACCACGGCATGGAGGGCGACCGCTTCATTCTCCGCTCGGTGACCGACGAGGTCATGTACGAGATCATGAAGCTGTCCGGCCAGGAGTACGTCGACATCTACGCGACCGCCGCCAAGCGTCAGATCGCGGAGGCCGAGAAGGCCGCCAAGGAGGCCGTCAAGGCCGAGATCGCGGCACGGGAAGAGTCCGGCGCCTGACCCTCATGCAGAGGGGGCGCCCGGGGGGTGGGGGAGATGGCCAAGCGCGAGCGTGTCGTGCGGATGTCGGTCGAGCAGCCGTTGTGGCGTGCGCTCACCGCGTACCGCATCGGCACGATGATCTACGCCGTTCTGATCTTCGTCTTCGCCCGGGACCGCTACGAGCGGCCCTGGGTGGCCGTCGCCTTCCTCGCCGTCATGTGCGTCTGGACGCTGGCCACCCTGCCCAAGGTGGCGAACGCGGCAAGCTGCACCAAGCGCTTCCTGATCGCCGACCTCACCGTCGCCCTGACCGGCATCCTGCTCACTCCGCTCGCGGATCAGCACGCCCAGTCGGTCGACGGCCCCACCCTGCCGACGATATGGACCGCCGGCGCCGTCCTCGCGTACGCGATCAAGGGCGGCTGGCGCTGGGCCGGCTTCGCCTCCTCGCTGGTCGCCGTCGCCAACATCATCGAACGGGCCCACCCCACCCGGGACACCCTCCACAACGTCCTCCTGGTGTGGGTGGCGTCCATCGCCATCGGATACGTCGTCGAGGTCGCCCGCGCCTCCGAACGCACCCTCGCCCGCGCCCTGGAGATCGAGGCCGCGACCCGGGAGCGGGAGCGCCTGGCCCGGGACATCCACGACAGCGTCCTCCAGGTCCTCGCGATGGTGCAGCGGCGCGGTACGGCGCTGGGCGGCGAGGCCGCCGAGCTGGGCCGCATGGCGGGCGAGCAGGAGGTCGCGCTGCGCACCCTGGTCGCCGGCGGGCTGAACCGGCCGTCGCTGGTCTCCGAGGACGAGTCCGAAGGGGCGGTGGTGCGCGTCGTCGAGGAGCCGGACGACGACACCCCGGTCGATCTGCGCGCCCTGCTCGCCCCGCGCGCCGGGGCGAAGGTCACGCTCGCGGACCCGGGCGCCCCTGTCCTGCTGCCGCAGGCCGCCGGCCAGGAGCTGGCCGCCGCCGTCGGAGCCGCCCTGGACAATGTCCGGGTGCACGCGGGCGAGGACGCGCGGGCGTGGATCCTGGTCGAGGACTGGCCGGACGAGGTGATCGTGACGGTACGGGACGACGGCCCGGGCATCCCGGAGGGGCGGCTCGCGCAGGCGGAGGGCGAGGGCCGGATGGGCGTCGCGCTCTCCATCCGCGGCAGACTGCGCGACCTGGGCGGCACGGCCGAGCTGATCTCGGTACCGGGCCAGGGCACGGAAGTGGAACTGAAGGTCCCGAGGGGCACACGCCCGACGGACGCACGGGGGAAGGCGGGAACGAGATGAGCGAGCAGCAGCAGATCAAGGTGATGGTCGTCGACGACCATCCGATGTGGCGGGACGCGGTCGCCCGCGACCTCGCCGAGGCCGGGTTCGACGTGGTGGCCACCGCGGGCGACGGCGAGCAGGCCGTGCGCCGCGCGGGGGCGGTCAACCCGGACGTGCTCGTCCTGGACCTCAACCTGCCCGCCAAGCCGGGGGTTCAGGTCTGCAAGGAGCTGGTCGGTGCCACCCCCACGCTGCGGGTGCTGGTGCTCTCCGCGAGCGGCGAGCACGCCGACGTCCTGGAGGCGGTCAAGTCCGGAGCCACCGGCTATCTGCTGAAGTCGGCCAGCACGGCCGAGCTCATCGACGCGGTACGCCGCACGGCCGTCGGCGACCCCGTCTTCACCCCCGGACTCGCGGGCCTGGTCCTCGGCGAGTACCGCAGGCTCGCCTCCGAGCCCGCCCCGGCGGCCGGCGCGGACGAGCCCAAGGCGCCCGAACTGACCGAGCGCGAGACGGAGGTGCTGCGGCTCGTGGCCAAGGGCCTGAGCTACAAGCAGATCGCCGAGCGCCTGGTCATCTCGCACCGGACCGTGCAGAACCACGTCCAGAACACGCTCGGCAAACTCCAGCTGCACAACCGGGTGGAGCTCGTCCGGTACGCGATAGAGCGCGGCCTCGACGACGCCTGACCGCCCTGCCGCCGCCGTACCCGAACCGCCGGGCGCGGAGCGCGTGCGACCGTACCCGAGCGCCCGGGGCGGGGTCCGAACGGCCCTGCCCGAGCGCCCGGGCGGGAGCCCGTACCGCCGTACGGCGCAGGACAATTCACTCTCCGTGCCGTGTCGAAGTGACCCACGTCACTACTAGCGTGGGTCGCGCATCCCGTCCGCACGGCGAAGGAGAGGTCCATGCGCGTCGGCGTACTGACCGGAGGCGGCGACTGCCCCGGTCTCAACGCGGTCATCCGCGCCATCGTCCGCAAGGGCGTCCAGGAGTACGACTACGAGTTCACCGGCTTCCGCGACGGCTGGCGCGGCCCCCTGGAAGGCGTCGCCGTACCCCTCGACATCCCCACCGTCCGCGGCATCCTGCCGCGCGGCGGCACGATCCTCGGCTCCTCCCGCACCAACCCGCTCACCGCCGAGAACGGCATCCGCCGGATCAAGGAGAACCTCGCCAAGTACGAGATCGACGCACTGATCGCGATCGGCGGCGAGGACACCCTCGGCGCCGCCGCCCGGCTCGTCGACGAGTACGGCGTCCGCTGCGTCGGCGTCCCGAAGACCATCGACAACGACCTGTCCGCCACCGACTACACCTTCGGCTTCGACACGGCCGTCGGCATCGCCACCGAGGCCATCGACCGGCTGCACACCACCGCCGAGTCCCACATGCGGGTCCTGGTGGTCGAGGTGATGGGCCGTCACGCCGGCTGGATCGCGTTGCACTCCGGTCTCGCGGGCGGTGCCAACGTCATCCTCATCCCCGAGCAGCGCTTCGACCTCGACCAGGTCTGCGCCTGGGTCACCTCCCGCTTCAAGGCCACCTACGCCCCGATCGTCGTCGTCGCCGAGGGGGCGATGCCCAGGGACGGGGACATGGTCCTCAAGGACGGCACGCTCGACTCGTACGGACACGTCCGGCTCTCGGGCGTGGGCGAGTGGCTCGCCAAGGAGATCGAGAAGCGGACCGGCCACGAGGCCCGGACCACCGTCCTCGGCCATGTGCAGCGCGGCGGCACGCCCAGCGCCTTCGACCGCTGGCTCGCCACCCGTTTCGGACTGCACGCCATCGACGCCGTCCGCGACGGCGCCTGGGGGCAGATGGTCGCGCTGCGCGGCACCGACATCGTCCGCGTCCCGATCGCCGAGGCCACGGCGCGGCTCAAGACGGTCGATCCGGCGCTGTACGCGGAGGTGGGAGTCTTCTTCGGCTGAGCGGAGCGGCGCCGGTGGGGCCGGTCGGTGTTCCAGCCGGTCGGCCGACCCGGCATCAGCTGACCCGGCGTCGGCCGACCCGGCCTGCGGCGCGGACCGCTCCCGGGGTCGTATATTCGCCGGTACCCGACAATTCCGGCGAACCCCCGGGAGGGGATCCGTGGAAATCCTGGCATTCGGTGTGCAGGCCGACGAGAAGGCGCTGATCGAGAGGGCCTTCGCGGGACTCCACGACGTCCGCTGTCTGGACGTGCTCCTCGACCAGGACACCGTCCCCATCGCGGCCGGCCACGAGATCGTCTCCACGAGCGTCAACGCCGACCTCGGAGGAGAGGTCCTGCGCACCCTCGCCGCCGGCGGCACGAAGCTCATCGCCCAGCGCTCCACCGGCTTCAACAACATCGACCTCGACGTCGCCGAGCGCCTCGGCCTCACCGTCGCCCGGGTCTCGTACTACTCCCCGTACTCCGTCGCCGAATTCGCCTGGACCCTGGCGATGGCGGTCAACCGGCGGATCGTCCGCGCCTCCAACCGGACCCGCGACTTCGACTTCCGTCTCGACGGGCTGATGGGCCGTGACCTGCGCGGCCGCACGGTCGGTGTTCTCGGCACCGGGAAGATCGGCGAGGCCTTCACCCGGATCGCCCACGGCTTCGGCATGAAGCTCCTCGGCTGGGACGTCGCCGAGAACCCCGCCTGCCTCGAACTCGGCATGAAGTACGTCGAGAAGGAGCAGCTCCTCGCCGAGTCCGACCTGGTCAGCCTGCACGTACCGCTGCTCCCCGCGACCCGGCGCCTCCTCGACGCCGCCGCGCTCAGGACGATGAAGGACGACGCCATCCTCGTGAACTCCAGCCGGGGCGGGCTCATCGACACCGAGGCGCTGGTGGCCGAGCTCCGCGCCGGCCGGTTCACCGGCGTGGGACTCGACGTGTACGAGGCGGAGGCTGGGCTCTTCTTCCTCGACAAGTCGCTCGAGGTCGTCGAGGACGACACCCTGGCCCGCCTGGTGACCTTCCCGAACGTGGTGGTCACGTCCCACCAGGCGTACTACACGGTCGACGCGGTCGGCCAGATCATCGACACGACCGTCCAGAACGTCCTCGACCACACCGCGGGGCGCCGCAGCGAGAACGTCCTGGTCCCGACCGCCTCCTAGACCAGCACGCCGGCGAGCAGGGACGCCGTCAGCGCCGCCCCCTCCATCGTCAGGACCGACTCCGGGTGGAACTGGACGCCCGCGAAGCCGGGCCCGCGCAGCGCGTGGACCTCGCCCGTCTCCTCGTCCCGGCTCACCTCGATCCGGTGCAGGGCCAGTTCGGTGGCGGACCGGTCGTCGCAGCGGGCCGTGAAGCTGTTGTAGAAGCCGACGGTCTGCTCCTGTCCGAAGAGGTCGATCCGCACCTGCGCCCCCTGGAACGGCGTGCGCTTGCGGACGATCTCCAGGCCCAGTTCGGCCGCGATCAGCTCATGGCCGAGGCAGACGCCCAGCAGGCCGTGCCGGTGATCCCGTACGAGATCGGCCGTGAGTCCGCGCAGGAAACGCATCTTCGGGTCGGCGGCGTCCGAGGGGTCCCCCGGCCCCGGGCCGAGCACCACCGGACCGTCATGGGCGAGCGCGAGCTCCCGCAACCCCGGTTCGTCGTAGCGGACCACCGAGACCTCCAGGCCGGAGGAGCGCAGCAGATGCGCGAGCATCGCCGTGAAGGTGTCCTCGGCGTCGATCACCAGCGCGTGGCCACTCAGCTCGGCCGACCGGACCTGCATCCGCAGCCAGAACGGCGCCAGGTCGGCCCGCCGGGCGTCCAGCGCGGCCCGCACCCGCGGATCGTCCGCGAGCCGCGGACCCACCGGCGACTCGTCGCGCGGCCGCCCCTCCCGTACCCCCAGCGCGGCGAGCACGCCCGCCGCCTTGGCGTGCGTCTCGGCGACCTCGCCCGCCGGGTCGGAGTGCCGTACGAGCGTCGCGCCGACCGGCACCCGCAGCCGCCCGTCGCCGGCGATGTCGGCGGTCCGGATGAGGATGGGGGAGTCCAGGGTCTGCGCCCCGCTCTCGTCGGTACCGAGCAGGGCGAGGGCGCCCGCGTAGTAGCCGCGCCCGCCGGCCTCGTGCCGCTCGATCACCCGGCAGGCGTTCTGCACGGGCGAGCCGGTGACCGTCGCCGCGAACATGGTCTCCCGCAGCACCTCCCGCACGTCGAGGGACGAACGGCCCCGCAACTCGTACTCGGTGTGCGCCAGATGCGCCATCTCCTTGAGGCGCGGCCCGACCACCACCCCGCCCATGTCGCCGACCGTGCACATCATCTTCAGCTCCTCGTCGACCACCATGGAGAGCTCCTCGGTCTCCTTGCGGTCGGCCAGGAACGTCAGCAGATCCTCGGGGGTGGGCGCGGCCCCGGCCGGGTAGCGGTACGTCCCGCTGATCGGGTTCATGACGACCGTTCCCCCCGACATCCGGACGTGCACCTCGGGGCTCGCCCCGACGAGGGTCCGGTCGCCGGTGTGGACGACGAACGTCCAGTACGCGCCCCGCTCACCCGCCAGGAGACGGCGGAAGAGCGCGAGGGCGTCGGCGCGCCCGAAGCCCGGGATCTCGCCGGTGTAGGTCCGGCGGATGACGAAGTTGGCGCCCTCGCCGGCGCCGATCTCCTCGCTGATCACCCGCCGCACGGTCTCGGCGTACGCCTCGTCCGACACGTCGAACCCGCCGCCCTCGACCCGGACGGAGTGCGTCGGGAGCTGGGCGAGTGCGTCGGCGAGCGGCAGTTCGTACGCCTCCTCGGCGACGAGCACGGAGAGCGGGGTGCCGTCGTCGCGGACGTCGAAGCCGCGCTCGCGGATCTGCCGGAACGGCACGAGGGCGAGCGTCGGGAGCGCGCCGACGGGCAGCTCGGCGAGCCGCTCGGCCTCGTGGACCGAGCCGATCAGCACCTCGACGGTGTCGTGGTCGCGGCCGGGCGTGCGCCTGCGGAGCAGGGCGAAGGACGGGCAGGAGTCGTCGAGGAGACGGGAGAGGTCCATGGAGCGTGTTCCTTCCGGGAGTCGGAAGAGGAACGGCCTCGGGGGTACGAGAAAGGCCGCCCCTCGGGGCGGCCTTCGCGTGTCGTGGGTGTACGCGCAGTCAGTGGGCCGCCGGATGAGCGGTCCACCACCAGTTCTGGGTCGTCTGCGCGAACATGGGTGCACTGTAACGCAGCCGGGCAGCGAGAAGGGGCCCGGCTCACACCGTGGACGGTGCGCGCCGGGCCCTCAGGCTGATCAGATCCGGACCGGGGTCGGGATCAGAAGATCAGGTTGTAGATCTGCCAGCCGCTGCCGACCTTGGTGCGGGCCGCGAACGGGGCGGTGGCACTGCCCGTGCCCTTGTAGAACCACAGGTTCCCGGAGCCGTCGCGGCCGACGAGGTCCACCTTGCCGTCGGCGTTCAGGTCGCTCGGCCCGACGAGCTGGTTGTACGTCTGCCAGCCGCTGCCGACCTTGGTGCGGGCGGCGTACGGGGCGGTCGTGCTGCCGGTGCCCTTGTAGAACCACAGGTTCCCGGCGCTGTCGCGGGCGACGAGGTCGGCCTTGCCGTCGGCGTTCAGGTCACCGGTGCTGACGAGCTGGTTGTACGTCTGCCAGCCGCTGCCGACCTTGGTGCGGGCGGCGAACGGCGAGGCGGGGTTGCCCGTGCCCTTGTAGAACCAGAGCACGCCGGACTTCTCGCGGGCTATGAGGTCCGGTATGGAGTCCCCGCTCAGGTCCCGGGCGCCCAGGATCCGGTCGTAGATCTGCCAGCCGCCACCGGTCTTGAGCCGCGCCTTGAACGGGGCGGAGGGGTTGCCGGTGCCCTGGTAGTACCAGAGCACGCCGGAGGCGTCACGGGCGACCACGTCGCCGGTACCGTCCGCGCGCAGCGCGGTCATCGGGGTGATCGTGTTGAACATGTTCCAGCCGCTGCCGACGCGGTACCGGGCGAGGAACGGCGCGGTGGCGCTGCCGCGGCCCTGGTACTGGTAGAGCACGCCGGAGGCGTCACGGGCGAGGAGGTTGTAGCGGTTGGTGGCGGTGACGGGCGCGGCGCCGGGCGCCTCCTCGATGTCGCTCTGCTTCACCCAGGTGATCTTGTGGTGGAAGCGGATCGGCACGAACATCGTGCTGCCGATGACGTTCTTCTGGGCGGAGCCGAACCAGTCGTCGCCCTTCACCGCAGGGCCGGCCTTCACATAGGCCTGACCGGAGGCGAAGGTGAACTTCGTCAGGTGGGCGTTCTCGTCGCCGGGCGCCTCAAGAGCCGCGGCGGTGTACGCGGCGGTCTCCGGGAAGGAGCGCCCGAAGACCTTGGCCGAGGTCGCCCCCGCCTTGACCTTCACGGTCGTGCCACCGGTCACCGGCGCGGTGTACTGGCCGCCGGGGTTGAAGAACCAGGCCTTCGCGCCCGCGTACCAGATCGCGGTCCAGTCGCCCGAGACGCCCGCGACGACGTAGCTGCCGCCGGCGCGGACCTTGTTCCCGTAGTTCGAGCCCTCGGACCAGAGCGACGAAAAGTAGGGGTCCTTCAGGGTCGTCGCGCTGGTCGACGGCTCCGTGTAGAGGTAGCCGAAGTTCGACGGGCGCGCCGGGACGGCGTTGCCGCCGGTCGACAGCTTCGGCTGGTTCGCCGTGGTGAACGGCGGCACCACACGGACCACCTGGCCGACCCTCAGCAGGCCGCCCGCGCCCTGGTCGCCCTGCGGGGCGCCCAGCAGTTTCATGTAGTGGTTCCAGTCCCAGTACGGGCCCGCGTCCCAGTGGAGCCTGCTCATGCCGGCGTCAGTCTGGAGCGCCACCTCGTCGTGACCGATGATGTGCTCGCGGTCCAGCGGAACGCCGTACTTGCCCGCCAGGAACTTCACCAGCGCCGCGGAGGACTCGTACTGCGGCTCGGTGTACCAGCTGCCTTCCTTGATCGCGTAGCCCTCGTGCTCCACGCCGATCGCGTGCATGTTGTGGGTCCAGTTGCCCGCGTGCCACGCCAGGTGCTTGTTCTCGATCATCTGGGTGACCTGACCGTCGGAGGCACGGATCAGGTAGTGGGCGCTGCCGGGGACGTCCGGGTTGGTGAGCGCCGCGAGCGAGCCGTCGTAGCCGCCCTCGGTGTCGTGGATGATGATCTGCCGGACGTTCACGCCCTGGTTCGGGCGGTCGCCGAGCGTGTAGTTGCGCTTGCCCGTGCTCGACGTGCGGGACGGCACGAAGTTGCAGTTCAGTCCGACGGGGCACTCGGGCGTCGGAGTCGCCGTCGTGGAGGCGAAGCTCGCCGCCAGCGGCATGCTCGACGGCTTGACCGGCTCGACCGACGGGTCGGCCGGCAGGGCGACCTGCTCGCCGTCCAGTGTGAGCTCCCGCTCACCCGTCTTGATCGACTCGAAGACGCGCTTCGCGAAGAGGTCGGCGCCCTTCTTGTCGGGCGACTGGCTGTAGCGGGCCACGGCCGGGTACCAGGCGCCCGGCTCGTCGGACAGCTCGGCGCCGGCCTGCTTCTGGTACTCCGCGAGGAGCGCCGCGCCGGCCCGGATGGACTCGGCGGAGTCGTTCTGGACCGCCTCGGCGGAGCTGTCGATCAGCTCGGCGGCCTTGTCCAGGGTGTGGAGCCGGGGGTCATCGGTGTCGACGGTCGCCGCGGCCAGGATCTTGCGGACCTTGGCGGGGTCGAACGACTTCTCGATCTCCAGCTTGCCGCTGCCGTTGAAGTGGGCGATGGCCTCCTCGTCGGCCGTCCCGGACTCGATGTCCTCCGGGTCGACGTCCGTCAACCCCATGACGTTGTACGCACCCGTCGTGCTGGGCTCGCCGTCGTGCGACTCCCACCGCGTCTGCCGGTACGACACCGCCATCAGCACGCTCTGCGGGACGTCGAACTCCTCCGCCGCCTGCGCGAACTGCGACTGCAGCGACGTTTCTGCGGAGTTCTTGTCGTCCGAGGAGTTCAGGATCCCGGGCGACGCCACGGCGATCGTTCCGATGGTCGCCGTGGCGACGACGGCAGCCGCCGCCCCGTAAAGCAGCCGTCTCTTCTTGCGGTCCCTGCGGTGCCCCTGGCTCACGCCCACCCCTGTGAAGTATTTAGGCCTCAGATGTTTAAACACGTGTTTGAACGCGCGTGAGGGTAACACCCGTCCGAGGCGCGTCCATCGTCGACAGACATTTCGGGCGCGCGTCTCACTCAATGGTCGTGTCGCTGGACCGGTCGCCGGACACCGTAATGTGGTGGTTGTGACCGTGAACGCTAAGACCACCGCAACCGGTGGCAACACCTGGCGAGACCTTCCCGCGGCGCAGCAGCCCGAGTACCCCGATGCCGAGGCTCTGCGCGATGTGATCGCGGACCTCGAGTCGTATCCGCCGCTCGTCTTCGCGGGCGAGTGCGATCAGCTGCGCGCCCGCATGGGAGCCGTCGCCCGTGGCGAGGCGTTCCTGCTCCAGGGCGGCGACTGCGCCGAGGCCTTCGACGCCGTGTCCGCCGACCACATCCGTGCCAAGCTCAAGACGCTGCTCCAGATGAGCGCCGTGTTGACGTACGCGGCCTCCGTGCCCGTCGTCAAGGTCGGCCGCATCGCCGGGCAGTACTCCAAGCCCCGTTCCAAGGGGACCGAGACCCGCGACGGCGTGACCCTGCCGACGTACCGCGGCGACTCGGTCAACGGCTTCGACTTCAACGAGAAGGCCCGTATCCCGGACCCCGAGCGTCTGAAGCGGATGTACAACGCGTCCGCTTCCACGCTCAACCTGGTACGCGCCTTCACCACCGGTGGCTACGCCGACCTGCGCCAGGTGCACGCCTGGAACCAGGACTTCGTGAAGTCGTCCCCCTCGGGCCAGCGCTACGAGCAGCTGGCGCGCGAGATCGACAACGCGCTGAACTTCATGAAGGCCTGTGGCACCGACCCGGCCGAGTTCAAGGCCGTCGAGTTCTACGCCTCACACGAGGCCCTGCTGCTCGACTACGAGGGCGCCCTCACCCGTACGGACTCGCGGACCGGCAAGCTGTACGACACCTCCGGTCACATGGTCTGGATCGGTGAGCGCACCCGCCAGCTCGACCACGCCCACATCGAGTTCGCCTCGCAGATCGCGAACCCGATCGGCATCAAGCTCGGCCCGACGACCACGGTCGACGACGCGCTGACGTACATCGACCGGCTCGACCCGGACCGCGAGCCCGGCCGGCTGACCTTCATCGTCCGCATGGGCGCCGACAAGGTCCGGGACAAGCTCCCGGAGCTGGTCGAGAAGGTCACCGCCTCGGGCGCGACCGTCGCCTGGGTCACCGACCCGATGCACGGCAACACCTTCGAGGCGGCCTCCGGTCACAAGACCCGGCGCTTCGACGACGTGCTCGACGAGGTCAAGGGCTTCTTCGAGGTGCACAAGAGCCTCGGTACGCACCCGGGCGGCATCCACGTCGAGCTCACCGGTGACGATGTCACCGAGTGCGTGGGCGGCGGTGACGAGATCTTCGTCGACGACCTGCACCAGCGCTACGAGACGGCCTGCGACCCGCGGCTGAACCGCAGCCAGTCGCTCGACCTGGCGTTCCTGGTGGCGGAGATGTACCGCGATCAGTAAGTAGCTTCGTACGACGATGGGGCGCGGATCCATGTGATCCGCGCCCCATCGTCGTACGGAGGGCTTTTGGGCCTCGTGAGTGCCGGGTAAGGTTAGGTTAGCCTTATCGATCTCGGCAGGAGGTGAACCGCGTGTACGTATGCTCATGCTTCGGTGTCACGGAGAAGCAGGTCAAGGAGCACGCGGACGCGGGCGCCTGCACGCCTCGCCAGATCGCCTCGGCCTGCAAGGCCGGAACCGACTGCGGTTCGTGCGTACGACGTATTCAGGCCATTCTCGGGCGCGGCAACTGCCCGCGGCGGGAGCTCCTGGACCAGGGGCTGCCGGCGCTGACCTCGGTCTCGGATCCCGAGAGTGCCGAGAACTCCGAGGATCTGCGGGACCTGCCTGAGGCTGCCTAGCTCGGCTGCTCGATCAGCGTCGAGATGTAGAGCGCCTCACCGAGGCTCTCGATCAGTTCCAGCTGGGTGTCGAGGTAGTCGATGTGGTGCTCCTCGTCGGCCAGGATCTCCTCGAAGAGGTTGGCCGAGGTGATGTCGCCCTTGGCCCGCATGACCTCGATGCCGCGCTTCAGACGGTCGATCGCCTCGACCTCCACCTGGCGGTCCGCCTTGAACATCTCGGTCACCGTCTGGCCGACCCGTACATGGAAGAGCCGCTGGTAGTTGGGCAGCCCGTCCAGCATCAGGATGCGCTCGGTGAGCTTGTCCGCGTGCTTCATCTCATCGATGGACTCTTCGCGGGTGTACTTGGCGAGCTTGGCCCAGCCCTTGTTGTCCTGGATGCGGTAGTGCAGCCAGTACTGGTTGATGGCCGTCAGCTCGCCGGTCAGCTGCTCGTTGAGGAACTCGAGGACCTCGGGGTCGCCCTGCATCGCAGAGGCTCCTTCCACGCATGTCTGGGTCGTGACTGGGCAGGATGGCCGCATCCTTGCACCACGGATGGGGGGCGTCCAGTAAGTGGAGGCTTAGTGGGACTTGCCCTGAATCGTGCACGCGTGCGAGGTTGCCTGGTCATGACCACCCCTCGCGGTCTGTCACCATGGATGACATGGGTCAGCCGGAGAGCGGAGTACGCCGGGAAGCAGAGCAGTCGGATCTTCCGCCGGGGCAGCGGCTGCAGCGCGGCTGGCCGGTCACCCATTACGGCCCCGTCCCCAAGTTCAAGCCGGACCGCTGGGAGTTCCGGGTCTTCGGGGCGACGGCGGACGGCGACAAGCGGTGCTGGAACCATGAGGAGTTCTCGGCTCTTCCGTTCTCGACGGTCGTGGCCGATCTGCACTGCGTCACGAAATTCAGCATGCTCGGGGCCGAATGGGGTGGGGTGCCCGCCCGGACGATCCTGGACCTGGCCCCGCCGGCCCCCGGTGTCACGCATGTGATGGTCTGGGCCGAGTACGGCTTCAGCGCGAACATGCGGCTCGCCGACTTCGCGGCCGAGGGCACGATCTTCGCCACCCATAAGGACGGTGAGCTGCTCACCGCCGAGCACGGCTTCCCGCTGCGGCTTGTCGTCCCGCACCTGTACGCCTGGAAGGGCCCCAAGTGGGTCCGGGGTGTGGAGTACATGACCGCCGACCGCCGGGGCTTCTGGGAGGAGCGCGGCTACCACAACCTCGGCGACCCCTGGAAAGAGCAGCGGTACTCGTACCAGGAGGAGCCGGGCGACGGCCCGGAGCTGTAGTCGCCCCGGGCCGGCCGTGCTCAGTGGTGGTACCGGTGCACCACCGCGTGGCCCTTGCCGCGGCCGATCATCCACTTGTTGACGGGTGTGGTGATCAGGAAGGCGACGAGGAAGGCGAAGGCCAGGGCGCCCCAGAAGAGCGCGTCCGAGAGGTGTGCGTCCATCGCGCCGGGGACGAGGAGCAGGACCCCGTTGTCGACGATCTCCATGACGGCGATGGAGAGGGTGTCGGCGGCGAGCGCGACACCGACGGCCGCCTTCAGGCTCAGTCCGGCGCGGACGACCGCCCACAGGGTGAGCGAGTAGCCGAAGAAGAAGGCCAGGACGATGGCGAGGATCATCGTCGGGGCGTTGCCCCAGCCGAGGGCGGTGCCGATGATCATGCCGAGGACCTCGCCGATGGCGCATCCGGTGAGGCAGTGGAGGGTCGCCTTCATCGCCATGGACCAGCTGGCCTTGCCGGGGGCGTGGTCCTCGTGCGCGGTGGAGTGGTGGTCGGCGTGGTGGTCGGCGTGCGCTTCGTGCTGATCCATGGGTCCCCCAATGACCAGTGTCGGTTCCTGCTGCCTATGCAGGAACCGTATACCCCCTAGGGGTATTCCTCAACGGGAGAATCGGCGCGTACCTCACCCCCGGAGTTTCTTCAGCCGCTCCACATCCGCCACGTGCCCTTCCTTGCCGCCCGGTGTCTCGATGATCAGCGGGACGCCTTCGGTCGCGTGGTGCCTCATCAGCTCGCGGAACGGCTCCTCGCCGATATGGCCGGCCCCGATGTTCGCGTGCCGGTCCTTGTGCGCGCCGACGACGTCCTTGGAGTCGTTGGCATGGATCAGTTTCAGCCACCCCTCGCCCACGGTCGCCACCAGCTGGTCGAGCGTCCGCGCCATGCCGTGCGGGCCGGTCAGATCGTGGCCCGCCGCGAAGATGTGGCAGGTGTCGAGGCAGATCCCGAGCTTCGGGTGACGGTCGAGCGCCTCGAAGTACGGGCCGAAGTCCTCGGCGCGCGAGCAGAGCGAGAAGCCCTGCCCGGCCGTCGACTCCAGCAGCAGGAACGGGTCGTCCGGGTGCGTCAGCTCGTCCAGCAGGGGCCGCATCCGCTCCCGTACCTGCGCCAGCGCCTCCTCGCGCGGGCGGCCTCCGGTCGCCGAGCCGGTGTGCACCACCACGCCCTTCGCGCCGATCTCCCGGCCGCGGCGCAGCGAGTGCCGCAGCGACTCGACCGACCGCTCGACGGTGGCCTCGGTGTGGGACCCGAAGTTGATCAGGTACGGGGCGTGGACCCAGGCCGACAGGGACTCGGCCTCGCACGCGGTGCGGAACAGCTCGTCCTGCGCCGGGTTGCCCACGGGCGTGGCCCAGCCGCGCGGGTTGGCGACGAAGACCTGGACCGTCTCCGCGCCCAGCTCGCGGGCGTAGCCGAGACCGACCGTGGCGAGGCCGCCGGCCACGGGGACATGGCCGCCGACGGGGTTGCGCATGAGTCTCTACAGTCCCTTGATCGTGATGGTGATGGTGGAGCCCTCGGGAGCGGTGGAGCCGCCGTCGACCGACTGGCCCGAGACGGTGTCCCCGAGGAAGGGGAAGGTCTTCTGGACCTTCACCTCGAAGCCCGCCCCCTCCAGTCTCCCGCGTGCGACGTCGGTCGACTCGCCCGTCACGTCGGGGACCTCGATCATCCGGGGTCCCTTGGAGACGGTGAGGACGATCCGGTCGCCCTTCGCGGCGCGGCTGCCCTCCGCGAGGGACTGGGCCGCGACAGTGCCGGCCTCCTCGGCGGAGTGGATCTGCTCGGTCGCGATCTGCACGGTGAGCCCGGCGTCCTGGAGCGTGCCGGTGGCCTCGGCCACCGAGTCGCCGGCGACGTCCGGGACGTCGATGGGGCGGCCCTTGCTGACCACGAGCGCCACGGCCGAGTCCGGGCTGCGCTCGGTGCCGGGCTCGGGGTCGGAGCTGATCACGGCGCCCTGCGCGATGTCCTGGCTGAACGCGTCGGTGATCACACCGGCGGCCAGGCCCTCCTTCGCGAGGAGCTCCTTGGCCTTCGCCAGCGGCTTCCCCTTGAGGTTCGGGACCTTCACGGTCTCGGGGCCGCGGGAGATCGTCAGCGTGACCGTGCCGTTGCCGCGGATCCGCTCGCCGGAGGCGGGATCGGTGGCCATGACCGTGCCACGTTCGTACACCTCGCTGAACGCCCGCTTCGTCGTGCCGACGTCGAGCCCCGCGTCCGTGATCCGCTCGGTCGCCTCGACCTCGGTCTGGCCGAGCACGGCGGGCACCCGAGTGAACTGGCCGGAATTGATGTACCAGACGCCGCCGCCGAGCCCGAGGACGAGCAGAACGGCGGCGAGGACGAGGAGAGGCCCACGGGGAAGGCCACCGGTGTTCCGGCGTCGCGACGGGGGCTGCTCGGGCGGCGGCATGGTCAGCCGGCTGGTGTGCTGCACCGGCTGCTCGGTCTCGGCGGGCAGGACCCGCGGGATCACGCTGGTCCGGTCCTCGGAGCCCGTGCGGTCCTCGGGGTGGGCCTGCGGCGGTACGGCGTCCAGCTGCGCGTCCGTGAGGGCCGCGCGGGCCTGACGGGCCTGGGCCAGGAGTGCGACGGCGTCGTGCGGCCTGACGTCGGGGTTGCGGGCCGTGGCACTCGCCACCAGCTCGTCCAGTTCGAGGGCGAGACCGGGCACGACGGCCGAAGGGGCGGGGACGTCCGTGTTCAGGTGCTGGTAGAGAACCTGGGCGGGGGTGTCCCCGCCGTGCGGCTTGCCGCCGGTCAGCATCTCGTACAGGACGACACCACAGGCGTACACGTCGGCACGGGTGTCCGCGGTGCCGTGCTCGATCTGCTCCGGCGCCAGGTACGAGACGGTGCCCAGGACCGAGCCCGTGGTGTGCGTGGCCGAGCCGACCGCGCGCACGAGACCGAAGTCGGCGACCTTCACCCGGCCGTCGTCCCCTATCAGGACGTTCTCCGGCTTCATGTCCCGGTGGACGAACCCGGCCCGGTGCGCGGCCCCCAGCGCGGCGAGCACCGGCTCCAGGACGTCGAGCGCGGCGCGCGGCTGGAGCGCCCCGCGCTCGCGCAGCACGTCACGGAGCGTGCACCCCGCGACGTACTCCATCGCGAGATAGACGTACGCGCCGTCCGCGCCCTGGTCGAAGACCCCGACCACGTTGGGGTGGGAGAGCCGGGCCACGGACTTGGCCTCGCGGATGAAGCGCTCGACGAAAGTGGCGTCGGCGGCGAGGGCCGGGTGCATCACCTTGAGGGCGAGCACCCGGTCGAGGCGGATGTCGACGGCCCGGTAGACCGTGGCCATCCCGCCGACGGCGATGCGCGCGTCGACGCGGTAGCGGCCGTCGAGCAGCTGCCCGACGAGGGGGTCCTGAAGGGTCGTGTCCACGGCCCCGAGTTTACGAGCCGCCGAGCACCACCCGTCCCCACCGCCCCCGACCGCAGCACAGCTGTGACGCGAGGCCGCCGCGTCAGAACGCCGGGCGTTCCGGGTCCAGGGCGGCCTGGCCCTCCGTGGGGGAGGAGGCGTGGGCGAAGTGACGGCGGGGGATACGGCCCGCCCGGTGGGCCAGGCGGCCCGCCTCCACCGCGTGACGCATGCCCTCCGCCATCAGGACCGGGTCCTGCGCCCGTGTCACCGCGGAGGCGAGCATGACGGCCGAGCACCCCAGCTCCATCGCCTGCGCCACGTCCGAGGCCGTCCCGGCTCCCGCGTCCAGGATCACCGGCACGCCCGCGGCCTCGACGATCAGCTCGAAGTTGTGCGGGTTGCGGATCCCCAGCCCGGAGCCGATCGGCGAGCCCAGCGGCATGACCGCCGCGCACCCCACGTCCTCCAGCTTCCGCGCCAGGACAGGGTCGTCGCTGGTGTACGGCAGGACCGTGAAGCCGTCGTCCACCAGGGTCTCCGCCGCGTCCAGCGTCTCGACGGGGTCAGGCAGCAGGGTCCGCTCGTCGGCGATGACCTCCAGCTTGATCCAGTCGGTGCCGAGCGCCTCCCGGGCCAGGCGCGCGGTCAGGACCGCCTCGCCCGCCGTGTAGCAGCCGGCCGTGTTCGGCAGGACCCGGATCGAGAGCCGGTTCAGGACGGACAGGACCGAGCCCCGCACGGTCGGATCCAGGCGCCGCATGGCGACCGTCGTCAGCTCCGTGCCGCTGACGGCCAGCGCGCGTTCGAGCACGTCGAGGCTGGGCGCCCCGCCCGTGCCCATGATCAGCCGCGAGGAGAACTTGGTACCACCGAGGAGGAAGGTGTCGTCGGACATGGCGCTCAGCCCCCCTGGACGGCGGTGAGGATCTCGACCCGGTCGCCCTCGCCGAGGAGCGTCGCGGACCACTGGCTGCGCGGCACGACCGTCTCGTTGACGGCCGCGGCCACCCCCGACGGCGCCGTCGTCAGCGTCGCCACCAGGGCGTCGAGGGCCGTGGGCCGGGCCAGGGCGCGCGTCTCACCGTTGACGGAGACGTTCACCGAGACGATCGCCGAGGCGCTCGCCGGCGCGGTCGGCGAGGCGGTCGGAGCATCGTTCAGCTCGTTCATCGAAGGGTTCGTCGAGGCGTTCATACGGGCTGCTCCTGAGGTACGGGGGAGAAGCGGCGGGGAGTGAAGGGGTGGGCCTCGTCCGGGAGCACGCCCGTGGTGAGCAGCTCGGCCATGACGTCGCCGGTGACCGGCGTGAGCAGGACCCCGTTGCGGTAGTGCCCAGTGGCCAGCTGGAGGCCGGGCAGCGCGGTCGGGCCGAGCAGCGGCGCGTTGTCCGGGGAGGCGGGTCGCAGACCCGCCAGCGTCTCGGTGAGCGGCAGCTCGGTGAGGCCCGGTACGAGCTCATGAGCGTCCCGGAGCAGCTCGTAGACCCCGCCCGCCGTGACGGTGGTGTCCCAGCCCAGCTCCTCGCTGGTCGCGCCGACCACCAGTTCCCCGTTCTCGCGGGGCACCAGATAGACATGGCTGCCGCGGACGACGGCCCGGACGGTCCGGGACAGGAACGGCGCGAACGCGCGCGGCACGGTGAGCCGCAGCACCTGTCCCTTCACGGGGCGTACGGGAGGCAGGACCTCCCGCGGCACCCCCGCGAGCTGCCCGCTCAGGCTGCCCGCGGCAAGGACGACCTGGTCCGCGGTGAGCTCGTGGCCCCCGGCGAGCGCGACGCCCGTGGCCCGGTCCCGTGCCACCGTCAGCCGTTCGGCGGGACCCCGGTGGAAGACCACCCCGGCCCGCTCGCAGGCGGTGACCAGCGCGGCGGCGAGCCGGCGCGGATCGACCTGATGATCGCCGTCGACCCGTAGCCCGCCGCGCACCCCCGGCGCCAGCATCGGCTCCAGGCGGCGGCAGTCGCGTCCGCTGAGCCACTCCGACTCCAGGCCGCAGCGGGTCTGCAGCGCGTGCAGTTCACGCAAGTGCGCCCGGTCGTCGGCGTCGAGCGCGACGGCGAGCGTGCCGCAGGCGCGGTAGCCGACGTCATGTCCCGTGGCGTCATGGAGTTCGGCCGTGAACTCCGGATAGCGGCGCGCGGAGGCGAGGTTGAGGGCGAGCAGGGTCTCCTCGCCGTAGTGGAGTTCGGTGACGGCGGCCAGCATGCCGGCCGCCACCCGGGCGGCCCCGCCGCCCGGTTCGGGGTCCACGACCATGGTGCTCAGCCCGCGCTGCGCGGCCCGCCAGGCCGTGACCAGGCCGATGATTCCGCCCCCGATGACGAGAACGTCAGAGGTACTGCATGTACGCGACATGGGCGTCCAGCCCCTCCCTTCGCCGGCATGACCCGGATCAGGTTCGTACGGTCGGAGGCCGGCCAGCCTCCCTCTCAGCCCGGTGCGTCCGGGCTCCCGCGAGTGCTCTACGTTGACGGTCAGCCTAACCCCAGCCCCCGACACCCAGTAAGGGAGCCTCCACCGTGCCGCGTTCTCTCGACGGTCTCGTCCTCGCCCCGGTCGCCGACCAGGCCCCCGGTCAGGTCGGGACGCGTACCCGGTTCACGTACCACGAGGAGGACGGCCGGATCTGGGCCGAGTACGCGGGCGGGGACGTGGTCCGCGGGAATCTCGTCGGCACGCGCGCGGGGGACCGGCTCGACTTCCGGTACGTGCAGCTGAAGAAGGACGGAACGACATCTTCCGGGCATTGCGTCTCCACGGTGGTCGAGCTGCCCGACGGTCGCGTTCGGCTGGAGGAGAGCTGGGCATGGGAGTCCCAGGAGGGCTCCGGCGCCAGTGTCGTGGAGCAGCTGTCTTCCTGACGGTGCGTCAGATACGTAAGGTGATCGGGTGAGCGAGCAGAAGCAGGCACAGCAGCGGGTCGTCGTCGTGGGTGCGGGGATGGCGGGGGTGCAGACCGCCGTCGCCCTGCGCGAGCAGGGCTTCGCCGGAGCGGTCACCCTCATCGGGGCCGAGCCCCATCAGCCCTACGACCGCCCGCCCCTCTCCAAGGCGGTCCTCCTCGGCAAGGCCGAGGACTCGGCCTTCGACGTCGACTTCGAGGCGCTCTCCATCGAGCTGCGCCTCGGCCTCGACGTGACCGGCCTGCGCGCCGACGCCCACGAGGTCGACACCGAGGCCGGGCCCGTCCCGTACGACGTCCTGGTCGTCGCCACCGGCGCCGAACCCGTCACCCTGCCCGGCACCGAGGGCGTCCCCGGGGTCCATCTGCTCCGCACCCTCGACGACGCCGCCCGCCTCAAGCCCGTCCTGGAGCGGCGCCACGACATCGTGGTGGTCGGCGCCGGCTGGATCGGCGCCGAGTTCGCCACCGCCGCGCGGGAGGCCGGATGCGCGGTCACGGTCGTCGAGGCCGCCGACCGCCCGCTCGCCGGCGCGCTGCCCGCCGAGGTCTCGGCCCCGATGGCCCGCTGGTACGAGGAGAGCGGCGCCGAACTGCTGACCCACGCGCGCGTGGAGCGGATCGAGCCCGGCACGGTCCACCTGGCCGACGGCCGGCGGCTGCCCGCCGACGCGGTCGTCGTCGGCATCGGCGCCCGGCCCGCCACCCGGTGGCTCGCCGGCTCCGGCATCGCCCTCGACGAGGGCGGCTCCATCACCGCCGACGACCGGCTGCGCACCTCCCTGACCGACGTGTACGCCGTCGGCGACTGCGCCTCCTTCCCCTCCGCCCGCTACGGCTCCCGGCTCCTGGTCCACCACTGGGACAACGCCCTCCAGGGCCCCCGTACCGTCGCGGCCGACATCATCGGCGAGACCCCCGGGACCTACGACCCGGTCCCGTACTTCTGGTCCGAGCAGTTCGGCCGCTTCGTCCAGTACGCCGGGCACCACGCCACCGCCGCCGAGCTGGTCCACCGAGGGGATCCCGCCGAGCCCTCCTGGTCCGTGCTGTGGCTGCGCGACGGCGCCCTGGTCGCCCTGCTCGCCGTCGGCCGCCCCCGCGACCTGGCCCAGGGTCGCAAGCTGATCGAGTCCGGAGCGCGGGTCGACCCGGAGCGCGCCGCCGACGCCTCCGTCCCTCTGAAGGCGGCAGTCCTGTAGGCCCGACTACCGACTGTCAGTCCGGGATGGCAGGCTTGTCCCCGTGACCGAGATTGACGCAAGAACCGATGCTCTCGTCCCCGCCTGGCTCTACCTCCCCGACATCGCGGAAATGCTCGACGTCGAGGTGACGCGCGTGCGGCAGCTGGTCAAGGAGGGCCAGCTCATCGCCGTGCGCCGCGGTGAGAACAAGGCGCTTCAGGTGCCCGCCGCCTTCATCGACGGCGACAAGGTGGTCAAGGGCCTCTCCGGCACCCTGACCCTCCTGAGGGACGACGGCTTCACCGACGAAGAGATGCTGGAGTGGCTTTTCACTCCCGACCCGACCCTGCCGGGCACGCCCGCGCAGGCCCTCAGCGAGAATCGCGGCACGGAGGTGAAGCGCCGCGCCCAGGCGCTCGCCGTCTGACGCAGCCGAAGACACCACAGGAGTCTCCTGGGGGCCGGGACCGTCCGGCCCCCGGGGGCCGCCGCACCCAACGGGGGGAAGCACCCATGTCCACGCCTCGCGCGCAGCTCGCCGACGCCCGGCTCTACCTCTGCACGGACGCCCGTAGGCGCCAGGGCGACCTGCCCGCGTTCCTCGACGCCGTGCTCTCCTCCGGCGTGGACATCGTGCAGCTGCGCGACAAGGGCATGGAGGCCGGCGAGGAGCTGGAGCACCTCGCCGTTTTCGCCGAGGCCTGCCGCCGGCACGACAAGCTGCTCGCCGTGAACGACCGGGCGGACGTGGCCCACGCCATCGGCTCCGACGTGCTGCACCTGGGCCAGGGCGACCTGCCGGTGCCCGCCGCCCGGGCCATCCTCGGCGACGACGTCCTGATCGGCCGGTCCTGCCACCACGAGTCCGAGGTGGACGCGGCCGCCGCCGAGCCCGGCGTGGACTACTTCTGCACCGGCCCCTGCTGGCCCACCCCCACCAAGCCCGGGCGGTACGCCCCCGGCCTCGGCCTCGTGCGCCACGCGGCCGCCCTGGAGCAGGACCGGCCCTGGTTCGCCATCGGCGGGATCGACGAGACCAACCTGGACGAGGTCCTGGACGCGGGAGCGCGCCGGATCGTCGTCGTCCGGGCGATCACCGAAGCCGACGACCCGGCCGCGGCGGCGGCCCGGCTGGCCAAGCGGGTCCGGGAGCGCGTCTAGCCGACGGCACGGACGTCGCCGCCCGGCCTTGTCGTAACGTCCGAGGGCCCCAGCCCACTCCTGGGTGATGTCCAAAATCGTGTCCATTACTCGGACGCTGCTTCGTCGGCCGGTGCACCCCGTCTAACCTGCCGGTATGGCCCTTGGTACCGCTTCCACCCGCTCGGACCGCGCGCGAACGGTCCGCGACATCCTCGCCTCCGGCAGGCCTTCGTACTCCTTCGAGTTCTACGCGCCCAGGACCGAGAAGGGTGAGCGGAGCCTCTGGAACGCCCTGCGCCGGGTCGAGGCGGTCGGCCCCAGCTTCGTCTCCGTGACCTACGGCGCCGGCGGCTCCACCCGCGGCGGCACCGTCAAGGCCACCCAGAAGATCGCCGGCGACACCACGCTCACCCCCGTCGCCCACCTCACCGCCGTCGACCACTCGATCGCCGAGCTGCGCAACGTCCTGGGCCAGTACGCCGACGCCGGCATCCGCAACATGCTCGCCCTGCGCGGTGACCCGCCGGGCGACCCGCTGGGGGAGTGGGTCGAGCACCCCGAGGGCGTCCGGTACGCCGCCGACCTGGTCCGGTTGATCAAGGAGTCCGGCGACTTCTGCGTGGGCGTCGCCGCCTTCCCCGAGATGCACCCGCGCTCCACCGACTGGGACACGGACATCCGTCACTTCGTGGACAAGTGCCGGGCCGGGGCCGACTACGCCATCACCCAGATGTTCTTCGACCCCGAGAACTATCTGCGGCTGCGCGACAGCGCGGCCAAGGCCGGCTGCGAGACGCCGATCATCCCCGAAGTCATGCCCGTTGTGAACGTGAAGACCCTCGACCGGCTGCCCCAGCTGAGCAACGCGACCTTCCCCGCGCATGTGAAAGACCGCATCCTCGCCGTCAAGGACGATCCGGCCGCTGTACGCTCCATGGGGATCGAGTTCGCGACGGAGTTCTGCGCACGTCTGCTCTCCGAGGGTGTCCCCGGACTGCACTTCATCACGCTGAACAACTCCACCGCGACGCTGGAGATCTACGAGAATCTCGGACTGCACGTGCAGTCGTGACCGGCGTACCCGCCCCAGACCCGCGGCGGTGGCCGTAGGAGAGGGGCGGGCATGGGGTGGACGGTCCTCTACATCGCGTTCGGTGTCGTCGCGTTGTGGCTGCTGGGTGAGGTGCTCCTCCAGTACAAGGCGAGGCTCCGCTGGCGCGTGCTCGCCTTCTGCGGCTTCCTCGGAGTCGTCCTCGGTGTGCTGATGCCGTCCGTCGCGGTGATCATCGTGGGCGCGGTGGCCTTCGCCGTCGGCCAGACCTATGTGACCCTGTCGTTCCGCCGCGGCTTCTCCACCGGGTGGGCGATCGGCGGCAGCCCCGGCGCGAGCCGGCGCCGCAAGTCCGGCGCGCCGGCCGAGACCGGCCCCACCCTGGAGGTCAGCGACCTCTCCTACGAGCAGGTCGACGAACCGTCCCCGGCCGAGACCACCGCGGTCTACGAGCCCCAGCCGCTGCCCGACGACACCGGCCAGTACGGCGTCTACGCCGCCCCCTACGACCAGTCCCAGGCGCACGCCGAGACCCCGCAGCCCGCCTACGGCGGTTACGACGGGTACGGCGCGCAGGACACGCAGGGCATGCCCGGGTACGAGCAGCAGCCCGGCGGCTACGAGGCGCAGCCCGGCTACGCGCAGCCGGCCTACGACTACGGCACCGGCCAGCAGCAGTACGCCGCCTACTCCGACCCGTACATCGGCCCGACCCCGGACGGCCGGCAGTACGCCGCGTACGACTACGACACCGGCGGCCAGCAGCCCTACGCGGACCCGTACGCGCCCTCGTACGCCTACGACACCCCGCCCGGCGGGGTGTGGGTGCCGCAGCAGCGCGACGGCGAGCAGCCCGCGCAGCCGCCGCAGCAGGGCTACGAGAACTACGAGCCCTACAACAACGACCAGCAGTACCGGTACTAGCCCCCGCCCTGAGGCCCCCCGAGCGGCTCAGAAAATCGTCTTGAACGTCGAGTCGGTCTTCTGCGTCAGCTCCACCGGGGCCGCGAACAGGTCGTTGATGGAGCCTCTGTTCGGGTAGTACCGGGAGCCGTCCGGTCCGATTGCGAACAGGCCCGTCCGGCCGAAGCGCCATTCGTTGACGTTCTGTTCGCGGAGGGGGGCGAGATGGGTGAACTGCTGCCAGCCGCCGCCGATCTTGCGGCGGGCGGTGAAGGTGCCGTCGCCCTTGCCGAGGTAGAGCCAGAGGACGCCGGAGGTGTCGCGGGCGAGCAGGTCGCCGCCGGGGGCGCCGGTGAGGTTGCCGGGAGCGATGAGGAGGTTGTAGACCTGCCAGCCGCCGCCGATCCTCTTGCGAGGTTTGAAGGGCTTGGCCGCGTCACCCGTGGAGAAGTACGCCCACAGGACGCCGGAGGTGTCGGTGGCGAGGAGGTCGCCCCGTCCGTCGTTGTTCAGGTCCGAGCCACCGGTGATCTTGTTGTAGATCTGCCAGCCGCCGCCGATCTTCGTGCGGGGCAGCAGCTTCTGCGCCTCGCCCCGATGGAGCCAGAGGACGCCGTCTCGGTCGCGGCCGACGACGTCGTCCGCCTTGGTGCCGCCGAGGTCGCCGGGTGCGGCCATCAGGGTGTACGTGTTCCACCCGGTGCCCAGGACGGTCGAGTCCAGCTCCCTGAGCGACCACTTGTAGGACAGCTGCTTGCCCTCGTACGCGGACAGCTTTCCGGCGCTGTCGCGGACCAGGATGTCGTCGAAGCCGTTCGCGTCGTGATCGCGCTTCACCGGAGGACGGTTGATGGTGAGGGAGCCGGTCCGCTCGATGGGCGCTCCGACCTCGTACCTCTCCTTGGCCGTCATCTTCCAGGTGTACTCGCCGGCGTAGTCGGCCATCTCGTAGAGGCTGGTGTCGCTGGTCCAGGAGAACTCGTGCACGGTCCCCGAGCTGTACGAATCGATCACCCGCTGCCTGCCGGTGGCGGTATGGGTCAGCGTCAGCCTGGCGGACGCGAGCTGGTTCAGCTCCCAGACCAGCCTCACCCGGTCGAGCGGGCCGTTGAGGTCGACAGTCCTCGGCGTGTTCTCGCGCGTTACGGCGAGGTCCGGGATGCGTCCGACGCCCGCGAGGAGCTTCACGGCGGGGGTGCCGTCCGCGCCGACGGTCACGCGGTAGACACCGTCCTCCCGGGCGAGGGTGCCGCGCACGACGAACGCGCCGTCGGCGCCGAGCCGAATCTCGGAGGCGCGGTCGAGGACCTGGAGGACGTGGCCGTCCTTGAGCGAGTGGAGAGTGAATGGCTGCGCGGCGGGGTCGGTGGCGGAGCGGCCCGAGAACGCCAGCCAGTCCTGCGAGAGGACCGGATTCGAGCCCGTAGCGGAGACCGACTCCGTCACGCCCGTGCGCACGTCACGGAGGTGGAAGTGCCTCTCGGTGTCCGCGGAGTTGTAGTCGCCCCAGCCCAGGTGGGTCGGCGAGCTGACGACGCTCTCGAAGCCCAGGATGTTGTTGTGGGTCACGGCGTGGGTGACCGCGGCGGCCTTGGCGGCGTCCACCAGGTAGAGGGTGTCGTCGCCGTACAGGACCGTGAACGATCCCGCGTCGACGGATTCCACCCGGGTGGCTCCTTCGGGCAGACCGGTCACCGCGCGGCTGACGATCTCCCCGTCCTTCTCGTCGACCAGGTGGAGCCCGTCGGCGCGGGCCATCAGCAGGGTCGTGCCGATGACGCCCCTGAGGGCGCCGGGCGTGATGATGACGAGCGGCTCGGCGTCCGTGCCCATGTCGCGCAGGGTGTAGGTGTCGTCCCCGCCCGCCTGGACGACCGTGTCGGCGCCGGCGGCGCCGGAGTAGCCGGTGCCGGGCAGCTGGGTCACGGTGCCGTCGTAGGCGGTCCAGAAGAACGCCCCGTCCATCTGCGCAAGGAAGCCGGTCCTGCCCGCACTGACGAGTCTGGCGTCCTTCGGGAACGGGGCGACGTCCTGGGCGGTCTCCTGGCGAACGATCTCGGCGGGCGGCGCGGCGAACGCAGGGGCCGTGAGGAGTGTCCCGGCGACGGCCGTCGCCGTGGAGACGGTGAGGACGGCGGCGGCGAGGCGGAGCCGGGGGCTGAGGGTGGCGCGGGACACGTCGGTGGCCTCCAGGGGAACGGGACGGGGCATCGCAGCGAACGAGTTCGTCGCGCCCGTTCTGACAGGTGGACCGGGGGGATGGTTGTACGAGAGGAGTGGCGACATATCAAGACTTGCTGAACGGGTCCGAGCCACGCGGCGGCACGGCCGTCCGCGCCCGGAGCGAAGAGCGGTGCGGTGGGGATCACCGAACCCGCCGCACCCGCCGGACCGCGCGGGGCCGGGGAATCTGCCCGGTATCCGCCCCGCACGCCCCCGCCGGGCTCCGTCCCGTCATCACCGGCGACCGGACCCAGCCCCTCACGGTCCTCATCGGGAGCCGCGGAAGTCGTCGCCCTCCACGATCAGCCCGGCGACCAGCGCGCCCGACATGCCCGCGTGGGCGAGCCCGCCGCCCGGGTGGGACCAGCCGCCCGCGAAGTAGAGCCCGGGCAGCGGGGAGCGGTTGGCCGCGGGTAGGAAGGCGCCCCGGCCGCCCGCGAGCGCCGGACCCGGCACCTCGGCGGCGCCGGTCTCCCGCAGGGTGTCGTCCGGGGTGCGGACCTCCCGCCAGAGCAGCCGCTCGCGCAGCCCGGGGACGGCCGATTCCGCGGCCGTCACCATCTCCTCGGCGATCTCCACCCAGTCGTGCTCCGGGTACAGGTTCACCGTCGCGGTGAGGGTGACCGACTCGTGGCCGTCGTCGGGGCGCAGTGCAGGGTCGTCGGGCCGCAGCACGGTCGTGGTCGGGTGGTCCGCGGTCGCGTGGACGACCGTACGGTGCACGGCGCCCGCCTCCCGGGCCCCGCGCAGGGCCAGACAGACCGTCATCCGTCCCGTCCCGTCGGCCTGGTACCGCGGCCACTCGTCCTGGCGCTCCCAGCCCACGACATGGTCCCGGTACAGCGCCGGCACGGGCGCGCCCGCGACGACGTGGTCCGCCTCGACCGTCCCGCCCCCCGCCAGCGCGATCCCGGCGGCCCGGCCGTCCTTCTCCAGGACCTCGGTGACCTCGGCGTCGAAGACGAACTCCACCCGCCGCTTCAGGCACCGCCGGTGCACCGCGTCCGCGAGCGCCCGAATGCCGCCGCTCACGTACCAGGTCCCGAACGTCTGCTCCATGTACGGCAGGACGGAGGCCGCCGCGGGGGCGGTGGCCGGATCGAAGCCGTACGCCCAGGCGTACGCGTCGAGGAGCGCGACCAGCCGGGGGTCGCGCAGCTCCCGCGCGCCGACCTGGGCGAGCAGCGTCGTGGGGCGCCGCAACAGCCCCGCCTTCAGGGCCGGGTAGGGCTCGCGGGCGAGCGGCGAGGTGTCCGCCGTCTGCGGTTCCTCCAGGAGCGGGCGGCGCGTGCGGTCCCAGGCCTCGCGGGCCCGGACCAGGAAGTCGCCCCAGCGCTCCCCGGCGCCCGCGCCGAGCGCCGCGTCCAGAGCGGCGACCGTGCCCGCCCGTGAGGCGTTCGGCAGGTCCACGCGGGTGCCGTCGGCGAAGACATGACGGCTCGCCGGATCGACCTGCGTCAGCCCGACGGAGTCCTCCAGGGACTCCTTGCCGGTCTTGACGAAGAGATCGCGGTAGACCGCGGGCAGATGCAGCAGCCCGGGGCCGGTGTCGAAGCCGAACCCGTCCCGCTCGAAGCGGCGCACCGCACCGCCGTACGTCCCGCCACGCTCGTACACCGTCACCCGGTGGCCCGCCACGGCCAGCCGGGCGGCGGCCGCCATGGCGCCGAGACCTGCGCCGATCACCACAATCCGTGCCATGCCAGCGACCTTATCGGCCGTCACCGACAGTCATGTCGGGCGCCCCGGCCAGGCGGGTGGGGCCGGTGCCTCGGCCGGGTGTGACCGGCGCCCCCGGTCAGTAGGGCGGGACCCTCCGGGTCTCCGTGGTGGCCAGGCGCCGCTCCTCCCGCCGTTGCGCCCTGCGGCGCAGGAAGCGGCGGATGCTGTGGGCGAGAATGCCCAGTATCACCAGGCCGAGTACGAGCAGGACGGCCGCGATGATCGCTGCCACCTGCGGGTTGAACATCGCGAAGGTGATGATCCCGGCGACCCCGAGATCCTCCGCCGTGCTCATGGCGATGTTCGAGAAGGGCTCCGGCGACGTGTTGATCGCCATCCGTGTCCCCGCCTTGACGAAGTGGCTCAGCAAGGCGGTCGACCCGCCCACCGCGCCCGCCGCGAGCTCCGGGATCGAACCGGACTCCCCGGCGAGCAGGGCGGCGACCACGGCGCCCGCCACCGGCCGGATCACCGTGTGCACGGAGTCCCAGACCGAGTCGACGTAGGGGATCTTGTCCGCCACCGCCTCGCAGAGGAACAGCACCCCGGCGACGATCAGGACGTCGGTGCGCTGCAGCGACTCGGGCACCTCGTCGGTGAGGCCGGTCGCGCCGAAGATGCCGAGGAGCAGGACCACCGCGTACGCGTTGATCCCGCTGGCCCAGCCGCTGGTGAAGACCAGGGGGAGTACGGACACGCCCGCGATCGTAACCAGGTCTGAGTACCCGTACCTATACGTCGAGATGAGTAGGTACGCGGATGGGCTCCGACCTGCGAGGAGGAGAGAGTGGGGAGCACGGAAGGGGCGCGGCTCCGGGACCGCCGACACGGGGTGGCGGAACGGGGTCGCGCACCTGCCGGCACGGGGGTGCAACGGGGGTTGCAGGAACGGCGGACGGCGAGGCTCGGGGGGATCGAGCCTCGCCGTTCGTCGTGGTGCGTGGTCCAGGTCCGCCCGGAGGACGTCACCTCGCCGGAGGTCCGCCCGGGGTCAGCGGCCGCTCACGCGCCCGTGCAGCAGCCGGGACAGCGCGCTGTGGACGTCGTCGATCGAGCGCTCACGCTGGAAGGCCTGCCAGTCGAGGGCGGCCACCAGGACCATCCCCACGAGCGCCGCCGCGGTGAGCGGGATGTCGATCTCCTCGCTGAGCTCGCCCTCCGCGACCCCCTCGCGCAGCACGCCCTCCACCACCGCGACCGCCTGCTGGCGGACCACCAGGAGGGTCGAGTTCCAGGCCCGGTTGGTCCGCCAGAGCTCGGCCACGTACAGCTGGGTGAAGGCCGGGTAGCGGTCGATGAAGACCAGGCCGGCCCGGATCATCGCGTCCAGCGCGTCGACCCGGCTCCCGCCCCGCTCCGCCGTCTCCTCGGCCGCGTCCCGCAGGGAGGCGGTGAGGAGCCCGACGCCGTGCCGCAGCAACTCCTCGAACAGCTCGGTCTTGCTCTTGAAGTTGTAGTAGACCGTGCCCTTGGCGACACCCGCGCGCTCGGCGATCTCGTCCACCGTCGTCGCCGAGAAGCCCTGCTCGGCGATGAGGGTGACGGCGGCCTCGTAGAGCTTCGCGCGCGTGGCCCGGCGTCTGGTGCTGCTGCTGTCCATGGGCTCGATTCTCACAGGTCTCGCGGGTGCCACAGGGGTGGGTTCACAGGGACAGATCGGGGTGGAGCCGGTCCAGCGTCCACACCTGCTTGCGCCGCGCGGAGACGGCCGTCAGCGCCAGCGCGCCCACGGTGAAGGCGGTCAGGACCGCGCACGCCTGCCACACCGGTCCGATCCCGCCGCCCGAGATCAGCCGGCGCAGCGACTCGACCACGTAGCTCATCGGCAGGAAGGGGTGGATCGCGTTGAAGAAGCCGGGGCTGGTCTGTACGGGGTAGGTGCCGCCCGCCGAGGTCAGCTGGAGCATGAGCACGGCGAGCACCAGGATCCGGCCGGCCGCGCCGAAGCGGGCGTTGAGCCACTGGATGATCGCGGCGAAGCAGCAGGTCACCAGGGCCAGGAAGCCGACCGTGCCGGCGGCCCTGGTCATCTGGAGGCCGAGCCCCCAGTGGAGGACCGACATCAGCGCGGCGACCTGGAGCAGCCCGATGGCCGCCACGGGCAGCCAGCCGGCCAGGGCGATCCGCCAGGCCGAGGCGCCGGCGGCGAGCGCGCGCCGGTTGAGCGGCTGGATCAGCATGTACGCCACCATCGCGCCGACCCAGAGGGAGAGCGGGATGAAGTACGGGGCGAAGCCGGTGCCGTAGTTGGGCGCCTTGTGCAGCGACTGGGAGGCGAGCTCGACGGGGTCGGCCATGACCTCCGTGCGCCGGTCGCGGTCCTGCTTGTCGTAGTCGGGGATCTGGGCGACCCCCTCCTTGAGACCGGTGGCCAGCTCGCCGGAGCCGTCGGCGAGCTTGAACAGGCCGCCGTCGAGCTCTCCCGCGCCCTTCTTGAGCTTGCCGACACCGCTGTCGAGCTTCGCCGAGCCGGTCTTGGCGCCGGTCAGGCCGGTGTGGAGCTCGTCGGCGCCCTTGGCCACCTTCTGGGCACCCTCGTTGAGCTTGTTGATCTTCTTGACGGCGCTTTCGAGGTCGTCGTCCAGGTGCGGGGCGTCCTTGGCGAGGTCGTTGGCCTGCTTCTGGACGGCGGCGAGCCGCTTGTCCAGCTTCTTCAGGTCGCCGTCGCTGTCCTTGGCCAGCTCGTGGAGATCGTCGGCGATCTTGGCCACGTCGTCGGCCGAGGTCTTGGCCTCCTTGAGGACCGGGCAGGCCTTCGGGTCGGGCAGCGGGTTGTCGACGCACTGCTTCTTGTGGAGGGCCTCCAGCTTGTCGTCCGCCACATGCGCGGCGCTGCGGGCGACCGGGGCGCGGCGGACCACGTCCTCCAGGTCGTGGCGGACGGCACCTGCGGCGTCGGCGACCAGGCGGGCGGTGTCACCGATCGTCTTGCCGTTGTTCTTCAGGTACGGACGGACCTTGTCGGCCTTCCCGTTGACCTTGTCGGCGAGCGCCTTGGTGCCGTCGGCGACCTGCCGGGAGCCGGTCTCCAGCTCGCCCGCGCCCTTGTCGAGCTTCTTCAGCCCGGAGGAGAGGTTCCCGCTGCCGGTCTTGGCGTCCTTGAGCCCGTCGGCCAGGCTCTTGGAGCCCTTCTTGGCCTTGTCGACGCCGTCCTTGAGGTCCCCCGCACCCTTGGCCGCCTCGGCGGTGGCGTCGTGGATGTCGGAGAAGGAGATGAAGATCTTGTCGAGGAAGGAGCGCGAGGACTTGGTGGAGGCGGCGGTGCGCACCTCGGAGAAGACCGTCCGCGAGATCTGCCCGACGATGTAGTTGTTGGCGTCGTTCGTACGGACCTTCAGCGCGCCGGTCTCGGGGGCGTCGCCCGAACTGGAGGCGATCCGGGTGCTGAAGTCCTCCGGCATGGTCAGCGAGAGGTAGTACGTCCCGTCCTCCACGCCCTCGCGGGCCTCCGCGTCGCTCACCTGGTGCCAGTCGAAGACCTTGCTGTCGAGCAGGTTCTCGGTGATGTCGTCACCGGCGTTGATCTTCTTGCCGTCGGCGGTGGCGCCCTTGTCGGCGTTGACGAGCGCGACGGGTATCCGGTCGAGCCTGCTGTACGGGTCCCAGAAGGACCAGAGGTACAGCGCGCCGTACAGCAGCGGCAGCAGCAGGATCGCGACGAGCGCGGCGCGCGGCAGCTTCCCCCTGCCGAACCGCTTCAGCTCAAGCGCGGCCAGTTTCGGCGAGCGCATCGGCTTCCCCCTCCTCGGTCGTGTCTTCGTTCGCGTCGGCGTCGGGCGTTTCCTCGCCCGTTTCCTCGCCCGTTTCCTCGCCCGTTTCCTCGGACGTGTCCTCGGGCGTTTCCTCGACCGGGTTCTCGGGCGTGTCCTCGGCCGGGTCTTCGGTGGTGGCCTCGGCCGTGCCGGCGGTCGTCTCTTCGGTGGCGCCGGCCGTGGTGTCCTCGGTGGCGCGTGGTGCCGTGGTGACCCTCAGGGCGCCCTCGGGGGCCTCGCTGCACACGGCGAGCACGGTCGTGCCCGCGTCGGCGATCGAGCGCAGCAGGTCCCAGGCCTCGGCCCGGTCGGCCGGCGAGAGCTTGAGGTCGGTGTCGTCGAGGGCGAGCAGCCGGGGCCGGCCGATGAGGGCCAGGGCCACGGACAGGCGCAGCGCCTCCAGACGCTCCAGGTCCCGTACGGAGGTCCGCTCGCCCTTCGGCAGGGTCTCCAGGTCGAGTCCGGAGGCCTCCAGGGCCGCGTCGATCCGGGCCCTGGTGGCGGCGGCCCGCTCGCCGGGCGGCCGGAGCAGGGCCCGGACCGCGCCGTCGTAGCGGCGCTGGAGCAGGGCGCGCTCGCGCAGATGCTCGGCGACGGTGAGGGAGGGGTCGAGATCGCTGACCCCGGGCACCGGGCCGAGCGCGCTGATCCGGCGTACGGCGGCCATCCTGCGCGGCAGGGGCAGCCCGGCGACCTCGGCGTGGCCCTCCTGGGGCTTCATCCGGCCGGTCAGCGCGAGCAGGAGGCAGGTGCGGCCCGACCCCGACGGGCCCTCGATCGCGACGAGCGCGCCCGGTTCGGCCCGGAAGCCGACCTCGCGGAAGACCCAGCCGCGCGGTCCCTTCAGCCCGAATCCGTCCGCGACGACGGCGGCGCCGTGCGGCTCCTCCGGGTTCGCTTCCACCGGTCCACCCCCACTTTCCCCACTTTTGAACTGACCAGTCAGTTCAAAAACTTACCCCTTGATCGTCGTTCTCGGCAAAACGCCAGGTCAGCGCGATTGTCAGTGGTGCCCTTCACGATGGACACATACGGACACAGAGCCGTCACGCGACGACAGGAGGCTCGTCATGACCAGCTCCTCCGCAGCAGCCACGCCCAGGCGCCGCCCCGGTGGCCGACCCGCCCCCGCACTGGCGGGGCCGCCGTCCGACGTCCACCCCGTGCTGCGCCGCTCCACGGCGCCGCCCGCCGCCCTCGACCTGCTCGCCCAAGCCCGCACCGGGCTCGACGAGGCCGCCGCCTTCGACCGGCCCAACGAGCGGTACGCCACGGCCCACCTCGCCGCCCTCCGTACCGCGGCCGCCGTGCTCGCCGTCCGGGGGCGTCCCGAGACCAACCCCCGTAAACGGGCCAGGATCCGCAGCGCCTGGGAGGTGCTGCCCGAGATAGCGCCGGAGCTCACCGAGTGGAGCGCCCTCTTCGCCTCCGGCGCCTCCCGCCGGGCCCGGGCCGAGGCGGGCATACCGGGCGCCGCGACCAGCCGGGACGCCGACGACCTGATCCGGGACGCCGCGATGTTCCTGCGCCTGGTGGAGCGGCTCCTCGTCCTCCAGCCCGTACTGCCCCGCCAGACCGGCGCCGGCGAGGCGACGGGGTGAGCGACGGTTGAGCGGGGCAGCACGGCCGAGGCCATAGGGTGGGAGGCGTTCGTACACCGTCACCGAGGAGTCAACAGCCGTGTCGGACCCTTCCCCTGTCTTCGGTCGAGAGGCGTCGTCGCGCCCGTCGCGCGCCTCCCTTCGTACGGCCGTCGTCTGGGACGTCCTCAAGGACGCCCTCGATCGCCGGGTCAAGGCCACCGGGAAGGACAGCCTGGATGTCCTCGACACGGGCGGCGGCTCCGGGAACTTCGCGGTGCCGGTGGCCCGCCTCGGCCACCGCGTCACGGTCGTCGACCCCAGCCCCAACGCCCTGTTCGCGCTGGAGCGCCGGGCCGCCGAGGCCGGGGTCGCCGAGCGGGTCAGCGGCGTCCAGGGCGACATCCGGGGGCTCTTCGACGTGGTCGGACGCGACGGGTTCGACGTGGTGCTCTGCCACGGCGTCCTGGAGTACGTGGACGACCCGGCCGAGGGCGTACGGAACGCGACCGCGGCGCTCCGGGACGGCGGCGCGCTCAGCCTGCTCGCCGCGGGCGTCGGCGGCGCCGTCCTCGCCCGCGCGCTGGCCGGGCACTTCACAGAGGCCAGGAACGCCCTCAGCGACCCGGCCGGGCGCTGGGGAACTGGAGACCCGGTGCCCCGGCGCTTCACCGCGGACCAGCTCACGGAGCTGGCGGGCGCGGCCGGTCTGGACGTCGGCGCGGTGCACGGCGTGCGGGTCTTCGCCGACCTCGTCCCCGGCGTCCTCGTCGACACCGAACCCGGCGCGGCCGAGGCGCTGCTCAAGCTGGAGGCCGCCGCGGCGGAGCTCCCCTCCTTCCACGCCATCGCCACCCAGCTGCACGTCCTGGGCGAGAAGCCCGCCTGACGCCCCACCCGGCACCCCGGCTGCGCCGCTGATCAGCGGCGCAACCGCACATGGAGTACGCCACAGCACCTCCGGTCGCGGGCTTTGCCCCGTATGATCGGGGGACACCGTCCGGCATGACGGGCAGGTAGCCGGGGAATCAACGCCTCAGCAACCAGACCGCATGGCGGCCCGGATTGGCGATTTGGCGTTGAGGGCGGGTTTCACGGGGGCGATTCCCTGCCTATCCTGAAAGGGCCGCATCCCGGTCGCCCCCGCGACCGACGACTAGGAGGACTCCGTGCCGCTCTCGGAGCACGAGCAGCGAATGCTCGAGCAGATGGAGCGAGCGCTGTACGCCGAAGATCCCAAGTTCGCGACAGCGCTCGAGGGAAGCGGACTGCGTACGTACACCCGGCGACGGGTCTACCAGGCAGTCGCCGGCTTCCTGGTGGGTATCGCGCTCCTCATGGCTGGAATGGTCGCTCAGCAGATCTGGATCAGCGTGGTGGGGTTCCTCGTCATGCTGGGCTGCGCGGTACTGGCGGTCACCGGATGGCGCAAGGCGCCCAAACCGGGTGAGCAGCAGGCGAGTGGCGGGGCGGCGGCCGGTGGCCGTCAGACCCGGCAGCGCCGCTCGATGATGCACCGGATCGAAGAGCGGTGGCAGCGCCGCCGTGACGAACAGCAGGGCGGCGGCCACTGACGCCGCGCTGAGGGCCCTGCGCCCCTTATACGACTCCGAGCCCCGCGGGCCCGCGCCGAAGCGCGACCCCGCGGGGCTCGTTCGTCGTGGCCCCCTGCAGCCCTCCGCCCCCCGTGTGGGCAGTCGTTCCGCCCCGGCGGAACGACTGCCCACACCGGGCCTCAGCCCCGTTGGCGGGTCACTCGGCGGAGCGAGGCCGTCAGGCGGATCGTCGCGGCCTGGCGGCGCGCTCCCCAGCGGTCCGTCAGCGTCGACCAGCGGGACGAAGCCGTCCACACCACCCGGGCGGCCGAGCGCGGAGCCAGGAGTGCCCGCAGCCGGACCTTCCGGGAGGAGGCCGCCGTGAAGCCGGACCTGACCAGCGTCACCTCGTCCACCAGGCCCGTGCCCGGGCGGGGTTGCGGGGCGTAGAGGACCTGCTCCACCGCCCGCGCCACCCGGTGCACCGCGTTCGCCGCTTCGCCCTCCAGCGCGCCGAGCCGGACGATCCGCGCCGCCGTCCTCCGCGGCGTGATCGACTCGTCCGGCACCACTCCGTGGTCCCAGGCCGTGTCGACGATCTCCTGCCACGCCGCCAGGGTCCTGGCCACCGCGTCCTCTTCGGTACGGCCCGAGGAGCCGAGCCGCCGCGCCCGTACCCGCGTACGCCACAGCAGAGGTGTCAGCGGCAGCAGCAGCACCACCGCCACACCCAGACACACAAGCACCACCGTCAGCGGGTTCACCCCGCCGCCGTCCGGCGAGGCACCACCCGCCGCCACGTCCGGGCCGCACTCGCCCTGGCGGCGCAGCTGCGGCGGGCAGCTGTCCGAGGCGCTCGGCACCGCCGACGGCGCCGCGGAGGCGCTGGTCGACGGCTGCGCCGACTCGCTCGGCGTGTCCGTCGGGGACTGCTGCCGGGTGTACTCCGGAGTGGAGCCCCGCGTCGGCGTCGGCTCGAACCGGGTCCACCCCGCGCCCTCGAAGTACAGCTCGGGCCAGGCGTGGGCGTCCCGGATGCCCACCGACATCGTGCCGTCGGACTGGGCGCTGCCCGGCATGAAGCCGACCGCCACCCGCGCCGGGATCCCCAGGGTCCGCGCCATCGCCGCCATCGAGAACGAGAAGTGGACGCAGAAGCCCTCCCGCCGCTCCAGGAAGCGCGAGATGGCCTGGACTCCCGTACCGGACTCGACGTCGACGTCGTAGCGGAAGCCGCCGTCCTTCGCGAACCAGTCCTGGAGCTTCACGGCACGCTCGTAGTCGTTCCGGGCGCCCTTCGTGACCTGTAGCGCCGTCGCCCGCACGTCGAGCGGCAGCGAGTCGGGGACCTTGGTGTACTCGGTGCGGAGCGTGGCCGGCGCCGGCGGGGCCGCCGCGAGCTGCGCGGCCGTGGGCCGCACGTCCAGGCTGGCCACCGTGTACCGGGCGCCCCGGGTGCTCTGCCCGTCGTCGCCGACGAGCATCCGTCCGGCCGGCTCGTACCGCCAGCGTCCGCCGATCTCGACCCGGGACGCCGGGTACGGCATCGGCAGCCACTTCTGCTCGTACGTCGAGGAGGCGACGAAGTTGCCCGTCACCTCGGTCGTGCTGACCTGCCCGCTCAGGCCGTCCGGCCGCGGCAGCGGCTTGGGCACGTCCTCGATCGGGCGGACCGAGGACTTCCAGGACGTGCCGTCGAACTGGTCGAGCGCCACGAGCCGCAGATACATGCCGCTCGTGTCGGTCGCGTTGGTCCGGTACCGCAGCACCTCGCGGTCCTCGGGCTGGCGGAGGTTGTCCTGGAGCGAGACCAGCGGGTTCACCGCCGAGATCGTCCCGCCCTTGCCGCTCTCGCCCGGTCCTCCGCCCGCGCCGCCGAACAGGCCGCCGGAGAGCGTGGGCAGCACGGCCGGCACGGCCAGCGCGACACCCATGGCGATCACACCGATCCGCCGGCCGGTCCGCACCGGGGCGAGCGGCCGCCCGCCTCCGGATCCGCCCGTACCCGGGCGGCCCGCGCGGGGCGCCGCGCCGAAGACCCGCCCCCACTGCGAGAGCCGGTCGCGGCCCTCGGCGAGGAGCAGCAGGAGATAGCCGGAGGCGGCCAGCAGGAACCACAGCCAGCTCGCGCCGCCCTCGGAGAGCCCCGCGGCCACCGAGTAGAGCGCGAGCAGCGGCAGACCGGCCGGGGCCGCGCTGCGGAAGGTCACCGCGAGGGTGTCCACCAGCAGGCCGATCACCAGCACGCCGCCGATCACCATCAGGCGGATGCCCGCGGTGTCCGGCGCCGGGATCGCGTAGGTGCCCACGTCGTCGGCGCCCGACTGGAACAGCGTGGCGAACCGTGCGAAGGCCTGCGGCCCGGGCAGCAGGCCGAGCAGGGCCTGCTCCCGGGCGAAGACCAGGGTCAGCGCCAGCAGGCCCACGACGGCCTGCGCCGTGACCGTCAGCGGCCTGGCCAGCGGCACCCGCCGGGCCAGCGCGCCGACCCCGCTCTGCAGGGCGAGCAGCAGCGCGGCCGTGAAGATCCAGTTCGCCGGCCGCACCAGCGGAAGGAGCGCGCCCGCCGCCATCAGTGTGGCGGCGTAGGCGCCCAGCGTCAGCCGCCCGAGGCCGCTCATGACCAACCTCCGTACGTGTCACCCGCGGCGCTCTCCGCGCGGATCCCGGCCGCCTGCTGCCACAGCTCGGCGAGCCGGGCTCCCGGGGGAACCGCCAGCGCCGTCCATCCGGCCTCCCGCAGCTGCCTCAGCCGCTCCTCGACCGCCCCGGACGCCGTGCCTCCGGAGAGCCACGTGCCGGAGTCCAGGACGAAGGCCACGGCCGCGCCGCTGCGCTGCCGCATCCGGGCGGCAAGCGCCGCCTGCTCCTCGTCGATGTCGCCCACGAAGGCGATCAGCAGCCCTTCGTTCCCGCCGCGCAGCACGTCGTACGCGCGCGAGAGACCGGCGCCGTCGGAGTGGTCCACGACGGCGAGGGTGTCCATCATCAGCCCGGCCGCCTCGGCCGAGTCGTGCGTCGTACCGGCGAAGCCCTCGGCCCCCTCGCCGGGCACCGAGGTGCCCGTGTCGGTCAGGAGCCGTACCGAGAAACCCCGCTCCAGCATGTGCACCAGCGCGGAGGCCGCGCCGGAGACCGCCCACTCGAAGGCCGAGTCCGGCCCGGCGCCCTCGTAGGCGACGGCCCGGGTGTCGAGCAGCACCGTGCAGCGGGCCCGCTGCGGCTGCTCCTCGCGGCGCACCATCAGCTCGCCGTAGCGCGCGGTGGACCGCCAGTGGACCCGGCGCAGATCGTCGCCGTGGCGGTAGGTGCGCGGGATGACGTCGTCGTCGCCGGCCAGGGCCAGCGAGCGCAGGCTGCCGTCGCCGTACCCCGCCGCCTCGCCGGTCAGCTTCACCGGCGGCAGCGGCTCGGTCCTGGGGATCACGGTCAGCGTGTCGTACGCGCTGAAGGAACGCGTCAGCTCGCACAGGCCGAACGGATCGTTCAGCCGCAGCTGGAGCGGGCCCAGCGGGAAGCGGCCGCGCAGGTCCGAGCGGACCCGGTACGACACCTCGCGCCGCCCGCCCGCCTCGACCCGGTCCAGGACGAACCGGGGCCGCGGCCCGAGCATGTACGGGACGTGGTCCTGGAGCATGAGCAGCCCGGTGGGCAGCCGGGAGACGTTGTCCATCCGCAGGTGGACGCGTGCCTCCGAGCCGACCGGCACCCGCTGCGGGGAGAGCCGTCGGCTGCCCGCGACCCGGTAGCGGGTGCGGTGGAGCACCACGGCGCAGAGCAGCGGCAGCACGGCGAGGAGCACGCCGACGCGCAGCAGGTCGCCCTGGCCGAGGACGAAGGCGCAGATCGCGGCGGCGACACCGGCGGCGAGGAAGGACCGGCCGCGCGTGGTGAGTCCGCTCAGGGCGGCCCGCAGGCCGCCCCGGTCCTCACCCGCGCGAGCGCCCAGGTCGTCACCCCGCTGCCCCTCCGGCGCGGCAGCGGTCGTCATCACAGCGGCCGAACGCCGGGCTGCTGGTGGCCGTAGTGCGGGCCGGCGGGCGGCGCGGTGGCCGGGACGGGCGTGCGCTGCAGGATGTCGAGGACGACCTGCTCCGCCGTACGCCGGTTCAGCTGGGCCTGCGCCGTCGGCAGCAGCCGGTGCGCGAGGACCGGCACGGCCAGCGCCTGGAGGTCGTCCGGCAGGACGTACTCGCGGCCGCTGAGCGCGGCGGACGCCTTGGCGGCGCGCAGCAGGTGGAGCGTGGCACGCGGGGAGGCGCCGAGTCTCAGGTCCGGGTGGCTTCTGGTCGCGGCGACGACGTCCACGGCGTACCGGCGCACGGAGTCGGCGACGTGGACGGCCCGGACCGCGTCGATGAGCTTGACGACGTCATGGGCGTGGGCGACCGGCTGCAGATCGTCCAGCGGGTTGACCGCCCCGTGGATGTCGAGCATCTGGAGCTCGGCCTCGGCGCTGGGGTAGCCGATCGAGACGCGCGCCATGAAGCGGTCGCGCTGGGCCTCGGGGAGCGGGTACGTGCCCTCCATCTCCACCGGGTTCTGCGTGGCCACCACCATGAAGGGACTCGGCAGCTCGTACGTCTGCCCGTCGACCGTGACCTGCCGCTCCTCCATGGACTCCAGGAGCGCGGACTGGGTCTTCGGCGAAGCGCGGTTGATCTCGTCGCCGATCACGATCTGGGCGAAGATCGCGCCGGGCTTGAACTCGAAGTCACGCCGCTGCTGGTCGAAGATCGACACGCCGGTGATGTCCGACGGCAGCAGGTCGGGCGTGAACTGGATACGGCGCACCGAACAGTCGATGGACCGCGCCAGCGTCTTGGCCAGCATCGTCTTGCCGACGCCGGGGACATCCTCGATCAGAAGATGTCCCTCGGCGAGCAGCACGGTCAGCGAAAGCCGTACGACCTCAGGCTTGCCCTCGATCACACCCTCCACCGACCTGCGGACACGCTCCGCTGTGGCGGTCAGATCTGTGAGGCTCGCTCGATCGTCATAGGTCGTCACCCGGCCCTCCTCGGCCCCTCCGAAAACACCGACACCTGCCCCCGCGTTTCCTTCGGGGGGTGTCACCCGAGCATTCTTGTTGCCCTTGCCGGGTTGTGTCACTCGCCTGTGGACAAGTGGGAGCGTTATGCCGGGGTTTGCCATGTTGCGCCCAGCGGATCAGGTGGGATCGATCTCGCGGAGCAGACCGGTGGTCACATCGAAGACGAACCCGCGGACGTCGTCGGTGTGCAGCAGGAACGGCGAGGTCCGCACGCGCTGCATGGACTGCCTGACGTCCTGCTCCACATCGCGGAAGGCCTCCACGGCCCAGGCCGGCCGCTGGCCGACCTCCATCTCCAGGTCGTGCCGGAAGTCCTCGGTGAGGGACTCCAGACCGCAGCCGGTGTGGTGGATGAGCACCACGCTGCGGGTCCCGAGGGCGCGCTGGCTGATGGTGAGCGAGCGGATCACGTCGTCGGTGACGACGCCGCCCGCGTTGCGGATGGTGTGACAGTCGCCCAGCTCGAGGCCGAGGGCGGCGTGGAGATCGAGACGGGCGTCCATGCAGGCGACCACGGCCACGTTCAGCACGGGTCGCGCGTCCATGCCCGGATCGGTGAAGCCGGCGGCATATCGCTCATTGGCCTCGACGAGCCGGTCGGTGACCGTACCGGCGGCGTTTATCACGTCGGCAGAAGGGTGCGCAGAGGTCGACATGTCTATGACGGTAGTGGTCACGCGCGCTCATGGCCCGCTGTGAGAGTGGACAAAGAACGTCAATGAGCCTTGTTGTGAGGTAACCCACACGCATGAGAAGAGGGGACCCATTCAGGTGAGTCGCCCCGAATGACCCGCTCCGACCGAAGCCCCGTGCGACGCGCCAGCCGGTTGATTGACCGCTGCGGCCAGTGGACTAAAGTGGCGCGAAGTTCACGGAGACATTGAGCGATTTCCGCGCTTTCTCCCCCGCATAGGCGGCGGATGCGTAGCGGCCGCGCCGAATCATGAGCCGAATTCTGAGAGGGCGCATTGAGCAACGACCGACACGTCCCGGTGATGCTCCAGCGGTGCCTGGACATGTTGGCCCCCGCCCTGGAGCGCCCCGGCGCGGTCGTCGTCGACTGCACCCTCGGCCTCGGCGGCCACAGCGAGGCGCTGCTGGAGCGGTTCCCCGAGGCGCGTCTCGTCGCCCTCGACCGCGACAAGGAGGCGCTGCGGCTCTCCGGCGAGCGGCTCGCCCCGTTCGGTGAGCGCGCGACACTCGTCCACGCGGTCTACGACGAGCTGCCCGAGGTCCTCGACCGGCTCGGCATCCGCCGCGTCGACGGCATCCTCTTCGACCTGGGCGTCTCCTCCATGCAGCTCGACGAGGCCGACCGTGGCTTCGCGTACGCGCAGGACGCCCCGCTCGACATGCGCATGGACCAGACGACCGGCGTCAGCGCCGCGGAGGTCCTCAACACGTACCCGGCGGGCGAGCTGGTCCGCATCCTGCGGGCGTACGGCGAGGAGAAGCAGGCCAAGCGGATCGTCTCCGCGATCGTGCGCGAGCGCGACAAGGAGCCGTTCACCAACAGCGCCCGCCTGGTCGAGCTGATCCGCGACGCGCTGCCGCAGGCGGCCAAGCGCACCGGCGGCAACCCGGCCAAGCGCACCTTCCAGGCCCTGCGCATCGAGGTCAACGGAGAGCTGACGGTCCTGGAGCGCGCGATCCCCGCGGCGGTGAAGGTGCTCGCCGTGGGCGGCCGGATCGCGGTCCTGTCGTACCACTCCCTGGAGGACCGGCTGGTCAAGCAGGTCTTCGCGGCGGGCGCGGCGAACACCGCGCCGCCCGGCCTGCCGGTGGTCCCCGAGCAGTACCAGCCCCGGCTGAAGCTGCTCACCCGCGGCGCCGAACTCCCCACCGAGGAGGAGATCGCCGAGAACCGCCGAGCCGCCCCGGCCCGGCTCCGAGGAGCGCAGCGCATCCGGGAGGACGAACTGTGAGCGCCCGTCCGTCTCCCGCCGCCACCCTGCCCGTGGCGCCGTGCGCCACCCCTCTCCACCGCGAGGCCACCGGGCCGCGGACGACGACGATGCCCGCACCGCCGCGCCTCGCGGGCGGAGCCGGGGCCGCCGCCCGGGCGGCAGCTCCGGGGGAGAACGAGGGCGCAGGGGCATGACGACGAAGGGGCCGCTCAAAGGGAGGGCGGCGCGGCTCGGGCGGTTCATGCCCTCGGGGCCCAGTAAGGCCGCCCGTACCCCCTTCGTCCTGCTCGTCGTGGTGCTGCTCGGCGGCGGTCTCATCACGCTCCTGCTGCTGAACTCCGCCCTCAACCAGGGCTCCTTCAAGCTGCGCGACCTCAAGAACCGCACCACCGAGCTGACCGACGAGGAGCAGGCCCTCCAGCGGGACGTGGACGACTACTCCGCGCCCGACGCGCTGGAGCGCAGGGCCCGGGAGCTCGGCATGGTCCCCGGCGGCAGCCCCGCCTTCCTCGACCCGAACGGCACGGTCCTCGGCGAGCCCTCGAAGGCCACGTCCGCGCCGAAGCCGGCGCTCGCCCCGAAGCCGGCCCCGACGGGCTCGACCCCGGGCACGAGCACCCCGGCCGGCTCCGCCGCGCCGCCCGCGCAGCCCGGCCAGGGCGGCGCGACACCCGTGAAGCCCCCCGAGACGACGCCGAAGACGACCGCGCCCGCCCCGACGACCTCCGGCAGGTGACCGCAGTGCCTCCCAAGGAGCCCCCGCGCCGGCGGGTGCCCGGCCCCGCCGGGCCCGCGCGCCCCGCCCGCCCCCGGCCCGCCGCCGCACGCTCCGGCGGCGCCCCGCGCAGGCCCGCGCCCCGGCCCCCCGCGCGGCCGAAGGTGCGCACCATCCGGCTCGGCAGCCCGAAGCCCCGGCTGCGGCTCGTCTCGCTCGGCCTGACCCTCGTGATGCTGGCGTTCGTCGTCCGGCTGCTCCAGGTGCAGGCCGTCGACGCGAGCGCCCTGGCCGCGAAGGCCGAGGCGCACCGCTACCAGGAGTACACGCTCTCCGCGGAGCGGGGCGAGATCACCGACCGCACCGGCATCGCGCTGGCCGCCAGCGTCGACGCGTACGACATCACCGCCGACCCCAAGCTCTTCACCCCCGAGGAGAGCAAGGTCCAGGACGCCCCCGAGCAGGCCGCCGCGCTCCTCGCGCCGCTCCTCGGCAAGGAGCCCGCGGACCTCGCGAAGAAGCTCCGTACCCCCAAGTCCCGCTACACCCTGCTCGCCCGTAAGCAGACCCCGCAGGTCTGGAACCAGATCAAGGACCTCAAGAAGGTCTACGCGCAGAAGTCCAAGCCCTCCGAGGGCGGCAACGGCGTCAACCTGCTCGGCGGCATCCTCAGCGAGCCCAGCACCAAGCGCGTGTACCCCAACGGCGAACTCGCCGCCGGGATACTGGGCTACGTCAACGCCGAGGGGCGGGGCGCCGGCGGTCTGGAGTCCATGCTCGACAAGGAACTCGCTGGCCAGGAGGGCAAGATCAGGTTCGCCGAGTCCGGCGGCCGCCAGGTGCCCACCGCGGGCTCCCGGGGGACCCCGGCCGTGCCCGGCTCCGACATCGAGCTGACCATCGACCGGGACATCCAGTGGGCCGCCCAGCAGGCCATCACCGAGCAGGTGAAGAAGTCCAAGGCCGACCGCGGCTACGTCATAGTGCAGAACACCAGGACCGGCGAGGTCCTGGCCATGGCCAACGCCCCCGGCTTCGACCCCAACGACCTGTCCGCGGCCAACGCCGCCTCGATGGGCAACGCGGCCCTCCAGGACGCCTATGAGCCCGGCTCCACCAGCAAGGTCATGTCCATGGCCGCCGTCCTGGAGGAGGGCGCGGCGACGCCCGACACCCATGTCGTCGTCCCCAACCGGCTGCACCGGGGCGACCGGCTCTTCAAGGACGACATCGACCACCCGACCTGGTACCTGACGCTCAACGGCGTCCTCGCCAAGTCCAGCAACATCGGCACGATCCTGGCCACCGGCCAGCTCGGCGACACCCAGGCCGAGTCCAACCGGGTCCTCCACTCCTACCTGCGGAAGTTCGGCATCGGCAGCCCCACCGGGCTCGGCTACCCCGGCGAGACCCCGGGCATCCTCGCCAAGCCCCAGAACTGGTCGACCTCGCAGCAGTACACGATCCCCTTCGGCCAGGGCCTCTCGGTCAACGCCATGCAGGCCACCTCGGTCTACTCGACCATCGCCAACGGAGGCGTACGGATCGAGCCCACCCTCGTCCGCGGCACCAAGGGACCCGACGGCCGCTTCACCCCCGCGCCCGCCCCGAAGCAGACCCGGGTGGTGAGCGACAAGACCGCCAAGACCCTCGCCCAGATGCTGGAGTCCGTCGTCGGCGACGAGGAGGGCACCGGCACCAAGGCCCGGATCCCCGGCTACCGCGTCGCGGGCAAGACCGGAACCGCCAACCGCGTCGACCCCGAGCTCGGCCGCTACAAGGGGTACACCGCCTCGTTCGCGGGATTCGCGCCCGCCGACGACCCGCAGATCACGGTGTACTGCGCCATCCAGAACCCCACCAAGGGCAGCTACTTCGGAGGCCAGATCTGCGGCCCCATCTACAAGAAGGTCATGGAGTTCGCCCTCAAGACCCTCCACGTGGCCCCGACGGGCAACGAGCCCGCCCGACTGCCGGTCATCTTCAAGGACAGCGAGTGACACCCCGGGAGCACCAGTGAGCACGATCACCCCCGATTCCGGGAACCGGAATTCGAACTCCGGCGACGCCCCGGCCTCTTTTGGCCCCGCGGCGGGTGGGCCCGGTACGCTCACCGCCGTGCCACACGCTGATCAGTACCGAACCACCCCGCCCCGCCCGGAGCAGGCCCGCCCGACACCCCTGGGTGACCTGGCCGCCCGGCTCGGGACCGAGACGCCCGCCGACGCCGCCGTCACGGGCATCACCCACGACTCGCGGGCGGTACGGCCCGGCGACGTGTACGCGGCCCTTCCCGGCGCCCGGCTGCACGGCGCCGACTTCGCCACCCAGGCCGCCGGCCTGGGCGCCGCCGCGATCCTCACCGACCCGACAGGCGCCGAACGCGCCGCCGCGACCGGCCTGCCGGTCCTGGTCGTGGAGAACCCGCGCGGACGGATGGGCGAGCTCGCCGCCGAGATCTACGGGCGGCCGGGCGAGGACCTCCTCCAGATCGGCATCACCGGCACCTCCGGCAAGACCACCACGGCCTACCTCGTGGAGGGCGGCCTCAAGGCGGCCGGACGCAGGAGCGGCCTCATCGGCACCGTCGAGATGCGGATCGGCGACGAGCGCATCAAATCGGAACGCACGACCCCCGAAGCCACCGACCTCCAGGCCCTGTTCGCCGTGATGCGCGAACGCGGGGTCGAGGCGGTCGCCATGGAGGTCTCCAGCCACGCGCTCGTGCTCGGCCGGGTCGACGGCTGCGTCTTCGACGTCGCCGTCTTCAACAACCTCAGCCCGGAGCACATGGAGTTCCACTCCGACATGGAGGACTACTTCGCGGCGAAGGCGCGGCTCTTCACCCCGGAGCGCAGCAGGCGCGGAGTGGTCAACCTCGACGACGCGTACGGCCGCCGGCTGGCCGAGGAGGCCGGCGTCCCCGTCGTCACCTTCTCCGCCGAGGGCCACCCGGACGCCGACTGGCGCGCCGAGGACGTCGAGATCGGCTCCCACGGCTCGACGTTCACGGTCGTCGGCCCCCAGGGCGAGCGGATCTCCGCCGCCGCCCCGCTGCCCGGCCCGTTCAACGTCGCCAACACGCTCGCCGCGATCGTCACCCTGGCCGTCGCCGGGCTCGACCCGCAGACCGCCGCCGACGGCGTCGCCGCCGTCCCCGGCGTCCCCGGCCGGCTGGAGCGCGTCGACGCCGGCCAGCCGTACCTCGCGGTCGTCGACTACGCCCACAAGACGGACGCCGTCGAATCGGTCCTGCGCTCGCTGCGCAAGGTCACCGAGGGCAAGGTGCACATCGTCATCGGCTGCGGCGGCGACCGGGACACCACCAAGCGCGGCCCGATGGGCGCCGCCGCGGCCCGCCTCGCCGACACCGCCGTACTGACCTCCGACAACCCCCGCTCCGAGGACCCCCTCGCGATCCTCGCCGCGATGCTCGCCGGCGCCGCCGAGGTGCCCGTCCACGAGCGCGGCGACGTCCTGGTCGACGCCGACCGCGCCGCCGCCATCGCCGCGGCCGTGGCCCGCGCGCAGCCGGGCGACACCGTCCTCGTCGCCGGCAAGGGCCACGAACAGGGCCAGGACATCGCCGGGGTGGTCCGCCCCTTCGACGACCGCAAGGTCCTGCACGCAGCGATTGAACGCAGCCTCAAGAACAGTCAGGGATAAGTTGTGATCGCCCTCTCCCTCGCCGAGATCGCCGAAATCGTCGGCGGGCAGTCGTACGACATACCGGATCCGGCCGTCCGGATCACCGGCCCCGTCGTCATCGACTCCCGTGAGGTGAAGCCCGGCAGCCTGTTCGCCGCCTTCGCCGGCGAACAGGTCGACGGCCACGACTACGCGGCCCGCGCCGTCGAGGCGGGCGCGGCAGCCGTGCTGGCCGCCCGCCCCGTCGGCGTGCCCGCCATCGTCGTGGACGACGTCCAGACGGCTCTCGGCGCCCTCGCCCGCGCCGTCGTCGAACGCCTCGGCACCGATGTCGTCGCGCTGACCGGCTCGGCCGGCAAGACCTCCACCAAGGACCTGATCGCCCAGGTCCTCGAACGCCACGCACCCACCGTGTGGACGCCCGGCTCGCTCAACAACGAGATCGGGCTGCCGCTGACGGCGCTGCGTGCGAGCGACGAGACCAAGCACCTGGTCCTCGAGATGGGCGCCCGCGGCATCGGTCACATCCGCTACCTCACCGGACTGACCCCGCCGCGCATCGGACTCGTCCTCAACGTGGGCACCGCCCACATCGGCGAGTTCGGCGGCCGCGAGCAGATCGCCCAGGCGAAGGGCGAACTCGTCGAGGCGCTTCCACCGGCCGACCAGGGTGGTGTGGCGGTCCTCAACGCCGACGACCCGCTCGTCCGGGCCATGGCCGAACGGACCCGGGCGCGCGTGACGCTCTTCGGAGAGTCGGACGAAGCGGTCGTACGTGCCGAGAACGTCCGTCTCACAGGGAACGGACAGCCCTCTTTCAAGCTTCACACACCCACCGGGTGCAGTGACGTGACCTTGCGCCTGTACGGTGAGCACCACGTGTCGAACGCGCTCGCCGCGGCCGCCGTCGCCCATGAGCTGGGCATGCCCGTCGAGGAGATCGCCACCGCGCTCTCGGAGGCGGGCACCCTGTCGCGCTGGCGCATGGAGGTCACCGAGCGTCCGGACGGCGTGACGATCGTCAACGACGCCTACAACGCGAACCCCGAGTCCATGCGAGCCGCTCTGCGCGCGCTCGCGGCCATGGGCCGGGCCGCACAGGCCCAGGGGGGCCGGACGTGGGCGGTGCTCGGCAAGATGGCCGAGCTCGGGGACGCATCGCTCGCCGAGCACGACGCGGTCGGACGGCTCGCCGTCCGACTCAACGTCAGCAAGCTCGTGGCAGTAGGGGACAGGGAAGCGTCCTGGCTGCAACTGGGCGCATATAACGAGGGTTCGTGGGGTGAGGAGTCGGTGCACGTGTCCGACGCGCAGGCGGCTGTCGACCTGTTGCGCAGAGAGCTGCGCCCGGGGGACGTCGTCCTTGTGAAGGCTTCCAGGTCTGTCGGTCTGGAGCAGGTCGCCCTGGCACTGCTCGACACCGAGAGCGAGGTCGCGGACCGATGAGGCAGATCCTGTTCGCGGGCGCCATCGGGCTCTTCCTGACCCTGATCGGCACCCCGCTGCTCATCAAGCTCCTTGCCCGCAAGGGGTACGGACAGTTCATCCGCGACGACGGCCCGCGCGGCCACGCCGGCAAGAAGGGCACGCCCACGATGGGCGGTATCTCCTTCATCCTGGCCACGCTCATCGCGTACGCGCTCGCCAAGGTCATCACCGGTGAGGACCCGACGTACTCGGGTGTGCTCGTCCTCTTCCTGATGGCCGGCATGGGCCTCGTCGGCTTCCTCGACGACTACATCAAGATCGTCAAGCAGCGCTCTCTGGGCCTGCGCGCCAAGGCGAAGATGGCCGGCCAGCTGATCGTCGGCATCGCCTTCGCCGTGCTCTCCCTGCAGTTCGCGGACCTGCGCGGGCTCACCCCCGCCTCCACGAAGCTCTCCTTCATCACCGACTTCGGCTGGGCCATCGGGCCGGTGCTGTTCGTGGTCTGGGCGCTCTTCATGATCCTGGCCATGTCCAACGGCGTGAACCTGACGGACGGTCTGGACGGCCTGGCCACCGGCGCGTCGGTGATGGTCTTCGGCGCGTACACCTTCATCGGCCTGTGGCAGTTCCAGGAGTCCTGCGCCAACGCGGTCACCCTGACCAACCCCAACGCCTGCTTCGAGGTACGCGACCCGCTCGACCTCGCGGTCGTCGCCTCCGCCCTCATGGGTGCCTGCTTCGGCTTCCTGTGGTGGAACACCTCGCCGGCCAAGATCTTCATGGGTGACACCGGCTCGCTGGCCCTCGGCGGCGCGCTCGCCGGTCTCGCCATCTGCTCCCGTACCGAGCTGCTGCTCGCCCTGCTCGGCGGCCTGTTCGTACTGATCACGATGTCGGTGGTCATCCAGGTCGGCTCGTTCAAGATGACCGGCAAGCGCGTCTTCCGGATGGCCCCGCTCCAGCACCACTTCGAACTCAAGGGGTGGTCGGAGGTCCTGGTCGTCGTCCGGTTCTGGATCATCCAGGGCATGTGCGTGATCGTGGGCCTGGGCCTCTTCTACGCGGGATGGGCATCCGAAAAGTGAGCTGGAACGGCAAGAGGGTCACCGTCGCGGGTCTCGGGGTCTCCGGGATCCCGGCCGCTCGCGCCCTGCACGGCCTCGGCGCCGTCGTGACCGTCGTCAACGACGGCGACGACGAGCGCTCCCGGGCGCAGGCCGACGAGCTGCGGGCCGAGGGCATCACCGTCCGCCTCGGCGACGGCGACACCCTGCCCGAGCGCACCGAGCTGGTCGTCACCGCCCCCGGCTGGCGGCCCGACAAGCCGCTCTTCGCGGCCGCCGCGGAGGCGGGCGTGGAGGTCTGGGGCGACGTGGAGCTCGCCTGGCGGCTCCGCGGCCCCGACGCCGCCCCCTGGCTCGCCGTGACCGGCACCAACGGCAAGACCACGACCGTACGGATGCTGGCCTCGATCCTGGAGGCCGCCGGCCTGCGGACCGCGGCCGTCGGGAACATCGGCGTCTCGCTCCTCGACGCCGTCCTCGGCGAGGAGACGTACGACGTCCTCGCCGTCGAGCTCTCCAGCTACCAGCTCCACTGGGCCCCGAGCCTGCGGGCCCACTCGGCCGCCGTGCTCAACCTGGCGCCCGACCACCTCGACTGGCACGGCTCCATGGAGGCGTACGCCGCCGACAAGGGCCGGGTCTACGAGGGCAACACCGTCGCCTGCGTCTACAACGTCGCGGACAAGGCCACCGAGGACCTGGTCCGCGAGGCCGACGTCGAGGAGGGCTGCCGCGCCATCGGCTTCACCCTCGGCACCCCCGGCCCGTCCCAGCTCGGCGTCGTCGAGGGCATCCTCGTCGACCGGGCCTTCGTCGAGAACCGGCAGAAGCAGGCCCAGGAGCTCGCCGAGGTCGCGGACGTCCAGCCGCCGGCCCCGCACAACATCGCCAACGCGCTCGCCGCGGCCGCCCTCGCCCGCGCCTTCGGCGTCGCGCCCAAGGCCGTACGGGACGGGCTGCGGGCCTTCCGGCCCGACCCGCACCGCATCGAACTGGTCGAGGAGATCCAGGGCGTCGTCTACGTCGACGACTCCAAGGCGACCAACACCCATGCCGCGGAAGCCTCGTTGGCGGCCTACGACCCGATCGTCTGGATCGCCGGAGGCCTCGCCAAGGGCGCCACCTTCGACGAGATCGTGGCGAAGTCGGCGAAGCGTCTGCGCGGGGTCGTCCTCATCGGCGCCGACCGTGCGCTCATCCGCGAAGCCCTGGCGCGACACGCCCCCGAGGTCCCTGTCGTGGACCTCGACCGGGCCGACACTGGGGCGATGTCCGCGGCGGTCGAGGAGGCGTCCCGGCTCGCGCGGCCGGGCGACACGGTCCTGCTGGCCCCGGCCTGCGCCTCGATGGACATGTTCGCCAATTACAACAAGCGGGGCGAGGCCTTCGCGGACGCGGTCCGCGCCCTCGCCGCCACCGGGCGCGTCTGACCTGACCAGCAAGGAGGTCCGGCAGCGCCGGGCACGACTGGAGGGGACAGCGCCCATGCCGAGCAGAACCGCCGGGACCCGCCGGCCCTCCGCCGTCCGCGGCGGAGGGCGCGTTCCCGCGCCGCCGCGCGCCTCCCGGGCCGGCGGCGTACGGCGGATGTACGAGCAGGCGCGGCGGGCCTGGGACCGGCCGCTCACCGCGTACTACGTCATCCTCGGCGCCGCCCTGCTCATCACCGCGCTCGGCCTGGTGATGGTCTACAGCGCCTCGATGATCACGGCGCTGCGGTACGACCTCGTGCCCTCGTACTTCTTCCGCAAGCAGTTCTTCGCCGCGATCCTCGGCGCGGTGCTGCTCCTGGTGGCCTCCCGGATGCAGGTGAAGCTGCACCGGGCGCTCGCGTACCCGATCCTCGTCGGCGCGGTCTTCCTGATGGTGCTGGTGCAGATCCCGGGGATAGGGCGGGCGGTCGGCGGCAACCAGAACTGGATCTCGCTGGGCGGCCCGTTCATGCTGCAGCCCAGCGAGTTCGGCAAGCTGGCGCTCATCCTGTGGGGCGCCGACCTGCTGGCCCGCAAGCAGGACATGAAACTGCTCACGCAGTGGAAGCACATGCTCGTGCCGCTGGTGCCCGCGGCGTTCCTGCTGCTCGGGCTCATCATGCTCGGCGGGGACATGGGCACGGCGATCGTGCTGACCGCGATCCTCTTCGGGCTGCTGTGGACGGCGGGCGCGCCCACCAGGCTCTTCGTCGGGGTGCTCGCGGTGGCGGGGGCCATCGGTTACCTGCTGATCACGACCAGTGACAACCGGCTGAAGCGGTTCGCCTGCATCGGTGCCACCGACCCCGGGGGAGAGGGCGCGCCCTGTCTCCAGGCCGCCCACGGGATCTATGCTCTGGCCTCAGGCGGATGGTTCGGTTCCGGTCTGGGTGCCAGTGTGGAAAAATGGGGCCAACTACCCGAAGCGCACACCGACTTCATCTTCGCCGTCACCGGGGAGGAACTGGGTCTGGCGGGGACGCTGTCGGTACTCGCCCTGTTCGCGGCTCTAGGCTATGCGGGTATCCGCGTGGCCGGACGCACGGAGGACCCCTTCGTGAGGTACGCCGCGGGAGGTGTGACCACGTGGATCACGGCCCAGGCCGTGATCAACATCGGTGCGGTGCTCGGTCTGCTGCCGATCGCCGGGGTCCCGCTCCCGCTGTTCTCCTACGGGGGGTCGGCCCTGCTGCCGACCATGTTCGCCGTCGGGCTCCTCATCGCCTTCGCGCGACAGGAACCCGCCGCGAAAGCGGCCCTGGCCATGCGGCGCCCCGGCTGGGGCAAACGGGCCGGGGTGAGATGGAAGTCGATGCGACGGCGCGTCAAGAAGCGTCCGTCCGGAGAGCGGTGAATTTCGGTGCATGTCGTACTCGCCGGTGGGGGGACCGCCGGCCACATCGAGCCCGCGCTCGCCCTCGCGGACGCCCTGCGCAGGCAGGACCCGAGCGTGGGTATCACGGCGCTCGGCACGGAGAAGGGCCTGGAGACCCGGCTCGTGCCCGAACGGGGCTACGAGCTGGCGCTCATCCCTGCCGTGCCGCTGCCGCGCAAGCCCACCCCTGAGCTGATCACCGTCCCCGGACGGCTGCGCGGCACCATCAAGGCGGCCGAGCAGATCCTGGAGCGCACCAAGGCGGACTGCGTGGTCGGCTTCGGCGGCTACGTGGCGCTGCCCGGCTACCTCGCGGCCAAGCGCCTCGGTGTGCCGATCGTGGTCCACGAGGCCAACGCCCGGCCGGGCCTGGCCAACAAGATCGGCTCGCGGTACGCGGCCGGGGTCGCCGTCGCCACTCCGGACTCCAAGCTCCGCAACGCCCGTTACATCGGCATCCCGCTGCGGCACACCATCGCCACGCTCGACCGGGCCCGGGTCCGGCCCGAGGCGCGCGCCGCCTTCGGTCTCGACCCGAACCTGCCGACGCTGCTCGTCTCCGGCGGCTCGCAGGGGGCGCGCCGGCTCAACGAGGTCATCCAGCAGATCGCGCCGGTGCTCCAGCGCTCCGGCATCCAGATCCTGCACGCGGTCGGCCCGAAGAACGAGGTGCCGCGTGTCGACAACATGCCCGGGATGCCGCCGTACGTCCCGGTACCGTACGTGGACCGGATGGATCTCGCTTACGCGGCGGCGGACATGATGCTCTGCCGGGCGGGCGCGATGACCGTCGCCGAACTCTCCGCCGTCGGGCTGCCGGCCGCGTACGTGCCGCTGCCGATCGGCAACGGCGAACAGCGGCTCAACGCCCAGCCGGTGGTCAAGGCGGGCGGCGGGCTGCTCGTCGACGACGCGGAGCTGTCGCCGCAGTGGGTGCAGGGCAACGTCCTGCCCGTACTGGCCGATCCGCACCGGTTGTACGAGATGTCCCGCGCCGCCGCCGAGTTCGGCCGCAGGGACGCCGACGACCTGCTCGTCGGCATGGTGTACGACGCGATCGCCGCGCGCTGAGGCTCCGAGCGAGCCTCAGGAAGCACAGGAGGCCAGGAACGTGTCCGGACCGACGACCGCGGAGAAGCGCGGCTCACGCGAACCGAAGGGGTCGTCGGAACGGCCGGCGGGGACGGGCGCTCGGAACGGTGGATTCCGGGTGCCCGGCCCGCGGGTCCTGCTGATCACGCTCGCCCTCGCCCTGATCGTGGCCGGCGGAGTCTGGGCACTCTACGGCTCGGCCTGGCTGCGCGTGGAACGCGTGACGACCTCCGGCACGCAGATTCTGACACCCCGTGAGGTGGAGACGGTCGCCGCCGTGCCGATCGGATCGCCGCTCGTTTCCGTCGACATCGACGCCATCGAGGCGCGACTGCTGCGGGAACTGCCCCGCATCGACACGGTCGAGGTCGTTCGGTCCTGGCCGGATGGAATCGGTCTGAAAGTGACGGAACGGAGGCCGGTTCTGGTGGTGGAAAAGGGCGGAAAGTTCACGGAAGTGGACTCCGCCGGAACGCGATTCGCCACCGTGGACAGGGCGCCCTCCGGCGTACCCGAACTCGTTCTGAAAGCCGCCTCCGCACCGAGCCTGCGCCGTTTCGACGAGGACCGGCTCCTGCTCGAAGCCGTGGGCGTGACGGGCGAACTCCCGGAGAAAATCGCCCGGGACACTCGTGTCGTCGAGGTCGCCTCGTACGACTCCATCACCCTGGAGCTCAGCGGCGGCCGTACGGTCTTCTGGGGCAGCGGCGAGGACGGTGCCGTCAAGGCCCGCGTACTCACCGCTCTGATGAAGGCGACGCCCAAAGCGGGGCACTTCGATGTAAGCGCCCCCACAGCCCCCGCCGCGTCGGGGAGTTGACGCCCATACGCGCTGGCCAGCACCCTGGTTGGCCAGCGCTACGGGTGATCACATAGGGTGAAAAGAAAAACGGGAGGTTCGGCGTGTTCGTTGAACGTGCGCCACTTGTCGACTTAGTGTCCTGTTCGGAAGAGTCCAGCGAACAGAGACACTGGTAACCCTAAACTTCAACGTTAGGGTTTGGGTCGGCGTTTCGGACCGTCCCATCGGCATCCGTCGTCGCAGCGCGACTACCACCGCGAAGCGGCGACACGTAACTCGAGGCGAGAGGCCTTCGACGTGGCAGCACCGCAGAACTACCTCGCAGTCATCAAGGTCATCGGTGTCGGCGGCGGTGGTGTCAATGCCATCAACCGAATGATCGAGGTCGGTCTCAAGGGCGTCGAGTTCATCGCGATCAACACCGACGCGCAAGCGCTGTTGATGAGCGACGCCGACGTCAAGCTCGACGTCGGCCGTGAACTCACCCGTGGCCTCGGGGCCGGGGCGAACCCGGCAGTCGGTCGCAAGGCGGCAGAGGACCACCGTGAGGAGATCGAGGAGGTCCTCAAGGGGGCCGACATGGTCTTCGTCACCGCCGGCGAAGGTGGCGGCACCGGCACCGGCGGCGCACCCGTCGTGGCCAACATCGCGCGCTCGCTCGGCGCCCTGACGATCGGTGTGGTCACCCGGCCGTTCACCTTCGAGGGACGCCGTCGGGCCAACCAGGCGGAGGACGGCATCGCCGAGCTCCGCGAAGAGGTCGACACCCTCATCGTCATCCCGAACGACCGGCTGCTCTCGATCTCGGACCGCCAGGTCTCCGTGCTCGACGCCTTCAAGTCGGCCGACCAGGTGCTGCTGAGCGGTGTGCAGGGCATCACCGACCTCATCACCACCCCCGGTCTGATCAACCTCGACTTCGCCGACGTCAAGTCGGTCATGTCCGAGGCCGGTTCGGCCCTCATGGGCATCGGCTCCGCCCGCGGCGACGACCGCGCGGTCGCGGCGGCCGAGATGGCGATCTCCTCGCCGCTCCTCGAGGCGTCCATCGACGGCGCCCGTGGCGTGCTGCTCTCCATCTCCGGCGGCTCGGACCTCGGTCTCTTCGAGATCAACGAAGCCGCGCAGCTGGTGAGCGAGGCCGCCCACCCCGAGGCCAACATCATCTTCGGTGCCGTCATCGACGACGCCCTGGGCGACGAGGTACGGGTCACGGTCATCGCGGCCGGCTTCGACGGCGGCCAGCCGCCGGCCCGCCGGGACAACATCCTCAGCTCGGCCTCGGCCAAGCGCGAGGAGCCGGCCCCGGCGCCGCGCGCCACCGAGCGCCCGCTCGGCGGCCTCGGCACCGTCGCCCCCCGGGACGAGCCGGCCGCCCCGGCCGAGCCGGCCCCGGTGGCCTCCGCCGAGAGCACGCTGCCGCCGGTCACCCCGACGGTCGTCCCGCCGGCCCGCCCCTACCCGGACACCCAGGCCGAAGAGCTGGACGTTCCGGACTTCTTGAAGTGATAGAGCAGCTCGAACCCATGAGCGGCGCGCACTTCGCCTTCACCGACAGGTGGGGCGGGGTGAGCGCCGTTCCGTACGAGGAGCTCAACCTCGGCGGCGCGGTGGGGGACGACCCCGAAGCCGTACGGACCAACCGGGCGCGGGCGGCCGGGGCTCTCGGGCTCGACCCCGGGCGGGTCGTCTGGATGAACCAGGTGCACGGCCCGGACGTCGCGGTGGTCGACGCCCCCTGGGGCGACCGGCCGGTTCCCGCGGTCGACGCGATCGTGACCGCCCGGCGCGGACTCGCCCTCGCGGTCCTCACCGCCGACTGCACGCCGGTCCTGCTCGCCGATCCCGTCGCCGGGGTCGTGGCCGCCGCCCACGCGGGGCGGCCCGGGATGGTCTCCGGGGTCGTACCGGCCGCGGTGAAGGCCATGATCGAACTCGGCGCCGACCCGGCCCGGATGACCGCCCGTACCGGCCCCGCCGTCTGCGGGCGCTGCTACGAGGTGCCGGAGGAAATGCGCGCCGAGGTGGCCGCGGTCGAGCCGGCCGCCTTCGCCGAGACGAGCTGGGGCACCCCGGCCGTCGACGTCACCGCCGGGGTCCACGCCCAGTTGGAGCGGCTCGGCATCCGGGACCGGCAGGCCAGTGAGGTCTGCACGCGCGAGTCGGGTGACCACTACTCGTACCGCCGCGATCGCACCACGGGGCGACTCGCGGGATATGTCTGGTTGGACGGATATGACGGACCGTAAGTCGGAGCTCGCCGAGAACCTGGCGCGGGTGGAGGAACGTATCTCTGCCGCCTGCGCCTCGGCCGGCCGCAAGCGGGAGGACGTGACCCTGATCGTGGTCACCAAGACCTACCCCGCGAGCGATGTGCGCATCCTGCACGAACTCGGTGTGCGGGACGTCGCCGAGAACCGCGACCAGGACGCGGCCCCCAAGGCCGCGGCCTGCGCGGATCTGGACCTCCGCTGGCACTTCGTCGGCCAGTTGCAGACGAACAAGGTCCGTTCTGTGACGAGTTATGCGGATGTCGTGCAGTCCGTCGACCGTTTGAAGCTGGTCACCGCGCTCTCGGCGGCGGCGGAGAAGGCCGGCCGGGAACTCGGCTGCCTGGTCCAGGTCGCGCTCGACGCCGAGTCGGGCGCGCGCGGCGAGCGGGGAGGCGTCTCGCCCGACGGGGTCGAGGAGTTGGCCGCCGCCGTGGAGGCCGCGCCCGCCCTGAGGCTCGACGGACTGATGACCGTCGCGCCGCTCGCCGGCCCCTTCGCGGGGCGCCAACGTGCGGCGTTCGACCGCCTGATGGATTTGTCGACTCTCCTGCGCGCGACCCGTCCGGCTGCGAACATGGTGTCCGCGGGGATGAGTGCGGACCTCGAGGACGCTGTGGCGGCCGGAGCGACACATGTGCGCATCGGTACGGCGGTACTGGGTGTCCGCCCCAGGCTCGGGTAACGTCGCGAAGCAAGTCGGACCACAGCAGAAAATATGGTCATTCCCGCCGGTCGGCGGGCAGACCGCGTGGATCACGGGCACTTGGCGACGAGGCCGATCCACCACAGAGCGGAGGACTCAGAGAATGGCCGGCGCGATGCGCAAGATGGCGGTCTACCTCGGCCTCGTGGAGGACGATGGGTACGACGGCCGGGGGTTCGACCCCGACGACGACTTCGAACCCGAGCTGGAACCGGAACCCGAGCGCGAGCGGCGCCATCAGCCCCCGCGACAGGTGGAGCGCGAGGAACCGGTGCGTGTGGTGCAGCAGCCCGCGCCCCGCGAGCCGGTCGTTCACGCCGCCTCGCTATCCGCCGAAAGCGGACGTCCGGCTCGAATCGCCCCCGTGGCGTCCATCACACCCGAACGTCCGAGCCTGGAGAAGAACGCACCGGTGATCATGCCCAAGGTCGTGTCCGAGCGGGAGCCGTACCGCATCACCACGCTGCACCCGAGGACCTACAACGAAGCCCGTACCATCGGGGAACACTTCCGTGAGGGCACTCCGGTGATCATGAACCTCACGGAGATGGACGACACGGACGCGAAGCGACTTGTCGACTTTGCCGCCGGACTCGTCTTCGGGCTCCATGGCAGCATTGAGCGCGTGACGCAGAAGGTGTTCCTGTTGTCGCCTGCTAACGTCGATGTCACGGCGGAGGACAAGGCCCGGATCGCAGAGGGCGGATTCTTCAACCAGAGCTGAGAAAACGAAGACCGGAACGGCCGGCCGGAAGGCCGGGCAAGTGAGAGCACGAGAGCCAGGGGAGAGGGAAGCGCGGGATGGGCGTCGCACTACAAGTGGTCTACATCGCTCTGATGTGCTTCCTCATCGTGCTGATCTTCCGGTTGGTCATGGACTACGTCTTTCAGTTCGCACGTTCATGGCAACCCGGTAAGGCGATGGTGGTCGTTCTGGAGGCCACCTACACTGTCACCGATCCACCGCTCAAGCTTCTGCGGCGGTTCATCCCGCCGTTGCGTCTCGGGGGCGTGGCACTTGACCTGTCCTTCTTCGTTCTGATGATCATCGTCTACATCCTGATCTCCATCGTGAGCAGCTTCGCGAGGTGAATGTGGACGATACGGTCTTGCCGACTGCCGACGACTACGTAGAGGTGAAGAAGAGATGCCGCTGACCCCCGAGGACGTGCGGAACAAGCAGTTCACGACCGTCCGCCTTCGAGAAGGCTATGACGAGGACGAGGTCGATGCCTTCCTCGACGAGGTCGAAGCCGAACTGACCCGCCTGCTCCGCGAGAACGAGGACCTGCGCGCCAAGCTGGCCGCGGCGACGCGTGCCGCTGCGCAGAACCAGCAGCAGCAGGGCATGCGCAAGCCCCCGGAGCAGCAGGATCGTCCCGTCGGTCCCGGCGCCCCCGTGCCCGCCGCCATATCCGGACCGCCGGTCCAGCAGCAGCCCCCGCAGATGGGCCCGCCGCAGCTGCCGTCCGGTGCGCCTCAGCTTCCTGCCGGTCCCGGTGGCCACGGCCCCGGCCCGATGCAGGGTGGCCCGATGGGCCCCGGCCCGATGCAGGGCGGCCCGATGGGTCAGCCGATGGGCGGCCCCATGGGGCACCCGCAGCAGCAGATGCAGCAGCCGATGCAGCAGCCCCAGCAGGGCCCCGGTGGCGACAGCGCCGCGCGTGTCCTCTCGCTGGCCCAGCAGACGGCCGACCAGGCGATCGCGGAGGCCCGTTCCGAGGCCAACAAGATCGTCGGCGAGGCGCGCTCGCGCGCCGAGGGTCTGGAGCGGGACGCCCGCGCCAAGGCCGACGCGCTGGAGCGGGACGCGCAGGAGAAGCACCGCGTCGCGATGGGCTCGCTCGAGTCCGCTCGCGCGACGCTGGAGCGCAAGGTCGAGGACCTGCGCGGCTTCGAGCGCGAGTACCGTACGCGTCTGAAGTCGTACCTGGAGTCGCAGCTGCGTCAGCTGGAGACCCAGGCGGACGACTCGCTGGCTCCGCCGCGGACTCCGGCCACGGCTTCGCTGCCGCCGTCGCCCTCGATGGCCTCGGCGGGCGCGGGTGCGCCGTCGTACGGCGGCAACGGCTCGATGGGCGGCGCGCCGTCCATGGGCGGTGCCCCGTCCTACGGTGGCCAGCAGCAGATGTCTCCGGCGATGACCCAGCCGATGGCTCCGGTCCGCCCGCAGGCGCCGCAGCCGATGCAGCAGGCGCCCGCGCCGATGCGTGGCTTCCTGATCGACGAGGACGACAACTGACGGCGGCGGTTCGCGCGATGAGCGCGTAGCCGTCGGCAGGCTGAAGGCCGGGCCCCTGGGAAACCAGGGGCCCGGCCTTTTGCCATGGGCGGGTACGGGGCTCCGCTCCGGGCGGCGAGGCGTGGCGGGTTCGCGTTGCAGGGTTCGCCCCCCCCGGGACCCGAGGCGCGGCAGCCTTGCGTCGCGGGGGCGCGGCGGCTTCGCGCCGAGGCGGGCGCTTGGTTGTGCGGCGGGGCTCCGCCCCAGACCCCGCGGTGGGTGCTACGGGGGCTCTGCGGCGCGGCAGCTTCGCGCCGCGGGATTCGCCCCGCCCCGGGTCCGGGGGTGCGCGGGCTCCGCCCCCGGGGGCTTTCCCGTGGGGTCTTGTTCGTGGTGGGCCCGGGAAAGCGGAAGGCCCGGCCCCCAGGGGGCCGGGCCTTTCGGGTGGGGTTATGCCTTGCGGAGGCGGAACGTCAGGGACAGGCCCTCGTCCGTGAACGGGGTGCCGTAGGTGTCGTCCGACGGGCCCGTGGCGAAGTCCGTTGCCAGGACCTCGTCCGCGATCAGGGCCGCGTGCGCCGTCAGGGCCTCCGTCGTCTCCGGGGACTCCGACGTCCAGCGGAGGGCGATGCGGTCCGCCACGTCCAGGCCGCTGTTCTTGCGGGCCTCCTGGATCAGGCGGATCGCGTCACGCGCCAGGCCCGCCTTGCGGAGCTCCGGAGTGATCTCCAGGTCCAGCGCCACCGTCGCGCCCGCGTCCGACGCGACCGACCAGCCCTCCCGGGGAGTCTCCGTGATGATGATCTCCTCCGGGCCGACCGTGATCGTCTCGCCGTTGACCTCCAGCGTCGCCTCGCCGCTGCGCAGGGCGAGGGACAGAGCGGCGGCGTCCGCCGCCGCGACCGCCTTCGCCACGTCCTGGACGCCCTTGCCGAAGCGCTTGCCCAGCGCGCGGAAGTTCGCCTTCGCCGTCGTGTCGACCAGCGAACCGCCCACCTCGGAGAGGGACGCCACCGAGGTGACGTTCAGCTCCTCGGTGATCTGCGCCTGGAGCGCGGGCGAGAGGTCCGTGAAGCCCGGCGCCGCCACCAGCGCCCGCGACAGCGGCTGACGCGTCTTGACGCCCGACTCCGCCCGCGTCGCCCGGCCCAGCTCGACCAGGCGGCGGACCAGGGTCATCTGCGTGGAGAGCGTCGGGTCGACCAGCGACAGATCCGGCTCCGGCCACGTCGAGAGGTGGACCGACTCCGGGGCGTCCGGCGTCACCGGGACCACCAGGTCCTGCCACACCCGCTCCGTGATGAAGGGGGTCAGCGGGGCCATCAGGCGCGTGACCGTCTCCACCACGTCGTGCAGGGTGCGCAGCGCCGCCGCGTCGCCCTGCCAGAACCGCCGGCGCGAACGCCGCACGTACCAGTTGGACAGGTCGTCCACGAAGGACGAGATCAGCTTGCCCGCCCGCTGGGTGTCGTACGACTCCAGCGCCTGCGTGACCTCGGACACCAGCGTGTTCAGCTCGGACAGGAGCCACTTGTCCAGCACCGAGCGATCCGCCGGCGCCGGGTCCGACGCGCTCGGCGCCCAGCCGGACGTACGGGCGTACAGCGCCTGGAAGGCGACCGTGTTCCAGTAGGTGAGGAGGGTCTTGCGCACGACCTCCTGGATGGTGCCGTGGCCCACCCGGCGCGCCGCCCACGGCGAACCGCCGGCCGCCATGAACCAGCGGACCGCGTCCGCGCCGTGCTGGTCCATCAGCGGGATCGGCTGCAGGATGTTGCCCAGGTGCTTGGACATCTTGCGGCCGTCCTCGGCGAGGATGTGGCCCAGGCAGACCACGTTCTCGTACGACGACTTGTCGAAGACCAGCGTGCCGACGGCCATCAGCGTGTAGAACCAGCCTCGCGTCTGGTCGATCGCCTCGCTGATGAACTGCGCGGGATAGCGGGACTCGAAGAGTTCCTTGTTCTTGTACGGGTAGCCCCACTGCGCGAACGGCATCGAGCCCGAGTCGTACCAGGCGTCGATCACCTCCGGGACGCGCGTCGCCGTCTTCGAGCAGCTCGGGCAGGGGAAGGTCACCGCGTCGATGTACGGACGGTGCGGGTCCAGCTCCGACTGGTCCGAGCCGGTCAGCTCCGTGAGCTCGGCGCGCGAGCCCACGCAGGTCAGATGGCCGTCCTCACAGCGCCACAGCGGCAGCGGCGTGCCCCAGTAGCGGCTGCGGGAGAGCGCCCAGTCGATGTTGTTGTTCAGCCAGTCGCCGAAGCGGCCGTGCTTCACCGAGTCCGGGAACCAGTTCGTCTTCTCGTTCTCCTCGAGAAGACGGTCCTTCACGGCGGTCGTACGGATGTACCAGGACGGCTGCGCGTAGTAGAGCAGCGCCGTGTGGCAGCGCCAGCAGTGCGGGTAGCTGTGCTCGTACGGGATGTGCTTGAAGAGCAGGCCGCGCGCGTCCAGGTCGGCCGTCAGCTGCTCGTCGGCCTTCTTGAAGAAGACACCGCCGACCAGCGGCACCTCCTCCTCGAAGGTGCCGTCGGGGCGGACCGGGTTCACGACCGGCAGGCCGTAGGCGCGGCAGACCTTGAGGTCGTCCTCACCGAAGGCGGGGGACTGGTGGACCAGACCCGTGCCGTCCTCGGTCGTGACGTACTCCGCGTTGACGACGTAGTGCGCCGACTCGGGGAACTCCACCAGCTCGAAGGGGCGCTGGTACGTCCAGCGCTCCATCTCCGCGCCCGTGAAGGACTCGCCCGTGGTCACCCAGCCCTCGCCGAGCGCCTTCTCGACCAGCGGCGCGGCGACGACGAGCTTCTCCTCGCCGTCGGTCGCGACGACGTAGGTGACCTCGGGGTGCGCGGCGACCGCCGTGTTGGAGACCAGCGTCCAGGGGGTCGTCGTCCAGACCAGGAGCGCCGCCTGGCCGGCCAGCGGGCCGGAGGTCAGCGGGAAGCGGACGAAGACGGAGGGGTCGACGACCGTCTCGTACCCCTGCGCCAGCTCGTGGTCCGAGAGGCCGGTGCCGCAGCGCGGGCACCAGGGGGCGACGCGGTGGTCCTGGACCAGGAGGCCCTTCTCGAAGATCTGCTTGAGCGACCACCAGACCGACTCGATGTACTCGGGGTCCATCGTCCGGTACGCGTCGTCCAGGTCGACCCAGTAGCCCATGCGCGTCGTGAGCTCGGCGAAGGCGTCGGTGTGGCGGGTCACGGACTCGCGGCACTTGTCGTTGAACGCGGCGATGCCGTATTCCTCGATGTCCTTCTTGCCGGCGAAGCCGAGCTCCTTCTCGACGGCGAGCTCGACCGGGAGGCCGTGGCAGTCCCAGCCGGCCTTGCGGGCCACGTGGTAGCCGCGCATGGTCCGGAAGCGGGGGAAGACGTCCTTGAAGACGCGGGCCTCGATGTGGTGGGCGCCCGGCATGCCGTTGGCGGTCGGCGGGCCCTCGTAGAACACCCACTCGGGGCGGCCCTCGGACTGCTCCAGGGTCTTGGCGAAGACCTTGCTCTCGCGCCAGAAATCGAGCACGGCGTGCTCGAGCGCGGGCAGGTCGACCTGGGCGGGCACCTGGCGGTACTGCGTCATCGATCTTCCTCCGGCGGACTGCTTCGTTTCCGTCCGGAGGGACGAGAGCGCCGTGCTGCGCGGCTCCCGCGGTACCACCCTCCTTGGCCCCGGACGTGCGTCGCCCGCGGCCCCCTCATTGGGGTCGCGATGCCGGTTCTAGTCGCCTGACGGCTTTCTTCCGGCGGCTCCGGGGTGATGCTTCACATCGGGCTCGCCCCCGGGCTCTCACCGTCCCCGGGTCGCTCATGGCTGCGTACGACGCTACTCGTCCCCATCCAAGCCTTTCGCTCAGCCCAGTGTACGGGGCCGGAAGCCGCTCGGCAGACCGCTTTTCCGGCGGCGCGCGGGGCGACCGCGCATGACCCGAATGGCCATACGGCCGTGGCCGGACTTCACCGGCCGCCCGGGGGCGGATTACCGGGCGGGGAGCTGGGCACAACGGATGCAGACTCGCCTTGCCACCGGCATGGGGCGGGTGCGAACGGCGGCGTGCCCCGTTGCCGCGGGCCTTGGGCCGATTTATCGTCCCAGCACGATTCGCGAGCAAGATCACAAAATGTGAAGGGGCCGCGACATGGTGGCGAAGAAGACCGCCGCGAAGAAGACCTCGACCGCCGCATCCACCGGTGTGGACGGGGCGGCCAAGGACGTCACCGGCAAGAAGACGACGGTCGCGAAGAAGGCGGCCGCCAAGAAGGCCCCGGCACACGAGACGACGGCGAAGAGCACGGCGAAGACCACGGACAAGTCGGCCAAGGCCACCACCCCGGCGGCGAAGAGCACGGCGAACACCGCGGCGAAGAAATCGGCCGAGAAGGCGGCCGCGACGAAGGCTCCGCCGACGAAGAAGGCCTCGGCGGCCAAGAAGGCCGCAGCCAAGAAGACCGCAGTCAAGAAGAAGGCCGCATCCGCGGCGCAGGTGGAGCAGACAGGAGCCGGGACAGTGGCAGCGAAGAAGACCGCGGGTGGCGTCACGACGGCCGAAGGCGAGGCCGCGGTCCCCCCGGCACGCGCCGGTGAGCTCGCCGTACGCCCCGGTGAGGACCCCTGGACGCCCGCGGAGGTCGCGGAGGCCCGGGCAGGGCTGGAGAGCGAGGTCCTCCGTCTCCGGGCCGAGCTGCTCCACTCCCAGGAGGAGCTGACCGGCCTCATGCGGGACTCCGGGGACGGTGCGGGCGACGACCAGGCCGACACCGGCACCAAGAACATCACCCGCGAGCACGAGCTCGCCCTGGCCGCCAACGCCCGCGAGATGCTGGAGCAGTCCGAGCACGCCCTGGAGCGCCTCGACGCGGGCACCTACGGCCTCTGCGAGGTGTGCGGCAAGCCGATCGGCAAGGCGCGCATGCAGGCGTTCCCGCGGGCCACCCTCTGCGTCGAGGACAAGCAGAAGCAGGAGCGCCGCGGCTGACGGGCCCGAAGGGGTGTGCCGTACCCTCGTGCACAGTCAGGGCACCTAGGTTGAGGGACTCACGTGGCAGAGGCGGAGCGCATCATCGGTACGCCGGATTCGGACGCGGACGGCTCGGGCGGCGAGGCCGCGGCCCAGGCTCCGGACGAGCGGCCCAAGGGCCGGCGCAAGATCGTCGCGCTGCTGGTCGTGGCGCTCGTCGCGTATCTGCTCGACCTCGGCACCAAAATGCTCGTGGTCGCCAAGCTGGAGGGCCACGAGCCGATCCAGGTGATCGGTGACGTGCTGAGGTTCGAGGCGATCCGGAACCCGGGCGCCGCCTTCGGCATGGGCGAGGCCTTCACGATCATCTTCACCTTCATCGCGGCCGCCGTGATCGTCGTGATCATCCGGCTCGCGCGGAAGCTCTACAGCACGTGGTGGGCGATCGCGCTCGGCCTGCTGCTCGGCGGTGCGCTGGGCAACCTGACCGACCGGATCTTCCGCTCGCCGGGCGTCTTCGAGGGCGCGGTCGTCGACTTCATCGCGCCCGCGCACTTCGCCGTCTTCAACCTCGCGGACTCGGCGATCGTCTGCGGCGGCTTCCTGATCGTGATCCTGTCGTTCCGGGGCCTGGACCCCGACGGCACCGTCCACAAGGACTGACAAGGCATACTCGACGGGTGAGTACGAGTCCCGAGATCCGCACCCTGCCCGTTCCCGATGGCCTGGAGGGCGAGCGCGTCGACGCCGCCATCGCCCGGATGTTCGGGTTCTCCCGTACGAAGGCGGCGGAGCTGGCCGCCTCCGGCAAGGTCCAGGTCGACGGCGCCGTCGTCGGCAAGTCCGAGCGGGTCAGCGGCGGCGCGTGGCTCGAGGTCGAGATGCCCGGTGCCCCGGCGCCGGTGCAGATCGTGGCCGAGCCCGTCGAGGGCATGGAGATCATCCACGACGACGACGACATCGTCGTGATCATGAAGCCGATCGGGGTCGCCGCGCACCCGAGCCCCGGCTGGACCGGGACGACGGTCATCGGCGGCCTCGCCGCCGCCGGGTACCGCATCTCCACCTCCGGCGCCGCCGAGCGCCAGGGGATCGTGCACCGCCTCGACGTCGGTACGTCCGGCCTCATGGTCGTCGCCAAGTCCGAGCGGGCGTACACGCTGCTCAAGGCGCAGTTCAAGGAGCGGGTCGTCGACAAGCGCTACCACGCGCTGGTCCAGGGCCACCCGGACCCGATGAGCGGCACGATCGACGCGCCGATCGGGCGCCACCCCCAGCACGACTACAAGTGGGCCGTCACCGCCGAGGGCAAGCCCTCGGTGACGCACTACGACCTGATCGAGGCGTACCGCGCGGCCTCGCTGCTCGACATCAAGCTGGAGACGGGCCGTACGCACCAGATCCGTGTGCACATGTCGGCGCACCGCCACCCCTGCGTGGGCGACCTCACCTACGGCGCGGACCCGACGATGGCGAAGCGCCTCGGGCTGACGCGTCAGTGGCTGCACGCCGTGCGGCTCGGCTTCGAGCACCCGTCGGACGGGCGCTGGGTCGAGTTCGCGTCCACCTACCCGGCGGACCTGCAGAACGCGCTGGACCGGATCGCGGCGGAGAGCGAGTGAGCACCGGATACGAGGTCCGCGAGGCGATCGGCCAAGGCGACCGGGAGGCGTGCTTCGCGGTCCGCCGCGAGGTCTTCGTCGTCGAGCAGAGCGTGCCGCAGGAGATGGAGTACGACCGCTACGACGAGACGGCCGTCCATGTCCTCGCCGTTCGCGAGGACGGGCTGCCGCTGGGCACCGGCCGGCTGCTCCACGGCGCCGACGCACTGGGCAAGACCGGAGGGGACGCCTCCGTCGGCTCGCTCGGCCGGCTCGCGGTCTCCAAGGCCGCGCGCGGTCTCGGGGTCGGCGCGGCGCTCGTCCGCGCCATCGAGGACGCGGCGCGGACGCGCGGCCTCGAGGCCGTCGACCTGCACGCCCAGACGCACGCGCTCGGCTTCTACGAGCGGCTCGGCTACGAGGCGTACGGCCCCGAGTTCCCGGACGCGGGGATCCCGCACCGCGCGATGCGGCGGGCGATCTAGCACCTGCCGGTCCGGCGGGTGGCGCATGGGCGGCGGTTTGGGGTGATTCGCCCGCTCGCGTGGCAGGGTTGAGGCCCGATCATCGACCGTGCCTGCCACCAGGCCGGAAGGGCGCCCCGTGGATCAATTGGCCCTGCTGTTCGTGCTGTTGCTCGGCGCGGTACTCACCGTGCCGCTCGGGGACCGGCTCGGACTGCCCGCCCCGGTGCTCATGACCGTCATCGGGGTCGTGTTCGCGTTCCTGCCCTTCGTACCGAACGTCGACATCCCGCCCGAGTTCATCCTTCCGCTCGTCCTCCCGCCGCTGCTCTACGCCTCCGTGCAGCGCACCTCCTGGCGCCAGTTCGCGGCCAACCGGCGGCCCATCTTCCTGCTCGCCGTCGCCCTGGTCTTCGTCACCACGGCCGCCGTCGCCGCCACGGCGAACGCGCTCGTCCCCGGGCTCCCCCTCGCCGCCGCCGTCGCGCTCGGCGCGCTCGTCGCCCCGCCGGACCCGGTCGCCGCGACCGCCGTCGCAGGCTCGCTGGGGCTGCCGCGCCGGCTCGTCTCGATCCTGGAGGGGGAGGGGCTGTTCAACGACGTCACCGCGATCGTCCTCTACCACGTGGCGATCGGGGCGGTCGTCGGCGGCAGCTTCAACTGGGAGGGCGCAGGCCTCGACCTCGTCCTCTCCGCCGTCGTCGCGGTCACCGTAGGTCTCGTGCTCGGCTGGCTCAGCAACAAGCTCATGGGGCTCCTCGGCGAAGCCACCCTGCAGACCGGGCTCACCCTCCTCGTCCCCTTCGTCGCCTACGTCCTCGCCGAGGAGCTGCGCGGCTCCGGAGTCCTCGCCGTCCTGGTCGTCGCCCTCTACCTCGCGGAGAACGCGCTCGACGCCGACGACGTGATGGGCCGGCTCGCCGGGCAGACCTTCTGGGAGATCGTCGACACCCTCGTCACCGGAATCGCCTTCGGGCTCATCGGCCTGGAGCTCCACAACGTCTTCGGCACCGCCGACGACCGGCTCGGCGAGATGCTCGGCTGGGGCGCGGTCGTGGCCGGTGTCGTGATCGGCGTACGGCTGCTGTGGCTGCTGCCCGCCACCTGGCTGGCCAAGCGGATGCACACCCGGCGCGACTACGACGAGGAGATCCCCGTCAGCTGGCGGGAGACCGTCGTCATGTGGTGGGCCGGGATGCGCGGGGTGGCGTCGGTGGCGCTCGCGCTCGCCATTCCGCTGCGCACGGACGACGGATCGCCGTTCCCCGGCCGGGAGCAGATCATCTTCATCGCCTTCTGTGTGATCATGACCACACTTCTGCTCCAGGGGCTCACCCTGCCCTGGCTGGTAAAGCGGCTGGGCGTGCAGGCCGACACCGACGCCGAACGGGCCCTGGAGCGCGAGCTGGCGCTGCGCGCCGCCAAGGCGGCCAGGCGGCGGCTGAAGGAGATCGAGGAGGTCGAGGAGCTGCCGGAGGAGGTCCAGGAGCGGCTCCAGCGCGGGGCGTTCGACATCGGGGCCCGGATCAGCCCGGAGATGGTGGACGAGGAGCGGCGGGCGGCCTTCGTCGAGCGGGCCGGACGCCTCAAGGCCGTCCAGCGGATCCAGCGGGAGATGATGTCGGCCGCCCGGCACGAAGTGCTCTCGGCGCGCAACGAGCCGGGGGCCGATCCCGAGGTGGTGGACCGGGTGCTGCGCCAGCTGGACGTACGCAGCATGCGGTGACCGGCAGACGTCTCCGCTCAGCCGCGGCCGGTCCGCGAGGGCTCGTCGCCGTTGGCGTGCGGGGACGGGTGCCCCACCTCGCGCGGCGAAGGGTGCTCCACCTCGCGCGGGGACGGGTGCTCCGCCTCGCGCGGCGACGGCAGCGCGGGTGAGGTCGTGATCCGCGGCAGGGCTTGCGGGTGCCGCTCCGCGAGCCAGGCCACGAGCCCCTCCCGCACGGTGCACCGCACCGTCCAGAGGTCGTCCGCGTCCTTGGCGGTGACCACCACCCGTACCTGGATCGTGCTCGGCGTGGTGTCCGTGACGGCCAGGTTCCAGTCGCGGCCGTCCCAGGCCGGGCACTCCGCGAGGATCTTCTCGGTCCTCCGGCGCATCGCGTCGAGCGGTGCGGAGTGGTCCAGATGGAACAGGACCGCCCCGGTCATCTGCGCCCCGCCGCGGGACCAGTTCTCGAAGGGCTTGCCCGTGAAGTACGAGACCGGCATGGTGATCCGGCGCTCGTCCCAGGTCCGTACCGCGAGGAACGTCAGCGTGACCTCCTCGACCACGCCCCACTCGCCGTCGACGACCACGGTGTCGCCGATCCGCACCATGTCGCCGAAGGCGATCTGGAAGCCGGCGAAGAGGTTGCCGAGGGTGGACTGGGCGGCGACGCCCGCCACGATCCCGATGATGCCGGCGGAGGCCAGCATCGAGGTGCCCACGGTGCTGAGCGCCGGGAAGGTGAGCAGCGCCGCCGCCAGCGCGACCACGGCGACGACCGCGGTCACGATGCGTGTGATGAGGGCCACCTGGGTGCGTACCCGGCGGACCCGCGCCGGGTCGCGGGTGGCGGAGGCGTAGCGGGCGAAGCTGGCCTCCACCACGGCGGAGGCGATGTTGATGACCAGCCAGGCGCCGGAGCCTATGAGGACGAGGGAGAGGACCTGGCCGATGCCCGCCGCGTGTTCCTCGACGGCCCGCCACCCTGTCTCACGATAGGTGCCACGCAGGACGGACACGAGCAGTACGGCCTGGAGCGGTGGCCGGCAGCGGCGCAGCAGCCCCCAGAGCGGGGTCTCGCGATGGTTGTCGTCGGCCCGGCGCAGCAGTACGTCGACGACCCACCCCACCAGCAGGGTGAGCAGGACCGCCCCTCCGACGACGAGCAGCGGGCGCAGCGCGGTGTCCATGTGATCGAGGCCTCCGTGTCTCCGACTCGGTGTGCCCGGCTGGCAGGATGGACCGCATGGACATCATGCTTTTCCACTCGACCTACGGCCTGCGTCCGGCGGTGGAGGCCGCGGCCGAGCGGCTGCGGGCCGCCGGGCATCAGGTTCAGGTGCCCGACCTTTTCGGGGGCCAAACCGCGGAGACGGTCGAGGAGGGGATGGAGCTCCAGGAGTCGATCGGCAAGGAGGAGCTGCTGAAGCGTGCCGTCCTCGCCGCCGCGCCCTACTCGGACCGCGGTCTCGTCTACGCCGGCTTCTCCTTCGGCGCCTCGGTGGCGCAGACCCTGGCCCTCGGGGACGAGAAGGCGCGCGGGCTGCTGCTGCTCCACGGCACCTCGGACATCGCCGAGAGCGCGTCGGTCGACGACCTTCCCGTACAGCTGCACATCGCCGACCCGGACCCGTTCGAGTCGCACGACTGGCTGACGTCCTGGTACCTGCGGATGGGGAAGACGGGAGCGGACGTGGAGGTCTACCGCTACCCGGGAGCCGGCCATCTGTTCACCGACCCGGACCTGCCGGACTTCGACGAGGCGGCGGCCGAACAGACCTGGGCGGTCGCGCTGGCGTTCCTCGAGAGCCTGTAGGGCGACGAGGTCTCGGACGCAAGGAAGGGTGCGACGGGGGCTCTCCCGCCGCACCCTTCCTTCCTGCGGTGTGTCAGCCGGCGCGGTACGCGCTCCACATGCTGTTCATCCGCGTGACCTGGCCCGCGGTGAACTGGTACATGCACGCGTCGTACGTGTAGTCCATGAAGTTGTGGATCGGGTCCACACCGGCCTTGCTGGCGCAGCTGTCACGGCCGGTCGGGCACTCGTACGCCGGGCTCTTCTCGGCCGGGGTGTCGCTCACCGAGTCGCCGGCTCCGTTGCAGCCGCCCTGGAACGTGTGGTACAGCCCCAGCCAGTGGCCGACCTCGTGGGTCGCGGTGTCGCCCTCGTTGTAGTTGGCCGCGGAGCCGCCCGGCAGCGAGGAGTCGAGGACGACCACACCGTCCATGGACGGGCTGGAGCTGTACGAGGACGGGAAGGTCGCCCAGCCGAGCAGACCGCCGCTGAGCTTGGCGGTGTAGAAGTTCAGCGCGCCGGCGCCGCCCTTGCGCAGCGTCTGCTTCATCTGCTTCTCGGCCGTGGAGCCGGACGCAAGGTTGTACCAGGTGGCGTTGTCCGTGTAGTCGGTCGAGGCGAGCGTGAACTGGAAGTTGGTGTTCACGTTGCCGGTGCCCTGGCCGCCGTAGGCCGCGTTGAGGACCGCCATCTGGTTGTTGATGGCGGTGGCGCTCAGCTTGCCCGTGGTGCCGCTGTGGATGACGTGGAAGTAGACCGGGATGTTCACCACGGCGGCGGTGGAGTTCATGCCGCTCGCGCGGACCGACTCCAGTCTCTTCTTCAGGTCCGCGTCCATGGCCTTGGCCTGGGCGGCGGAGATCTCGTTGGGCTCGTGGCCGTGGTTGTCGGCGCCGCGGGCCTTGCGGGCGCCGGAGAGGGACTCCGTACCGTCCACGCACTCCTCGGCGGAGACGCCGGCGGCCGACGTGGTGGTGGCCGGGGCGGCCGACGGGGCGGAGAGGGGAGCCAGGGCCAGAGTTCCGGCCATGACCGCGGTGCCGAGCAGACGACGTGACATACGCGGCGATATACGAACAAGAGCACGCACAGGTGACTCCTCGCGGGGGGTTCGTGGAGAGGTAGTTCCTCGCCACCGCGGGGAGATTACGGGTCCATGTCAGACGTTGTTGAGCATTGATCAAGCCCAATCATTCGTGGGGCAAAGCGGGTTATCAGGAAGAAGAACTTTCGTCGGTTCCGGAGTTTGAGACGCGGACGTAACGAGCCGGGTGACGGAGGCGGGTGGTGTGTCCGGATTCGATCGCCCGAACCCACCACCCGCCGTGATGATGTGATCTTCCGTTAACAGAAGAGATCATGGCCGAAAATCGACCATGCAGTCATCTCATCGCACCGGCTGGTACACGCGCTCGACGCGCTGCGTTCCGTTCTTCGTCCGGTACGAGCGTGCCCAGGCGGTCGTCGCGTCCGCCTTCGTCTTGTCGGAGACCGTGTAGTAGTCCATCTGCGAGTGCTCGGCGGTCACGTCCAGGACGCCGTAGCCGTGGTTGTCCATGTCCACCCACTTCACATGGCGGTTGGCGGCCTTGATCGCCCCGGCCGCCACGAGGGAGAGGGTGCCCGGCGCCACATGGAGCAGGTCGTCGATGTTGTCCGAGGTCACCGACGTCACCACGAACTCGGTCGCCGCCGACTGCGACAGCGGGTACGTCGCCGCCTTCACCGGCACGTCGGTCGCCCAGGCCATGTGGATGTCACCGGTCAGGAAGACGGTGTTCCGGACGGACCGCTGCGTCAGGTGCGCGAGCAGCTCCCTGCGGTCGTCCGTGTAGCCGTCCCACTGGTCGACGTTGATCGCGAGCCCCTCCTTCGGCAGGCCGAGCAGTTCGGCGAGCGGGCCGAGGAGTTGGGCCGGCAGCGAGCCGAAGGCGACCGGCGAGATCATCACCGAGGTGCCGACCAGCTTCCAGGTGGCGTCCGAGCTCGCGAGGCCCGACTTCAGCCAGTCGAGCTGAGCGCGGCCGGTGATCGTACGCTCCGGGTCGTCGACCGTGCCGCTGCCGATCTTGGCCTGCTGCGAGCGGAACGACCGCAGGTCGAGCAGGTGCAGATCGGCCAGCTTGCCGAAGCGCAGCCGCCGGTAGACCGTGCCTTCGGTCGAGGCGCGGACCGGCATCCACTCGAAGTACGCCTGCTTCGCGGCCGCGATCCGCGCCGCCCACTCGCCCTCGGCGCCCGGCGTGTGGTTCTCCGCGCCGCCCGACCAGGCGTCGTTGGCGACCTCGTGGTCGTCCCAGATCGCGATCACGGGGTGGGCGGCGTGCAGCGCCTGGAGGTCGGCGTCCGTCTTGTACGTGGCGTGCCGGAGGCGGTAGTCGGCGAGCGTGACGATCTCGTGCTTCGGCTCGTGCTGCCGTACGGAGTACGCGGCATCCGGGTAGGCCCCGGCCGCGTACTCGTAGATGTAGTCGCCGAGATGGAGGATCGCGTCCAGGTCCGCGCGGGCCGCGAGATGGCGGTACGCGGAGAAGTGGCCGGCCTCCCAGTTGGCGCAGGAGACCACGCCGAAGCGGACGCCGGGGGTGGCGGCGTCCGTCGCCGGAGTGGTGCGGGTGCGGCCCACGGGGGAGACGGTGTCGCCCGCCGTGAAGCGGAACCAGTGGGCGGTCGCGGGGCGCAGGCCCCGGACGTCCACCTTCACCGTGTGGTCGGAGGCGGCCGTCGCGGTCATGGTGCCGCGGGCGACGGTCCGGGCGAAGTCCCGGTCCTCGGCGACCTCCCAGCCGACCGTGACGGCGGGGCCTCTGCCCGAACCGGGCGTGGCGTCGGAGGTGGGAGTGACGCGCGTCCAGAGCAGGACGCCGTCGGGCAGCGGGTCGCCGGAGGCGACACCGTGCAGGAAGGCGGGGGCCTCGGAGCCCGCGAACGCGGGAGAGGCGGCGCCCACCAGGGCCGGGGTGGCGACGGCCGTGACGGCGGCGGCCTTCACGACGGTGCGGCGGGTGGGCTCGGAAGATATGTGTCGACTGGTCACGGGCAGTCAGATTACTGATCAGTATGCCGAACAGGCAGACGAAATCCGGAAAGTTCGCACACTCGTCGCCCCGCGGTCGGCATCCGTCGGGCACCTCGGAATCATCCGGGTGTCTCCGGATCTTCCCGGCTTCTCCGGATCGTGCGGACAAAAAGGGACGGGTCCGCGGGAGCGAACTCCCGCGGACCCGTACCGTCGGCCGCGAACCGGCCGTCGCCCGATGTCAGCCCTTGAGCGCCGGGGTGAGCGCCGCGTTGAACTCCTCGACCGTCAGCGGCGGATTCTTGCTGCCCTCGACCGTCAGCGCCTTGCCGTCCATCTTCAGCGTCGGCGTGCCGGTGACTCCGCTGGCGTCGAAGGCGGCGGACATCTTCATCGCCCAGGCGTCGAAGGTGCCGTTCTCCACGTTCTTCTTGAACTCAGCGTTCCCCTTCAGCGCCGGGACCGAGTCCGCGACCTCCAGGAGGTAGGAGTCCTTGGCGAACTTGTCCTGGCTCTCCTCCGGGTGGAACTGCGTGGAGTACAGCGCCGCCTTGTACTTCATGAAGGCCTCGGGGCTCACGTTCAGCGCCGCGCCGAGCGCGGACAGGGCGTTCTTCGAGCCCTCGCCCTGGTCGGCGTTGTCGATGAAGGTGGCGCCGACGTACTTGAGCTTGTACTTGCCGGCCTCCACGTCCTTGTCGACGGTCGCGCCCACCTGCTGCTCGAACTGCGCGCACACCGGGCAGCGCGAGTCCTCGTAGATCTCCAGGGTCTTCTTTGCGGACGCCTTGCCGACGACGACCGTCGTGCCGTTCGTGCCCTCGGTGTTCTTGGGCGCGGTGACGCTCGACTCCTTGGCCACCGACTCCCAGTGGGACGGCTTGTTGGCCTGGACGACGGCGTAACCGACACCGCCGGCGACCGCCAGGACGGCGACGGCCGACACCGCGACGGTCACCTGGCGGCGGACCTTGTCCTTCTTGGCCTGGCGTTCGCGCTCGACGCGCAGCCGCTCGCGGGCGGCCGCCTTGTTGGCGTGGCTGTTGCGTGCGCTCATGGTCGTGATCTCCGTGAAAGTCGAAAGCCCGTGGGGGCGGAAGGCCCGTGGGGCGGAAGGGTGGGGACTGCGAGGGCTCAGGCGAGTACGAAGCCCGGGCGCGGCGGTCCCCGCCGTCCGACGGAGTGCACGAGAAGACGGGTACGACGGGACCGGCGCGGCCGGTCCAGAGGGCGCCCGCCGCGCCCATGGGCCGTGCGCGGAGTGCCGAAGAGCGCGACGACGAGCATCAGGGGGCGGAACGCGAAGGCGGCCACCGCGGAGAGCAGCCGGGCGAGCGCCCGCTCGCCGTGCCGCAGCCAGGCCGCCGCGAACAGGCCGACCGACACATGGGCGGCGAGCAGCAGCCACGGCAGGGCCGGCGCGGGAGAGCTCAGCAGAGCGGCCGCGGTCCCGCTCTCGGGGGCGGCGACGCCCGGCAGCGTGGTGCCGAAGGCGTCGCCGCACAGCACGTCCACGCCCACCGAGCGCAGCGAACCGGCGACCGGGCCGCCGGAGGGGCCGTAACAGACCGTCTGACCGGCGGTGAAGACCGTGTCGGCCGCCAGCTCCAGCGGGACCAGCAGCCCGGCTATCGGCCAGAAGCGGCGCTCCCGACCGGCCAGGGCGTACGCGACGGCGAAGACGCCGACCGAGAGCAGCCCCACGGTCAGCAGCGGCAGCGGCACCTGGGACAGCAGCACGTGCGAGCCGGCGGACAGCGTCACGACCAGTGCCGTGAAGAGCGCCGCCCGCAGCCCTCTGAGCCGCTTCCCTGATATGTCCATAGCGGAGGAAGTCTGCCACGCCATCCTGTAAGAGGCCCTTAAGGGCGAGCTGTGAGACGCCCCGACCGGCCGGGGACCGGCCTAGAGGCCCGGGATCCGGCCGTTGCGGAACAGATCCACGAATATCTGGTGGTCCGCACGCGCGCGTGCCCCGTAGCTGTGCGCGAAGTCCACCAGCAGGTCCGCGAAGCCCTCCTCGTCGGCCGCGATCGCCGCGTCGATGGCCCGCTCCGTCGAGAACGGCACCAGCGAGTGCCCGCTGGAGTCGTCGGCGGCCGCGTGCATCGTCGCCGTCGCCCGCCCCAGGTCGGCCACGGTCGCCGCGATCTCCGCCGGGTCGTCGATGTCCGACCAGTCCAGGTCAACCGCGTACGGCGAGACCTCCGCGACCAGCTGCCCGGAGCCGTCCAGCTCCGTCCAGCCCAGCCACGGGTCCGCGTGTGCCTGCAGGGCCCGCTGGGAGATGACCGTGCGGTGGCCCTCGTGCTGGAAGTACTCCCGTACCGCCGCGTCCGTCACATGGCGCGACACCGCGGGTGTCTGCGCCTGCTTCATGTAGATCACGACATCGTTCTCCAGGGCGTCGCTGTTGCCCTCCAGGAGGATGTTGTACGACGGGAGGCCGGCCGAGCCGATGCCGATGCCGCGCCGCCCCACGACGTCCTTGACCCGGTACGAGTCGGGGCGCGCGAGCGAGGACTCCGGCAGGGTCTCCAGATAGCCGTCGAAGGCCGCGAGCACCTTGTAGCGCGTCGCCGCGTCCAGCTCGATGGAGCCGCCGCCGGGGGAGAACCGGCGCTCGAACTCACGGATCTCCGTCATCGAGTCCAGGAGCCCGAAGCGGGTCAGCGACCGGGCGACGCGCAGGGCGTCCAGGAGGGGGCCCTCGGCGGTGTCCAGGGTGAAGGGAGGCAGCTCCGACGATTCGCTGCTCTTGGCGCCGGTGGCCAGGGCGTGGATCCGCTCGCGGTAGGCGGCGGCGTAGATCCGTACCAGCTCCGTGATCTGCTCGTCACTGAGCGCCTTCGTGTAGCCGATCAGGGCGAGCGAGGCGGAGAGCCGCTTCAGGTCCCAGGTGAAGGGGCCGACGTACGCCTCGTCGAAGTCGTTGACGTTGAAGATCAGCCGGCCGTTGGCGTCCATGTACGTGCCGAAGTTCTCCGCGTGCAGATCGCCGTGGATCCAGACCCGGCCGGTCCGCTCGTCCAGATACGGACCGCCGGCCCGCTCCTGCTCCAGGTCGGCGTAGAACAGGCACGCCGTGCCCCGGTAGAAGGCGAAGGCGGAGCCGGCCATCTTGCGGAACTTCACGCGGAAGGCGGCGGGGTCCGCGGCGAGGAGCTCACCGAAGGCGGTGTCGAAGACGGTGAGTATCTGCTCACCGCGCTGGGCGGCGGTGGGCTCGGTGACCGACATCGAGGGTGCCTCCTGGTGCAAGACTGTTCATGACAATTTGGACAGGCGTTCCGAGTCTCTCAACGCGCGACGGTACTCCCGAGTGCCCGCCCGCCCGTCACCCGACCACCACCCCCCATCGAGGGGCTTCCGCCCCGCAGTATCCCTCTGATGTCAGTCCGGAGACGTAGACTTCCACGCTGTCCCCCCAGACTGTCCGCAGCCTGTAGCCCGCCGTTTCCGGAGGCCTTCCGCCGTGACCAAGCCGCCCTTCACGCACCTTCACGTACACACCCAGTACTCGCTGCTGGACGGTGCCGCGCGGCTCAAGGACATGTTCAACGCGTGCAACGAGATGGGCATGACCCATATCGCCATGTCCGACCACGGCAACCTCCACGGGGCGTACGACTTCTTCCACTCGGCCAAGAAGGCCGGGGTGACGCCGATCATCGGCATCGAGGCGTACGTCGCGCCCGAGTCCCGGCGCAACAAGCGGAAGATCCAGTGGGGGCAGCCGCACCAGAAGCGGGACGACGTCTCCGGCTCCGGTGGCTACACCCACAAGACGATCTGGGCGGCGAACGCGACCGGCCTGCACAACCTCTTCCGCCTCTCCTCCGACGCGTACGCCGAGGGCTGGCTCCAGAAGTGGCCCCGGATGGACAAGGAGACCATCTCCCAGTGGTCCGAGGGGCTCATCGCCTCCACCGGCTGCCCCTCCGGCGAGCTGCAGACCCGGCTGCGCCTCGGCCAGTTCGACGAGGCCCTGAAGTCCGCTTCCGAGTACCAGGACATCTTCGGCAAGGACCGGTACTTCCTGGAGCTGATGGACCACGGCATCGAGATCGAGCGCCGCGTCCGCGACGGGCTCCTGGAGATCGGCAAGAAGCTCGGCATCCCGCCGCTGGTCACCAACGACTCGCACTACACGTACGCGCACGAGGCCACCGCCCACGACGCGCTGCTGTGCATCCAGACCGGCAAGAACCTCTCCGACCCGGACCGCTTCAAGTTCGACGGCACCGGCTACTACCTGAAGTCGACGGACGAGATGTACGCCGTCGACTCCTCGGACGCCTGGCAGGAGGGCTGCCGCAACACCCTGCTCGTCGCCGAGCAGGTCAGCACCGACGGCATGTTCGTCGAGAAGAACCTCATGCCGAAGTTCGACATCCCCGAGGGCTACACCGAGGTCTCCTGGTTCCGCGAGGAGACCATGCGCGGCATGCACCGCCGCTTCCCGGACGGCATCCCGGACGACCGCATGAAGCAGGTCGAGTACGAGATGGACACCATCATCTCGATGGGCTTCCCCGGCTACTTCCTCGTCGTCGCCGACTTCATCATGTGGGCCAAGAAGCAGGGCATCGCCGTCGGCCCCGGCCGAGGCTCCGCGGCCGGCTCGATCGTCGCCTACGCCATGGGCATCACCGACCTCGACCCGATCCCGCACGGACTGATCTTCGAGCGCTTCCTCAACCCCGAGCGCATCTCGATGCCCGATGTCGACATCGACTTCGACGAGCGTCGGCGCGTCGAGGTGATCCGGTACGTGACGGAGAAGTACGGCTCCGACAAGGTCGCCATGATCGGCACGTACGGCAAGATCAAGGCGAAGAACGCCATCAAGGACTCGGCCCGTGTCCTCGGCTACCCGTATGCCATGGGCGACCGGCTCACCAAGGCGATGCCCGCCGACGTCCTCGGCAAGGGCATCGACCTCAACGGCATCACCGACCCCTCGCACCCGCGCTACAGCGAGGCGGGCGAGATCCGGGCGATGTACGAGAACGAGCCGGACGTGAAGAAGGTCATCGACACCGCCAAGGGCGTGGAGGGCCTCGTCCGGCAGATGGGCGTCCACGCGGCCGGCGTGATCATGTCCAGCGAGCCCATCGTGGACCACGCCCCGATCTGGGTGCGGCACACGGACGGAGTGACCATCACGCAGTGGGACTACCCCCAGTGCGAGTCGCTCGGCCTGCTGAAGATGGACTTCCTGGGTCTGCGGAACCTGACCATCATGGACGACGCCGTCAAGATGGTGAAGGCCAACAAGGGGCTCGACCTCGACCTCCTCGCCCTGCCGCTGGACGACCCGAAGACCTTCGAACTGCTCCAGCGCGGTGACACCCTCGGCGTCTTCCAGTTCGACGGCGGCCCCATGCGCTCGCTGCTGCGGCTGATGAAGCCCGACAACTTCGAAGACATCTCCGCCGTGTCCGCCCTGTACCGGCCGGGCCCGATGGGCATGAACTCGCACACGAACTACGCCCTGCGCAAGAACAAGCAGCAGGAGATCACCCCGATCCACCCCGAGCTGGAGAAGCCGCTCGAAGAGGTGCTCGCGGTCACCTACGGCCTGATCGTGTACCAGGAGCAGGTGCAGAAGGCCGCCCAGATCATCGCCGGGTACTCCCTCGGCGAGGCCGACATCCTCCGCCGCGTGATGGGCAAGAAGAAGCCCGAGGAGCTGGCGAAGAACTTCACCATCTTCCAGGCCGGCGCCCGGAAGAACGGCTACAGCGACGAGGCCATCCAGGCCCTGTGGGACGTCCTGGTCCCCTTCGCCGGCTACGCCTTCAACAAGGCGCACTCCGCCGCGTACGGCCTGGTCTCCTACTGGACGGCGTACCTCAAGGCCAACTACCCGGCGGAGTACATGGCCGGTCTGCTGACCTCGGTCAAGGACGACAAGGACAAGTCCGCGGTCTATCTGAACGAGTGCCGCCGCATGGGCATCAAGGTCCTGCCGCCGAACGTCAACGAGTCCGAGTCGAACTTCGCCGCCCAGGGCGACGACGTGATCCTCTTCGGCCTCTCCGCCGTCCGGAACGTCGGCACCAACGTCGTCGAGTCGATCATCAGGTCGCGCAAGGCGAAGGGGAAGTACTCGACGTTCCCCGACTTCCTCGACAAGGTCGAGGCGGTCGTCTGCAACAAGCGGACCATCGAGTCGCTGATCAAGGCCGGCGCCTTCGACGAGATGGGCCACACCCGCAAGAGCCTGGTCGCCCACCACGAACCGATGATCGACAACGTGGTCGCGGTCAAGCGCAAGGAGGCCGAGGGGCAGTTCGACCTCTTCGGCGGCATGGGCGACGAGGCGAGCGACGAGCCCGGATTCGGCCTGGACGTGGAGTTCTCCGACGTCGAGTGGGAGAAGTCCTACCTGCTCGCCCAGGAGCGCGAGATGCTCGGCCTCTACGTCTCCGACCACCCGCTCTTCGGCATCGAGCACGTCCTCTCCGACAAGACGGACGCGGCGATCTCCCAGCTGACCGGCGGCGAGCACTCCGACGGCGCGGTCGTCACCATCGGCGGCATCATCTCCGGCCTCCAGCGCAAGATGACCAAGCAGGGCAACGCATGGGCCATCGCCACCGTCGAGGACCTGGCCGGCTCCATCGAGTGCATGTTCTTCCCGGCCACGTACCAGCTGGTGTCCACGCAGCTCGTCGAGGACACGGTCGTCTTCGTCAAGGGCCGCCTCGACAAGCGCGAGGACGTGCCCCGGCTGGTCGCCATGGAGCTGATGGTCCCCGACCTGTCGAACGCCGGGACCAACGCGCCCGTCATCCTGACCATCCCGACCGTGAAGGTCACCCCGCCGATGGTGAGCCGGCTGGGCGAGATCCTCGGGCACCACAAGGGCAACACCGAGGTACGGATCAAGCTCCAGGGCCCGCGCAAGACGACCGTCCTGCGGCTCGACCGGCACCGGGTCCAGCCCGATCCCGCGCTCTTCGGCGACCTGAAGGTGCTGCTCGGCCCGTCCTGCCTGGCCGGATAGCGGCCGGCCCCGCGCGCGGAAGCCGGGGCCCACACGCGCGGAAGGGGCGCGCCCGTCGTCACGGGTGCGCCCCTTCCGGGGTTACGCGCGATCAGTTGTGACCGAAGCGCTTCTGCCGGCCCTTGCGAGCCATGTCACCGGGAGTCACCTGCGAGGCACGCTGCTCGGCCTGGGACTCCATCGACGACTGCTGCGCCTGCTGGGCGCCGCGCTCGGCCTGCGACTGCTGCGGACTGCGGTTCTGCTTTCGATTCTTGGCCATGGTGATGCCTCCTCAATGGGATCTCGGGGCCAGGGCCGCTGCCAGCCTCACACATGGGGTCAAACGTCGCATTTTGGATCATTACCGTCCGTGAGTGGGACCCCGGTCGACCGCGGAGTGACATTCGCCACGCCGATGATCCAGTTCCGGCCGTCAACCTCCCCACGTTCGGGCAGACTCGAAGGAAATCCGAAGCAACTTCCGATCCCGAGGTTCCCGAAAGAGGGTGGAACACGTGGACCGCTGCGTCGTTCTGGTGGACGCCGGCTATCTGCTGGGCGCCGCCGCGAGCCTTCTCGCCGGGGAACCGGCCCGCTCCCGGATCACCGTCGACCACGCCGCCCTCATCCAGGGGCTGCGCGAACGGGCCGAGGCGGACACCGAACAGCCCCTGCTCCGTATCTACTGGTTCGACGGCGCGCCCGACCGAGTGCCCCAGCCCGAGCACCGCAGGCTGCGGGTGATGCCCCGGGTCACCGTACGGCTCGGGGCCCTGACCCGCAGCGACGGCCGCTGGGCCCAGAAGGGCGTCGACGCCGCGATGCACGCCGAGCTCACCGAGCTGGCAAGGAACCGGGCCTGCTCCGACGTGGTCCTCGTGACCGGCGACGGCGATCTGCTGCCCGGTCTGATGTCCGCCAAGGAGCACGGCGTCGCCGTCCACCTCTGGGCCGTCCAGGCCGCCGACGGCGACTACAACCAGTCCGAGGACCTCGTCGCCGAGGCCGACGAACGCCGGGTCCTCGACCGGGCCTGGATCACCCGGGCCGTCCGTGCCAAGGACCTCAGCGGTCTCTGCGCGCCCCCGCCCGCCCCGCGCCCCGAGATCGCGGCCATCCTCTCCGCCCCGCTGCCCGAGTCGGCGCTCGCGGCCTCCGCCGAGCGGGCCGCCGAGGCGGCGGCCGCGGAAGCCGCCGCCGTGCACAACGGGGCATCCGCCCCCGCCGACTCCGCGCCTCCGGCCGACGGGGACGGGCCGGCGTCCGCCGTTCCCGCACCCGCCGCGGGCCGGGGCGTCCCCACGCCCAAGGACCTCGCCGGCCTGCGCGGGCCCGGCGGCCCGGCCACCCCGCCCGCCACCAACGCCACGCTGCGCTGGTCCTCCGACAAGGGCTGGATCGAGCGGCCCGGCGGCGCGCTCGGCGAGCCGCCCGAGACGGCCTCCCTGCCCACCCTCGCCCAGCTCACCAGCGCCGAGCAGCGCTGGGCCGACCGGGAGGAGGACATCACCACCGTCGGCGGCGATCCCTTCGAGGTCGGACAGGTGTTCGCCCGCCGCTGGATGGAGCGGCTCCCCGAGCAGAGTCACGTCCAGAAGCTGTCCGTGATGTACCCGAGGATCCCGCACCGCATCGACGGCGAACTCCTCCGGTACGCGGCCAGGTTCGGCCTGCTCGCCCACAAGGACGACCAGATCGACGAGCACGACCGGTACGCGATCCGGGCGGGCTTCTGGCGCGAGATCGACGTCCGGGCCGCCGCGGAACGCGCCCCCGCGGGGGAGTAGGCCGACGGACCCCGTAGGCTCATCCCTCGTGAGTACGGTGTGCGTGGTGCGGGATCTGGTCAAGACGTACCCCGCCGTGCGCGCCCGCCGAGGGACCCCCGCGACCCCCGAGATCCGCGCCACCGACGGCATCAGCCTCGATGTCCACGGCGGTGAGATCTTCGGCCTGCTCGGGCCCAACGGCGCCGGGAAGTCCACGCTGGTCCGCCAGCTGACCGGGCTCATGCGCCCCGACTCCGGAACGGTCGAACTGCTCGGCCACGATCTCGTACGCCACCCGGAACGCGCCGCGCGCCTGCTCGGCTACCTCGGGCAGGAGTCGACCGCGCTCGACGAGCTGACGGTCGCCCTCGCCGCCGAGACCACCGGGCGGCTGCGTGGGCTGAGCGCACGGGACGCGCGCGCCGCCAAGGACGCCGTCCTGGAGGAGCTGGGCCTCACCGAGCTCGCCGGCCGGCCGCTGAAGAAGCTCTCTGGCGGACAGCGGCGGCTCGCCTGCGTCGCGACCGCCCTGGTGGGCGAACGGCCGGTCCTGGTGCTCGACGAACCCACCACCGGCATGGACCCGATCGCCCGGCGCGCCGTCTGGTCCGCCGTCGACCGGCGGCGCGCCGAGCACGGCACCACCGTGCTGCTCGTCACCCACAACGTGATCGAGGCCGAGACCGTACTGGACCGGGTCGCCGTCCTGGAGCGGGGCCGGGTCATCGCCTGCGACACGCCGGCCGGGCTCAAGGAACGCGTCGCCGGCGAGGTCCGGGTCGACCTGGTGTGGCGCGAGCGCGCCCCGCTGGAGGTGCCCGAGGTCGCCGCGCTGCGTGGACTCGCCCAGGAGTCGGGCCGGCGCTGGACGCTCCGGCTCGCCCCGGACGAGGCGCGGGCGACGGTGGCGGCGGTCACGGGCGGGGCGGCGTTCGCGGCTCTGGACGACTTCACACTGGCGACGCCGAGCCTGGAGGACGTGTATCTGGCGCTGGGCGGCGAGACGCAGGGGTTGGTCAAGGCTTGAGGAGCTGTACGGAGTGAGTATCGTGCCCGCCCAGGCCGCGTCGGGGGCCGCGTCGGGATCGGCGTCGGCCGAGGGCGTCCCGGCCTCGGCCGTCGGCGCGTCGGCCGAGAACGGGGACGCCGCCGCACCGCTGGCGCCGCGCGCCCGGCTGCTGCCGGCGCTCGCCGCCGTGTACCGCGCGCAGCTCTCACGCGCCCGGGTGTCCCGTATACCGCTGCTCTTCGTCGCGACGTTCCAGTCCGTCGGGATCATGGTCCTGATGCGGGGTGTCGTCGACGGCGGGTCGGAGGCGCGGGCCGTCGTGGCGGGCTCGTCGGTGCTCGTGGTCGCGTTCGTCGCGCTCAATCTGCTCGCCCAGTACTTCGGGCAGCTGCGGGCGACCGGCGGCCTCGACCACTACGCCACGCTGCCGGTGCCGCCGGCCGCGGTCGTGCTCGGGGCGGCGGGGGCGTACGCGTCCTTCACCGTGCCGGGGACCGTGGTGACCGCGGTCATCGGGTCGCTGCTCTTCGGGCTGCCGCTCGGCCATCTGTGGATCCTCGCGGCGGTCGTGCCGCTGGCGGGGGCCGCGCTGGCCGGCCTCGGGGCGGCGCTCGGGCTGCTCGCGCCGCGTCAGGAGCTCGCGACGCTGCTCGGGCAGCTGGGCATGTCGGCCGCGCTGCTGCTCGGCGTGCTGCCGGCGGACCGGCTGCCCGGGCCGGTCGGCTGGGCGCGGGACCTGCTGCCGTCGACGTACGGGGTGGAGGCGCTGGCCCGCACGTTCGACGCGAACCCGGACTGGGCGGTGGTCGGGCTCGACCTCGCGGTGTGCGGGGCGGTCGGGGTGGCGTCGCTCGCGGTGGCGACGTGGGCGTACCGGCGGGCGGCGGTCCGCTGAGGCGGGTCGTTCCCGTACCTGGCACGATGGCGGGGTGACCGCACCTCTGACACCGCCTCACCAGCCGCCGAACGACGCCGTGCCGCCGGACGGATGGCCCTCGCCCTATCCGCCGATGCCGCCGGGCGACGGTGCCCCGGGCGTGGCCACGGAGCTCCGGCAGGCCGCGGTGGTGGCCGCGGTCTCGACGGTCGCCGGGGTGGTGCTGGGACTGCTGTGGCTGTGGCTGGCGCCGCGGGTTCCGCTGATCTCGGACGGCAAGGCGGTGTTCCTGCGGAACAGCGAGGGGGAGTCGGCGGTCGGGGCGGACGGGACGTTCGTCCTGCTGGCGCTCGGGTTCGGGGCGGCGGCGGCGGCGCTGGTCTTCCTGTTCCACCGGCACGGCGGTGTGGGTCTCGTGCTCGCGCTGGCGGGGGGCGGTGTGCTCGGGTCGCTGCTCGGGTGGGGCGTGGGGACGTTCCTGGGGCCGACGCACGACGTGGTCGCGCACGCGCGCGAGGTGGGGGCGGGGGTGCAGTTCGACGCGCCGCTGAAGCTGGAGATGTGGGCGGGGGCGATGCTGGCGTGGCCGCTCGCGGCGATGATCGTCCACCTGTCCCTGACGGCCCTGTTCGGCCCGAGGGACCCAGAACTGGAATGGCCCCCGGAGGGGGACGGCGACAAGGCCTGAGGACGCGGGGACCCGCCCACCCCGGGGCCGGCCGCCACTGCGCGTGACGGGGGCGGGGACTTCCCCCACCCCACCCCTTCCCGACACTCTGACGAGACGGGGGGCTGCGCCCCCCCCGTGGGTCAGGCGCGGCCGATGGGGGCCAGGAGGGCAGCGGTGAGGGTCGTCAGGGCTTCCGGGGTCAGTTCTACTTCCAGGCCCCGGCGGCCCGCCGAGATGCAGATCGTGGTGTGCGTCGAGGCCGACGCGTCCAGGACCGTGCGGAGGCGCTTGCGCTGGCCCAGGGGGGAGATGCCGCCGCGGACGTAGCCCGTGGTGCGTTCCGCCAGGGCCGGGTCCGCCATCGACGCGCGCTTGCCGCCGACCGCCGAGGCCAGGGCCTTCAGGTCCAGCTGGCCCGCGACCGGGACGACCGCGACCGTCAGCTCGCCGTCGACGTCCGCGACCAGCGTCTTGAAGACCCGGTCCGGCGACACCCCGATCGCCTCAGCCGCCTCCTCGCCGTACGAGGGGGACGCGGGGTCGTGGTCGTAGGAGTGGACCGCGTAGTCCACCCCGGCGGCAGTCAGGGCCACCGTCGCCGGCGTGCCGCCCGTCTGCTTCTTCTGCTTCTTCGCCACCGCGCTCCTCCGTCAGTTCGGGCTCGTCGGCGCCCGCGTCAGCTCCACCGCCGGGAGTGACGGCAGATGCCGCAGCACCGCCGTCTCCGACCGGAGCAGCGTCAGTTCCTCCCGCAGCCGCGTCGCCGTGTCCGGCGCCTGCAGCAGCCGCTGCTTCGCCGGCGTGTCGAGCACCGCCGCCGCCGCGACCAGGTACGACACCACCGACGGATCGTCCGGCAGGTCACTCGTCGTCAGCGACCGCTCCCGCGCCCCCGCCAGCCGCTTCTGGTAGCTCCGGAACGCCCGCAGCACGCCCTCCGCGAGCGTGCCCGCCTCGTCGCCCTGCTCCTCCGGGATCTCCTCGATCTCGGCCACCAGGTACGGCCCCGTCGCGTCCACCGACAGCAGTTTCACCCGGGTCGTCCCCGTTGCCATCACCTCGAAGCTGCCGTTCGACCGCTCCCGGATGGTCGCCGCGTCGGCGATGCAGCCCACCCGGTGGAAGGCCTGGATCGGGTCCGGTCCGAAGCCCGCTCCGGGCCCCTTCTCCGGCAGCGCCGTCTGGTCCGGCATCCCCGGCGCCGTCGGCGCGACCTCGCGGCCGTCACGGATCGCGACGACGGCGAATCGGCGCGGCTCCGACTCGTCGGTCTTGAGCAGCTCGCGCATCATGGCGCGATACCGCTCCTCGAACACGTTCAGGGGCAGCACGAGGCCCGGGAACAGCACCGCGTTGAGCGGGAAGAGGGGCAGGCGAGCGGTGGTCACAGCGGTCAAGAGTAATGGCCGCCGGGCGCGCCCCGTCCGGCCCGTCCGGCTCGGGCTCCGCGCCGCGGCGCCGTGCGGCCCGCTTCGGCCCGCACCAGGTCCCTCGTCTCCAGGAAAGCGGCGAGCGGATCGTCCTCGACGAGCCCCCACGGAAACGTCGTGGCGTACGGGCCGATCTTCCGGAACTCCTCCAGCGCGTCCGCCCAGCGCCCCCGCCTGACCAGCACGTACACCAGCAGGTTGCGGACCTCCGCGGCCCAGGGGTCGCCCTCGGGGAACTCCGCCGACAGCGCGATGCCCCGGTCCGCCGCGGCGTCGATCCGGTGGCCCTGGAGGGGGACCGGGTCGGCGAGCAGCTGGGCGAACGCGGCGTTGACCGGGAGGGCCCGGGCCAGGGAGCCCGGCGGCGCGTCCTCGGCGGCCTGCTCCGCGAAGTCGAAGCACTCGTGATGCGAGCCGTACCACTGGGCCGAGAGATACCGCAGCGCGGCGATATGGCAGCCGTAGTGGTGCGGGGAGCGGCGCACGGCCTGCTCCCACAGCGACTCGAAGGCCGTGTGCCCGGCATGGGTGCCCCGCGCGTGGTCCAGGGCGAGCCGCCACGGCACCGGGTCGCGCGGCGAGGCCTCGGCGGCCGCGTCGATCAGCGGTCCGAGTTCACGCAGCCGCTCGGAGCGGGCCGGCGACTCCCAGGCCCTGCGCACCGCGAGCTCCGCCTTGACGAGCAGCGCGTCCGGGTCGCGGGGCGAGACGGCGAGCCAGTGGGCGAGCCACTCGTCACGGCTGTACGCGAAGGTCGCCAGCCGCGCCACGTACCGGTCCCGCTTCTCCCATTCGGCGCCGTCCCGGGTCGTCGCGAGCAGCTTGGCCGCGGGCTCGGGGTCGGCGAGCGCGGCCGCCACCAGGGCCGGGGCGAGTCTGTCGTCCGGCGCGTCGAGCAGCACGTCGTCGTCCGGCGGCAGGGCGGCGTGGAGCCGCGGTGCAAGCCGGACCATACGGGCGGTGCCGATCAGGGCGCGGAGGAGAGACATCGTGCGGACCATTCAAAAACCGCAGGTAGGGGCGGCGCCAGTGGGGGACTGTGAAGCTTTGGTAGCGGCGGGAAAGTTGTCCTGCGGGAGGTCAAGACAGCGTAAAGAAAGGGGTGGGAGTCGGCACAATCCGCCCCTCACGCCCCACCCGTCACCCCCGCCTCAAGAGCCTCGACGCTCCCGCCGCCACCGTCGTCGCCAGCACCCAGCCGAGCAGGATCAGCGCCGTCGCGGCCCACTGCCACAGCCCCTCGAGCCGCCAGTAGCCGTCCTGGCCGAGATTGATCACCGGCAGCAGCAGATCCAGCGCGTACAGCGTGGCGCTCCAGTTCGGCGACTCCTCCGCCTTCAGCGGCTGCGGGTCGTAGCGGGAGAACGCCCAGGCCCCCGCCGCCCACAGCACCGCCATCCACAGCGCCGCACGGCCCGGCCGGTAGCCGTACGCCACCGTCCAGTCCTGGAGATAGCCCCAGAGCTTCCCGGCCACCGGCAGCGTCTCCCGGCGCCGGCGCTGCTTGGCGAGCAGCACCACCCGGGCGTCCGCGTCCTCCCCGCTGTTGCGCAGCACCGTCGCCAGCCGTTCGTACGGCTCCGGGGCGTACTCCGGGGTCGCCGCCGCCACCCACTCGAGGCGGCGCGTCAGCGGGAAGTGTCCGTACGGCACGAGGTTCTCGTAGACGAAGCCGTTCATCGAGAGCCCGCCCGGGCCCGGCCAGCTCGTGGACAGGTCGATCAGCGTCACCACACGGGCGCCGTTGAGCACCACCCGTCCCTCCTCCGGGCGCTCCCCGTTGAACCGCAGCTCCGGTGTGGCGATCCGGCGCAGCGACACCTCCTCGCGGCTCGCCCCGTTCAGCACGAACCGCGCGTAGTGCAGGTCCACCGCGTCGCCGAACCGCCCGTCGTCGAGCCGCACCCCGCCATGGCACTCCACGGGCTTGCGCCGGGCCCCGCGCACCGGGGTGTACCCCACGCCGTACGGGGGAGTGGCCGTCGAGTTCTCCGAGCCCTCGTACACCCACGCCGCGTTCAGATAGAGCGAGCGCTCCACCGTCAGCTGCGGCGCGTTCAGCGCGCGCCGCTGCTGCGCGCCACGCAGCACGCTGCCCCGCAGACTCAGCGACACGCCGACCTTCGCCCCGCGCAGGCTCAGCTCGCCGTACGTCTCGATCAGCTCCGCCTGGAGGTCCTGCGCCACCACCAGACCGTCCGCCGTGATCGCCCGGCCGCGCCGGTCCGGCCACACCCGGACCTGGTTGATCAGCAGGTCGGTGCCGATCTGCGCGTCCGTCAGCCGGATGCCCCGCTGCACCCGGCACCGGGGCAGATGCAGATCGCCCTCCGTGTGCAGCCGCGCCGCCTCGAGCCGCGGTATCGCGCACTCCACCATCCGCACCGTGCCGAACCGCGCCTCCGGCAGCACGATCTCCTGGTCGAAACGGCAGCGGTTCCACTCCACGTACGGTTCGATCGTCCCGCCGGCCAGATTGAGCACGCCGGTGATCCGCACCCCGCGCAGCTTCAGCGCCGCGACCCGCCCGGAGCGCGCCTGCGGGCCGTCGAGCAGCAGCAGCGCCACCACCTCGGCGCGCACACTGCGCTGCTCGCCCCACACCTCGGCGCCGAAGGGGTCGTCCCGCGCCGCGTCCCCCTCGCTCAGATCACAGCTCCTGCCGATCCGGAAGGCCCGCCACATGGCCCGCTCCGGGCCCGTCAGACCGTCCGGCATTCCGTCCTCGTGCGGCTCGGTCACTGCCGCCCCCTCGCTTTCCACGAATCCGCTTCCCTGGATTCGTACAGCCGTTCTTCCCGCTGAGTGACGGACTGAACGCTAACGGTCAGCTGTGGCGACAAGACGCCACTGTGGCTCGTATCAGCCAGTGATACGGACGTCCGGCGCTTGTGGGGCGTCTGCGAGAATTGACCCGTGATCTCTCGTATCGACCTGCGCGGCGACGCCCTCCCCGAGGGTGGCGCACTGCGCGACCTGCTGCCCCGTGCCGAGTTCGACGTGGAAGCCGCCCTGGAGAAGGTGCGGCCCATCTGCGAGGACGTCCATCATCGGGGCGACGCGGCGCTGGTCGAGTACGCCGAGAAGTTCGACGGCGTGGAGCTCACGCACGTGCGCGTGCCGGCCGAGGCGCTCGCCGAGGCCCTGGAGCAGCTCGACCCGGCCGTCCGCGCGGCCCTCGAGGAGTCCATCCGGCGGGCCAGGATCGTCCACCGCGCCCAGCGCCGTACGACGCACACCACCCAGGTCGTGCCCGGCGGCACGGTCACCGAGAAGTGGATCCCCGTCCAGCGCGTCGGCCTGTACGCGCCCGGCGGCCGCTCCGTCTACCCCTCGTCCGTGATCATGAACGCCGTCCCGGCGCAGGAGGCGGGCGTCGAGTCCGTCGCGCTCGCGTCCCCGCCGCAGAAGGAGTTCGGGGGGCTGCCGCACCCGACGATCCTCGCCGCGTGCGCGCTGCTCGGCGTCGACGAGGTGTACGCCGCCGGAGGCGCCCAGGCCGTCGCGATGTTCGCGTACGGCACCGAGTCCTGCGCCCCCGCCAACATGGTCACCGGCCCCGGCAACATCTGGGTCGCCGCGGCCAAGCGCTACTTCACCGGCCGTATCGGCATCGACGCCGAGGCGGGGCCGACGGAGATCGCGATCCTCGCGGACTCCACCGCCGACCCGGTCCACGTCGCCGCCGACCTCATCAGCCAGGCCGAGCACGACCCGATGGCAGCCGCCGTGCTCGTCACCGACTCGGAGGAGCTGGCCGAGGCCACCGAGGCCGAGCTGAAGACCCAGGTCGCCGCCACCAAGCACATCGACGACCGGGTCGTCCCGGCGCTGGCCGGCAAGCAGTCCGCGATCGTCCTGGTCAGCGACCTGGAGGACGGCCTCAAGGTCGTCGACGCCTACGGCGCCGAGCACCTGGAGATCCAGACCGCCGACGCCGCCGCCCGCGCCGAGCGCGTCCGCAACGCGGGCGCGATCTTCATCGGCCCGTGGGCGCCGGTCTCCCTCGGCGACTACTGCGCCGGCTCCAACCACGTGCTGCCCACCGGCGGGTGCGCCTGCCACTCCTCGGGCCTGTCCGTGCAGTCCTTCCTGCGCGGCGTCCACATCGTGGACTACACCCGGGACGCCCTCGCCGAGGTCACCCACCACGTGGTCACCCTCGCCGAGGCCGAGGACCTGCCCGCGCACGGTGCCGCGCTCAAGGCCCGGTTCGGTTGGAAGGTGCCAGAAAGCAAGTGACCTCGAACGACACCATCCGGATCGACGACCTTCCGATCCGCGACGAGCTGAAGGGCAAGTCCCCCTACGGCGCGCCCCAGCTCGACGTCCCCGTGCAGCTCAACACCAACGAGAACCCGTACCCGCTGCCCGAGCCCCTGGTGGCCCGGATCGCGGAGCGGGTCGCCGAGGCCGCCCGCGGCCTCAACCGCTACCCCGACCGGGACGCGATCGAGCTGCGCACCGAGCTCGCCCGCTACCTGACCCGTACCGGAGGGCACCCCGTCGCCGTCGAGAACGTCTGGGCGGCCAACGGCTCCAACGAGGTCCTCCAGCAGCTGCTGCAGACCTTCGGCGGGCCCGGCCGTACGGCCATCGGCTTCGAACCCTCGTACTCGATGCACGCGCTCATCGCGCGCGGCACCGGCACCGGCTGGATCTCGGGGCCGCGCAACGACGACTTCACCATCGACGTCGAGGCGGCCGAGAAGGCGATCGCCGAGAACCGGCCCGACGTCGTCTTCATCACCTCGCCCAACAACCCCACCGGCACGGCGGTCGGGGCCGAGACGGTCCTCGCGCTGTACGAGGCCGCCCAGGCCGCCAAGCCCTCGCTCGTCGTCGTCGACGAGGCGTACGTCGAGTTCAGCCACCGGGACTCCCTCCTGCCGCTGATCGAGGGCCGGCCGCACCTGGTCGTCTCCCGCACCATGTCCAAGGCCTTCGGCGCGGCCGGTCTGCGCCTGGGCTACCTCGCCGCGCACCCGGCCGTGGTCGACGCCGTGCAGCTCGTACGGCTGCCGTACCACCTCTCCGCCGTCACCCAGGCCACCGCCCTCGCCGCCCTGGAGCACACCGATACGCTCCTCGGGTACGTCGAACAGCTCAAGACCGAGCGGGACCGCCTGGTCACCGAGTTGCGGGCGATCGGCTACGAGGTCACCGAGTCCGACGCCAACTTCGTCCAGTTCGGCCACTTCGACGGAGCCGAGGGCTCCCACGAGGCCTGGCGGAAGATCCTCGACCGGGGTGTCCTGGTCAGGGACAACGGCGTACCGGGCTGGCTGCGGGTCACCGCCGGCACCCCCGAAGAGAATGACGCGTTCCTCGATGCGGTTCGCGCACTGAAGAAGGAGCAGAGCTCATGAGCCGCGTTGGCAGAGTCGAGCGCACCACCAAGGAGACGTCCGTCGTCGTCGAGATCGACCTCGACGGCACCGGCAAGGTCGACGTCGCCACCGGCGTCGGTTTCTACGACCACATGCTCGACCAGCTCGGCCGCCACGGGCTCTTCGACCTCACCGTCAAGACCGACGGCGACCTGCACATCGACTCGCACCACACGATCGAGGACACCGCCCTCGCCCTCGGCGCCGCCTTCAAGCAGGCGCTCGGCGACAAGGTCGGCATCTACCGCTTCGGCAACTGCACGGTCCCGCTGGACGAGTCGCTCGCCCAGGTCACCGTCGACCTCTCCGGCCGCCCGTACCTGGTGCACACCGAGCCCGAGAACATGGCGCCGATGATCGGCTCCTACGACACGACCATGACCCGGCACATCTTCGAGTCCTTCGTCGCGCAGGCGCAGATAGCGCTCCACATCCACGTGCCGTACGGGCGCAACGCCCACCACATCGTGGAGTGCCAGTTCAAGGCGCTGGCCCGGGCGCTGCGCTACGCCTCCGAGCGTGACCCGCGCGCGGCCGGCATCCTGCCTTCCACGAAGGGCGCGCTCTAACTCCATGACCGGCCTCTCCACCATCCTCATCGTCGTCGGTCTCTTCCTCGCCGGCGGTGTGTACTCGTTCTCCAAGCAGGACCTGCCCAAGGGCGTGATCGCCCTCCTCGCCATCGCCTCCTTGATGTGCCTGGTCGCGGGCGTCCTTCGGATTCAGGGAATCTGGGAGTAAGCGGCATGAGCACCACAAGCACTCCCAAGAAGGTCGTCGTCTTCGACTACGGCTTCGGCAACGTCCGCTCCGCCGAGCGGGCGCTCGCCCATGTCGGCGCCGAGGTCGAGATCACCCGTGACTACGACAGGGCCATGAACGCCGACGGGCTTCTGGTCCCCGGCGTCGGCGCCTTCTCCGCCTGCATGCAGGGGCTCAAGGAGGCCCGCGGCGAGTGGATCATCGACCGCCGGCTCTCCGGCGGCCGCCCCGTGATGGGCATCTGCGTCGGTATGCAGATCCTCTTCGCCCGGGGCATCGAGCACGGCGTGGAGACCGAGGGCCTCGACGAGTGGCCCGGTACGGTCGAGCCGCTGAAGGCCCCGGTCGTGCCCCACATGGGCTGGAACACCGTCGAGGCGCCCGAGGACAGCGAGCTGTTCGCGGGCCTCGACGCCGACGCCCGGTTCTACTTCGTGCACTCCTACGGAGTGCGGGAGTGGAGCCTGGAGGTCGGCAACCCCAACATGCGTGCCCCCAAGGTCACCTGGGCCACCCACGGCGAGCCGTTCGTCGCGGCCGTCGAGAACGGTGCCCTGTGGGCGACCCAGTTCCACCCCGAGAAGTCCGGCGACGCCGGAGCACAGCTGCTCACCAACTGGATCGGAACCCTGTGACTGTGTCTTCTAACAGCGTGCTCGAACTCCTCCCCGCCGTCGACGTCCGCGACGGCCAGGCCGTCCGCCTCGTGCACGGAGAGTCCGGTACGGAGACCTCCTACGGCTCCCCGCTGGAGGCCGCCCTCGCCTGGCAGCGCTCCGGCGCCGAGTGGCTGCACCTGGTGGACCTCGACGCCGCCTTCGGCACCGGTGACAACCGTGAGCTGATCGCCGAGGTGGCCAAGGCCATGGACATCAAGGTCGAGCTCTCCGGCGGCATCCGCGACGACGCCTCGCTCGCCGCCGCCCTCGCCACCGGCTGCACCCGCGTCAACCTGGGCACCGCCGCCCTGGAGACCCCCGAGTGGGTCGCCAAGGTCATCGCCGAGCACGGCGACAAGATCGCCGTCGGCCTCGACGTGCGCGGCACCACGCTGCGCGGCCGTGGCTGGACCCGCGACGGCGGCGACCTGTACGAGACGCTCGCCCGTCTCGACTCCGAGGGCTGCGCCCGCTACGTCGTCACCGACATCGCCAAGGACGGCACGCTCCAGGGTCCGAACCTGGAGCTCCTGAAGAACGTCTGCGCCGCCACCGACAGGCCCGTAGTCGCCTCCGGCGGCGTGTCGTCCCTGGACGACCTGCGCGCCCTGTCCGGGCTCGTCCCGCTGGGCGTCGAGGGCGCGATCGTCGGCAAGGCGCTGTACGCCAAGGCGTTCACCCTGGAGGAGGCGCTGGAGGCGGTGGCTTCCGTATGACCGACGGCGTGAAGAAGGTCGTCACCGGCGCCCCCTGGGAGGAGCAGTTCGGCTACTCCCGCGCGGTGGAGCTGCCGAACGGCCTGGTCCTCGTCTCCGGCTGTACGTCGGTGGTCGGCGGCCAGATCGCCGGCGGAGGCCCGTACGAGCAGGCGATCAACTCCTTCAACGTGGCCTTCGACGCGCTCAAGAAGCTCGGCCTGGGCCCGGAGGACGTCGTACGGACCCGGATGTACATCACCCACGCGCGGGACGTGGAGGAGGTCGGCCGCGCCCACAAGGAGCTGTTCGACGCGGTCCGCCCGGCGGCTTCGATGATCATCGTGTCCGGCTTCGTCGACCCGAGCCTGGTCGTCGAGGTCGAGGTCGAGGCGTACAGGAGTGGTGCGGAATGAGCCTCGCCGTACGAGTGATCCCCTGCCTGGACGTGGACAACGGCCGGGTCGTGAAGGGCGTCAACTTCCAGAACCTGCGCGACGCCGGCGACCCCGTCGAGATGGCGAAGCTGTACGACGCCGAGGGCGCCGACGAGCTGACCTTCCTCGACATCACCGCCTCCTCCGGCAACCGCGAGACGACCTACGACGTGGTGCGCCGCACCGCCGAGCAGGTCTTCATCCCGCTGACCGTGGGCGGCGGCGTGCGCGCGGCGGAGGACGTCGACAAGCTGCTGCGCGCCGGTGCCGACAAGGTGGGCGTGAACACGGCCGCCATCGCCCGGCCGGAGCTGATCCGCGAGATCGCGGAGCGCTTCGGCCGTCAGGTGCTCGTGCTCTCCGTGGACGCCCGGCGTACGGCCTCCGGGTCGTTCGAGGTGACGACGCACGGCGGCCGCAAGGGCACCGGCATCGACGCCGTCGAGTGGGCGCACCGGGCCGCCGAGCTGGGCGCGGGCGAGATCCTGCTCAACTCGATGGACGCGGACGGCACGAAGGACGGCTACGACACCGAGATGATCGCGGCCGTGCGCAAGCACGTGACCGTGCCGGTGATCGCGAGCGGGGGAGCGGGCAAGCTGTCCGACTTCCCGCCGGCGATCGAGGCGGGCGCGGACGCGGTGCTCGCGGCCTCGGTCTTCCACTTCGGCGATCTGCGGATCTCCGAGGTCAAGGGCGCGCTGCGGGAGGCGGGCCACCCGGTCCGCTGAGCCAGGCTCCGAGAGGCCCCCGGAAGGGGGCCTCTCTCTTGGTCCGATGAGCAGGATTATTTGTGCAATTTCCGTTGCGCAAGATTTCTTTCGCATCTACGGTCGTGGACATGACCTCGCAGGAGAACCGCCGGATCACCGATCTCGGCACCCTCAAGGCGCTCTCGCACCCGCTGCGGATGCGCCTCTACCGCGCCCTCTTCGTCGCCCGCACCGCCACCGCGTCCCAGCTCGCCGACCAGGTCGACGAGGCGGTCTCCCTCGTCAGCTACCACCTGCGCAAGCTGGCCGAGCACGACCTCATCGAAGAGGCGCACGGGCACTCCGCCGACGGCCGCGAACGCTGGTGGCAGCCCAGCTCGTACGGCGTCTCCATCCGCGACGAGGACGTCCGGGGCACACCCGAGCTGATCGCCGCGAGCGACGCCCTCGGCCGCACGATCAACGAACAGCGCACCGAACTCCACCGCCGCTTCCTCGACGAACGGCTGACATGGTCGGGCGAGTGGCGCTCCGCCTCGATCAGCTCCGAGTGGCTCCCCCGACTGACCGCCGCCGAACTCGCCGCGCTCGGCGAGGAGCTCGACGCGCTGCTCAGGAAGTACGACGCGCAGGCCCGCGCCGCCGAGCAGGCCGGCGACACCGAAGGCCGCGAGAACGTCGCCGTCCACCTCCACGGCTTTCCCTACCGGTCATGACGGCGCTCACCGAGGCCGCGACCGGGCACGCCCGCCCCGCCGGACCCGCGCACCGCGACCCGAACGTGCTGCGCTGGCTCGGCGCCTACACCGCCTCCACACTCGGCGACAGCGTCTACCACCTCGCCCTGTCCTGGACCGCCGTCCGCGGCGGCACGCCCGCGGAGGCCGGGCTCGTCATGGCCGTCAGCGCCGTGCCGCGCGCCCTGCTCATGCTCGGCGGGGGAGTGATCGCCGACCGCTTCGGGCCGCGCCGGGTCGTCGTCCTCTCCGACACCGTGCGCTGCCTCGTCGTCCTAGGCGTGGCCGCCCTCCTGCTCCTCGCGAGCCCGGCCCTCTGGCTGCTCGCCGTCGTCGCCCTCGTCTTCGGCACCGTCGACGCCCTCTTCCTGCCCGCCGTCGGCGCACTGCCGCCCAGGATCGCCCCGCGCGACCAGCTCGCCCGCGTCCAGGGGATGCGCGGCCTCGCCTACCGTGCCGGACTCGTCCTCGGCGCGCCGCTCGGCGGCCTCGCCGTCGCCCTGGGCGGACCGGCGGCCGCGTTCGGGGCCGCCGGTCTCCTCTTCGCCTTCTCCCTGCCGCTGCTCCTGAGGCTCCGGATCACCCCGCTTCCCGGCGGCGAGGCCTCCCGTGACGGCACCGCGCTGCGCGACCTCGCCGAAGGACTGCGCTACATCCGCCGCCACCGGGTCCTCGGCCCGCTGATGATCGTCGTCGCGCTCTCCGACCTCGGCTTCGTCGGCCCCCTCAACGTCGGCCTCGCGCTCCTCGCCGACGAGCGCGGCTGGGGCGCCGCCGGCATCGGCTGGGTCCTCGCCGGGTTCGGCGTGGGAGCGGGCGCCGCCTCCCTGCTGCTGACCGTACGCGGCCGGATACCCCGCGCCGGGGCGGTCATGGCCTGGACGATCACCCTCGGCGCGGGCTCGATCGGCGCCCTCGCGTACGTACCGCAGCTGTCCGTCGCCGTGGCCGTGTCCGTCTCGGTCGGCCTGCTCGCCGGCCTCAGTGGCGCACTGTGCGGCGCCCTCACCCAGACGGAGTGCGACCCCGCGTACCTGGGGCGGGTGACGGCCGTGTCCAGCTTCTTCAGCCTCGGCGTCGCCCCGCTGAGCTTCCCCCTCACCGGCGCCGCGGTGGGCCTGTGGGGCCTGGGCCCGGTGTTCGTGGCCAGCGCGGCGACGTGCGCGCTGGGCGGCGTGTACGCCCTCTCGGTCCGGTCCCTGCGCCGCGCGGAACTCCCCCGAGGGGACGCCGCCTGAGCCGCCCGGCCCCGCGCCTCGCACGGGGCGGGGTGGCGCGCCCGACCGCACCCGTGCGGGGGCCGGACGGGCGCGCCGGGGGCGGTGCGGGCGCGGGCCGGAGGCGCCGGAGCCGGTCCTCGCGCCGGGCGGTCCGGCGGCCTGAGCCGCCCTAGATCCCCAGCTGCTTCGTCTCGTGCAGGCGGTCGATCGCGTCCTGCTCCCCGTCCAGCTCCACCTTCGCCTGGTCCTGGCGGCCGAAGACGAACATCGTCAGCTCACCCGGCTCGCCGGAGACCGTCACCACCGGGGTGCCGCGGTGGGCCACCGCCGTCTGGCCGTTCGGGCGGCGCAGCACCAGGCCCACCGGGGCCCTGCGGCCCAGCAGCTTCGCGCCCTTCTCCAGGCGCGACCAGAGCGCGTCCGAGAAGACCGGGTCCAGCTCGCGCGCCGACCAGTCCGGCTGGGCCCGCCGCACGTCCTCCGCGTGGACGTAGAACTCGACGATGTTCGCCCCCTCGTCCACCTGCTTGATCGTGAACGGGGACATCCGGGGCGGCCCCGTCCGGATGAGCTGGATCAGCTCCTCGTACGGCTTCTCCGCGAACTCCGCCTGCACCCGGTCCAGCCGCGCCTTCAACGCCGGTACGAGCGTCCCGGCGGCCGCGTCCGGACGGCGCTCGCGCACGACCACATGGGCCGCGAGGTCGCGGGTCAGCCACCCCTCGCAGAGCGTCGGGGCTTCGGGCCCGGCCGCCTCCAACAGATCGGCGAGCAGAAGGCGTTCACGCTTCGCATGGGTCGACATGCTCGCCAGCGTACGACCGACGCCCGCGGTCCGCCCAGTGGACGGTCATCCGGACACACCCCCCGGCCACGGCACAATGGCCGCATGAGCAGCAATCTCGACCCGGCCATCGCCGCCCGTCTCAAGCGCAGCCCGGACGGACTCGTCCCGGCCATCGCCCAGCAGTACGACACCGGCGAGGTGCTGATGCTCGGCTGGATGGACGACGAGGCCCTCCACCGCACCCTCACCACCGGCCGCTGCACCTACTGGTCGCGCAGCCGCCAGGAGTACTGGGTCAAGGGCGACACCTCCGGCCATGTCCAGCACGTCAAGTCCGTCGCCCTCGACTGCGACGCCGACACCGTGCTCGTCAAGGTCGACCAGGTCGGCGCCGCCTGCCACACCGGCGCGCGGACCTGTTTCGACGCCGACGTCCTGCCCCTGGGCAAGTAGGGTCTGGCGCCATGGATCTCGAGACCTTCCGCAAGCTGGCGGAAGACCGCCGTGTCATTCCCGTCAGCCGCCGGCTCCTCGCGGACGGCGACACCCCGGTCGCGCTCTACCGCAAGCTCGCCGCCGAGCGCCCCGGCACCTTCCTCCTCGAATCCGCCGAGAACGGCCGCTCCTGGTCGCGCTACTCCTTCATCGGGGTCCGCAGCGACGCCACCCTCACCGTCCGCGACGGCCAGGCCCACTGGCTCGGCACCCCGCCCGTCGGCGTCCCCACGGACGGCGACCCGCTCGCCGCGCTGCGCGCCACGGTCGAGGCCCTGCACACGCCCCGCGACCTGTCCTCCGGGATGCCGCCCTTCACGGGCGGCATGGTCGGCTACCTGGGCTACGACGTCGTCCGACGCCTGGAACGCATCGGGGACGCCACGCGGGACGACCTGGAGCTCCCCGAGCTGACCATGCTGCTCACCAGCGACCTCGCCGTCCTGGACCACTGGGACGGCACGGTGCTGCTGATCGCCAACGCGATCAACCACAACGACCTGGAGACCGGTGTCGACGAGGCGTACGCCGGCGCCGTCGCCCGGCTCGACGCCATGCAGGCCGACCTGGCCCGCCCCGTCGCCACCGTCCCCGCCGCGCTCCCGCCCTCCGAACTGCCGGAGTTCTCCGCGCTCTGGGGCGGACAGGCCTACCAGGAAGCCGTCGAGGACATCAAGGAGCGGATCCGGGCGGGCGAGGCCTTCCAGGTCGTCCCCTCGCAGCGTTTCGAGACCGCTTGCCACGCCTCGGCGCTCGACGTCTACCGGGTCCTGCGGGCCACCAACCCGTCGCCGTACATGTACCTCTTCCGCTTCGAGAACGGCTTCGACGTCGTCGGATCCAGCCCCGAGGCCCTGGTCAAGGTCGAGGACGGGCAGGCGATGGTGCACCCCATCGCCGGCACCCGGCACCGCGGCGCGACCCCGCAGGAGGACCACGACCTCGCCGAGGAGCTGCTCGCCGACCCCAAGGAGCGGGCCGAGCACCTGATGCTCGTGGACCTCGGCCGCAACGACCTCGGCCGCGTCTGCGAGCCGGGTTCGGTGGAGGTCGTCGACTTCATGTCCATCGAGCGGTACTCGCACGTCATGCACATCGTCTCGACGGTGACCGGACGGGTCGCCGAGGGCCGGACCGCGTTCGACGTGCTCACCGCCTGCTTCCCGGCCGGCACGCTGTCCGGCGCGCCGAAGCCGCGCGCCATGCAGATCATCGAGGAGCTCGAGCCGTCCCGGCGCGGACTGTACGGAGGGTGCGTCGGGTACCTCGACTTCGCCGGCGACTCCGACACCGCGATCGCCATCCGTACGGCCCTGCTGCGTGACGGCACCGCGTATGTGCAGGCCGGAGCGGGTGTCGTCGCCGATTCCGACCCGGTCGCGGAGGACAACGAGTGCCGGAACAAGGCCGCGGCCGTCCTCCGCGCCGTGCACACCGCCAACCGGATGAACGGCGCGTGACGGCGTAAGGGATAGTGGGGTACGTGAGTGCTGTTCCCGTACCCCAGCCCCGAGCCGCCCGCGTGGGTGCCGCTGCCGCCGCGCCCGGCGGCCGCCGCAGCCTGGCCGCGGCTCTTCTGCTCGGCGCCCTCGGTGCCACCGTCGTGCTGCTGTCCGCGGGCCAGATCTGGGCCGAGGGCACGGCGGCGGTCGGCGGCGGCACGGTGCCCGTCGAGGCCGACGGCGGCACCGTCACCGGTGTGCCGACGGCCCTCGCGATCGTCGGCCTCGCCGCGCTCGTCGCCGTCTTCGCCGTCCGCCGCACCGGGCGCACCCTGGTCTCCGCCCTGCTCGCGCTGAGCGGCGCGGGAGCGGCGGTGGCGGCCTTCCTCGGCGCCTCGGACAGCGATGCGCTGGACGCCGAGGCCGCCCGGATCTCCGGTGACACCGCGGCGACGGTCTCGGGCCTCGCGCACACCGCGTGGCCGTACGTCACGGCGGCCGGCGCGCTGCTGATCCTGGCCGCCGGGCTGCTCGCGCTGCGGTTCGGCACACGCTGGCCGACGATGGGCGGACGGTACGAGCGGGCCGGCGCGCCCCGTGCCGCGCGCCGGGCGCCCGCCGCGTCCCCTGACCGGCCCGAGGACCTGTGGAAGGCCCTGGACCGCGGCGAGGACCCGACGCGCGAGGGATGATCGCGGAGGCCGGACGCGACGCGTGATCGTCGCGCCACCCCGATTCATCCTCGCGCCCCTGTGTGCGGGACAATGAACCACGAGTGTCCGCGCACGCGAGACCTCACCATCGAGCCACCACCGAGCAACAGCAACGAGGAGCAACTCATGGCGGGCAGCGCCCACGGACACACCCCGGCCGCCTGGACCGGTGTCATCATCTCCTTCATCGGCTTCTGCATCGCCGGAGTCTTCATGGTGGCGGCCAACACGACCGGCTTCTGGGCCGGTATGGCCGTCATCCTGCTGGGCGGTGTCATCGGCCTGGCGATGAAGGTGGCGGGCCTGGGCATGCCGAAGGAGTCGGCGGCGGTCGCCGCGGCCCGCGAGGCGGCGACGGCGAAGGCGCGCGCCGTCTGACGGACGACGCACACGACGTACGCGACACGCGCGAAGGCGCAGTCCGGCAGGGCCGGGCTGCGCCTTCGCGCGTGAGGCGCGACAATCACCGCGTGGACGCCAACCCCGAGCCCCCCGCCCCGCCGCGGCCGCCCGCCCCCACGGACCACCCCGCCCCGGCCCTGGTCCCGCCCGGTCCGTCCGTGGCGGGCTCTGATCCGGCCCCCGCGCCGTCCGGTCCGTCCGTGGCGGGCTTCGGGGCGGCCGCCGGGCCGTCCGGGGCTTCCGGGGCCCGTGGGGGCGTCGAGGCCCCCGCCGGGCCCGTCCGTGCCCTGGGCATGCGCGAGGAGCCGCTCGGGTACCCCGGAGGGGAGCTCGGGGCGCGTGCGCCCAGGTCGCTCCCGGTGCGGCTTCTCGCGCCCGTCGGCACGCTCGCCGGGGTCGCCGCCGCGTTCGCCTACGTCGGTGCCGTCGACCCCAACGAGCCCGGGCACTATCCCGTCTGTCCGCTGCTCCGCTTCACCGGCCTGTACTGCCCCGGCTGCGGCGGCCTGCGCAGTGCCCACGCCGTCGTCCACGGCGACCTCGCCGCCGCGTTCGGCGCCAACGCCCTCGCCGTCGTCGGCTACGGCCTCTTCGCCCTCGTCATGGCCCTGTGGCTGATTCGCGCCGTACGGGCCGTGCCCATGAGGGTCGCCGTCACCCCCGCCTGGGCCTGGGCGATCGGCGCCCTCCTCGCCCTCTTCAGCCTTGTGCGGAACCTCCCGTTCGGCTCCGCCCTGGCCCCCTGACCCCGCCCCGGAAGTCCCAGTACGTGGGACGCATCACGGCCGGATGCGAGTCCGGAGCCTCGGTGCGGATACCATCGACATGGCTGAACCTTGTTCATCTGCACCACCGTCACCATCACCGTCCCGGAAGGGGGCCTCTCGCGTGAGTGTGCTCGACGAGATCATCGAAGGCGTGCGCGCCGACCTCGCAGAGCGGCAGGCGCGGGTCTCCCTCGACGAGCTCAAGGAGCGCGCCGCCAAGGCGCCGCAGGCCAAGGACGGCGTCGCCGCACTGCGCGGCGAGGGCGTCACCGTGATCTGCGAGGTCAAGCGCTCCAGCCCGTCCAAGGGCGCGCTCGCCGCGATCGCCGACCCCGCAGGTCTGGCCGCGGACTACGAGGCGGGCGGCGCCGCCGTCATCTCCGTGCTCACCGAAGAGCGCCGCTTCGGCGGCTCGCTCGCCGACCTGGAGGCCGTACGGGCCCGGGTCGACATCCCGGTCCTGCGCAAGGACTTCATCGTCACGGCGTACCAGCTGTGGGAGGCCCGCGCCTACGGCGCCGACCTCGCCCTCCTGATCGTCGCCGCCCTCGAGCAGGAGGCCCTCGTCTCCCTGATCGAGCGCGCCGAGTCCATCGGCCTGACCCCGCTGGTCGAGGTGCACGACGAGGACGAGGTCGAGCGCGCCGTCGAGGCGGGCGCCCGGATCATCGGCGTCAACGCACGGAACCTCAAGACCCTCAAGGTCGACCGCTCCACCTTCGAGCGCGTCGCCCCGGAGATCCCGGCCGGCATCGTCAAGATCGCCGAGTCCGGCGTCCGCGGGCCGCACGATCTCATCGCGTACGCCAACGCCGGCGCCGACGCGGTCCTGGTCGGCGAGTCCCTCGTGACCGGCCGCGACCCGAAGGCCGCCGTCGCCGACCTCGTCGCCGCCGGCGCCCACCCGGCCCTGCGCCACGGGCGGGGCTGACCCCTCCATGGCCCCGCACCGCGCCACGCCGACCACCCAGGGCATCACCGCCCCGGGCGGCTTCGGCGCGGCCGCGGTGACCCGCGCGATGCGCACCCGGCTCCGTACCGCCGCCGCGCCCGCCCACGCCCCGCTGGCCCGGGGCTGCCGGCCGCGCGGCTGCCGCGCACCCGCACGCCGTGTCCACGGCCGCCGGGTGCGGTACGTGATCGGCGACGAGCCGGGCCAGGTCAACGGCATGCGATGGCGCCCGCGCCCCGCGCGCACCCTCACGACGGCCTGACCGGGGCCCGCCCCCGTTGTGGGCATTCGTTCCGCTGGGGCGGAACGGGTGGGCACAACGGAACGGCGCCCCTGCGGGCGCGTCCGCTCCGTACCTGCCCCCGCCCGTGACCGCCCCGCCCTCGTGGGCGCCGGCACCTGGAGCGGAGGCACCCGCCGGGGTGCCGTCCCGTGTGCCCACCCGTCCCGCCCTGCGGGACGATCGCCCACACGGGGAGTGAGGGGTCGCGCGCATGACGTGACCACCAGACCGCATGTCACACGGGGCATCCGCCCCGCGAGGAGCAGCCGCATGTCCAGCGAGTTCTTCATTCCGGACCCGGAGGGTCAGGTTCCGAGCGCCGAGGGTTACTTCGGTGCCTACGGCGGCAAATTCATCCCGGAGGCCCTCGTCGCCGCCGTGGACGAGGTCGCCGTCGAGTACGACAAGGCCAAGGCCGACCCCGAGTTCGCCCGCGAGCTCAACGACCTGATGGTCGACTACACGGGCCGCCCGAGCGCCCTCACCGAGGTCCCCCGGTTCGCCGAGCACGCCGGCGGTGCCCGGGTCTTCCTCAAGCGCGAGGACCTCAACCACACCGGCTCGCACAAGATCAACAACGTGCTCGGCCAGGCCCTGCTCACCAAGCGCATGGGCAAGACCCGCGTCATCGCCGAGACCGGCGCGGGCCAGCACGGTGTCGCCACCGCCACCGCCTGCGCCCTCTTCGGCCTCGAGTGCACCATCTACATGGGCGAGATCGACACCCAGCGCCAGGCGCTGAACGTCGCCCGGATGCGCATGCTCGGCGCCGAGGTCATCCCGGTGAAGTCCGGCAGCCGCACCCTCAAGGACGCCATCAACGAGGCGTTCCGCGACTGGGTCGCCAACGTCGACCGCACGCACTACCTCTTCGGGACCGTCGCCGGGCCGCACCCCTTCCCCGCCATGGTCCGCGACTTCCACCGCGTCATCGGCGTCGAGGCCCGCCGCCAGATCCTGGAGCGAGCGGGCCGCCTCCCCGACGCTGCCATCGCCTGCGTCGGCGGCGGATCCAACGCCATCGGTCTCTTCCACGCCTTCATCCCGGACGCCGACGTGCGCCTCATCGGCTGCGAGCCCGCCGGTCACGGCGTCGAGACCGGCGAGCACGCCGCCACCCTCACCGCCGGTGAGCCCGGCATCCTGCACGGCTCACGGTCGTACGTCCTCCAGGACGACGAGGGCCAGATCACCGAGCCGTACTCCATCTCGGCCGGTCTCGACTACCCGGGCATCGGCCCGGAGCACTCGTACCTCAAGGACAGCGGCCGCGGCGAGTACCGCGCCGTCACCGACGACGCGGCCATGCAGGCCCTGCGGCTGCTCTCCCGCACCGAGGGCATCATCCCGGCCATCGAGTCCGCTCACGCGCTCGCCGGGGCCCTGGAGGTCGGCAAGGAGCTGGGTCCCGAGGGCCTGCTCGTCGTCAACCTCTCCGGGCGTGGCGACAAGGACATGGACACGGCCGCCCGCTACTTCGGGCTGTACGACACCGACGCGGCCCCCGTCGAGGCCGACGCCGCCGCCGAGGACGGCGCGGGCGAGATCCGGAGGGACACCAAGTGAGCGGCAACATCCAGCTCCTCAGCGACACCCTGGCCAAGGCCAAGGCGGAGAACCGTGCCGCTCTCATCGCCTACCTCCCGGCCGGGTTCCCGACCGTGGACGGCGGCATCGCGGCGATCAAGGCCGTCTTCGACGGCGGCGCCGACATCGTCGAGGTCGGCCTCCCGCACAGCGACCCGGTCCTGGACGGCCCGGTCATCCAGACCGCCGACGACATCGCCCTGCGCGGCGGCGTCAGGATCGCCGACGTGATGCGCACGGTGCGCGAGGCCTTCGAGGCCACCGGGAAGCCGGTCCTGGTCATGACGTACTGGAACCCGATCGACCGCTACGGCGTCGAGCGGTTCACCGAGGAGCTCGCCGCGGCAGGCGGCGCCGGCTGCATCCTGCCCGACCTGCCCGTCCAGGAGTCCGCCCAGTGGCGTGAACACGCCGAGAAGCACGGTCTCGCGACCGTCTTCGTCGTCGCCCCCAGCAGCCAGGACGCGCGGCTCGCCACCATCACGGCCGCCGGTTCCGGCTTCGTCTACGCCGCCTCGCTCATGGGCGTCACCGGCACCCGCGAGTCCGTCGGAGCCGAGGCGGCCGACCTCGTCCGCCGCACCCGCGCCACCTCCGACCTGCCCGTCTGCGTCGGACTCGGCGTCTCCAACGCCGAGCAGGCCAAGGAGGTCGCGAGCTTCGCCGACGGCGTCATCGTCGGCTCCGCCTTCGTCAAGCGGATGCTCGACGCCGACGGCGAGGCCGCCGGACTCGCCGCCGTAAGGGAACTGGCGGGCGAACTCGCCGAGGGCGTGCGGCGCGTTTCGTAACCCGTACGGGTGGATCTACGACCGGGGAGGCGCGGACGCGCCTCCCCGGTTCGTTGCTGAGGGCGTGAGCCAGAAGAACAGTGACGGTAATCGGAGCGCGCGGGAGCGCCTCCAGCAGCAGCGCGAGCGCGAGAAGGCCAGGGAGAAGCAGCGGCGCGTCCTGATCGTGTCGGCAGCGGTCGTCGGCGTCCTCGGACTGGCGGCGATCGCCGGAGTGATCGCCGCCAACACCGGCGGCGACGACGGCGGCTCGGACAAGGCGGGACCGGTCGTCGCCCCCACCGGCTCGATCGAGGGGGACAAGCCCGCGATCCCGACCGGGGCGTCGGACGCCCCGTCCACGCTCGAGATCTGGGAGGACTTCCGCTGCCCGGCCTGCGCCTCCTTCGAGAACGCGTTCCGGGACACGATCCACGAGCTGGAGGCCTCCGGCGCGCTCAAGAGCCAGTACCACCTCGCCACCCTCATCGACCGGAACATGGGCGGTCAGGGCTCGCTCCGCGCGGCGAACGCGGCGGCCTGCGCCCAGGACGCCGGGAAGTTCACCGCGTACCACGACACGCTGTACATGAACCAGCCGCCGGAGCCGGACGACGCCTTCGGCGACAACGCCAAGCTGATCGAACTGGCGGCGAAGGTTCCGGGGCTCGACACGCCGGCCTTCCGCAGCTGCGTCGAGGACGGTACGCACGACAGCTGGGTCGGGAAGTCGAACGAAGCCTTCCAGAAGGGCGACTTCCAGGGCACGCCGTCCGTGCTGCTCAACGGGGAATCGATCTTCCCGACGAAGGGCGGCGAGCAGATCTCCCCGGAGAACCTGAAGAAGTGGGTCGCCGAGGCGAACCAGGGCAAGAAGCCCGGCACGGCCTCGCCGGCCGCGGGCTGACGTTCCCCCGGAAGATCCCCTTAGTTACGCAGACGTTGCCGGGTGGGCTGCCGTGACGCCCGCCCGGCAAGGTAGCGTCGGTTCTGCCATGGACCTTGCCTACATTCCCAGCCCGTCGACCGGCGTCCTCCACCTCGGACCGGTCCCGCTGCGCGCCTACGCCTTCTGCATCATCATCGGTGTCTTCGTCGCCGTCTGGATCGGCAACAAGCGCTGGATCGCCCGGGGCGGCAAAGCCGGCACCGTGGCCGACATCGCCGTGTGGGCCGTGCCCTTCGGCCTCGTCGGCGGCCGGCTCTACCACGTCATCACCGACTACCAGCTGTACTTCAGCGAGGGTGAGAACTGGGTCGACGCCTTCAAGATCTGGGAGGGCGGCCTCGGTATCTGGGGCGCCATCGCGCTCGGCGCGGTGGGCGCCTGGATCGGCGCCCGCCGGCGCGGCATCCCGCTCCCCGCGTACGCCGACGCCATCGCACCCGGCATCGCCCTCGCCCAGGCCATCGGACGCTGGGGCAACTGGTTCAACCAGGAGCTCTACGGCAAGCCGACCACGCTGCCCTGGGGCCTGGAGATCTCCGCCGGCGCGAACCGCGAGGAAGGGATCTACCACCCGACCTTCCTGTACGAGTCGCTGTGGTGCATCGGTGTCGCGCTTCTGGTGATCTGGGCCGACCGCCGCTTCAGGATGGGCCACGGCCGGGCGTTCGCGCTGTACGTCGCCGCGTACTGCGCGGGCCGTGGGTGGATCGAGTACATGCGCGTCGACGAGGCGCACCACATCCTCGGCCTCCGGCTGAACGTCTGGACCGCGATCGTCGTCTTCGTCCTGGCCGTCGCGTACATCGTGATCTCGGCGCGGCTCCGCCCGGGCCGGGAGGAGATCGTGGAGCCCGAGAAGGACAAGCCGTCCGGCGACGCCAAGGGCGCGGCCGTGACCGAGGCCCCCTTCGGGACCGACGGTGACGGGGGCGGCGAGGACGACGGCGACGGCGAGGGCGAGACCGCTCGGCGCGAGGCCGTGACCGACGAGCCGGACGACGCACCCGCGAAGGGCACGGAGTCCGCGGCCAAGGGCTGACGAGCAGACCTGCGTACGCCACAGGGCCGCCGGGACCGATGGGTCCCGGCGGCCCTGTGGCGTACGGGCGGGAGCGCGGGCCGCCGGTCAGGCGGCTCTCGCCGCCAGGGTCAGGACGCGGCGCGCGCCCTCGACGACCGCCGCGTCGACGAAGCGGCCGTCCGGGAGGGCCAGGGCGCCCTCCTCCGTCCGGGACGCCTTGACGACCTCCTCGGCCGCCGCGACCTCGTCGGGTGTGGGGAGATAGGCCTGTTCGATGACCGGGAGCTGGCGGGGGTGGATCGCCGCCCGGCCGAGGAATCCCATGGCACGGCCGCGCGCGCAGCCGGCCGCCAGGGAGTCCAGGTCGCGGATGTCGGGATGGACCGACTGGATCGGTGGCGGCAGGGCCGCCGCGCGGGCGGCGACGACGAGACGGCCGCGCGACCAGTCGAGGCCGCAGTCGTCCCGTACCCCCAGGTCGGCGCGGAGGTCCGCCTCGCCGAGGGCGATGCCGTGGACGGCCGGGTGGGCGGTGGCGATGGTGTACGCCCGCTCGACGGCGAGCGCGTTCTCCAGGAGTGCGTAGAGCGGGAGCCCGGAGGTGACCTCGGCGATCCGGTGGATGTCAGTGGCGTGTGTCACCTTGGGGACACGGAGACCACGGAGGCCGGGGAGGGGGGCCAGGGAGGGGATGTCGCGTGGGGTGTGGATGCGGACATGGATCGGTACGGGGTGGGGATCGGAGAGCAGGTCGGCCGTGGCGGCCAGCGCGTACGCCTTGCGGTCCGGGGCCACCGCGTCCTCGAGATCGACGATCACCACGTCCGCGCCGGAGACCAGGGCCTTCTGGACGACGGCGGGGCGGTCCCCGGGGGCGTACAGCCAGGTGAGAGGGAAGTGCGTACCGCTCATACGGCTCCTTCACCGCGGAGGGCGCCGATCTCGGCCGGAGTGAGGCCGAGCTCGGCGAGGACCTCGGCCGTGTCCGCGCCGTGCGGGCGCCCGGCCCAGCGGATCCCGCCGGGGGTCTCGGAGAGCCGGAAGAGGACGTTCTGCATCCTGATCGGCCCCAGTTCGGGGTCCGGGACCTCGGTGACGGTGTCCAGGGCGCGGAACTGCGCGTCCTCCATCACGTCCCGGACGTCGTAGACGGGCGCGATCGCCGCCTCGGCCTTCTCGAAGGCGGTCATCGCCTCCTCCCGGGTGTGGCGGGCGATCCAGGAGCCGACCGCCTCGTCGAGTTCGTCCGCGTGGGCGGCCCGGCTCGCGCCGTCGGCGAACCAGGGCTCGTCGATCAGCTCCGGGCGGCCGACCAGCCGGAGCACGCGTTCGGCGATCGACTGGGCGGAGGTGGAGACGGCGACCCAGACGTCGTCGGACGTGCGGTACGTGTTGCGGGGGGCGTTGTTGCGGGAGCGGTTTCCGGTGCGGGGCTGGACGTAACCGAGCTGGTCGTACCAGAGGGGGTGGGGGCCGATGACGGAGAGCATCGGTTCGATGATGGCCATGTCGACGACCTGGCCGCGGCCGGTGGCCGTCCTGGCGGTGAGCGCGGTCATCACCGCGTACGCCGTGGCGAGGGCGGCGATCGAGTCGGCGAGGCCGAAGGGGGGAAGGGTGGGCGGACCGTCCGGTTCGCCGGTGATGGCGGCGAAGCCGCTCATCGCCTCGGCCAGGGTGCCGAAGCCCGGACGGTGGGAGTACGGGCCGAACTGGCCGAATCCGGTGACCCGGGCGAGGACGAGCCCGGGATTGGCGGCGGACAGCTCCTCCCAGCCCAGACCCCAGCGTTCCAGGGTGCCGGGGCGGAAGTTCTCCACGATCACGTCCGCGTCGGCGGCCAGACGCAGGAGAGTGTCCCGGCCGCCGGGGGAGGAGAGATCGAGGGTCATGGTCCGCTTGTTGCGGCCGAGCACCTTCCACCAGAGACCGACGCCGTCCTTGGCGGGTCCATGACCGCGGGACGGATCGGGCTTGCGGGGGTGCTCGATCTTGATGACGTCGGCGCCGAAGTCGCCCAGCATCATCGCCGCGAGCGGGCCGGCGAAGAGGGTGGCGAGATCCAGGACGCGCAGTCCGTCGAGGGGAGGTGCGGTGTCGTGGGTGCGGGTCATACGGCGTCGACCTCCTGGCCGCTGAGGGGACCGTGGGCCGCGTCGATCTCGGAGCGGTACGGCATCGAGGACGAGGCGCCTTCGCGCTGGACGGAGAGCGCCGCGGCGGTCGAGGCCCAGGCCATGGCCTCGCGGACGGGCCGGCCCTCACCGAGGGCGACGGCGAGCGCGCCGACGAAGGTGTCGCCCGCTGCGGTGGTGTCCACGGCGCGGACACGGGGAGCGGGGACCGTGAACGGCTCGGTGTCGCGGGCCGCGTAGAGGGCGCCGGCCGCGCCGAGGGTGATGACCACCTCGGGGACCTGGGAGAGCAGGGCGGTGGCGGCGGAGCGCGGGTCGGCGACGCCGGTGAGCGCGGCGGCCTCGTGCTCGTTGGGGACCAAGAGGTCGGTTGCGGCGAGGAGTTCGGGAGGGAGTTGCTGGGCCGGGGCGGGGGTGAGGACGGTGCGGACGCCGAGACGGCGGGCGGTGACGGCGCCCTCGACGACCACGGAGAGGGGGAGTTCGAGCTGGAGGAGCAGCGCCCCTGCGTTGGCGATCAGGGCCTCGTCGCCGTGGTCGAGAGAGGCGACGGTGCCGTTGGCGCCGGGGACGACGACGATCGCGTTGCCGCCCTCGTCGTCGACGACGATGTGCGCGGTGCCGGAGGGGCCCTCGACCGTGCGCAGCAGGTCGGTGTCGACCCCGGATGCCTCGAGCGTGGCGCGGAGCCGTACGCCGAATTCGTCGTTGCCGACCGCGCCGATCATCGACACGTCGCCGCCGGCGTGGGCGGCGGCGACGGCCTGGTTGGCGCCCTTGCCGCCGGGGATCGTCCGGAACTCCCGTCCGGTGACGGTCTCGCCGCGCGCGGGGGCACGGGAGACGAAGGCGACGAGGTCCATGTTGGTGCTGCCGAGCACCACGATGCTGGTCATGGGCGTACTGCCTCCAGATACGTCAGTTCGGCCAGGGTGTCGAAGCCGATGCCGTCGAAGGACGGGATCGAGGTGGAGAGCCGGTTCTTGAGGGGGGTGGTCCAGCGCTCGGGCAGCCGGTCGGGGTGGCCGGCGAGGAGACCGGCGACGGAACCGGCGGTGGCGCCGTTGGAATCGGTGTCCCAGCCGCCGGAGACCGCCGCGCAGATGGTGCGCGAGAAGTCGCCGTCGCCGTGGGTGAGGGCGGCGGCGAGGACGGCGGAGTTGGGGACGGCATGGACCCAGTGATACCCGCCGAGGGCGGTGTGGAGCCGGTCCACGACGGTGTCGAAGTCGGGGGTGGTGCGGGCCGTCTCGATGCCGAGACGGACGGCTCGCGCGAGCCGCGAGCGCGGCGGGACCACGGCCAGACCGGCGGCGAGGGCCTGGTGGACGTCGGCGGTGCCGCCCGCGGCGGCGGCGATCGTCGCGGCGACGAACAGGGCGCCGTGGACGCCGTTCGCGGTGTGGGTGAGCGCCGCGTCCCGGTACGCCTGCCCGGCCGCGGCCCCGGGGTCGCCGGGGTTCGTCCAGCCGTGCACGTCGGCGCGGATCTGGGCGCCGATCCATTCGCGGAAGGGGTTGCGGTGGACGGCGGTCAGCGGGGGTTCGATGCCGTCGAGGAGGTTTCGGTAGGCGACGCGCTCGGCGGTGAAGGTGCGGCCGGCGGGGAGTTCGTCGAGCCAGAGGCGGGCGACGTCGGCGGTGGAGAAGCCGCGGCCGTACCGCTGGAGGAGCAGCAGGTTGAGGAGGGGGTAGTTGAGGTCGTCGTCCTCGGGCATGCCGTCGATGTTCTCGGCGAGGGAGGTGGTGGCGGAGCGGCGGTTCCAGGGGTGGGCGGCGAGCAGGTCCGCGGGGACGCCGGTCCCGGTGAACCAGCTGGTGAGGGGCCAGTTGCCCGCGGCACGGGCGAGGGCGCGGATGGCGGGGAGGGGGAGCTTCTCGACGGGCTTGCCGAGGAGACAGCCGGCGGCGCGCCCGAGCCAGGCGGCGTGCAGCCGGTCGCGCAGGGGGTGGTCCTCGGGTTGGTCCTCCCCCTGAGGGCGAGGTGCCTCGCGCGACGGGGAGAGGGGATGGGGGACCAGGGCCTGGATGGCCGGAAGGGCCGTCGGTTCGTGCGGGGCCAGGGGGCTGGGGAGCGTGGCCAGGTCGTCGAGGAGGGTCTCGGCCAGCGCGCGCAGCTCCGGGCGCGGGGTGGGGGACGCTCCGGCCGTCGAAGGGGCGGGCCGGCCGCCCGCCGCGCGCCAGCGGGCGGCGAGCGCGGAGACGTCGCGGCCGTCCTCCGCCGCCTGACGGAGTTCGTGGCCGACGAGGTCCTCCGGCTGGACCCAGGTGACGCGCAGGTTCATCGGACGGCCGCGCTCGTCAGGGTCGCGTACGCCGACTCGTGGGCCCGGCGGCGGGCCGTGTCGCGCGCGAAGACCTCGTGGGCGACGGCCGTCAGCGCGCGCGCCGGGGCGTGCAGGTCCAGGCGGCTCGCCTCCGCGACCTGCTTCGCCCAGGCGGGCGGGATCGCGGACTCGCCGCCGAGAGCGCCCACGATCGCGCCCGCCATCGTCGCGATCGAGTCGCAGTCACGGCCGTAGTTGACCGCGCCCAGGACCGTACGCCGGTAGTCGCCGCGGCCCACGAGCAGCATCCCCAGGGCGATCGGCAGTTCCTCGATCGCGTGCAGCCGCGACGGGCGGCGCGCCCCCAGCGACGGTGCGCGGTAGTCGGGGCCCACGGTGTCGAACGGCGCCACCGCCCGGCGGAGAGGGACGAGGGCCGACTCGAAGTCCGTGTGCGCTGCGGCGACTTCGGCGACCGACTCGATCGCCGCGCGGGTGCCGTCCTTCGCCAGGGAGAGAGCGGCGGTCACGACGGACTCCGGGGTCGCACCGGGCGCGCACGCCGCCGCCACCGCCGCGGCGAACACCCCCGCCGCCTCGCGGCCGTACGAGGACTGGTGCGGCGCCGCGATGTCCAGCGCCTCGGCGTAGGCCGCCTCCGGGTGGGCCGCGTTGATCAGGCCCACGGGCGCCATGTACATCGCCGCACCGCAGTTGACGATGTTTCCGCTGCCGGCCTCGCGCGGATCGACATGGCCGTAGTGGAGGCGGGCCACGAGCCACTTCTCCGCCAGGAAGATCCGCTGGAGGGGAAGCGCCCGCTCTTCGAGTTCGGGGATCCAGACCGGGTTGCCGATGAGTTCGGGGACGAGGTGGTCCGCCACCGCGTACGCGTCGAGATGGTCACGGACCTTCTCGTACACCCTGATCAGGGCGTGGGTCATCAAGGTGTCGTCGGTGACGTGCCCGTCGCCCTTGTGGTACGGCGCGATGGGGCGGGCCGTGCGCCAGGCGTCGCCGTTCCAGGGGCCGACGACGCCGGTGACCCGGCCGCCGTGGCGTTCGACGATCTGCTCGGGGGTGTAGCCCTCCACGGGGCCGCCGAGCGCGTCGCCGACGGCGGCCCCGAGGAGACTTCCGGTGATCCGGTCATCCAGTGTGGGAGTCATGTCGGAATTGTCCACCCGGCGTGGCCAGTTCCGTGTCTCCGAGCAGCCCGGCGAGTTCGACGAGATCCGTGCCGGCGAGGCGGGGCAGCGCGCAGCCGGCGAGCCTGCGGCACGCCTCACGCCAGGTGGCGGGGAGGGCGTCGGCGCCGCCGAGCGCACCGGTGAGCGCGCCCGCGAGCGCCGGGGCGGAGTCCGCGACACGCGAGAGGCACGCGGCCGCGGGTACGGCCCCGGACGCCTCGCCGCGCGCGGCGAGGGCGAGCGCCAGGGCGACCGGCACGGTCTCGGCGGCGGCGATGCCGTAGCTGTAGACGTGGTCGACGATCTGGTGCTCCAGGAGGGGGACGAGCTCGAAGGCGCTCGTGACGTCCTGGGCCATCTTCACGGCCTGACGGGCGTTGCGGCCGATCTCGGTGGTGGGCGGGAGCTGGGCGAGGGCCGCCTCCACGGCCTCGTCGACGGTCGCGCCGCCGAGAGCGGCGGCGACGGCGGCGGCCATCGCGCGGGCGCCGTGCACGCCGTCGCCGTCCTGGGTGTAGCGGGCGTCGAACTCGGCGAGTTCGGCGGCGGCGACCGGGTCTCCCGGGTGGACGACGGCGAGCACGGCGGCGCGGACGCAGGCGGCGTCGTCGAAGTAGTGCGGGTTGTCGTGGCCGGTGGCGGGGGGACGCAGTCCGGTGGCGAGATTGCCGAGCCCGGCGCGTACGGAGATCCGGGCGCGCAGAGGGAGGACGGCGGACTCGACCTCGGGGGCACGGTCGGCGGCGGCGGCGACCTGGCTCGCGAGGGAGTTCCAGGCGAGGTCGACGGCGGCGCGGAGGCGGCGCTCCGGGGGGAGCGTGGCGAAGAGGGGACCGGTGGCGGCGAGGACCGCCTCGGCGGTGAAGACCGCCCATTCGGCGTCGTCGGAGGGGCCGAGGCGGAGGGGTTCGGGGGGCTGGTTGAGAGCGATGGGGACGGGGAGGGTGGTGGTGGCGTTCTGTTCGGCGAAGGTGTCGAGTTCGCGGGTGAGGCGGCGGGTCCATTCGGGCATGCGGGCGGCGCGGTGTCTGGCCGCGGGCCAGCCGGCGGCGTCGCCCGCGGCGAGGCCCAGGAGGAGGCCGGCGATCCTGGCGGGGCTGGGGCGTCCGTCCCGGGCCCCGGCCCCGGGGCCGCCCTCCGGGCTCCCGTGGGCGCCGCCCTTGTGTCCTGCGCCCATCTGTTCCGCCCCGGCGGAGCAGATGCCCACAGGGGTCGGAACAATCGCGGCGGCGGGGTCGGCGGAGCCGTAGGTGCGGTGGGTCGGGTCCGTCGTGGTCATGCCGCCTCCTCCTCGTCGCCCGTCAGCAGGTCGGCGATGTCCAGGACGTGATAGCCCCGCATCGACGGGAGGCAGCTGCCCGTCACCGGGGCGATCGCCGACCCCCACTCCTCCGGGATCGCCGAGACCCCCGAGGCCGCGCCCGCGAGCGCGCCCGCCACGGCCGCCGTCGTGTCGGCGTCGCGGCCCATGTTGACCGCCATCAGGACCGCCGTACGGAAGTCGCCGCGGGCCGCCGCGAAGGCGCCGAAGGCGAGGCCCACCGCCTCCGGGGCGAGGTCCGTCCACGGGTAGCCGCCGATGACCACCGCCGAGCGGACCGTACGCTCGCGCACCAGCGGATCCGGGTCCACCCGCTGCGCGGCCACCACCGCGCGGCGCATCGAGCGCGCCGTCCAGGAGTCCATCGGGACCACCGACAGGGCCGCCGCGATGACCGAGGTCACCGACGCGCCGCCCATCGCCGCCGCGACGCCCGCCGCGACCGCCTGGCCGCCGTAGATGCCCTCGCCGTCGTGGCTCACGGTGCCGTCGATGGCGACCAGCCGGGCCGCCTCCGCCGGGCGGCCCGCCGCGAAGACCCCGAAGGGCGCCGCCCGCATGGCCAGGCCGTCCGACCACGCGTGCCGGTGCTGCGCCGAGATGGGCGCCGCAAGGCCCCGCCGGAGGTTCTCCAGCGTGCCCCGCTCGCTGAAGCCCGCTCCGCGGAACGGGCCCTCGTCCAGGTCCGCGATCCAGTGGTGCCACGCCCGTTCCACGTGCTGGACGGTCAGCGCCGAGCCGTGCCGGGCGAGCAGCAGTCCCGAGAAGATCGCGTACTCGGTGTCGTCCGTGCCGGCCGGACGGTCCGTCACGAAGCCCTCGATCCGGCCCCAGCGGCGGCGGATCTCCGACGGGCGCATGTTCTCGGCGGGCGCGCCGAGCGCGTCACCGACCGCGAGGCCGAGCAGCGCGCCCCTGGCGCGCTCGCGCGTATCGCATGCCGTCGTTCCCGTCTCGCTCACCATCTGGCACCCCTTCTTCACGGTTCCTGGATCTGTGCCACGCCGGGGAGGAGATGACGTCGCAGAAACGTCTCTGTCACCCGGCTGACACCCCGCCAGAAGGGCAGGTCAGCCTTACTAAGTACGGCCTGCCTTGCTGGCGGACCCCTTACATCGGGCGTATTTTCGAGGGTGTTGGGGGCGGCGGGTGCAGCCCGGCCCGCCGGAGCGAACAGGGGAGAAGCATGTCCATCATCGAAGTCCAGGCACCACTGCACGAGGCCCACCGCGACAACCACACGCACCGCGACGTGAACGGCGGCTGGCTGCGCCCGGCGGTGTTCGGGGCGATGGACGGACTGGTCTCCAACCTGGCGCTGATGACCGGTGTCGCGGGCGGCGCGGTCTCGCAGCAGACCATCGTCATCACCGGCCTCGCGGGCCTCGCGGCGGGTGCCTTCTCCATGGCCGCCGGCGAATACACCTCCGTCGCCTCGCAGCGCGAACTCGTCCAGGCGGAACTGGACGTCGAGCGCCGCCAGTTGCGCAAGCACCCGATCGACGAGATGGAGGAGCTCGCCGCGCTGTACGTGTCCCGAGGCGTCGAGCCCGCACTCGCCCGTGAGGTGGCCATGCAGCTCTCCCGCGACCCGGAGCAGGCGCTGGAGATCCACGCCCGCGAGGAGCTGGGCATCGACCCCGACGACCTGCCGTCGCCGATGACCGCCGCCGTGTCGTCCTTCGCCTCGTTCGCGCTCGGCGCGCTGCTTCCCGTACTGCCGTATCTGCTCGGCGCGAGCGCGCTGTGGCCGGCCGTGCTGCTCGCGCTCCTCGGGCTCTTCGGCTGCGGTGCGCTCGTGGCCCGCGTGACGGCGCGCAGCTGGTGGTTCAGCGGACTGCGTCAGCTCGTGCTCGGTGGCGCGGCCGCGGCCCTCACGTACGGGCTCGGCATGCTCTTCGGCGCCGCACTCTGAGCCGGAGCGGCCCCGCCGCAGAGCCGAGGCGCGCCCGCGAGCCCCGCTCGCGGGCCCCGCGACCCACCCGCTCGCGTACCCGCACCGAAGGCCCTCGTCCTGCGACGAGGGCCTTCTGCGTGCATGCTTGCTGTGACGTATATCCCCTGGGCGGATCGGCCGCCCAGTGAGACACTATGCACAGCGCGACATATGTAGCCGTTACCCGGCGGTTTCGAATGCATGACCACCGGGCATGAGGCGTAAGCGCCGCGGGCAATGAGGCTCGCTCTGCGTCGGGTCGTCCGACCCCTTGAGATCCACCGAGATTCACCCCTGAGTTCCACCACTTCACGCGTGAACCACCATCACCGCTCCGTGTCAGCGGTGTCCGCATGTTGGAATGAGCTATCCGCTTCGCGAGAAGCCAGCCATCATGTAACCTGCACGAAATTTCGCGGAGGGCCAACGTCGTCCCTCGGCAGCTGCATATGCCACGACGACGACGGGAGAGCCGATGCGTTCCGACGCCTGGTCGCCCATGGACGGTCGCCCCGCTCCGGAGGGGATGTACGACCCCCGTAACGAACACGATGCCTGTGGTGTCGGGTTCGTGGCCACCCTGACCGGTGTTGCCAGCCACGCGCTGGTCGAGCAGGCGCTGACCGTACTGCGCAACCTCGAGCACCGCGGCGCCACCGGCTCCGAGCCCGACTCCGGAGACGGCGCCGGCATCCTGCTCCAGGTCCCGGACGCCTTCCTGCGCGAGGTCACCGACTTCGACCTTCCCGCCGCCGGCTCCTACGCCGTCGGTATCGCCTTCCTCCCTGCCGACGGCTCCGCACAGGCCGTCTCGCAGATCGAGACGATCGCGTCCGAGGAGGGTCTGAACGTCCTCGGCTGGCGTGAGGTCCCCGTCGCCCCCGAGCTCCTCGGCGCCTCCGCCCGCTCCACCATGCCGGTCTTCCGGCAGCTCTTCGTCGCCGACGGCACGAGCACGGACATCGCGCTCGACCGCAAGGCCTTCGTGCTGCGCAAGCGCGCCGAGCGTGAGGCCGGGACGTACTTCCCGTCGCTCTCCGCCCGCACGATCGTCTACAAGGGCATGCTGACCACCGGCCAGCTGGAGCCCTTCTTCCCGGACCTGTCGGACCGCCGCTGCGCCACCGCCGTGGCCCTGGTCCACTCCCGGTTCTCCACCAACACCTTCCCGAGCTGGCCGCTGGCCCACCCGTACCGCTTCGTCGCGCACAACGGTGAGATCAACACGGTCAAGGGCAACCGCAACTGGATGGTGGCCCGCGAGTCCCAGCTCGCCTCCGACCTCTTCGGCGAGGGCAAGCTCGACCGCATCTTCCCGGTCTGCACCCCGGACGCCTCCGACTCGGCCTCCTTCGACGAGGTCCTGGAGCTGCTCCACCTCGGTGGCCGTTCGCTGCCGCACTCGGTCCTGATGATGGTCCCCGAGGCGTGGGAGAACCACGACTCCATGGACCCGGCCCGGCGCGCCTTCTACCAGTACCACTCCACGATGATGGAGCCCTGGGACGGCCCGGCCTGTGTCACCTTCACCGACGGCGTCCAGGTCGGCGCGGTCCTCGACCGCAACGGTCTGCGCCCCGGCCGCTACTGGGTCACCGACGAGGGCCTCGTCGTCCTCTCCTCCGAGGTCGGCGTCCTCGACATCGACCCCGCCAAGGTCGTCCGCAAGGGCCGCCTCCAGCCCGGCAAGATGTTCCTCGTCGACACCGCCGAGCACCGGATCATCGAGGACGACGAGATCAAGGCCGGCCTCGCCGCCGAGAACCCGTACGCGGAGTGGCTGGAGACCGGCGAGATCACGCTCGAGGACCTCCCCGAGCGCGAGCACATCGTCCACACCCACGCCTCGGTCACCCGCCGCCAGCAGACCTTCGGCTACACCGAGGAAGAGCTGCGCATCATTCTCGCCCCGATGGCCCGCACCGGCGGCGAGCCCCTCGGCTCCATGGGCACGGACTCCCCGATCGCGGCCCTGTCCGAGCGCCCCCGGCTGCTCTTCGACTACTTCACCCAGCTCTTCGCGCAGGTCACCAACCCGCCGCTGGACGCCATCCGCGAGGAGCTCGTCACCTCGCTGCACTCCTCGCTGGGCCCGCAGGGCAACCTCCTGGAGCCCACCGCGGCCTCCTGCCGCAGCGTCACCCTGCCCTTCCCGGTGATCGACAACGACGAGCTGGCCAAGCTCATCCACATCAACGCCGACGGCGACATGCCCGGCATGAAGGCCGCGACCCTGTCCGGCCTGTACCGGGTCTCCGGCGGCGGCGACGCGCTCGCCGCCCGCATCGAGGAGATCTGCGCCGAGGTCGACGCGGCGATCGAGGGCGGCGCCCACCTGCTCGTCCTCTCCGACCGGCACTCCGACGCCGAGCACGCGCCGATCCCGTCGCTGCTGCTCACCGCAGCCGTCCACCACCACCTCATCCGTACCAAGCAGCGCACCCAGGTTGGTCTGCTGGTCGAGGCCGGAGACGTCCGCGAGGTCCACCACGTGGCCCTCCTCATCGGCTACGGCGCCGCCGCCGTCAACCCGTACCTGGCGATGGAGTCGGTCGAGGACCTGGTCCGCGCCGGCACCTTCATCGAGGGCCTGGAGCCCGAGCAGGCCATCCGGAACCTGATCTACGCCCTCGGCAAGGGCGTCCTCAAGGTCATGTCCAAGATGGGCATCTCGACCGTCGCCTCCTACCGCGGCGCCCAGGTCTTCGAGGCCGTCGGCCTCGACACCGCCTTCGTCGAGAAGTACTTCAACGGCACGGCCACCAAGATCGGCGGCGCCGGCCTCGACGTCGTCGCCAAGGAGGTCGCAGCCCGCCACGCCAAGGCGTACCCCGCCTCCGGCGTCCCCTCCGCGCACCGCGCGCTGGAGATCGGCGGCGAGTACCAGTGGCGCCGCGAGGGCGAGCCGCACCTGTTCGACCCGGAGACCGTCTTCCGGCTCCAGCACGCCACGCGCAACAAGCGGTACGACATCTTCAAGAAGTACACGGACCGGGTGAACGAGCAGTCCGAGCGCCTGATGACGCTCCGCGGCCTGTTCGGCTTCACCTCGGACCGCGAGCCCATCTCGATCGACGAGGTCGAGTCGGTCTCCGAGATCGTCAAGCGGTTCTCGACCGGCGCCATGTCGTACGGCTCCATCTCCCGCGAGGCGCACGAGACCCTCGCCATCGCCATGAACCAGCTGGGCGGCAAGTCCAACACCGGTGAGGGCGGCGAGGACCCGGAGCGCCTGTACGACCCGGCGCGCCGCTCCTCCATCAAGCAGGTCGCCTCCGGCCGCTTCGGTGTGACGAGCGAGTACCTGGTCAACGCGGACGACATCCAGATCAAGATGGCCCAGGGCGCCAAGCCCGGCGAGGGCGGCCAGCTGCCCGGCCACAAGGTCTACCCGTGGGTCGCCAAGACCCGGCACTCCACCCCGGGTGTCGGTCTGATCTCCCCGCCGCCGCACCACGACATCTACTCCATCGAGGACCTGGCTCAGCTGATCCACGACCTCAAGAACGCCAACCCGGCCGCGCGCATCCACGTGAAGCTGGTGTCGGAGGTCGGCGTCGGCACGGTCGCCGCCGGTGTCTCCAAGGCGCACGCGGACGTCGTCCTCATCTCCGGCCACGACGGCGGTACGGGCGCCTCGCCGCTCACCTCGCTGAAGCACGCGGGCGGTCCCTGGGAGCTCGGCCTCGCCGAGACCCAGCAGACGCTGCTGCTCAACGGTCTGCGCGACCGGATCGTCGTCCAGACCGACGGCCAGCTGAAGACCGGCCGTGACGTCGTCATCGCCGCGCTGCTCGGCGCCGAGGAGTTCGGTTTCGCGACCGCGCCGCTCGTCGTCTCCGGCTGCGTCATGATGCGCGTCTGCCACCTGGACACCTGCCCGGTCGGCATCGCCACGCAGAACCCGGTCCTGCGTGACCGCTTCTCCGGCAAGGCCGAGTTCGTCGTCAACTTCTTCGAGTTCATCGCCGAGGAGGTCCGCGAGATCCTCGCCGAGCTGGGCTTCCGTACGCTCGAAGAGGCCGTCGGCCACGCCGAGCTGCTCGACACCAGCCGCGCCGTGACGCACTGGAAGGCGCAGGGTCTGGACCTGGCCCCGCTCTTCCACGTGCCCGAGCTGCCCGAGGGTGCGGTCCGCCACGCCCTGATCGAGCAGGACCACGGTCTGGAGAAGGCCCTCGACAACGAGCTCATCGAGCTCGCCGCCGAGGCGCTCGGCGCGGCGACGGCCGAGGAGGCCCAGCCGGTCCGGGCCCAGGTCGCGATCCGCAACATCAACCGCACGGTCGGCACCATGCTCGGCCACGAGGTGACGAAGAAGTTCGGCGGCGCGGGTCTGCCCGCCGACACCATCGACATCACCTTCACCGGCTCCGCCGGCCAGTCGTTCGGCGCCTTCCTGCCGGCCGGTGTCACGCTCCGCCTGGAGGGCGACGCCAACGACTACGTCGGCAAGGGCCTCTCCGGCGGCCGCGTCGTGGTCCGCCCGGACCGTGGCGCCGACCACCTGGCCGAGTACTCGACGATCGCCGGCAACACCATCGCGTACGGCGCGACCGGCGGCGAGCTCTTCCTGCGTGGCCGTACCGGTGAGCGCTTCTGCGTCCGCAACTCCGGCGCGCTGGTGGTCTCGGAGGGCGTGGGCGACCACGGCTGCGAGTACATGACCGGCGGCAGCGCGGTCGTCCTCGGCGAGACGGGCCGCAACTTCGCGGCCGGCATGTCGGGCGGCGTCGCGTACGTCGTCGACCTCGACCGGGACAACGTCAACTCGGGCAACCTGTCCGCCGTCGAGACGCTGACGGACTCCGACAAGCAGTGGCTGCACGACGTCGTGCGCCGCCACCACGAGGAGACCGGCTCGACGGTCGCGGAGAAGCTCCTTGCCGACTGGCCCGCGAACGCGGAGCGCTTCAGCAAGATCATCCCGTCCACGTACAAGGCAGTGCTCGCCGCCAAGGACGCCGCTGAGCTCGCCGGTCTCTCCGAGGCCGAGACCACCGAGAAGATGATGGAGGCGGCGACCAATGGCTGACCCCAAGGGCTTCCTGACCACCGGGCGCGAAGTCGCCAAGACCCGTCCGGTGGGCGAGCGCGTCAAGGACTTCAACGAGGTCTACGTGCCCGGCTCCCTGCTGCCGATCATCAGCAAGCAGGCCGGCCGCTGCATGGACTGCGGCATCCCGTTCTGCCACAACGGCTGCCCGCTCGGGAACCTGATCCCCGAGTGGAACGACTACGCCTACCGCGAGGACTGGTCGCAGGCGTCCGAGCGGCTGCACGCCACCAACAACTTCCCGGAGTTCACCGGCCGTCTGTGCCCGGCTCCGTGCGAGGCCGCGTGTGTGCTCGGCATCAACCAGCCGGCCGTCACCATCAAGAACGTCGAAGTCTCGATCATCGACAAGGCGTGGGACGCCAACGACGTCAAGCCGCAGGCGCCCGAGCGCCTGTCCGGCAAGACCGTCGCCGTGGTCGGCTCGGGCCCGGCGGGTCTCGCCGCCGCCCAGCAGCTGACGCGGGCCGGTCACACGGTCGCCGTCTTCGAGCGCGCCGACCGGATCGGCGGACTGCTGCGGTACGGCATCCCCGAGTTCAAGATGGAGAAGCGGCACATCAACCGCCGCATCGAGCAGATGCGCGCGGAGGGCACCAAGTTCCGTACGGGTGTCGAGATCGGCCGCGACATCACGGCGACCGACCTGCGTAAGCGGTACGACGCCGTGGTCATCGCCGCGGGCGCCACGACCGCCCGTGACCTGCCCGTCCCGGGCCGGGAGCTGTCCGGCATCCACCAGGCGATGGAGTACCTGCCGCTCGCCAACAAGGTCGTCGAGGGTGACTTCGTCACCGCGCCGATCACGGCCGAGGGCAAGCACGTGGTCGTCATCGGCGGCGGCGACACGGGCGCGGACTGCGTGGGCACCGCCCACCGCCAGGGCGCGGCCTCGGTCACGCAGCTGGAGATCATGCCGCGTCCGGGCGAGGAGCGGGCGGCCGGCCAGCCGTGGCCGACGTTCCCGATGCTGTACAAGGTCACCTCGGCGCACGAGGAGGGCGGCGAGCGGGTCTACTCCGTCTCCACCACCCACTTCGAGGGCGACGAGGACGGCAACGTCCAGTTCCTGCACCTGGTCGAGGTCGAGTTCGTCGAGGGCAAGCTGACGCAGAAGCCGGGTACGGAGCGGAAGATCCCGGCGCAGCTGGTCACGCTCGCGATGGGCTTCACGGGCACGGACGTCGAGAACGGCTTGGTCGGGCAGTTTGGTCTAGACCTCGATGAGCGGGGTAACATCGCCCGTGACGCGGACTTCGCCACCAACGTCGGTGGTGTGTTCGTGGCCGGTGACGCCGGCCGCGGCCAGTCGCTGATCGTCTGGGCGATCGCCGAGGGCCGTTCGGCCGCCCGCGGAGTCGACCGCTTCCTGACGGGCGCGAGCGACCTCCCGGCCCCGATCCGCCCGACGGACCGAGCCCTGACGGTCTGACCGTCCCGTCCCCAAGACGTCCCGTACAACGACGTACGGAACTGAGCGCGGCGCCCCCCGAATGTCCCCGACCGGACGACTGGGAGGGCGCCGCGGTGCGCTTCCGCGCGGGGCGCCTCGCCGGGGCGGGTGACGGTCCGGCTGGTAGCCCGAGCCCGTCATCTCGGCCAGCTCCGCCCTCTCGGCGTCGGTGTACGGCAGGCCCTCCGCATCGGCCGGCCGGGGACGCGCCCAGGCCGCCTCGACCATCCGCTCGTACCGTCGGGCCCGCTCCGGCCGCACTCCCGGCACCCGTCCATGGGCCGTCCCGCACACCGGCCACGCCTCGTCCGCCGGCCACAGCAGCGGCCCGCCCACCGAACTGTCCGCCGTCGTCGGCGTGCCCCGGCGCGGGTGCAGCCGGGTCGCCGTCCGCGCGTACGCGGCCAGATCGGGGAAGGGGATCGTGATGTCCAGCGGACGGTACGGCGTGCTCGGTCTCACCCGCACAGGCTAGCGAGCCAGCCCGCCGCGCCCGCCAGGGCCGCGTCCGCCTCGGGCAGTACGCCGCGCGCCCCCAGGAAGCCGTGGAAGACCCCGGTGTGCAGCCGCACCTCGGCGCGGACGCCCGCCGAGGAGAGCCGGCGGGCGTAGGCCAGGCCCTCGTCCCGGAGCGGGTCGCAGTCGGCGAGGACCACGAGGGCCGGGGGGAGGCCGGTGAGGTCGGCGGCCAGACCGGGGGAGGCGGCGACCGGGTCGCCGGCCGGGCCGACGTACTGCTCCCAGTACCAGCGCATATGGGCCGTGGTGTGGAAGAAGCCCTCGGCGTACGCCTCCGCCGAGACGGAGTCGAGCCGGTGGTCGAGGGCCGGGTAGAACAGCAGCACGCCCGCGACCGAGGGGCCGCCCGCGTCCCGGGCGCGCAGGGCCGCTCCCGCCGCGAGATTGCCGCCGCTGGAGTCGCCCGCCAGGATCAGCGGGCCTCCGTACCGGGCGGCGGCCCACTGCAGGACCGCGTACACATCGTCCTCGGCGGCCGGGAAACGGTCTTCGGGTGCGCGTCGGTAGTCCACGGAGGCCACCGAGACCCCTGCCCGGACAGCCAGTTCACGGCAGAGGCCGTCGTGGGTGTCCAGGTCGCACAGGACCCAGCCGCCGCCGTGGGCGAAGACGACGACGGGCCGGGGGCCAGGGGCCGCGGGGTCGAGCGCGACACCCGTACCCGGCCCGGAGCCCGTGCCCGGGGCGTAGAGCCGTACCCGTACGCCGTTCGCCGTCGTCTCGTGCGGCGGCGGGACGTCCCGTACGCCCGCCCGTGCCGCCGCCCGCAGCGCCGCCGGCGATCCCGGGCCCGGGAATTTCGCCGACATCGCCTCGCAGAGCGCCCTGGCCGCCGGTGTCAGTGGATCCGTCATCCGGCCGTCAGCCCCCCGTCCACCGTGAACTCCGCCCCCGTCACATAGGAGGAGGCGTCCGAGACCAGGAAGGCGATCAGACCGCCGACCTCCTCCGCGCGGCCCATCCGGCCGAGCGGCACGTGCGACCAGTCCTTGCCGGCCACCGCCGCCGTCATCGGTGTGTCGACGGCCCCCGGGTGCACCGAGTTGACGCGTATCCCGTACCGCGCCAGGTCGAGCGCCGAGGAGCGGGTCAGTCCGCGCAGTCCGAACTTGCTGGAGCCGTAGGCCGCGTGTCCGGGGACGCCCACCAGACCGGCCGTCGACGACACGTTGACGATCGATCCCCCGCCCGCCTCGCGCAGCGCCGGAACGACCGCCCGGATGCCGAGGAACGGCCCCAACAGGTTGACCCTGAGGAGGAGTTCGAAACCCTCGTACGTCTCCGACTCCACCGGGGCCGTCCGCCACAGAGCCGCGTTGTTGACCAGCGCGTCGATCCGCCCGTACGCGCCGACGGCGGCCGAGGCGACCTCCCGCCAGTCCTCCGCCGAGGTCACGTCGTGGCGCACGAAGAGGCCCGCGTCGCCGAGCTCCGCCGCGACCGCCCGGCCCTCCGCCTCCCGTACGTCCGTACCGACGACCCGCGCACCCGACGCCGCCAGGAGCCGGGCCTCCGCCGCGCCCTGGCCGCGCGCCGCGCCCGTGACGATCACGACCTTGCCGGAGAGGGAGGTCACGAGGCCTCCCCCGAGCGCGCGCGGAAGTGCGGGATGACCCGCTCGCCCCACTGCCGGATGGTCTCCATGCAGACGTCCTGAGGAACCGTGCCCATCTGGATCAGGCACATCACCTCGTCGACGCCGATCTCGCGCAGCCGCTCGACGTAGGCGATGGCGGTGTCGGCGTCCCCGTAGGCGTGGTCGGTGTTGTACGGGCCGGTGTCGACCGGGCGGGCCGGGACGTTCGCCTCGTGGAGCCGGGCGACCAGCTCCTCGCGGCGACGCGCGAGCGCGGCCGTGTGGTCCTCGTCCTCGGCGTAGCCCGTGGGGGCCGGGGCGCTGCCGTACCAGTGGGCGATCGACTCGGCGAAGAACCGCTGGCCGCGTGTGCCCAGGCGCAGCGCGCGCTCCGCGTCGTCCAGGACGATCGTGGGGCAGAGCGCCGAGAAGTGGTCGTTGACCTCGGTGGAGACGAGCCGCGAGCCGTCGCGTACAGCGATGGCGTCGTCGTAGACCTTCCGCATCGCGCGGACGTCGTCGGCGCCCGCGAACCCCAGCACCAGCGCGCCGATGCCGAGTTCGGCGGCGAGCTTGAGGGTGTCGTGCTTCGAGCAGGCCATGAAGAGCGGCGGGTGCGGGGCCTGCACGGGGCGCGGGAGGACGGCGCCGGGGCCGATGTCGAGGGAGCCGTGCCACTCGAACCGCTCCTCGCGCCAGGCGTGCGAGAAGATCCGCATGGCCTCCTCCATCTGCGGATACGTGTCTTCCTGGCGCACTCCGTACATGCGCATCTCCTGGCGGGTCGCGCCCCGGCCGGCGCCGATGTCCACCCGGCCGCCGCTGAGGACGTCGAGCATGGCGGCGCGCTCGGCCACCCGTACCGGGTGCTGGTAGCCGAAGGGCATGGTGACGACGCCGTGGCCGATCCGGATGCGCTCGGTGCGGGCGGCGACCCAGGACAGGAAGATCTCGGACGCGCTCATGTGCGCGTACTGGGTGAGGGAGTGGTGCTCGACGGCCCAGACGCGGTCGAAGCCCATCCGCTCGGCGTGGACGGCCTGTTCGACGCAGTCGTGGATGACCTGGCGCTCACGTTCGGGGGTCGGGTCGGCGAGCTGGGCCTCGAAGATCATGGAGAACTTCACGATGAACTCCTCTATTTCGAATAGAAATACTTCTAGCAGTCATAGGTGAGGGGCGGAAGGGAGTCGTAGACTTCGGTCCGTGGCGGACAAGACGACGGCGGGGCGGGGCGGAGAGCCGGAGATTCCCGGGTTTCCCGCGACCAGTTGGGCGGTGCTCGGACTGCTCTCCTTCGGCCGGGAGCTGTCCGGCTACGACCTCAAGAAGTGGGCAGACCAGTCACTGCGCTTCTTCTACTGGAGCCCGTCGTTCAGCCAGATCTACAGCGAGCTGAAGCGCCTGGAGCAGGCCGGATTCGCCACCTCGCGGACCGTCGCCCAGGAGACGGGGAGCCGTGACAAGCGGGTCTACCGGATCACGGACGAGGGGATGGCGGCCGTCCGCACGTGGGCTCGCACCGCGCCCGTCGATCCGCCGGTGCTCAAGCACGGACCGATGCTCAGGCTCTGGCTCGGCCATCTCCTCGAACCCGAGCAGATGCGCGAAGTCCTCGCCCGTCACCGTGAGTTCGCCGAGACCATGCGGCTGCGCGCGGAGGCCGACGTGGAGGGGGCGAAGGCAGAGGAGGCGTGGGCGTACCCCCTGCTCACGCTCACCTGGGCCGAGCGCTACTACGCCGCCGAGCGCGATCTGGCGGACGCCATGCTGGACGACATCGAGAACCTGGAGAAGTCCCGCGCGGCCGGGGGCGAACGCCCACGCGGCGCCACACCGCATTCTCCCCCTACCGACGGAGGGCTTTGATGACGACCGAGATCGAGCAGTGGTGGGCCGAGGGCGAGCAGATCACGCTCACCGTCGGCGGGGTTCCCCGCGAGGTGTTCGTCCGCCGGACCGGCAGCGGACCCGTGATGACCCTCCTCCACGGGTTCCCCAGTTCGTCGCACGACTGGGCGCGGGCGGCACCCGCGCTCGCCGCCCACCACACCCTCCTCATACCGGACTTCCTCGGTTTCGGCGCGAGCGAGAAGCCGGCCGGCCACACCTACTCGATCCATGAACAGGCCGACCTGGTGTCCGCGTTGTGGCAGCACGAGGCGGTGCTCTCGACGCATCTCGTGGCCCACGACTACGGGACCACGGTGGCGCAGGAGCTCCTCGCCCGCCGCGCCGAGGGAGCGTCGAAGAGCGAGATCACGAGCCTGACCCTGCTGAACGGCGGCATCTACCCCGAACTCCACCGGCCGGAGCCGGCCCAGTCCGCGCTGCTCGACCCCGAGCTCGGCCCCCGGCTCAGCGCGGCGCTGAACGCCGAACTCCTGGCCGGCGCCCTCGCGCCGACCTTCCCCGAGAGCCACGACGCGAGCGCCGACGCGGCCGAGATGTGGAAGGGCCTCAGCCGCGGCGACGGACACCTGAACGCCCATCGGCTGATCCGCTACATCGACGACCGGGCCACCCACCGCGACCGCTGGGTGGGGGCCATGGAGACCGGCGACCTGCCCACGGCATTCGTCTGGGGCCTGCTCGACCCCGTCTCGGGCGCCCACATCGCCGAGCGGATCGCCGAACGCATGCCGGACGCGACGCTCCACGCCCTGCCGGACGTCGGCCACTGGCCCCCGCTGGAGGCGCCGCAACGCGTCGCCTCCCTGATCCTCGCCGCGGTGGGGAGCGCGTGACGACCGCCCGCGGAGCAGGTGAAGCGCCCCACGGCTGATCCCGTACGCTCGGGAGTCCATGCGGGAGGGAGCCGCGCGGCAGTGCTCCGCGCGGCCCGGGGGAGGGGAGCCGTCCGTGGCACTGAGTCTGCGCAAGGTCGAGGAGACCGCACCGGCGCTGGTGAGTCTCTACAAGTCGGCAGGCGTCTCCCTGCGCAAGCACGGCATGGAGGGGCAGCGCGTCGCCGTCTACCTCGTGCTCGACTACTCGGGCTCGATGAAGCCGTACTACAAGGACGGCAGCGTCCAGGCGCTGGCCGACCGGGTGCTGGGCCTGTCGGCCAACCTGGACGACGACGGCCGGGTGCCCGTGGTCTTCTTCTCCACCGACATCGACGCCGAGACCGACATCGAACTCGCCGGCCACCAGGGGCGGATCGACCGGATCGTCGCCGGCCTCGGTCACATGGGCAAGACCAGCTACCACCTGGCGATGGACGCGGTCATCGACCACTACCTCGACAGCGGCGCCACCGCGCCCGCGCTCGTGGTCTTCCAGACCGACGGCGGGCCGATCAACAAGCTCGCCGCCGAGCGGTATCTGTGCAAGGCGGCGATGCTGCCGCTCTTCTGGCAGTTCATCGGCTTCGGCGACCCGGGCAGCCGGCAGTTCGAATTCCTCCGCAAGCTGGACGAGTTGGCGGTTCCTGACAAGCGGCCCGTCGACAACGCCGGGTTCTTCCACGCGGGCATGGATCCGCGCAGGGTTCCGGACGCCGAGCTGTACGACCGGCTCGTCTCCGAGTTCCCCACCTGGCTCGCCGCCGCCCGGGCCCGTGCCATCGTCCGGCCGTGAGCCGCCGCTTCCTCGGCGGTAGCGGGAAAACCCGCTGGCCCGAGGCCAGTTGACCAGGTGATAGTGGCAGCATGGCATCTCTTGTGCGACACGTGACGTTCGACTGCTCCGACGCGTACGGTCTGGCGGCCTTCTGGGCCGAGGTCCTGGACGGGAAGGTGTCCGAGGAGGATGTCCCCGGCGACCCCGAGGCGCTGGTCCACTCCACGGGGGCGGACCTGCTCTTCATCCAGGTACCCGAGGGGAAGGCGGTCAAGAACCGGGTCCATCTGGACCTGCGGCCTCAGGACCGCAGCCGGGACGAGGAGGTCGAGCGGCTGCTCGCTCTGGGCGCCACGATGGTCGATGACCACCGGAACGCGGACGGTACGGGCTGGGCCACGATGGCCGACCCCGAGGGCAACGAGTTCTGCGTGGAGCGGTCGGCCGCCGAGCGCGCGGAGTAATCCAGACAGAGGATGTCGGGAATCCGGTGTTTCCTGGAGCCATGGGAGACACCGGAACCGGAACCACCTGGGCGGCCTTCGCGGCCGCCGAGCCCACGTTCGCGACGACCGTGCGCGAGCGCTTCGGGCAGTACACCCACCACTCGCTCGCCACCGTGCGCAAGGACGGCTCACCGCGGCTCAGCGGCATCGAGGCCGACTTCCGCTGGGACGAGCTGTGGCTCGGCATGATGCCGAACTCCCGCAAGGCGCTCGACCTGCGCCGCGACGGCCGCTTCGCGCTCCTCGCCAACCCCGGCGCGGGGACGGACATGGGCGGCGGCGACGTCCGGATCTCGGGCCGCGCCGTCGAGATCACCGACGCGGGAGCGCTGGAGCGGTACGCGGAGGCGGTGGGCATGCCGCTGCCGTTCCATGTCTTCCGCGTGGAGCTGACGGAGGTGGTCCGCACCTTCGTCGAAGGCGACGACCTGGTCGTCCGCACCTGGTCACCGGCGCGGAAGATGCGGACGATCCGGCGCCGTACGGACGACAGCCCGCCGCGCGAGGAGTCATGAGCCGTCGTACGCGTCGAGGACACGGGCCCGGCACCAGGACGGCGTGCCCCAGGCGTCCCGGAGGGGACGGGCCTTGCGGAGCCAGAGCGAGAGGTCCAGCTCCTCGGTGTAGCCGATGGCGCCATGGATCTGGAGGGCCGTGCGGGCGGCGGTGTACGCGGCCTCGCCGGCCGTGACCTTGGCAGCCGCGAGATCGGTGCTCGCGAACGTGAGCGCCGCTCCGAAGACGAGGGGGCGGGCGAACTCGAGCGCGATCAGGGTGTCGGCCAACCGGTGCTTGACCGCCTGGAAGGAGCCGATCGCCGTACCGAACTGCCGGCGCTGCTGGGCGTACGCGACGGTCCGGTCGAGCAGGGTGAGCCCGACGCCCAGCGCCTGGGCGGCGGTCGCGAGCATGGCCCACTCCCCGGCCCGCGCGACGCCCGCCGTCACGCCGGGCCCGGCGGCGAGGAACTCCCCGCCCGGCGCGGGCCGCGCGAACCGGCGTGCGGGATCGGCGGAGATCCGTACGTCCTCGTACCCGCGGGCGATCCGCAGCTCGTCCCCCCGGACGACGAGCACGAGGTCGGCGCTGTCCGCGTCCAGGGCGGCGCCCCGGGGCGGGGCGGGAGGCACGCCCGTCGCCAGCGTCGCGATCGTCCAGCCCGTGGAGATCCCCGGGAGCAGCCGCTTCGCGGGGCCGTCGTCGCCCTGCCGCGCCAGCTCCGTGAGCAGCGCCGTGGCCGCGACCGTCTCGACTGCCGGGCCCGGCACCCCATGGCGGCCCAACTCCACGAAAGCCGTGACCAGTTCGACCGGCAGCGGGCCCACGCCCTCGTACGGCTCCGGCACCGCGAGCGCGAAGACACCTGCCTCCGCGAGACGGGACCACAGGGCGCGGCCCGGGGACGGATCGCCCGCCGCCCAGGCCCGTATCGCCGTCGGCGTCCCCGCCGCCGTCAGCATCGCGTCCAGCGAGCGCGCGAAGTCGCGCTGCTCGTCCGTCGCCAGGAATCGCATCAGCGCCGCCCCTTCGGCAGGCCGAGCAGCCGCTCGGCGATGATGTCGCGCTGGATCTCGTTCGTGCCGGCGTAGATCGGGCCCGCGAGGGAGAAGACGTACCCCTCGCCCCACGCGCCGTCCGCCGACTCCGTCTCGTCGCCCAGCAGATCGAGCGCCGTCTCGTGCAGCGCGATGTCGTACTCCGACCAGAAGACCTTGTTCAGGCTCGACTCCGCCCCCTTAGTCGCCCCCGCGGCGAGGCGCGCGGCGGCGCCCGCCGTGAAGAGCTGGTACGCCCGCGCCCCGATCACCGCGTCCGCGACCCGGTCGCGCACCCCCCGGTCCTCGCCGCCCGCGCGCCACAGCCGCACGAGCCGGTCGGCGGCGGCGAGGAAGCGGCCGGGGGAGCGGAGCATCAGACCGCGCTCGTTGCCGGTCGTGGACATCGCGATCCGCCAGCCCTGACCGGGCTCCCCGATCACGTCCCCGTCCGGTACGAAGACCTGGTCGAGGAAGAGCTCGGCGAACGCCGGCTTCCCGTCGAGGCGCCCGATGGGCCGGACGGTCACCCCCGGCGCGCGCAGGTCGAACATCAGATACGTCAGCCCCCGGTGCGGCCGGGCGGGGTCCGTCCGCGGGTCGGTGCGGAAGATGCCGAAGGCACGGTCCGCGAAGGCCGCCCGCGACGACCAGGTCTTCTGCCCCGACAGCAGCCAGCCGCCCTCCGTCCGTACCGCCCGCGAGGTCAGTGAGGCGAGGTCGGAGCCGGACTCCGGCTCCGACCAGGCCTGCGCCCAGACGACCTCCCCGGTCGCCATCGACGGCAGCACCCGGGCCCGCTGCTCCTCCGTGGCGTGGTCGAAGAGGGTCGGGGCGAGGAGGTTGATGCCGTTCTGCGAGACCCGGCCGGGCGCCCCCGCCGCGTAGTACTCCTCCTCGAAGACCAGCCACCGGAAGATGTCGGCGTCCCGGCCGCCGTACCGCTCGGGCCAGGACACGACCGACCAGCGGCCGGCGGCCAGCACCGCCTCCCAGGCGCGGTGCGCGGCGAAGCCCTCCCTGGTCTCCAGGGACGGCAGCGGCTCGGCGGGGACATGGGCCCGCAGCCACTCCCGGGCCTCCACGCGGAAGGCGTCCTCCTCGGCGCTGCACGACGGGTCCATCGGGGCTCCTTCCCTAACAAGTGTTTGGTAGGTTAACGTACGGCCATGAGCAGCGCCATGAGCAGCGCCGAGGAGTTCCGCGCCGAGATACGCGCCTGGCTGCGGGCCCACCTCGTCGGGGAGTTCGCCGGCCTCAAGGGTCTCGGCGGACCCGGCCGCGAACACGAGGCGTTCGCCGAACGCCTCGCCTGGGAACGCCACTTGGCCGCCCACGGTTGGACCTGCGTCGGCTGGCCGACGGAGTACGGCGGGCGCGGCGCGAGCATCGAGGAGCAGATCGCGTTCCACGAGGAGTACGCCCTCGCCGACGCCCCCGCCCGGGTCAACCACATCGGCGAACAGCTCCTCGGCCCCACCCTCATCGACCACGGCACCGAGGAGCAGAAGGCCCGCTTCCTGCCCCCGATCCGCGCCGTCGAGGAGCTCTGGTGCCAGGGCTACAGCGAGCCGGGAGCCGGCTCCGACCTCGCCGCCGTCCGCACCCGCGCCGTGCGCGAGGGCGACGAGTGGGTGGTGACCGGCCAGAAGATCTGGACCTCGCTCGCCCACGAGTCCCAGTGGTGCTTCGTCGTCGCCCGCACCGAGCCCGGCTCCCGGCGCCACGCCGGACTCTCGTACCTGCTCGTCCCCCTGGACCGGCCGGGTGTCGAGATCCGGCCGATCGTCCAGCTCACCGGCACCAGCGAGTTCAACGAGGTCTTCTTCGACGGGGCCAGGACCGCCGCCGCGAACGTCGTCGGCGCGCCCGGCGACGGCTGGCGCATCGCCATGGCCACCCTCGGCTACGAACGCGGCGTCTCCACCCTCGGCCAGCAGGTCGGCTTCCGCCGCGAGCTGGAAGGTCTCATCGCGCTCGCCCGACGCAACGGCGCCCTCGCCGACCCGCTGATCCGCGACCGCCTCACCCGGGCCTGGACCGGACTCCGGGCCATGCGCGCGAGCGCCCTGCGCGGCACCGACCCCTCCATGGCCAAGCTCTCCTGGTCGCACTGGCACCGCGACCTCGGCGAGCTGGCCATGGACATCTGCGGCGCCGCCTCCACGGTCGTCGCCGCCGAACCGTACGAACTCGACGCATGGCAGCGGCTGTTCCTCTTCTCCCGCGCCGACACCATCTACGCCGGATCGAGCGAGATCCAGCGCAACCTCATCGCCGAGCGGGTGCTCGGCCTCCCCAAGGAGCCGCGCCCATGACCCCACCCGGCGCCCCGCCCCCGTACGTCCCCGGGCACGGCCTCCTGACCGGCCGTACCGCCGTCATCACCGCCGCCGCCGGAGCGGGTATCGGCGGAGCCACCGCCCGCCGCTTCCTGGAGGAGGGCGCCAGGGTCCTCATCAGCGACGCCCACGCCCGCCGCCTCAAGGAGACCGAGGCCGCCCTCGCCGCCGAGTTCGGCACGGACAAGGTCGACGCGCTCCCCTGTGACGTCACCGACGAGACCCAGGTCCAGGCCCTCCTCGACACCGCCGTACGGCTCCACGGCCGCCTCGACGCCGTCGTCAACAACGCAGGGCTCGGCGGCACCGCCGCGCTCGTCGACATGACCGACGCCCAGTGGAGCCGCGTCCTCGACGTCACCCTGAACGGCACCTTCCGCTGCACCCGCGCCGCACTGCGCCACTTCGAGGCAGCCGAGCACGGCGGCGTGATCGTCAACAACGCCTCCGTCGTCGGCTGGCGCGCCCAGGCGGGCCAGGCCCACTACGCCGCGGCCAAGGCCGGCGTCATGGCCCTCACCCGCTGCGCCGCCGTCGAGGCCGCGGCGTACGGCGTGCGTGTCAACGCCGTCTCCCCGTCCCTCGCCATGCACCCGCACCTGGTCAAGGTCACCTCCGCCGAGCTGCTCGACCGGCTCATCGAACGCGAGGCGTTCGCGCGGTACGCCGAGCCCTGGGAGGTCGCCAACGTCATCGTCTTCCTCACCAGCGACTACTCCTCCTACATGACCGGCGAGACCGTCTCGGTCAGCAGCCAGCACGCGTAGGACCAGAATGGACGTGTGCCGAAGACCGTCAGCAGCAACAGCAAGAAGAAGCCCCCCGTGAGCGCCTCGCCCGAGCGCCGCCGGGAACTCCTGGACACCGCGGCCGAGGTGTTCGCCGCCCAGGGGTACAACGCCACGACCGTACGGAAGATCGCCGACGCCGCCGGGATGCTCGCCGGCAGCCTCTACTACCACTTCGATTCCAAGGAATCGATGCTCGACGAGATCCTCTCCACCTTCCTGACCGAGCTGTGGGAGGGGTACGACGCCGTCCTCGCCGCCGGACTCGGCCCCAGGGAGACCATCGAGGCCCTCGTCACCGAGTCCTTCCGGGAGATCGACCGGCACCGCGCCGCCGTCGCGATCTACCAGAAGGAGTCCAGGCACCTCACCGACCAGCCCCGCTTCCACTACCTCTCGGACTCGCAGCAGAAGTTCGAGAAGGCGTGGCTGGGCACGCTGGAGCGCGGGGTCGAGGCCGGGACCTTCCGCGCCGACCTCGACATCCGGCTCACCTACCGGTTCGTGCGCGACACCGTCTGGGTCGCCGCGTCCTGGTACCGCCCGGGCGGACAGCACAGCCCGGACGAGATCGCCCGCCAGTACCTGTCGATGGTCCTGGACGGGATCGCCGTACGTCCCTAGACGTCTGGAGGAGTTGTCATGGCCGAGGCCTACATCGTCGAAGCGGTCCGCACCCCGGTGGGCCGCCGCAAGGGAGGCCTGGCCTCCGCCCACCCGGCGGACCTCGGCGCGCACGTCCTGAAGGCCCTCGTCGCCCGCTCCGGCGTCGACCCCTCCGCCGTCGAGGACGTGGTCTTCGGCTGCCTCGACACGGTGGGCCCGCAGGCCGGTGACATCGCCCGTACGGCATGGCTGGCGGCCGGCCTCCCCGAGGAGGTCCCCGGCGTCACGATCGACCGCCAGTGCGGCTCCTCCCAGCAGGCCGTGCACTTCGCGGCGCAGGGCGTCCTGTCCGGCACCCAGGACCTGGTCGTCGCCGGCGGCACCCAGAACATGTCGATGATCCCGATCGCCTTCGCCTCCCGGCAGGCCGCCGAACCCCTCGGCCTGACCGACGGCCCCTACGCCGGCTCCGAGGGCTGGCGGGCCCGGTACGGCGACGCGCCCGTCAACCAGTTCCACGGCGCCGAGCTGATCGCGAAGAAGTGGGGAATCACCCGCCGTGACCAGGAGGAATTCGCCCTCCGCTCCCACCGGCGGGCGCTGCGCGCGATCGACGCGGGCCGCTTCGCGCGGGAGACCGTCCCCTACGGGGACGTGACCGTGGACGAGGGCCCGCGCCGGGACACCACCCTGGAGAAGATGGCCGGGCTGAAGCCGGTCGTGGAGGGCGGCACCATCACGGCGGCCTGCTCCTCCCAGGTCTCCGACGGCGCCGCGGCGATGCTCCTGGCGAGCGAGCGGGCCGTACGGGAACACGGCCTCACGCCGCGCGCCCGCGTCCACCACCTCTCGGTGCGGGGCGAGGACCCGATCCGGATGCTCTCCGCCCCGATACCGGCCACCGCCCACGCCCTGAAGAAGGCCGGCATGACCATCGACGACATGGACCTCGTCGAGATCAACGAGGCCTTCGCCCCGGTCGTCCTCGCCTGGCTGAAGGAGACGGGCGCCGACCCGGAGCGGGTCAACGTCAACGGCGGCGCGATCGCCCTCGGCCACCCCCTGGGCGCGACGGGCGTGAAGCTGATGACGACCCTCCTCCACGAACTGGAACGAACGGGCGGCCGCTTCGGCCTCCAGACGATGTGCGAGGGCGGGGGCCAGGCCAACGTGACGATCATCGAGCGGCTCTGAGGGCCGACACGTCCCGTCCGGCCGGAGGCCGGCGCAGGCGCCCGAAGCCCGTGAGGCCCCCAGGGGCCGATCGGTGCGAGGGGGGCCGGTGAGAGGGAGGGGTCGATGTGCGAGGGCGGGGGCCAGGCCAACGTGACGATCATCGAGCGGCTCTGATCTTCGTACTGTTCCCGGTGTGATGCTCGTCGCCGTCCCGCCCTCCGGGTGGGGCGGCGTGCTAAGGTTTCACTGTTGCTAGTTGGTACCCATGAACTTTATGTGCGCCTGACGGGAATGTTCCTCAGGCGCAATTTTGTTTTCCGGACTCTCCGGGATGGGACCCTTACCTATTCAGGAGATAATTGTGGCTACCGGAACCGTGAAGTGGTTCAACGCCGAAAAGGGCTTCGGCTTCATCGAGCAGGACGGCGGCGGCGCCGACGTCTTCGCCCACTACTCCAACATCGCGACCTCCGGCTTCCGTGAGCTGCAGGAAGGCCAGAAGGTCACCTTCGACGTCACGCAGGGCCAGAAGGGCCCGCAGGCGGAGAACATCCTCCCGGCCTAATTGCCGGACGCGTTTTCTCGCAGCCGGGACCCGCACCGCGCAGGTGCGGGTCCCGGCTTGTGCTGTGCTCAGGCCAGGAAGGCATTTCCCATGACTCGATCCGAAAGGCGGCCCCGCAGGGCCGCGGAATCCCGCTCCGGAAACCCGTCCGGAAATACCCGCCGTGGCTCCGCCGCCGCCACCCCCAAGGGCAAGGCCAAGGGTGCCGGCCGTGGCCGTGGACCGGCCTCGCCTCCGCCGCCGCGTGAGTTCACCCTGCCCGAGACGCTGACGCCCGCGCTCCCCTCAGTCGAATCCTTCGACGCCCTCGACATGCCCGCGGCCCTGGTCAAGACGCTGGGCGCCCAGGGCGTGACCGAGCCGTTCCCGATCCAGGGCGCCACCCTGCCGAACTCGCTCGCCGGCCGGGACATCCTCGGCCGCGGCCGCACCGGCTCCGGTAAGACCCTCGCCTTCGGCCTCGCGCTCCTCGCCCGCACCGCGGGCCGCCGCGCCGAGCCCAAGGCCCCGCTGGCCCTGGTCCTGGTGCCCACGCGCGAGCTCGCCCAGCAGGTCACCGACGCCCTCGCCCCGTACGCCACCTCGGTGCAGCTGCGGCTCGCCACCGTCGTCGGCGGTCTGTCGATCACCAAGCAGGCCAACTCCCTGCGCCGTGGCGCCGAAGTCGTCATCGCCACGCCCGGCCGCCTGAAGGACCTCATCGAGCGGGGCGACTGCCGGCTCGACCAGGTCGCGATCACGGTCCTCGACGAGGCCGACCAGATGGCCGACATGGGCTTCATGCCGCAGGTCACCGCGCTGCTCAAGCAGGTCGAGCCCAACGGCCAGCGGATGCTCTTCTCGGCCACGCTCGACCAGAACATCGACCGGCTCGTGAAGATGTTCCTCGACGACCCGGTCGTGCACTCCGTCGACCCGTCCGCCGGCGCCGTCACGACGATGGAGCACCACCTGCTCTACATCGCCGACGAGACCGACAAGAAGGCCGTCACGCTGAAGATCGCCGCCCGCGACGGACGCACGATCCTCTTCCTGGACACCAAGCGTGCCGTGGACCGGCTGGTCAAGCGGCTGCTCGCCAGCGGCGTACGGGCCTCCGGCCTGCACGGCGGCCGCTCGCAGCCGCAGCGCAACCGCACCCTGGACCAGTTCAAGACAGGCCAGGTCACCGCGCTCGTGGCGACCAACGTGGCGGCCCGTGGCATCCACGTCGACGACCTCGACCTGGTCGTGAACGTCGACCCGCCGATCGACCACAAGGACTACCTGCACCGAGGCGGCCGCACCGCCCGGGCCGGCGAGTCCGGCAGCGTGGTCACCCTCGTCCTGCCCGAGCAGAAGCGCGACATGGGCCGGCTGATGTCGAACGCCGGCATCAGCCCGCGTACGGCGCAGATCAAGTCCAGCGACGAGGAGCTGACCCGTCTCACCGGCGCCCGTGAGCCCTCCGGCGTCCCGGTCGTCATCGAGGTCCCGCAGCCGACGCAGCCCGCGCAGCCCCGCACCGGCGGCCAGCGCTCGCGCCGCGGCGGTGGCGGTGGCGGCGCCGGCCGTTCCCGCTCGGGCGCCAACGCCCGTACGGGTTCGGCTGGTTCGCGCACCGGAGCGGGTACGGGCGGTGCGCGGACGGGCGCGGGTGGCGCGTCCACCCGCACCCGCAGCGGTGGTGGCACCGGCGGCGGTCGTGGCGGCCGCCGTGGCGGCGGCGCGTCCGCCTAGTCGACGAGGCGGTCCTGGAGCTTCGCCAGCGTGCTCAGCTCCAGGCCGAGGCCGTGGGTGAGGTAGCGGAAGAGGCTGCCGTACCCCGCCTCGACCTCGTCGAGCGCGGTCCTCAGGTACTCGGTCCGCACCTCCTGGAGAGGGATGATCAGATCCGGGTTCTGCATGAGCCCGCCCTGCTTCAGCCCCTCCCGCACCTTGGCGTCGTACGCGGCCCGGAAGGTGTTCGAGGCCAGGTAGTCGCCGGAGGCCGTCGTCTCCGGCACGCCCAGGGCCGTCAGGAGCAGGTAACTCGTCCAGCCCGTACGGTCCTTGCCCGAGGTGCAGTGGTACAGCGACGGTGTGGAGCCGAGGCCGGCCAGCTCGCGTAGCGTGAGGCCGAGCTGGGCGCGGTTCGCCGCGCTCGTCACGAAGGTGCGGTACACCTCCCGCATGAAGGCGGCCGCCCGGCCGCCGCCGAGCAGCTCCTCCTGCCGTACCGGGTCACGGGAGCCGATCGCCGCGAGCAGCTGTCCGAAGAGGCCGTTGTCGGTGACCGGCCGTGACACCGCGACGAGCCCGGCCGGGAGCCGGTCGGCGCCGTCGTACTGGACCTCCAGCGGGATCCGGAAGTCGACGACCCGCCCCAGACGCAGCCCGGCGAGCGTCGTCACATCGGCGTCGGTCAGCTTGCTCAGCGCGTCGGCGCGGTAGACCAGGCCGTGCCGGACCCGGTCGCCCGTGTATGTCAGGTAGCCGCCCAGGTCACGTACGTTGACCGCGCCCTGGAGCGGGATGTGGCGGACGGCCGCGGCGCGGGGACGGCTCCGGGGCGCCGCGACGGCCGGGGCGGTGACCGCCGTGAACGCGGCGGCGGTGGCGGTGCTCAGCAGTGCGCGTCTCGACAGTGGCATGACGGAACTCCCGTGGAGGGGTGAGGGTTTCACCCTGGTGATGGCAGGGTGCGGAGCACGTGCTCGGCCTCGGACATGACTCGCAGGACGAGTTCCTCGCAGCTGGGGAGGTCCTCGATGATTCCCGCGACCTGTCCGGACGCCATGACACCGAGGTCGGTGCGGCCCTCGACCATGGACGCTCTGAGGAGCATGGGGGTGTTCGCGGCGAGCAGGACCTGGCTCCACGACAGGTCCTTGCCGTGCTTCATCGCGAGACCGTCGCGGACCATCCGTGACCACGAAAGCCCGGAGATCCCGCGGAAGCCCGCCGCGCGGCGGACCGCCTGCGCCAACGCCCGTACTCGGCCCGCGCGTTCGAGGGCGGCGACCATCTCCGTGCGGAGCATCCGGTGCGGCAGTCCGTCGACGGCGGTCGTCACCGTCACGTCCTTGACCGTCGCGGCGAGGTACTTCGCCTTGACGGCGTCGGGGACGGTGGAGTCGGAGGTGAGGAGGAACCGGGTGCCCATGGCGATGCCCGCGGCCCCGTAGGCGAGCGCGGCCACCAGACCGCGCCCGTCGTGGAAGCCGCCCGCGGCCACCACCGGGATGTCGACCGCGTCGACGACCTGAGGCAGCAGGACCGTCGTGGCCACGTCGCCGGTGTGCCCACCGCCCTCACCGCCCTGCACGATCACCGCGTCCGCGCCCCAGGCCGCGACCTTCTCGGCGTGCCGCCGGGCCCCGATGGAGGGGATGACGACCACGCCCGCGTCCTTCAGCTCCGCGATCAGCTCGCGGGAGGGGGCGAGGGCGAAGGAGGCGACCCGTACCCCCTCGTCGACGACGATCCGCACGCGCTCGCGGGCGTCGCCCGCGTCCGCGCGCAGGTTGACCCCGAAGGGCCGGTCCGTACGGGACTTCACCTCACGGACCGCGGCCCGGAGTTCGTCGACCGTCATCGTCGCGGAGGCCAGGATGCCGAGGGCGCCCGCCTCCGCGGTGGCGGTGACCAGACGGGGTCCCGCGACCCAGCCCATGCCGGTCTGGACGATCGGGTGGCGGACCCCGGTCAGCTCGGTGAGCGCCGTCTCCATCAGGCCCTGACCTCCCGGTCGCGCAGCCCCCGGGGGTCGATCACCTCGCGGATCAGTCGCAGCTCCTCGGCGGTCGGCGCGCGGGTGTACGGGACGTCGTCGCCGATCACGAGGTCGAAGCCGGTGGCCCGGCGGACCTGGTCCACGGTGACGCCCGGGTGCAGGGAGGCGAGCCGCATCGAGCGGTCGGGCGTCTCGAAGTCGAGGACGCCGAGGTCGGAGACGACCCGGGGGATCCGGTGGAAGCGGTCCACCCCGGCGGCGGCCGCGCGGTCGTGACCGACCCCGCTGACCATGTCGACGCGTTCGACGAACACCCGCGGGGAGTGCTTGGGGATCCAGTAGCTGACCGGGTTGTTCAGGGTGTTGACCGGTGCCCCGCGGACGCCGAGGAGCTGCCGGGCCGGCCGGGACCAGTCGCCGATGCAGGAGATGTTCTGGTTGCCGTACCGGTCGATCTGGCTCGCGCCCATCATGACGTGCCGCTTGCCGCCGGTGACCATCGTCAGATGGCGGCGGTACGGCAGCCAGCCCTCGGCCTCCCCGTCGAGGCCGACGAGCATCGCCTCACCGTCGGTCAGCAGCAGGTCGGGGGCGAAGGAGCGCTTGGCGAGCCGGGCGCCGAAGGAGGAGACCGGGGCCATGGCGGCGGCGAGGACCTCGCCGCCGTCCCGCCAGGCCTCGGCGCAGGCGACGACGCAGTACTCGGCGCGGGTGACGGTCGTGGTCACTGCTGCTCCTCGTGCCAGGCGCGGACGGCCTGCTGGTAGTCGTCCTCGCTCTTGCCGGAGAGGAAGCGCGCGGCGAACTCGGGCCAGGGGGTGGTCGCGTACAGCTTCTGGAACGGCTCGTCGCGGCCGTGGTCGGGGACGCAGGAGGTGAAGTGGGCGCCGTTCGGGGTCTCGACGACACCGGTGACGCTGTGCCGGCTGACGAGCAGGGACTGCGGGGCGGTGGCGGCGTCGAACCGCTCGACGATCCGCTCGCACGAGACGTACGCGGTGTCGGCGGCTTCGCAGAAGAGGTCGTCGAAGTACGGGTCGGGGCCCAGGTACTGGCCGTTGCCGAGCCGGTCGGCGCGGTTGAGGTGGACGAAGGCGGCGTCCATGCGCAGGGCGGGCACGGCGACGAACGTCTCGCCGTCCTCGTAGGGCGAGGTGACCGTCCGCAGCTCGGGGTTGACCGTCATCACGTCCGATCCGAGACCCGCCCGGACGGGCATGAAGGGCAGCCGGTTGGCGGCGGCGTGGAGGCCCCACATGAACATGGCCTCGTCGAGTTCCGTCATGGAGAAGTCGCCGCGCTCGCGGGCGGCGCGGAAGTGCGGTTCGAGGGGGATGGAGTCCAGCGTGGTGAAGGCGGCCACCAGCCTGCGGATCCGGCCGGCGGCGGCCAGCAGGCCGACGTCGGGGCCCCCGTACGAAACCACGGTGAGATCGGTGATCTCGGACCGGAGCAGCGCTCTGACCAGGGCCATCGGCTTACGGCGGGAGCCCCAGCCGCCGATGCCGAGGGTCATGCCGCTGCGCAGGCGGCCCACCACCTCGTCGGGGGTCATCGTCTTGTCGGTCACGAGCCGGCCTCCCTGGCCTCGTCCTTGCCGAAGGTGTCACGGACGCGGCCGGCGACCCCGCTGAGGTTGGCCTCGAAGGTGAAGCCCTGCTCGAAGCGGTAGCTGCGGCGCACGTCCACGGGGTCGATGCCGTTGATCGCGGCCTTGGCGAGCCGGATCAGATACCCGTCCTTCCGGGCGATCTCGGCCGCCAGCTCCAGCGCGGCGTCGAGGAGTTCCTCGCGCGGCACGACCTTCCAGACCGAGCCGTGGGCGTGCAGCTCGGCGGCGGTGGCGGTGCGCGAGGTGTAGTACAGCGCGCGCATCAGATGCTGGGGGACGAGCCGGGCCAGGTGGGTGGCGGCGCCGAGCGCACCGCGGTCGAGTTCGGGCAGTCCGAAGGTGGCGTCGTCGGAGGCCACGATCGCGTCCGCGTTGCCGACGAGCCCGATGCCGCCGCCCAGGCAGAAGCCGCCGACCGCCGCGACGACCGGCACCTCGCACTCGTACACCGCCGCGAACGCCTCCGCGCAGCCGTGGTTGGCGCCGATGAGGCTGCCGTGCCCGGTGTCCCGCTGCATCTCCTTGATGTCGACCCCGGCGTTGAAACCGCGGCCCGCGGCGGTCAGGACGACGCAGCGGGTCCCCGGGTCCCGGCCTGCCGCGCGGACGGCGTCGGCGAGCTCGTACCAGCCCTGTACGGGAAGGGCGTTGACCGGTGGGAAGTCGACGGTGACGAGTGCGATGCCCTTGCCAGGGCTTGTGGTGGAGACACCCATGAGCGGATCAGCTACCTTTCCACCAAACATTTGTTAGGTGACTGCTTGGTGAGGAAGGTAGCAGCCGATGGAGCTGGACGGGAGGGTCGCCGTCGTCACCGGCGGCACACGCGGGGTCGGCGCGGGCATCGCGCGGGCCCTTCTCCGGGCGGGGGCGCGGGTGGTCGTCTGCGCCCGCCGGCCGCCGGACGTGCCCATGACGGAGGGTGGCCGCGAGGCCGTCTTCGTCCCCGTCGACCTGCGCGAACCCGCCGCCGTCGGCGCGTTCTTCGCCGAGGTCGGCGAGGGGTACGGGCGGCTCGACGTGCTGGTCAACAACGCGGGCGGCACGCCCTACCGGCTCCTGGGGGAGGGAGACGCCGAACGGCACGCACGGGTGGTGGAGTTGAACCTGACCGTCCCGCTGCGGGTGTCGCTCGCCGCCCACGGGCTGCTGCGGGCAGCGCGCGGCTCCGTCGTGATGATCGGCAGCGTCAGCGCGACCCGGCCCTCGCCGGGCACGGCCGCGTACGGCGCCGCGAAGGCCGGCCTGGAGAGCCTCGCGCGCTCGATGGCCGTGGAATGGGCCCCGTACGTCCGGGTGAACACCCTGGTCCTCGGGATGGTCCGGACCGAGCTCTCCCATCTGCACTACGGGGACGAGGACGGGATCGCGGCCGTCGCCCGGACCGTGCCGCTCGGCCGGCTCGCCGATCCCTCGGACGTGGGGGAGGCGGTGGTCTTCCTGGCCTCCGACCGGGCCGCCTATGTCTCCGGAGCCTCACTGCTGGTGCACGGGGGCGGCGAGCGCCCCGCCTTTCTGGAAGCCGCGACGGTCAACCATGCCGCAACTGCCGACAAGGAGAGCTGAGATGGGTCTGTGCGAGGGCCGGGTCGTGATCGTGACCGGGGCGGGACGGGGTCTGGGGCGGGCGCACGCGCGCGCCTTCGCCGCCGAGGGGGCGAAGGTCGTGGTCAACGACCTGGGGGTGGGTCTCGACGGCTCCGCCGGGTCGGGCTCGCCCGCCGGGCAGGTGGTGGAGGAGATCCGTACGGCGGGCGGCGAGGCCGTCGCGCACGGCGGTGACATCGCCACGGAGGAGGGGGCGGCCTCGCTCGTGGCCGCCGCGCTGGACACCTTCGGGCGCCTGGACACCCTGGTCAACAACGCGGGCTTCCTGCGGGACCGGATGCTGGTGAACCTCGGCGAGGACGACTGGGACGCGGTGATGCGCGTCCATGTGAAGGGCCATTTCCTGCCCCTGCGGCACGCGGCGGCGTACTGGCGCGCGGAGGCGAAGGCGGGTCGCGCACCGGTGGCCCGGGTCGTCAACACCACGTCCGGAGCAGGCCTGCTGGGGAGCGTCGGGCAGGGCAACTACGCGGCGGCCAAGGCGGGGATCGTGGGTCTGACGCTGGTCGCGGCGGCGGAGATGGGCCGCTACGGGGTCCAGGTCAACGCGATCGCCCCGGCGGCCAGGACGCGGATGACGGAGCAGGCCTTCGCGGGCCTGGAGGGCGTACCCGAGGACGTCTCCCCGCTGGTCGTCTGGCTGGGCTCCGCCGCCTCGGCGGGTGTGACCGGCCGCGTCTTCGAGGCGGAGGGCGGCCGGATCACGGTCATGGAGGGCTGGCGGCCGGGCCCGACGGCCGACAAGGGGGCGCGCTGGAGCCCGGCGGAGGCGGGGGAGGCGGCGTCGAAGCTCCTGGCGGCGGCGGAGGTGCCGCGACCGGTGTACGGCGCCGGTGGATGAGCCCTCACCTGCGAAGAAGGGGAGGGCGTGACGTCCGGGTAAGGGCCGCACACGCGGCCCCCACATCGGGCAGATGAAGTTAACGTCCGGGGAAATCAAGGGAGTTGGGCTGTCGGGGTCGCTTCTACGCGCGTCATCATCGGGGGCATGCGAATCCCCCCACGATTCACCGTCATCGGCGGCGCCGCCGCCCTCGTCTCGACCCTTCTCCTGGGCGCCCCGGCCGGCGCGGCCGTCGCCCCGGCGGCCCCGGTGTCCGCCGCGTCCGCCTTCTCGGCCTCCGCCGTCGGCGAGATCTGCTACTCCGACCTCCCCTCCCAGGCCCATGACACCCTCCGCCTGATCGAGCAGGGCGGACCCTTCCCGTACAGCCAGGACGGCAGCGTCTTCCAGAACCGCGAAGGCATCCTCCCGGCCCACTCCACCGGCTACTACCACGAGTACACGGTGAAGACCCCGGGCTCCTCCACCCGCGGTGCCCGCCGGATCGTGACCGGCGAGTCCCACCAGGAGGACTACTACACCGCCGACCACTACGCCTCGTTCGACCTCGTCGACCACGGCTGCTGAACCCCCGCCCCCTCAGCCCCCGGTTCGCGGCCGGCCCCCCCATCCTGGCCGGGCCGCGGACCGGGCACGACGGCGTCCATGGCGTGCCGCCTGTCGCCGAGGTCCCGTCCGGCTGCTGTTGGGCTGTCCGTAACCCCTCGGCCATCCGCGGCTGCGAGGCTCCCGGAAGAACCGAAGTTGTCTGTACAACTTGGAGAACCTCATGGCGTCACTGGCCGCCGCACCGCCGCTCTGGCTGCGCGACAACTGTCCCTGCGCGGACTGCCGGGACCCCCGTAACGGCCAGAAGCTGTTCCAGATCACCGAGCTCCCCGACGCGCTCACCGTCGACACCGTCCACGACACCCGCACCCCCGACGGCGCCCCCGCCCGCGAGGTCGTCTGGGCCCCCGACGGACACCGCTCGGTCTACGCCGAGTCCTGGCTGGGCGCCCACCTCCCCGGCGCGGCGGCCGCTCCCGGTGACGGCCGCACCGAGGACGACAAGGAGCTGTGGGCCGCCGAGCGGTTCGCCCACGGGGTTCCCGAGGCCGACTGGGCCGCCTACACGACCGAACCCACCGTCCGCGCCGACGTCCTCGACGCGGTGCTCCGACTGGGCTTCGCGCTCGTCCGCAACGTGCCCGTACGCGACCGCCAGGTCCTCGACGTGGCCCGTACCTTCGGCTACGTACGCGAGACCAACTACGGCGAGCTGTTCGAGGTCCGGGTCGAGGCCGACCCCAACAACCTCGCCTTCACCGGCGCGCGGATCACCCCGCACACCGACAACCCCTACCGCGACCCGGTCCCCACCCTCCAGCTGCTGCACTGCCTCACCAACGCGGCGCAGGGCGGCGACTCCGGACTCGTCGACGGCTTCCACGCCGCGTGCCTGCTGCGCGACGAGGACCGGGAGGCGTACGCGATCCTCACCCGCGTCCCCGTACCGTTCGCCTTCGCCGACGAGCGGTCCGAACTCCGCGCCCACCGGCCCCTGATCGGCACCGACCCGGCCGGCCGCATCCGCGAGATCCGCTTCAACAACCGCTCCTTCGGTACCCTGCGGCTGCCGGCCGGCCCCCTCGCCGACTTCTACGCCGCCTACCGGCGCTTCGGCGAGCTGCTGCTCCGAACGGAGCTCCAGCTCGACTTCCGGCTCACCCCCGGCGACTGCCTGATCTTCGACAACACGCGGCTGCTGCACGCCAGGACCGCCTTCGCCGAGTCCGGCGACCGCCACCTCCAGGGCGCCTACGCCGACATCGACGGCCTCGCCTCCACGCTCGCCGTCCTGCGCCGGGAAGGGGACGCGAAGTGAACCCCCTCGACACCCTCGCCGCGCTCTTCGAGGGCGAAGGCAGCGCCGAGTACTTCGGCGAGGCCGTCACCCAGGCCGAGCACATGCTCCAGGCCGGCGCCCTCGCCGAGGCGGCCGGGGCCGCACCGCACCTGGTCGCGGCGGCGCTGCTCCACGACGTCGGCCACTTCCAGGGCGCGGTCACCGGCCGTGACCTGATGGAGAACGGCACCGACAACCGCCACAGCCACACCGGGGCCGACTGGCTCGACCAGTGGTTCGGGCCCGAAGTCACCGAACCCGTACGGCTGCACGTCGGCGCAAAGCGGTACCTGTGCGCCGTCGAGCCCGGCTACTCCGCGCTGCTCTCCGAGGCCTCCGTCCACACGCTGGCGGTCCAGGGCGGGCCGATGACCGAGGACCAGGTCCGCGCCTTCGAGGCCCACCCGGGGGCCGCCGACGCCGTCGCCGTACGCCGCTGGGACGAGCAGGCGAAGGACCCGGACCTGCCGACGCCCGGGTTCGAGCACTTCAGGCCCCTGCTGGCCGCCCTGCTCAGGAGCTGAGCGCGAGAGCCTTGGTCAGGACCCGAGCCGCCGGCCCAGCGCGCTCGTCGCCGTCGAGCTCTGCATCGTGAACGCCACCGTCCCCGGCAGATAGCGGTCCTGCGACCACTCCACCGGGTTCCCCGCCGGGTCGGTCGAGTGCCGCCGCTCCCGCAGCAGCGACTCCCCGGCCCGGCAGCCCAGCAGCTCCGCGTCGTCCGCGTCCGCCGGCACCAGATCGATCGTGTGCCGGGCGTCGGCGAACAGCACGCCGTGCAGCTCAAGTTGCTCCGAGTGCGAGACCGTGTCCAGCGGCATCCCGGCCACCAGCTCCCCGATCCGCTCCGGATACGTCGTGCGCTCCACCATCACCGGCGTGCCCGCGAGCGTCCGCAGCCGCCGCACCCGGTAGACCGGCGCGCCCTCCTCGACGCGCAGCTTCTCGGCCTCCTCCGCGTCCGCCGGCACCCGTTCGACCGCCACGATCCGGCCCCCCGGCTCCTCGCCGAGCGAGCGCGCCCAGCGCGTGAAGGAGCGCAGCTCCCCGAAGCTGTGCAGCCGGGGACCGCCGAGGACCACCCGGCGCGAGCCGCGCCGGGAGGTGATCAGACCGTCGGTGCGCAGCGCGGCCAGCGCCTGGCGGACCGTCCCCCGGGACACGCCGTAACGACGGGCCAGTTCGTCCTCCGCCGGGAGCTTCGCCCCGGAGCCGTACTCGCCCGCCGTGATGGCGGTCCGCAGATCGGCGGCTACCTTCAGATACAGCGGCGTCCGCGCCCGTTCCTCACTCACCCGTCCACCCTGTCATGTGCCCCGCTCACCCGACCAGGGAGTGCAGCAGCTCGGGGTCGACCTCGGTCAACGAGTCCGCCAGCGTGACGCCTTCGGTCCCGGCGAACTCCCCGAGCGGCTCGGTCGAGGGCACCGCGAGGACGCGGCAGCCGGCGGCGACGGCCGAGGCGACCCCCGTCGGACTGTCCTCGACCGCCACGCACCGCCCGGGCTCGGCGCCGAGCGCCACGGCGGCCGCCAGATAGGGGTCGGGCTCCGGCTTCGTCCGTGCGGTGTCCTCCGCGCCGAACAGCGCGTCGAACCGGTGCCCGTCCAGGGTGCTCGCCACCTGGGCGACGACCGCCCGCGGCGAGGCGGAGACGAGCGCCGTCGGCACCCGGCTCTCCCGCAGCGCGGCGAGCAGCCGCAGCGCGCCCGGGCGGGGCGCCGCGGCGACCGCGAGCCGGCCCGCGAAGTCCGCGCCCAGCTCGGCGGCGAGCTCGGCCGCCGGGGCGTCCAGATAGGTGTGCAGCAGGGTCGCGGTGTCATCGACGGACCGTCCCGTCACCGCCGTACGGCGCTCGGCGTCCAGGGCGCGGCCCCGGCGCGCGGCGGCCGCCTCGACGACGTCCAGCCAGACGCCCTCGGTGTCGACGAGGGTCCCGTCCATGTCGAAGAGGACCGCCTGCAGCCGTGTCACGCCGCACCGCCCGTCGGCGCGGAGGAGGCGAGCAGCACGGGCCGCTGCCGCGGACGGACGGAGACGTCCGTGCCCGGGGTCAGCCCGGCCGCCGCGTGCGTGGGGACGTCCGCCTTGACGTCCGTACCGTCGGGCAGGCTGATCCGCAGCCGGGTCGTCGGGCCGTGGAACGAGGCGCCGGTGACATGGGCGGGGCCGCCCGCCGTCACCTCCAGGGCCTCGGGCCGCAGGAGCACCCGCACGTCACCCGTGCCGGCCGGTCCCTCGACCGGCAGCCGGGCGCCGAGCACCTCGACGAGACCGTCGCCCACGGCCCGGCCGGGAACCCGGTTCATGGTGCCGATGAACTCCGCGACGAAGTCCGTGGCGGGACGCTCGTACAACTCCGTCGGAGTGGCGCACTGTTCGAGCCGGCCGCCGTTCATCACGGCGACCCGGTCGGCCATCGACAGCGCCTCTTCCTGGTCGTGCGTGACGAACACGGTGGTGATGCCCAGCTCCAGCTGGAGCCGGCGGACCTCCTCCCGCAGCGTCACGCGGACCCGGGCGTCGAGCGCCGACAGCGGCTCGTCGAGCAGCAGCAGCCGGGGGCGCAGCGCCAGCGCGCGGGCCAGCGCGACCCGCTGCTGCTGGCCGCCGGAGAGCTGGTGCGGGAAGCGGTCGCCGTGGCCGGCGAGCCCGACCAGTTCGAGCAGCTCGGCGGCGCGCGCACGGCGCTCGGCGGCCCGCACCTTGCGCATCCGCAGTCCGAAGGCCACGTTGTCGGCGGCCGTGAGGTGCGGGAAGAGGCTGTACGACTGGAACACCATCGCCGTGTCACGGCGGTTGGCGGGCACCGGCACGATGTCCTCGCCGTCGAGCAGGACCTGGCCCTCGTCGGGCCGCTCGAATCCGGCGAGCACGCGCAGCGCGGTCGTCTTGCCGCAGCCGGACGGGCCGAGCAGGGCGAGGAGTTCGCCGGGGGCGACGTCGAGGTCGAGGCCGTCGAGCGCGACGGAGGAGCCGAAGGACCGGCGCAGGCCGCGCAGCTGGAGCGCCGTCCCGGTCCGGGTGGGGGTGTCGGTCACGGTCATCGGGAGGTCTTTCCTCGGGAAGCCTCGGTGGCTTCGGACGTACGGGAAGGGCGCGGCGCACGGCGGCGGTCGCCCCGGCGCCGGTTGCCCACGGTGGTCAGCGCGAGCAGCAGCACCCAGGTCAGCAGCAGGCTCAGCAGCGACACGGCCACCGAGAGCCGGGCGTCGGAGCCGGAGGCCTGCACGATCCACACCGCGAAGGGCTGGTAGCCGAGGAGCGAGGCGACCGTGAACTCGCCGAGCACCAGCGCCAGCGTCAGGAACGAGGCGTTCAGGAGCGCGCCGCGCAGATTGGGCAGCACGGCCGAGACCAGCGCACGCGGCCAGGACGCGCCGCAGTCCCGCGCGGCCTCGACCAGCGTGCGGACGTCGACCGAGCGCAGACCCGCGTCGAGCGCCCGGTGGACGAAGGGCAGCGCCATCACGGCGTACGCGAGGACCAGGACGAAGGGGAAGTCCGGGTTCTGCACGGCCACGAAGGTCTGGTAGAGCGGGGTCGTGGAGAGCTTCTCCGGACCCCAGCGCAGGACGGTTCCGAGCCCGGCGGTCAGCGCCACCGGCGGCACCACGAGCGGCAGCGTGCACACGATCTCCAGGACCGGCCGCAGCCGGGGCACCGAGAGCCGGGCCGCGACCGCCGCGGGGATGGTGATCAGCAGGACGAGCGCCACGGTCGCCGCCGCGAGCCCCAGCGAGAGCAGCAGACTGCCGGTGAACCCGGGGGCGGTGAAGATCCGGGTGTAAGAGGAGAGGGTGAGCCCGTGCCCGGGGATGTCCAGGGTGAAGACGGCGGACGCGAGCAGCGGCACCAGGAAGTAGACCCCCGCGACCAGGAGGACGAAGGGACGTCCTAGGCGAGCCATCGGGTGCTCCTTCGCTGGAGGGGGAGGTGGACGGCCATCACGAGCGCCGCGACCGCGACCATGTCGAGGCTCAGCGCGAGCGCCACGTTCTCCTGGCCGACCAGGACGTTGCCGGAGAGCGCGTCCGCGATCTGCAGGGTGACCAGCGGCACGGAGCTGCCGACCATCGCCGCCGCCGTCGCGTACGCGGCGAACGCGCTGCCGAAGAGCAGCACGAAGCCGCCCAGCAGGGACGGCAGGAGCACCGGGATGCCGACATGGCGCCAGTACTGCCAGGTCGTCGCCCCGTTGTCGTGCGCCGCCTCGCGCCACTGGACGCGCAGTCCGTCGAGCGCGGGCGCCACGGTCAGCACCATCAGCGGCACGAGGAAGTACAGATAGGTCAGGGCGAGGCCCCAGAATCCGTACAGCGACCAGCCGTGGTCGGCGAGGCCGAGGTGGGTGGTGAGCACGCCCGCGTTGCCGAGGGTGGCGACGAACGCGAAGGCGAGCGGGACACCGCCGAAGTTGGCGAGCACACCGGACGCCGTGAGGACGGCCTCGCGGAGCGCCCGGCCGCGCGAGGAGACCACGGCCTGGGCGAGGAGGAGACCGAAGACCGTGCCCGCGGCGGCCGTGAGCGCGGAGAGCTCGACACTGCCGATCAGGGCGGTGCGGTACGCGCCGTCCACGGACCGGGTCACGTTGTCGAGGCCGTACCCGCCGTCGGCGACGGTGAAGGCACCGTCGGCCATGGCGAGCGCGGGCAGCCCGAAGGCGAGCGCGACGACCAGGAGGAGTGGCAGCGCGGCGAGCCGGCCGACCGGCCGCCCGCGGCGCCGGGTCCGGCGCACGGGGGCGGGCGGGGCGAGCGGGGCGGGCTGGGCCACGGAAGGGACCGCGGCCGTGGGGGAGTCGTCGGTCATGGGGGAACCGGCGGCCCCCGACCCCGCCGGGGCCACCCGCGCGGTGTGCGCGTGGGCGGCCCCGGACGGGGCGCTGGAGGAGTGCGGAGTCATCGAGGCGTCACCCGGAGACGGCCGCGGCCCAGCCCTGCGACAGGGTCTCCTTGGCCTTGGACGTCTGCTGCTCGGTGGGGAACTCCGGGGTGCCCGAGACCTTCGGCAGCGCTGCGGCGGCGGTCTTGTCGAGCGTGCCGTCGGCCTCCATGGCCGGCATCAGGACGGGACGGGCGTAGCCCTTGAGCCACAGGTTCTGGCCCTCGGCGCTGTACAGGTACTCCTGCCACAGGCGGGCGGCCGCCGGGTGCGGTGCGTCCTTGTTGATCGCCTGGGAGTAGAACTGGGCGTAGACGCCGTCCGTGGGCACGGCGACCTTCCAGTCCACGCCCTTGGACGCGAACTGCTCGGCGTAGCCGGCGTTCAGGTAGTCCCAGTCGATGGAGATGGGCGTCTCGCCCTTCTCCACGGTGGCGGGGGTCGACTCGACGGGGTTGTAGTTGCCGTTCTTCTTCAGCTTGCCGAAGAAGTCGATGCCCGGCTGGATGTCGTCGAACGAGCCGCCGTTGGCCAGTGCCGCCGCGTAGACGCCGCCGAAGGCCGAACCGGACTTCGTCGGGTTGCCGTTGAGGGCGACCTTGCCCTTGTACTCGGGCTTGAGCAGGTCGGCGAAGGTCTGCGGGCAGACCTTGACGCGCTTGGCGTCGCAGCCGATGGAGACGTAGCCCCCGTAGTCGTTGAACCAGCGGCCCTGGGCGTCGCGCTGCGTCTCGGGGATCCTGTCGAAGGCGGCGACCTTGTACGGGGCGGTCAGGCCCTGCTCGCCGGCGGCCTGGGCGAAGGAGGCACCGAGGTCGAGGACGTCGGGGGCGCGGTCCTGGCCCTTGCGGGACTTCACCGCGTTGATCTCGTCCTGGCTGGAGCCGTCGGGGTTCTCGACGTTCACCTTGATGCCGTACTTCGCGGTGAAGCCGTCGATGATCGCGCCGTAGTTCGCCCAGTCGCGGGGGATGGCGATCGCGTTGAGCGTGCCCTCCTTCTTGGCGGCGGCGACCAGGGCGTCCATCCCGCCGGCCTCGGTGGCGGAGGTGGCGGTGGCGAGGTTCTTCCCGTCGGCGCCCGCGGCGCCCTTCGTGGGGGCGGCGCCGCAGGCGGTGAGGGTCAGGGCGGTCAGACCGAGGGCGCCGAGAAGAACGGCGGCGCGGGCAGGGGAGGTCACGCGTACTCCATGGGGGAAGGGGAGCGGGGCCAAGATGTATGAACAACTGTTGTCCATACAACTCCTGCATTACGGGGGGTCGCGATGACCCACCGGTGAACGCGAGGCGAAGCCCGCCCTGCGATTCCCCGGCGGAACGGGGGGCTCGGAATCCCTCGGGACGCGCCCCGGAACCGAGGGTTTCCGCCCCCTCCGTCAGCGGCAGCGCGGGGCCGTCCACTCCAGGCGGGTCCTGACCCGGGGGTCCGCGATGTACTCGACGGCGGCCAGCGCGGTGTCACGGGCCGCCCCCTCCGGGTCGCCGTCGGCGAGGATGCGCGCCAAGGCGTCGACGGCGCGCGGATCCTGACGCATCGCCAGCCCCCGGGCGGCCTCGGCCACGGCGTCCTCGTCGTCGTCCGCGAGCCGCGCGACGAGCGCCTCCCGCAGGAGGGGGGTGTCCTCGGGCACCTCCGCGAGCGCGAGCGTCGCCCAGTCCCGTACGCCGTGGTCGTGGTCCCGGCTCAGCGCGATCAGGGTCGCCACCGCTTCGGAGTGCCCGGCGGGCACGGGCCCGGTGAGCGCGCAGCCGAGCGCCCGCCGCACCTCGATGTCGGGGTGCGACGCCAGCGCCAGCAGCTCGGGCAGCGCCTCCGCCGCCCCGCAGCGCCCGAGCGCGACGACGGCGGAGAGCGCGGGCTCCCGGGCGGCACCCGGACCCGCTCCCGGCTCCGCCACCGCGGCCCCCTTCATCACCGCTCCCGGCTCCGTCACCGCTCCCGGCTCCGTCACCGTTCCCGGCTCCGTCACCGTTCCCGGCTCCGTCACCGTTCCCGGCTCCGTCACCGTTCCCGGCTCCGTCACCGCGGCCGCCTTCGCCGTCTGCGCGGCCTCCGTCGTCTCCGCCGATCCCGCCGCCTCCGCCACTTCCACCGCGAGACGGCGCAGCACCGGGACTGCCTGCGCCGTGAAGCGGTCGAGGCCGCCCAGGACACGGGCGCCCAGCGCCCGCCGCAGCGGGCCCGCGCTCGCGCACCAGCCTGCCGCCACCCGGAAGGTCTCCTCGTCGTCGCGGTGGGCCAGCGCGCGGACCGCCTCCTTCCAGTCGTCCAGGTCCGGGTCCCCGCAGCTCAGGGCACGGGTGGCGAGCTCCTCGGGCGCCACCCGCACACCGAGCGCCCGCTCCAGGAGCGTGGCGATCGCCGCGTGCCCGGTCTGCTGCTCGTTGCCCCTGCTCGGCGCGCCGTCCGCCCGCAGGACGTCGACGACGACGGTCACCCCGCCGTCCTCGTGCACGTGCCTCACCACGGTCTCGCCGGCCCCCTCGGGACCGCCCGCGTCGAGCAGCCCGCGCCGCAGCTCCTCGGCGATGTCCACGCCGATCCAGCGCCGCGCCTCGCGCAGGGCGTCCTCGGCAGGCCCCGCGCCGTACTCGAGGAGCGCCCGTACGCTCGCGGTCGAGCCGCGCCGCGCCGCGGCCACCAGCGGCGGGAGTCCGTCGGGGCCCGGCCGGCTCGGCGCGGCGCCGTGTTCGAGCAGGATCCGTACCGTCTCCGCGTGCCCGAGCCGTACCGCCCAGTCCAGGGCGGTGAAGCCGTACGCCTCGGCCTGGTCGGCCCGTGCCCCGCCCGCGAGCAGCGCCCGCACCACCTCGGCGTGCCCGCCGCAGGCCGCCCCGCACAGCGGAAGGTCCCCCGCCTCCTCTCCACTGCCCCGGCCCGGATCCGCCCCCGCCGCCAGCAGGAGCCGGACGATCCCCGGCTCGTTGGCGACGGCCGCCCGGTACAGCGCCGTCTCCCCTTCGTCGTCGGTCTCGGCGGAGACCCCGGCCCGCAGGACGCGCACCACGGCGTCGTCCCCCTCGTGCATTGCCTCGAACAACGTGCTCATCCACCGACCTTCACCCGCCGGGCACGGACGGCGCAAACGGGTTGAAGTCCTCGTGCGGAGGTCGCTCGCCGCGCCCTCCCGCGGTCTACGTGTGGCACTCCAGGACGGACCCGCACACCCCGCACCTGGCGCGCACCCGCCGGCCCGCCGGCACCCGCAGCCGTTGCCGGCACACCGGGCACGGGAAAGAGACCCGGGCCGAGGGGCCGCTCCCCTCGAAGGCGTACGGAGCACCCTCCGCCGCCCGCCCGTAGCGGCGGTCCTTCGCGTACCGGTGCCGCGCCGCCCACCCGGCCGCCGCCAGCGGGGGCTGCCGGTCGTCCCGCGCCGCCTCCGCCCGCCCCAGGGTCCACGCCTCGTAGGCGCGGGGGCTGGTGAACCACGGCGAGGGGTCCTCCCCGAACACCTCCGCCCGCTTGGCCAGCACGTATCCGAACTCCTCCGGTGTCAGATACCCGAGTTTCTGGCTGGACATCCCGTCTTCCCGGAAGGCGTCGAGCAGCAGCCAGCCCGCCCCCAGATAGGCGGTCACCACATCGGTGAGGATCTCGTTGTCCCTGGTGCCGGAAAAGCCCAGGTCGAGGCGGTGGAGCAGCACGTGCGTGATCTCATGGGCCAACGCCGCCCCGACGTCCTTGCGGTGGCCCCGGAAGCGGTCGTTCAGCTCCACGAAGTACTCGGGACCGGCGGCCAGTTCGACGCTCGCCGCGTGCTCCATCTCCCGGAAGCTCACGATCATCCGCGCCTCGGGCAGCCTCAGATGGTGCACGAGGGCCCTGGCCACACGCTGCGCCCCGAGGTGGAGGTCCTCCTCGTCGGTGAAGGCCACGGCCGCCGGGTGAACGCTCGCCCCGTACTGCCGCACCCCGTCCGCCGACAGTCGCCGGTACAGCGCGGTGATCGAGGCCCGGACCGTGGCGAGGTGCGGGAACCCATGGACGACTTCGTTTCCGTTCGGCACGCCGCACCCCCTTCCCTCCACTGTACGAGGCCGTGCGGGAGTGCGGCGCTGGCCGAAAACGTGCCCTTGTGGCCCCCACTGGGCGCTGTCCATAATCCCGACCAAGCCTTGACGCGCTCATGCCATCAAGGCCAACCCCCCATGAAAGGCAGACACTTGAAGAAGAACAGGTTCGTCCGCGCCCTTCAGAGAATCGCCGCCGCCGGCGCCGTCGTCCTCGCGGCCGTCAGCCTCCAGCCCTCCAACGCCTTCGCCGCGCCCGCCCCGGTCGTCGGCGGAACCCGCGCCGCGCAGGGCGAGTTCCCCTGGATGGTCAGGCTCTCCATGGGCTGTGGTGGCTCCATGCTGACCTCGCAGATCGTCCTCACCGCCGCCCACTGCGTGAGCGGCTCCGGCAACAACACCAGCATCACCGCCACCGTCGGTGTCGTGGACCTCCAGTCCAGCAGCGCCATCAAGGTCCGCTCCACCAAGGTCCTCCAGGCCCCCGGCTACAACGGCAACGGCAAGGACTGGGCCCTCATCAAGCTCGCGTCGCCGATCACCTCGGTCCCCACCCTCAAGATCGCCGACACCACCGCGTACAACAGCGGCACCTTCACCGTCGCCGGCTGGGGCGCGGCCCGCGAGGGCGGGGCGCAGCAGCGCTACCTCCTCAAGGCCACCGTCCCCTTCGTCTCCGACGCCGACTGCAAGAGGGCGTACGGCAGCTCCCTGATCGCCGGCGAGGAGATCTGCGCCGGCTTCCCCCAGGGCGGCGTCGACACCTGTCAGGGTGACTCCGGCGGCCCGATGTTCCGCCGCGACAACGCCGGCGCCTGGATCCAGGTCGGCATCGTCAGCTGGGGCCAGGGCTGCGCCCGCCCGAACTACCCCGGCGTGTACACCGAGGTCTCGACCTTCGCCGCCCAGATCAAGTCCGCCGCGGCGACCCTCTAGCGGCGGCCTTCCCGCACGCCACCGGGCGGGTACGGAGGCGGGGCCGCCGCCTCCGTACCCGCCCACCGCTCAATCGAGCCGCACGTTCCCCGCCCCGCCCTCCAGTTCGAGCACCCACACCTCGTTGGGGCCCTCCCGGAGGACGGGGCCCGGGACGAAGAGCGACTCCTGCGGGCCCGCGCTCCAGTACCGGCCGAGGCAGAAGCCGTTCACCCACACGAAGCCCCGTGTCCCGCCCGGCAGCGACAGCGCCGCGTCACCCGGCCCGGACACCTCGACCGCCGCCCGGTACAGCCCCGGCAGCCCCTCGGCGGCCACCGGACGGAACGGCACCTTCGCGACCGCCGGCGCCTCGAAGGCGTCGAGCCGCAGCCCCCGGGCCCGCACCCCGTGCACGTACTGCCGCTCGTGCCGGACCCCGCCCGTGATCCCCTTCGGCTCCGCCTGCCGCGGCCCGTAGTTGACCCGCCCCAGGGACTCCACCCACAGCTCCACCACCGCGGGCCCCGCCACCGGCTCCGGCAGCACCGCGTCCTCCGAGGTCAGCACGACCGCCCGGACCCCGTCCACGTACACCACGGCACGGTCGCGCATCCCGGTCACCGAGAGCGGATACGGCTGCCGGGGGCCGGGGACCTCCAGGCGGTAGCGCACCAGGCCCCGGTCCACGCCCAGTTCCTCGAAGGTCGGCGGCATCGGCGTCCGCGCCTCCTCGTCGCCGAGGACCTCCAGGACCTCCCCGAGCGGCGCCCACTCCGCCAGGGCCGCCCCGGCCGGCCCGGCGATCCGCCGTGGCGGCTCCGGCACCTCGGGAAGCGGCCCCTCCGCGTACTCCGCGAGCACCTCACGGAACCGCCAGTACTTCTCCGTCGGCAGCCCCGCCTCGTCCACCGGCGCGTCGTAGTCGTACGAGGTCACCGTCGCCCGCAACTCGCCCTCGTGCAGCTCACCGGCCCGGTTCGCCCCCGCCCAGCCCGCGAAGTTCGTGCCCCCGTGCGCCATGTAGACGTTCACCGACGCCCCGCACTCCAGGATCTCCCGCAGGGTCGCCGCCGCGTCCGCCGTGTCCCGTACGGAATGCTCCGTGCCCCAGTGGTCGAACCAGCCGCACCAGAACTCCATGCACATCAGCGGCCCCGACGGCTGATGCCGCCGCAGCGCCGCGAACGCCTCCCGCGCCCCCGAGCCGAAGTTCGCCGTCGCCAGCACACCCGGCACCGACCCGCCCGTCAGCATGTGGTCCTCCGGGCCGTCCGAGGTGAACAGCGGCACCTCCACCCCGCAGTCGAGCAGCAGATCCGCGACCTGGCGCAGATACCCCCGGTCCGAGCCGTAACTCCCGTACTCGTTCTCCACCTGGACCATGATCACCGGCCCGCCGCGGCCGATCTGCCGCTCCACCACCTGCGGCAGCAGCCTGCGGAACCAGCGCTCCACAGGGGCGAGATACCCGGCGTCGGCCGTTCGCACCCGCCGCCCCAGGCGGCCCGTCAGCCAGTGCGGCAGCCCGCCGTTCTCCCACTCGGCGCAGATGTACGGCCCCGGCCGCACGATCGCCCACATCCCGGCCGCCGCGACGGCGTCCAGGAAACGGCCGAGGGCGCCCACGTCCCCGTAACGGCCGGGCTCCGGCTCGTACAGATTCCACGGGACGTACGTCTCGACACAGGTGAGCCCCATCGCACGGAGCATCTCCAGGCGATGGCCCCACTGCTCCTCGTGCACCCGGAAGTAGTGCAGCGCCCCCGACAGCAGCCGGACCGGCCGGCCGTCCAGGAGAAAGTCCTCGTCACCCACAGCGAACGTCCTCATGACGTCACCCTCGCCCTCTGGCGGCGGACCGGTCCATGGACAAAGATCGTCGCTGTTTGGACGGAAGAAAGGCAGGTACGGCGGATGTACCACACCTGGATGCGCTATTTCACGCCCAGCCCGGTCCACCACCGCCTCGGGCTCGTCTGCCTCGGCGTCGGACTCCAGCACGGCGCCCTGCCCACCGTCGGCCCGCGCACCCTCGACCACCACGTGGCCGTCGTCGTCAGCGCCGGCAGCGGCTGGTACCGGGGCACCGACGGCCGCCGCACCACCGTCACCGCACCCGCCCTGATCTGGCTCACCCCCGGCGTACCCCACCACTACTCCGCCGACCCCGGCACCGGATGGGACGAGGCCTTCGTCGACTTCGCGGGGCCCGCCACCACCACCTACACCGAACTCGGCTACATCGAACCCGACCGGCCCGTCGTCCCCCTCTCCGACGCCGCCGCCCCGCGCGCCGCCGTCAGCCGCATCGCCCGCGCCGCCCGCCGGGGCAACCCCCTCCTGGAGGTCGAGACCGGGGCCGCAGTCCACGAACTCCTCGTCGCCCTGCGCCGCGCCCGCGCCGACACCAACGCCGACGGCGACCCCGTCCTCACCGCCCTCGCCCGCGACGCCTTCCAGCCGCTGTCCGTCGCCGAGCACGCCGCCCGCCACGGCATGACCCAGGCCGAACTGCGCACCGCCGTCCGGCGCACCGCCGGGTGCAGCCCCAAGGACTATCTGCTCACCATCCGGCTCGGCCGCGCCAAGGAACTCCTCGCCGCCACCGAACTGCCCGTCGCCGCCGTCGCCCGCCGCGTCGGCTACGACGACCCCGCCTACTTCTCCCGGCTCTTCACCCGCAGGGTCGGTACCGCCCCCATCCGCTTCCGCGAACAACAGGGCCGGACCGTACCCGGCGGGTGGAGCAACCGGATCCCGGATCCCGAACACCCGCCGACCATCCGCCCCCGATCCGTCTAAGCTCGCTGCTCATGAGCGAGATCGACGAGTCCGTCACCGCGGAACTGACCAGGCTGCGTGAGAGCATCGACAACATCGACGCGGCGGTCGTCCACATGCTCGCCGAACGCTTCAAATGCACCCAGCAGGTCGGTGTCCTCAAGGCCAAGCACCAGCTGCCGCCCGCCGACCCGGCGCGCGAGTCCCGCCAGATCGCCCGGCTGCGGGAGCTGGCCGAGAGCGCGAAGCTTGACCCGGCGTTCGCGGAGAAGCTGCTGAACTTCATCATCGCGGAGGTCATCCGCCACCACGAGACGATCGCGGACGGAGCGCAGCCATGAACCGCGTCACTCTCTTCACCCTCGGCGGGACGATCTCCGCGCGGGGCGGCGACGCGAGCCGCATGACGGGCGCCGAGGTCCTCGCCGGCCTCGGCGTCACCGACGGGACCGACCTCGCCGTCGAACTGCGCGACTTCCGCCGGCTCCCCAGCTCCTCCCTCACCTTCGAGGACCTCACCGCCCTCGCCCAGGAGGTCCGCGAGACCGTCGCCCAGGGCTCCGGCGTCGTCGTGGTCCAGGGCACCGACACCCTGGAGGAGACCGCCTTCCTCCTCGACCTGCTCTGCGAGACCGACAGGCCCGTCGTCGTCACCGGCGCCATGCGCCGCCCCGACCTGCCCGGCGCCGACGGGCCGGCCAACCTGGCCGCCGCGGCCGACCCCGGCTGCGCGGGCCTCGGCGTCCTCGTCGTCCTGGCCGACGAGATCCATGCCGCCCGGCTCGTCCGCAAGACCCACACCACCTCCGTCGCCACCTTCGCCTCCCCGGGCGCCGGGCCGCTCGGCGCCGTCGTCGAGGGCGAGCCGCGCGTCCTGCTGCGCCCCAACGGCACCAGCGCCATCCACCCCCTCCGCTTCGACCCGGCGGTACGCGTCGCCCTGGTCACCCTCTCCCTCGGCGACCGCGGCGAACTCCTCGAAGCGGTCGACTCCCGCTTCGACGGCCTCGTCGTCGCCGCCTTCGGCGCCGGCCACGTCCCCGCCTGGCTCGTCGAACCCCTGGAACGGCTCGCGACCCGCATCCCCGTCGTCCTCGCCTCCCGTACCGGCGCCGGCGCGACCCTCACCCGTACCTACCGCGGACCCGGCTCCGAGCACGACCTCCTGAAACGCGGCATCATCCCCGCCGGTCCCCTCGACCCCGCCAAGGCCCGCCTCCTCCTCCACGCGCTCCTCTCCACCGGCGCCAAGAGCACGAGCGGATACGACCGCCCCGGCATCACCGCCGCCTTCACCCACGTCACCGGCACCGGCCTGGCCTGACGACGCCGCGCTGAGCTGTCAGCGGAACCCCCGTGCCCCGCCGCCACCCCATCGGGCAGCATGGGCCCATGTCCGTACTGACGCGCGACGAAGCGCAGACCCGTGCCCAGCTCCTCGACGTCCAGCACTACACGGTCGACCTCGACCTCACGACCGGCGACGAGACCTTCGAATCCACCGCGCTCATCCGGTTCACCGCCCGGACCGCGGGGGACACCTTCGTCGAGCTGAAGCCCGTGACGCTCCACTCCCTCCTTCTCGACGGCGAGCCCCTCGACCCCGCGTCCCTCGTCGAGAACCGGGTCCCGCTGAGCCTCACGGAGGGCGAGCACGAGCTGCGCGCCGTCGCGACCATGCGGTACTCCCGTACCGGCGAGGGCATGCACCGCTTCACGGACCCCACCGACGGCGAGTCGTACGTCTACACCCAGCTCTTCATGGAAGACGTCCAGCGCGTCTTCGCCGCCTTCGACCAGCCCGACCTGAAGGCCGTCTTCGAGGTGAGCGTCAAGGCCCCCGAGGGCTGGACCGTCCTCGCCAACGGCATCACCGAGCAGCAGAGCGACGGCAGCTGGAAGGCCGCCGCCACCCCGCTGCTCTCCACCTACTTCGTCTGCGTCGCCGCCGGCCCCTGGCACTCCGTCCGCACCGAGCACGCCGGACTGCCCTTCGCCATCCACTGCCGCCGCTCCCTCGCGCCCCACCTCGACGCCGACGCCGACGAGATCCTGGACATCACCAAGGCCTGCTTCGACCGCTTCCACGAGAAGTTCGAGGAGCCGTACCCCTTCGACTCCTACGACCAGGCCTTCGTCCCCGAGTTCAACGCGGGCGCCATGGAGAACCCCGGCCTCGTCACCTTCCGCGACGAGTTCGTCTACCGCTCCGCCGTCACCGTCACCGAACGCCAGACCCGCGCCATGGTCATCGCCCACGAGATGGCCCACATGTGGTTCGGCGACCTCGTCACCCTGCGCTGGTGGGACGACATCTGGCTGAACGAGTCCTTCGCCGAGTACATGGGCTACCAGACCGTCAACGAGGCCTGCTCCGACCGCTTCCCCGACACCTGGATCGACTTCGGCATCGAGCGCAAGGCCTGGGGCTACGACGCCGACCAGCGCCCCTCGACCCACCCCGTCGCCCCCGATCCGGACGCGGTCCCCGACACCGCCTCCGCGCTCCTCAACTTCGACGGCATCTCCTACGCCAAGGGCGCCTCCGCCCTGCGCCAGCTCGTCGCCTGGATGGGCGAGAAGGACTTCCTCGCCGGCATCAACGCCCACTTCAAGCGCCACCGGTTCGGCAACGCCACGCTCGCCGACTTCATCGACAACCTCGCCTCCGCGACCGACCGCGACGTCCACGCCTGGGCAGAGCGGTGGCTGCGGACCACCGGCGTCGACACCCTCACCCCCGAGCGGGGCGGCGACGAGACCCGCACCACGCTCACCGTCCGCCACGACGGCAGCCGGCCGCACCGCATCGCCGTCGGCGTCTACGACCGCGACCTCCTCGACGGCCGCCGCCTCGTCGCGCGCGAACGCCTGGAGATCGACGTCCCGCAGAGCGCGCCCCTCGACCTCTCCGGCCCGCGCCCCGCCCTCGTCGTCCTCAACGACGGCGACCTCACGTACGCCAAGGTCCGCCTGGACGAGACCTCGCTGGAGACCGCCCTGCGCGGCATCTCCGGCATCCCCGACGCGCTCACCCGCGCGCTCGTCTGGAACACCCTGCGCGACATGGTCCGCGACGGCGAACTCGCCCCCGGCGACTACCTGGCGACGGCCGGCGCCCACCTGCCCGCGGAGACGGACCTCGCCATCGTGCAGGGCGTCCTCGCCTTCGCCCGCACCCAGATCGCCGACCGGTACGTCTCCGCCGAGGAGCGCCCCGCCGCGCTGGCCCTGCTCACCGGCCTCGCCCGCGACCTCATCCGCCGCACCGAGGACGGCGACAACCCCGGACTGCGCCTCACCGCCGTCCGTACGTTCATCAGCAGCGCCACCCAGCCCGACACCATCGCTGGCTGGCTCGCCGACGGCACCGTCCCCGGCGGCCCGGAGATCGACCCCGAGCTGCGCTGGCGCATCCTCGCCCGGCTCGCGGTCCTCGGCGCGGTCGACGAGGCCGCGATCGACCGGGAGCTGGAGCGCGACCCGAGCGCCACCGGCCAGGAGGGCGCGGCCCGCTGCCGCGCCGCCCTGCCGACACCCGAGGCGAAGGCGGCCGCCTGGTCCCGCCTCTTCGACGCGGACGACCTCTCCAACTACCTGTTCACGGCGACGGCCCAGGGCTTCTGGCAGCCCGAACAGGCCGATCTGGTAAGGGAGTACGTGCCGCGCTACTACCCGGCGGCCACCGCGCTCGGCGCCCGCCGGGGCGCCGCGATGGCGGATGCGGCCGGCCGCTACGCGTTCCCGGCGTTCGCGATCGACCAGGAGTCCCTGTCCCTGGGCGAATCCCACCTCACCGACCCCACCCTGACCCCGGCCCTCCACCGCAAACTGACCGACCAGCTCGCCGACCTCCGCCGAGCCCTGAGGGTCCGCACGACCTGACCACCGGATCGCGGCCGACCGCCGACCACGGGGGACGGGCCTTGTCCAGGCCCCGTCCCCCGTTCGGGTTGCTCCGGCGACATCGCCGGACAAACCCGCAGAACCCCCGGCAGGCTCCTGCCCATGCGTGCCGACCCCGCCCCACCCCCCGCCGCGACAGACACCGACGCCCTGCGCCCCCTCCTGGACACCGTCCTCGACGCACTCCGCGCCGGCGCGGCCGCCCGCGGCGGGCCGATCCCCTCCGGCGGACCGGACCAGGTCGCCGCGCACGTCCGCGAGGCCCTCGGCGGGGACCCGCTCCCGCAGACCGGCACCGGCACCGACCCCACCGCCACCCTCCACACCCTCACCCGCGCCCTCGCGGAAGGAGCCGCGGACCCCGCCCACCCCCTCTGCGCCGCCCACCTCCACACCCCACCCCTCGCGCTCGCCGTCGCCGCCGACCTCGCCGCGTCCGTGCTCAACCCCTCCATGGACTCCTGGGACCAGGCCCCCGCCGCCTCCGCCCTCGAAGCCCTCGTGACCGAGGCCCTCGCGAAAGCCGCGTACCCCGACGCGCCCCGCCCCGACGCCCTCGTCACCACCGGCGGCACCGAGTCCAACCAGCTCGCGCTGCTCCTCGCCCGCGAGCGCCACGGCCCGGGCCACACCGTCCAAACCGTCGTCGGCGCCAACGCCCACCACTCCTTCCGCCGCGCCGCCTGGCTCCTCGGCCTCCCCGAGCCGGTGAGCGTGCCCACCCCCAACGGCACCCTCGACCCCGTCGCCCTCGACGAGGCGCTCACCGACCTCCACGGCCCCCTCCTCGTCGCCGCGACCGCCGGCACCACCGACACCGGCCGCATCGACCCCCTGCCGGAGATCGCCGACCTCTGCGACGCCCACCACGCCGAGCTGCACGTCGACGCCGCCTACGGCGGACCGCTCCTCTTCAGCGCCACCCGCCACACCCTCCTGGCCGGACTCGACCGCGCCCGCACGGTCACCCTCGACCTGCACAAACTGGGCTGGCAGCCGGCCGCCGCCGGACTCCTCGCCGTACGGGACGGGCGCGACCTCGCCGCCCTCTCCCACACCGCCGACTACCTCAACGCCGCCGACGACACCGAGGCCGGCCTCCCCGACCTCCTCGGCCGCTCCCTGCGCACCACCCGTCGCCCCGACATCCTCAAGATCGCCGTCACCCTGCGAACCCTCGGCCGGGACGGCATGGGCGCGCTCGTCGACCGGGTCTGCGACCTCGCCCGACAGCTCGCCGACCTCGTCGAGAGGAGCCCCGGCCTTCAGCTGTACGAGCGCCCGACCCTGACCACCGTCCTGTTCCGGCCCACCGCCGCCGACGACACCACCGTCGCCGCGATCCGCCGCACCCTCCTCACCGAAGGGCGTGCCGTCCTCGGCCGGGCCCACGCGGACGGCCGGCTCTGGCTCAAGGCCACCCTGCTCAACCCCCACGCCACCCCCGGCGACCTCCAAGACATCCTGGACCTCGTGGAAGGCAGCACCGACCGATGACCGGCAGCACCCCCCAGCGCGACCTCGACCACCCCCATGACCTGGTGGGCATCGGTATCGGCCCCTTCAACCTCTCGCTCGCCGCCCTCGCCCAGGGCGTCCCCGGCGGTCTCGCCACCGCGTTCTTCGACCAGAACCCGGACTTCCACTGGCACCCCGGCCTCCTCATCGAGGGCGCCACGCTCCAGGTCCCCTTCCTCGCCGACCTGGTGACCCTCGCCGACCCCGCCAGCCCCTGGTCGTTCCTCGCCTATCTGCGCTCCCGCGACCGGCTCTTCCCCTTCTACTTCGCCGAGAAGTTCCACATCCAGCGAGCCGAGTACGACGCCTACTGCCGCTGGGTCAGCGCCCAGCTCCCCGGACTGCACTTCGGCCACCAGGTCGACGCCGTCCGCTGGAGCCCCGAACGCGACCTGTTCGAGGTCGACTTCACCCAGCTCGACAAGGACGGCGAGGCCGAGGCGCTGGGCCGCGCGTACACCCGGAACGTGGTCCTCGGCGTCGGCACCGAGCCGTACGTACCCGAGCCCCTGCGGCCGCTCGCCGACGCCCCGAACGTCCCCGTCCTCCACTCGGCCGACTATCTGCACCACCGCGAGCGGCTCCTCGCCGCCGAGCACGTCACGGTGATCGGCTCCGGCCAGTCCGGCGCCGAGATCTTCCTCGACCTGCTCCGGGCCAGGCCCACCGGCGCCGAGAAGATCCACTGGCTGGCCAGGACCGAGGCCTTCGCGCCCATGGAGTACTCCAAGCTCGGCCTGGAGCACTTCACCCCCGACTACACCCGCTACTTCCACGCGCTGCCCGAGCAGACGCGCAACGAACTCGTGCCGAGCCAATGGCAGTTGCACAAGGGCATCGACACCGACACCATCGCCGCCATCCACGACGAGCTCTACCGGCGCACCCTCCACGGCGGCTGGCCCGACGCCGTCCTCACCCCCGGGGTCCGTGTCCGCACCGCCGGCCGCGTCGCCACCACCAAGGTCGAACTCCATCTTGAGCACGTACAGCAGTCGACCCGCTCCCGCCTCACCACCGACGCCGTCGTCCTCGCCACCGGCTACCGCGAACGCCCCGTCGACCGGATGCTCGCCGGGCTCGACCCGTATCTGCGCCACGACTCCGCCGGACGGGCCAGGATCGACGACGAGTTCCGGCTCGTCCTCGACGCGTCCGTCACCGGCTCCGTCTACGTACAGAACGCCGAGAAGCACACCCACGGCGTCGGCGCCCCCGACCTCGGCCTCGCCGCCTGGCGCAGCGCCACCATCCTCAACTCGCTCACGGGCAAGGAGCCGTACCCGCTGCCGCGCCGCACCGCCTTCACCAGCTTCGGCCTGGAACGGCGAGAGGCGCCACACATCCCGGCCCAGGGCCAGGCGTTGACGCCTCTCACACAGAGCTGAGCCGCACTAGAAGACGGGGACTCCGTCCCGTGTCAGCTTCCAGTCCACCGACGCGAACTGGCCCGGGTCGATCGACCCCTTCGCCTTCACCCACTGGATGATGGTGTTGCGGATCTCGTCCGAATTCGCCCACAGCTGCTGGGCGTTGGCGACGTGCGGGAACGCGCCGCCGCCGCTGGCACGGTAGTTGTTCACGGCGAGCACGAACTGCGCGGCCGGGTCGATCGGCTTGCCGCCGAAGGACAGGTTCACGATCCGCGACCCGGCCGGCTTGGCGATGTCGATCTCGTACGTCACGCCGTACACGGCGTCGTAGTTGTAGTCCGGCGTGCCGTCCGCGTTCGTCAGCTTCGCCGTGTCGACGGGCACGCCCGCCGGGGTTTGGACGTAGTACCGCGCCGAGAACTCCAGGTAGTCCTTGATCTGGGCGCCCGTCAGAAGACGCGCCTCCAGGGTGTTCTCGAAGACATAGAGCCCGGCCGCGTCCCGGATGGTGACCTGACCGGCCGGGATCGCCGCCGTACGGGAGAAGCAGGACGCCTGCGACAGGACCGGCAGGGCCGCGTACGCGCCGCCGGCCAGCGCCTGCTTCACCGTCTCCGCCTGGACGTGGTTGATCAGGTCGATGATCGGCTCGTCCTTCCACGGCGCGTCCGCCGTGGCCATCGTCGCGCTGGAGGTGCCGATGATCTGGTTGACGTACGCGACGACCTTCTTGTGCTCGTCGGCGAGCAGCCCGACGATCTCCGGGTCCTCCTCCACGGTGTTGGAGTTCAGCACCTGGGCGCCGACCTTCTCGACGACCCAGCGGCCCTTCTGCCACACCAGGTCGAAGTCGAAGAGGGTGAGGCGCTGACCCCACTTGAGCGGCTCGGACAGCACGACGTCCTTGCCGGTCTCCTTGTTCTTCACCCGGTACTCGGGGATCTCGGTGTGCGCGTGGCCCACCAGGATCGCGTCGATGCCGGGGACCTGCTCGGCGACGAGACCGGCCGCGTTCTCGATGTGCGGGAGCTGGTCACCGTACGAGGACGTGCCGCTGGAACCGCTGTGCGCCGACACGACCACGACGTCCGCGCCCATCGAGCGGAGCCTCGGCACCCACTTCGCCGCCTGCTCCTCCAGACCGGGGAAGACCATCTTGCCGCTGACGTTGGCCTTGTCCCAGATCGCGATGCCGGGGTTGGTCAGACCGAGTACCGCGACCTTCACGTCCCGGCCGTGCGGGGTGCGCAGGCGGTGCATGCTGTACGGCGGGAACGCCGGCCGCAGCGTCTTCGCGTCGAGCGCGTTGGCGCCGAGCAGCGGGAAGTCGCACTGCTCCTCGAACTTCCGCAGCACGGGTATGCCGTAGTTGAACTCGTGGTTGCCGAGCGCGGCGGCGTCGTAGCCGATCGCGTTCATCGCCTGCGCCATCGGGTGCACCGGGCCGCGGCGGGCGGTGATCGGGTCGACCTTGGCGTAGTAGTACGACAGCTGGGTGCCCTGGATCGTGTCGCCGGCGTCGATGAGGAGCGTGTTGCGCTTCCCCTTCGCCTTGCGCACCTGGTCGACGAGGGTGGAGATCTTCGCGAGGCCGACGTCGTTGTGCGCCTTGTCGTCGAACTCCTTGTCGGTGAAGTAGTCCCAGTTGAAGACGTTTCCGTGCAGGTCGGTGGTGCCCATCACGGTGAAGGAGTACCGCTTGGCGGGCCGCGGGCGCGGTCCGTGGGCCTGCGCCGGGGCTGCGGCGACCCCCGTGGTGAGGGCGGCTCCGGCTCCGACGGCGACGGAGCTCTCCAGGAACGTCCGGCGGTTCAGCGGCATGTGTTTCTCCTTGGTCCAATGGCGCACAACGCGCGTAGATTCTGGCCCACCAGTCACGTCGGCGACAGAGTTTTCCGGTTACGGAGTGGGAAAGTGTTCGGGATCGCAGCCGTCGCCCGTACGAGGGAGCCCGAAGTGACGACCCCGCAACCGAGCCCACACCCGACCCCGGAGGCACCGCAGGTGGCGGTCCGCGGAGAGGCCCGACTCGACGTCGATCCGGAAGTCGCCCGCCTCGCGGTGACGGTCAGCGCCCGCGGCACGGACCGGGCGGCGACCCTGTCCGACCTCACCCGGCGCAACGCGCTCGCCCTGGACCTCGTGAAGTCCTACGGCGACGCCGTCGAGAAGCTGGAGACCGGCGCCTTCTCCATCACCCCCGAGCCGGGCAGGCACGGCCGCGGCGAACGGATCCGCGCATATCAGGGCCGCGTCCATCTCACCGTGGAGCTGGCCGACTTCACCGCACTCGGCGAGCTCACCACCCGACTGGCCGACCTCGAACTGACCCGCGTCGACGGCCCCTGGTGGGCCCTGCGCCCCGACTCCCCGGCCTACGCGGAGGCCCGCCGTACCGCGGTGGGGGAAGCGGTCCAGCGTGCCCGCGCGTACGCGGCGGCCCTCGGCACCTCGCTCGCGGCCCTCCTGGAGCTCTCGGACACGGGCCTCGTCCCGCCCCCGGCGGCGATGGGAGGCATGCGCATGGCCTTCGCCGCGGACGCCTCCGACGCGCCCCCGCCGCTCGACCTCGAACCCCAGCGCCAGACGGTCACGGCGGAGGTGACCGCCCGCTTCACGATGGCCCCTCCCGCCCTCTAGAACCGCCCCCGAAACGCTCATCGGAGCACCCGCCCGCACAGATTCAAGACTTGTCAATAACCTTTCACGCAAAGGTTGTTGAACAGACATGCCCGGCCCCTCAACTACCCGCCGGTAAGCCCTAGGGTCGAACCATGCGCCGAGCGAAAATCGTTTGTACCCTGGGGCCCGCCACCGACACATACGACCAGATCAAGGCCTTGGTCGAAGCCGGTATGGACGTCGCCCGATTCAACCTCAGCCACGGCTCCTACGCCGAACACGAGGAGCGCTACCAGCGCGTACGCAAAGCCTCCGACGAGACCGGCCGCAGCATCGGAGTCCTCGCCGACCTTCAAGGTCCGAAGATTCGCCTGGGCCGCTTCCGTGAAGGTCCCGTACTCCTTGAACGCGGCGACGACTTCACCATCACCGTCGAGCCGATGGAGGGCGACCGCCACATCTGCGGCACCACCTACGACGGGCTCGCCGCCGACGTCACCGCGGGAGAGCGCATCCTCGTCGACGACGGCCGCGTCACCCTCGAAGTCACCTCCGTCGACGGCCCCCGCGTCCACACCCGGGTGGTCGAAGGCGGCATGATCTCCGACAACAAGGGGCTCAACCTGCCCGGAGTCGCCGTCTCGGTCCCCGCCCTCTCCGAGAAGGACATCGACGACCTCCGCTGGGCGCTGCGCACCGGAGCGGACATCATCGCCCTCTCCTTCGTCCGCAGCGGCCGCGACATCGAGGACGTCCACCGCATCATGGACGAGGAGGGCCGCCGCCTCCCCGTCATCGCCAAGATCGAGAAGCCCCAGGCCGTCGAGAACATCGACGACATCGTCGCCGCCTTCGACGGCATCATGGTCGCCCGCGGCGACCTCGGCGTCGAGATGCCCCTCGAACAGGTTCCGATCGTCCAGAAGCGCGCCATCAAGCTCGCCAAGCGCAACGCCAAGCCGGTCATCGTCGCCACCCAGATGCTCGACTCGATGATCGACAACTCCCGGCCGACCCGCGCCGAGGCCAGCGACGTGGCGAACGCCGTCCTCGACGGCACCGACGCCGTGATGCTCTCCGGCGAGACCAGCGTCGGCAAGCACCCCATCGAGACCGTCCGCACCATGGGCCGCATCGTCGAGGCGGCGGAGGAGGACGTACTCGCCAAGGGCCTGCCGCCGCTGACCGAGCGGAACAAGCCCCGTACCCAGGGCGGAGCCGTCGCCCGCGCCGCCGCCGAGATGGGCGACTTCCTCGGCGCCAAGTTCCTCGTCGCCTTCACCCAGTCCGGCGACACCGTCAAGCGCCTCTCCCGCTACCGCTCACCCATCCCGCTGCTCGCCTTCACTCCCGACCCGGCCACCCGCTCCCAGCTCAACCTCACCTGGGGCGTCGAGACCTTCCTCGGCCCGCACGTCGACTCCACCGACGCCATGGTCGCCCAGGTCGACGAGGAGCTCCTGCGCATCGGCCGCTGCCGGAAGGGCGACATCGTCGTCATCACCGCCGGCTCCCCGCCCGGTGTCCCCGGCTCCACCAACCTCGTCCGTGTCCACCACATCGGCGAGGACGACAGCCCGAAGGAGTGACCACGGCGGCCCCGTCGCGAGCCGACCCCCGTGTCGTACCGCGAAGGTGACGCCATGTCACACCACCTCAGCGGACCCCATCTGCGCTCCCCGATGGACGACGCCCGCCTGGACCTGACCGACCTCTTCGCCTTCACCGTTCCCGGCGGGCGCACCGTTCTCATCATGAACGTCAACCCGATCGCGCCCACCGGGGGCACCGCGTTCCACCCCGACGCGGTCTACCGCGTCAACGTCGACACCGACGGCGACAACCAGGCCGACATCGCCTTCAGCTTCACCTTCTCCGACCCCGCCGAGGACGGCGAGCAGACCCTCGCCCTCCACCGCGCCACGGGCGTCGAGGCCCGCGCCCACGAGGCCGCCGGAACGCCCCTCTTCACCGACGTCCCCGTCTCCTTCGGCCGCGAACTGTCCGTCACCGAGGCCGACGGCTACAAGGTCTCCGCCGGACTGCGCAGCGACCCCTTCTTCGCCGACCTCGACGGCATCGTCGCCGACTTCACCTGGACCGGCACCGACTGGGGCGCCGACAAGAACGTCTTCGGCATCGCCCTCGAAGTGCCCGACGCGGCGCTCGGCGACGACCCCCGGATCGGCGTCTGGGCCCGCGTCAGCCTCCACGTCGACGGCGAGCTGAAGTCCGTCGACCGCGGGGCACACCCCTCCCTCACCGCGTATCTCAACGCGGAGGACGCCAAGGACGCCTACAACGCCGGGGAGCCGGCCGAAGACTGGGCGACCTACGCGGAACCCTGGAAGGCGGCACTCGCCCACATCGGGGGCTACACGCCGGAGACCGCGGAGGAGGCGCTGCGCACGGTCCTCCCGGACGTCCTGCGCTACGACCGCGCCAAGCCCGCCGCCTACCCCAACGGGCGCACGCTCACGGACGACGTCACCTCGGCCCGGCTCGCGATGATCTCCAACGGCAAGGTCACCTCGGACCACATCGGCCCCCACAAGGACCTGCTGCCGCACTTCCCCTACCTGGGAACGCCCCACTGAGGCCCTCGGTGTCCGCCGTGCGTGATCACCGGGTCGGCCCAAGATCGCCGACGGAAAGTTCGAACCTTTAAATCGAAGGTAGAGTGCCCCGGGTGGGATTCGAACCCACGCTGGATGGTGTTTGAGACCACTGCCTCTACCGCTGGGCTACCGGGGCATCCTTCAGAACGAAGATCGGCGGTCACCCGCCGTGCCCCCACCTTACAGGAGGTGGGTAGGCTCTTGGGGAGCTGTATCCGCCTTGGAAGAGGCCTTGAACGAGGAGCCCCCGTGACCGCCCCCGAGTCGCCCCAGCCCGCCGACGACGCCGACGTGTCGCACGTCCCGCCGTTGACGACCCGCGTCGTCATCGCCGAGGACGAGGCGCTCATCCGCCTCGACCTCAAAGAGATGCTCGAAGAAGAGGGCTACTCGGTCGTCGGCGAGGCCGGCGACGGCGCCCGGGCCGTGGAGCTCGCCCGGGAGCACCGCCCCGACCTCGTGATCCTGGACGTCAAGATGCCCGTCCTCGACGGCATCTCCGCCGCCGAGAAGATCGCCGGGGAGTCCATCGCGCCCGTCCTGATGCTCACCGCCTTCTCGCAGCGCGACCTCGTCGAGCGGGCCCGGGACGCCGGCGCCATGGCGTACCTGGTGAAGCCGTTCAGCAAGAGCGATGTCGTGCCGGCCATCGAGATGGCCGTGTCCCGGTTCGCCGAACTCCGCGCGCTGGAGAAGGAGGTCGCCGACCTCTCGCAGCGGCTCGAGACGCGCAAGCTGGTGGACCGGGCGAAGAGCATCCTGCAGACGCAGTACGGCCTCACCGAGCCCGCCGCGTTCCGGTGGATCCAGAAGACGTCGATGGACCGGCGCATGTCGATGCAGCAGGTCGCCGAGGCGGTCATCGAGGACGCCGAGGAGAAGAAGGCGGCCAAGGGCCAGCAGTGACGCCGTAGCCGTACGAGAAGGAGGCCCGCCCCACAACGCTGTGGGGCGGGCCTCCTCGTCTCTCGGGTACCGGCGGCTCAGTCCTCGCCGAGGTACGCCTTGCGCACGGACTCGTCGTGGAGGAGGTCCCGGCCGCTTCCGGACAGGACGACCTTGCCGATCTCCATGACGTGGCCGTGGTCGGCCAGGGCGAGAGCGGCCTGGGCGTTCTGCTCGACGAGCAGGATGGTGGTGCCCTGGGCCTTGAGCTCGGCGATGGTCGCCATGATCTTCTGCATCATGATCGGGGAGAGACCCATGGAGGGCTCGTCGAGCATGAGCAGCTTGGGCTGGGACATCAGGGCCCGGCCCATGGCGAGCATCTGCTGCTCGCCGCCGGAGAGGGTGCCCGCGGCCTGCTTGCGCCGCTCCCCGAGGATCGGGAAGAGGTCGTAGGCGCGCTGGACGTCCTTGGTGATGCCCGCGGTGTCCTTCCGGAGGAAGGCGCCGAGGAGGAGGTTCTCCTCGATCGACATCCGGGGGAAGATGTGGCGGCCTTCGGGGGAGTGGGCGAGTCCGAGGGAGACGATCTTGTGTGCGGGCGTCTTCCGGAGGGACTTGCCCTCGAACTTGATCTGGCCGCCGACGGGCTTGAGGAGTCCCGAGAGGGTGCGCAGCGTGGTCGTCTTGCCGGCGCCGTTGGTGCCGATCAGGGTGACGACCTCGCCGGCCTCGACGGAGAACGAGATGCCCTTGACGGCCTCGATCTTGCCGTAGGCGACGCGCAGGTCCTCGACTTCGAGCAGTGCGGTCATGCGTCGTTCTCCTTGCCCGAACCGGGGGCCTTCGGGGTGTCCTCGGCCGCGGTCTCTGTGCTGTCCGTGGCGGCCTCGGAGGCCTCGTCGGCGTCGGAGGCCTCGTCGGCGTCGGCGTCGGCGGGCTCGGGGTCGGCGTCCGTGTCGGTCGCCTCCTCCGCGCTCGCCTCGTCCGCGGCGGCCTCCTCCGCGGCGGCCTCCGCCGCCTCGACCTCGGCCACCTCTTCCTCGCCGGGCGCTCCCTCGAAGGGCTCGCCCAGGTAGGCCGCGATGACCCGCTCGTCGCTCTGGACGGTCTGGCTGTCGCCCTCCAGCAGCTTCTCGCCCTGGACGAGCACGGCGACCCGGTCGCAGAGGTTGAAGATGAAGCGCATGTCGTGCTCGATGACGAGCACGGCGACGCCCATGTCCCGGATGGCGAAGATGAGCTCTTCGGCGGCCCGGGTCTCCTGCGGGTTCATGCCGGCCGTGGGCTCGTCCAGGAGGATGAGGCCGGGGTCGCTCGCGAGCGCGCGGGCGATCTCGAGCTTGCGCTGCTCACCGTAGGGGAGGTTCTTCGCGAGGTGGTCGGCCTTGTGCTTGAGGCCGATGAACTCCAGGAGTTCGAGCGCGCGCGTCTCCGCCTCGTTCTCGGCCTTCTTGAAGCCGGGGAGGCGCAGCAGCGCGGACCAGAGGCCCTGCTTCATCCGGGTGTGGCGGCCGACCAGGACGTTCTCCAGGACGGTCATGTTGCTGAAGAGCCGGATGTTCTGGAAGGTACGCGCGATGCCGGCGTCCGTGACCTTGAAGGACTTCGGCGGCAGCACGTTGCCCTTGTAGCGGACTTCGCCCTCGGTGGGGATGTAGAGGCCGGTGAGGCAGTTGAAGAACGTGGTCTTGCCGGCGCCGTTGGGGCCGATGAGACCGACGATCTCTCCGCTGTTGACGGTGAGGTTCACGTCGCGGACGGCGGTCAGGCCACCGAAGCGCATCGTGACTCCGCGGGCGTCGAGCACGGGCTCGCGGTCCGGGACCGCCGGGGCGGCGTCCTTCGTCGTGGTGATGGTGGTCATGGTTCAGGCACCTGCCTTGGCGAGCGTGGCGGGCGCTTCGGCGTTCTCGTGGAACTCGAGCTGGTTGCGCCGGTTCGCGATGATGCCCTCGGGGCGGAACCGCATGAGGAGGATCAGCGCGAGTCCGAAGGCGAGCAGCTGGTAGTCGCCCATGAACTGAAGCTTGTTGGGGATCAGGAAGAGCAGAGCCGCGCCGACCAGGGGCCCGCTCATCGTGCCCATGCCGCCGAGGACGACGGCCGCGAGCAGGAAGGCGGAGTTGGGCGGGATGGGGCCGGCGAAGAGGTACTGCTCCGGCGTCACGGTGTAGGTGACGTGGGCCTGGACGGTACCGGCGACACCGGCGAGGGAGGCGCCGAGCGCGAAGGCGATGAGCTTGACGCGGAAGCCGTTGATGCCCATGGCGAGCGCGGCGGTCTCGTCCTCGCGGATGGCGACCCAGGCGCGGCCGATGCGGGAGTTGCCGCTCCGTCGGAAGACGAGGACGACGACCGCCATGATCAGCAGCATCAGGAAGAAGTAGTTGGCGAAGCGTCCGATGGTGAATCCGGCGATGGAGTGCTCCATGCCGAAGTCGAAACCGAAGATGTTGAGGTTCGGGATGGACGCGATGCCGTTGGAGCCGTTGGTGATGTCCGGGCCGGACGTGCCGTCCGTGTTCATCATGGTGATGCGGAAGATCTCACCGAAGCCGAGGGTCACGATGGCGAGGTAGTCGCCGCGCAGCCGCAGGGTCGGGGCGCCGATGAGGACGCCGAAGACCAGGGACGCACCGGCACCGACGAGCACGGCGGCCCAGAAGGGGAGGTGGATGCCGAGCGGGGAGGTCGGCGCGCCGGACACGAGCGCGGCCGCGTAGGCACCGACGCCGAGGAAGGCGACGTAACCGAGGTCGAGCAGACCGGCGAGGCCGACGACGATGTTGAGGCCGAGCGCCACCGTCGCGAAGATCAGGATGTACACGCCGATGGTGGCGTACTGGTCGTCGGTCTGGGTGAACGGGAACAGGGCCGCGGCGATGAAGGCGCCCGCGATCGTGAGGTTCTGGTGCTTCGACGTCAGCTGGGTGGCCTGCTGGATGAGGCCGGACTTGGTGAGCGCGGCGAAGCCGAAGCCGGCCGTGATCAGGAAGCCGATGAACGCCTCGTCGTACTCGGTGCCGATGCCGTAGGTGAAGACGCCGAGACCGGCGGCGAGGATGCCGGTGATGATGAGGATCTCGACGGCGGACGGCAGGGGGCGCACGGGGCGGGCCTGGCCCGAGGCGAAGGAGGCCTTGAAGGTCTGCAGACCGTTGGCGATCCGGTGCCGGAACTGCGACCAGCCGTCGTCCTCGGGGTCCACGGGGTGGAGTTCGGGACGCTCGAAGGGCAGGGCCAGCGCGCCGATCAGGGTGAGGAGGGTGGCGACACCGACAACGACGCCACCGGGCTCCAGGTTGATCGGGCCGCCGAGCTGGACGCTGATCGAGACGATCGTGTACCAGGCGGTGGCGAAGGCGGCGAGCGCGGAGAACTTGATCGCCGCGTCGGCGCCGGCCGGGGAGAGCCAGCGGGTGCCCTTGACTCCGTAGGAGGAGAGGCTGAACAGGACGGTGAGCAGGCCGGTCACGAGGACCTGCCACTGCAGACCGCCCGGGTAGCCGTAGACGGTGAGGTCGCCGGGGAAGGCGGCCGTCCAGGTCCACGAGAGGAAGCAGCTGACCACCGTGAGCGCGCCGCCGCCGAGGGCCAGGGCCCGGGCGGTGGAGACGGGCAGTGGGAGGAGACCGGTCGCCTTGGCGGGCGTGGGCTCGGGTGCGGCGGGGGCCGTCGTGTTCTCGGAAGTTGTGGTCATGGTGGTCACGCCCTGTCCGCGACGCGCTCGCCCAGCAGACCCTGGGGCCTGAGGAGGAGTACGACGATGAGGAGTACGAACGCCCAGACATCGGCCCAGGACTGGCCGCCGAGCTGCTGCATGCCGGGGATGTGGTTGATGTAGGCGGTGGCCATCGTCTCGGCGATGCCGAGGACGAGTCCGCCGATCATGGCGCCGTAGATGTTGCCGATGCCACCGAGGACGGCCGCGGTGAACGCCTTGAGGCCGAGGAGGAAGCCCATCTTGTAGTCGATCTGGCCGTACTTGAGGCCGTACGCGACGGCTCCGACGGCGGCGAACGAGGCGCCGAGCGCGAACGCGATCACGATGATGCGGTCGGTGTTGACGCCCATCAGGCGCGCGGTGTCCGGATCCTGGGCCGTGGCCTGCATGCCGCGTCCGATGCGGGTGCGCATGACGAAGAAGGCGAGGAAGGCCATGCAGATCGGGGCGGCGATGACGAGGAAGACGTCACCGGTGCCGATGGTGATCGGGCCGAGCTCGATCGGGCCGCCGGGGATCTGCGGGAAGGTACGGGCCGACTTGGCCTCCGGGTACCAGGCCCAGACGGCCTGCTGGAGGGCGAGCGAGAGGCCGATGGCCGTGATGAGCGGAGCGAGCTTGGGCCCGCCGCGGAGTGGCCGGTAGGCGAAGCGTTCGGCGCCGACGGCTATGGTCGTGGCGACCAGGATGGCGCCGATGATCATGAGGGGGAGCGCGATCCAGAGGCTGGTGCCTCCGGGGAGCATGAGCCAGACCGTCAGGGCCCCGAAGCCGCCGGTCATGAAGATCTCGCCATGGGCGAAGTTGATGAGCTGGACGATGCCGTAGACCATCGTGTAACCAACGGCGACCAGCCCGTACATGGATCCCAGTAGCAGGCCGTTGACCAGCTGCTGCGGCAGTTCGTTCACCGCATTGTCCTCCGAGACTTTCGACGGATGTGACACCGCGCGGGGCGCTTGGTGCAGCGCCCCGCGCGGCGAAGGTGGTGCTTGGTGGGGTGGTGCGGATCAGCCGCCGAAGGTGCCGGACTCGATCGGCTTGTGGGCGCCGTTCTCGACGCCGTACACGGTCAGCTGCTTGTTGGTGGTGTCACCGAACTCGTCGAAGGAGACCTTGCCGGTCACGCCCTCGAAGGAGATGGTCTGCATGGCCTCGACGATCTTGGCGCGGGCGTCGGAGGGCAGCTTGCCGCCGTTGGCGTCCGCGACCTTCTTGACGGCCTCGATGATGGCCCAGGTCGAGTCGTAGGAGTAGCCGCCGTACGCCTCGTACGCGTCCTTGTAGTTCTCGGCCTTGTAGTTGGCCAGGAACTCCTTGGCGGAGGGCAGCTGCTCGATCGGCGCGCCGACGGAGGTGGCGATGTCACCGTTGGCGGCGGCACCACCGAGCTTGATGTACTCGGCGCTGTAGAGGGCGTCGCCACCGACGACGACGACCTTGGCGCCGGCCTCCTTGATCTGCTTGGTCAGCGGGCCGCCGGCCGGGTACTCGCCACCGTAGTAGACGACGTCGGCGCCGGAGCTCTTGACCTTCGTCGCGACGGCGCTGAAGTCCTTGGTGTCGGGGTTGACGTGGTCGGTGCCGACGACCTTGCCGCCGAGCTTCTCGAACTCGCCCTTGAAGGTGGCGGCGAGGCCGGCACCGTAGGTCTTCTTGTCGTCGATGATGAAGGCCTTGGTCTTCTTGGCCTTGTTGACGACGTACTGGGCGGCGAACGGGCCCTGGATGGCGTCGGTGGTGGCGGTGCGGAAGTAGGACTTGTAGGTCCGCTTCTTCTCACCGGAGTTCCACGTCGGGCCCTGGCTGAGCGCCGGGTTGGTGTTGGCCGGGGAGACCTGCACCAGGTTCGCGTCCTCGAAGACCTTCTGCATCGACTCGGCGACGGAGGAGTTCAGCGGACCGACGACGCCGAGCACCTGCTTGTCGGCGACCAGCTTGGTGGCGTTCTGCTGGCCGGAGGACGGCTGGGCCTGGTCGTCGAGGGACTCGAGCTTGAAGGTGACGCCCTTGACGTACTCCTTCTTGTTGGCCTGCTTGACCGCGAGGTCGGCCGAGTTCTTGATGCCGAGACCCAGCGCGGAGAGGTCGCCGGTCAGCGGCGCGTCGAGGCCGATGACGACGGTCGTGTTGCCGCCGCCGGCGGCGTCGCCGCCCTTGTCGTCGCGCGAACCGCAGGCGGTGAGGGTGAGTGCTCCCGCGGTGATCGCGGTGGTGAGGATGAGCAAGGAACGGTGTCGCACGATGAATCCTTTCCCTGGCGCGGCCCCCTCGAGCTGAGGCGGTGCCGTGAAGCATGGAGCTGGAGGTGCCGTTTGTGAATGCCGGGCCGTACTGGGGATGACTGAGTGATGGTGCTGGGTCGTGCAGTGGACGCGCCCGGCGGCGCGGTGACTGGCGGTGACTCTAAGCGCAGGTGGAGGAGGTGGGGAGCGGCGAGGTCAGGATGTGACTGTCTTGTTATCGCCTGGGGGAGAGGAGGTGGACAGGGGGTGGGCAAATTTGGGCAAATGGGTCTGCAACATGGTGTTCACATAGTGAGAACGCCCAGTTCCGCTAAGGGGCTTGAGCGGAACTTGCTCCTGTCGGACCGTTTCTGACGCTCTCCGGATATCGGACACTCGCCCGGACGTCAGCGGACGGACCCCTGGAATCGGCCGCTCCCCTCGATGACTGGACGAAGGTCACGGAGTGTTACACGTGGGGGTGGCGGAAGCGGGGTTGCGGAGGGGGCTGCGGAGGCGGCTTCCCGTGCTCCGGAGGGCCGGTCGCGCCTTGCCCATGCGTGTCCCTCGGGTGCTTCGTTCGCCCCGGTACGCGACGAGGTCGGTGCGGATGTCCACCGCCGGGCCGGACCGTTCCCGCGGCGGCGCCGGCACCGCTCGGGGGGCCGGAGCGTACGGCGGGAATCTCAGGCGCGGGGGTGCTGGAGGATCGCGGTGCCGGAGTACAACAGGCCGACTGATTAAGGTAGTTGGGCGATCGGTGCCGGGGCTTGGTGTGCGCCCCGTGGCGATGGTCGGGGTGGCGATCCCGGTGGTGAACTGCGCGAATCGCTCGGGCGGGCAGCGCCGTTGGCGCACGGCGGCCCGGGGGAGGGGTGCGGTGGGCGTGGTGCTGCCGTGCGTGGCGCGGGGCTCGGCCTCTTCGAGCGCGGTGGTGGCGCTGTCGGACCGGCGGCGCCGGTGTCCGGGAGTCGGAACCCCGCACGGTCCGCCGGGGCGACCGGTCGTCGGGTCCGCGTTCGGAAGACGACGCTCCGCGTCCGGGGGCCGGTGTTCCGGGGCCTGGCGCACCGCACCGGCGACCGTGCCCGGAAGGAGGGGCTTCGCTCCCTCGGGGGCGGTGGCCAGGGCCCCGGGCCGGAGTCCTACGGGCTTCCGCGGTGGTGACTCCCGGTGACCGCGGAGCCTTGATCGCCCCCACGTGGCGCGCCCCCCCCACGCGGCGCGGCCCGGGACGGTGGTGACCGTCCCGGGCCGCGTAGTGATGAGGGGTGAGGGATGCCCGCTCAGGTGGGTGCTGCTGGTCGGCGGGCTGGGCTGGGCCGGGCCTCAGGCGCCGGAGCCGCTCCCGCCCGCGTTCGGGATGTTGTCGGCGTCCTTGGGCGAGACCTCGCGCAGCAGGCACGTCAGCCGGGCAGTGCAGACCCGCTTGTCCTGCTCGTCGGTGATCACGATCTCGTACGTGGCGGTGGAGCGCCCACGGTGCACCGGGGTCGCGACACCCGTCACGAGACCGCTGCGGACCCCGCGGTGGTGTGTGCAGTTCAGGTCCACGCCCACCGCGATCTTGGAGACGCCGCCGTGCAGCATGGAGCCGATCGAGCCCAGGGTCTCGGCGAGGACGGCGGAGGCGCCGCCGTGCAGCAGACCGTACGGCTGGGTGTTGCCCTCCACCGGCATCGTGCCGACGACCTTCTCCGCGGAGGCCTCGACGATCTGCACGCCCATGCGGTTGCCGAGGTGCCCGGCCGAGAAGAGGGCGGGAAGGTCGACGCCGAGCGCGGCGTACTCGTCGATGACCTCCTGCGGGAACTTCACGTGATGCTGCTCGCCCATCGGCCCGGCTCCGTTCGTCTTCGTACGTCGTCAATGAACACGTGCCTGAGCAAACGCTTAGGCGTGCCGTGATTGTTCCAGACGGCTCCCCGGCACGGTCCAGCCCCCTGCGAAGGAGGGGCCGCCCTTCGGTCAGCCCGCCGTCCCCGCCGGGACCAGCCGTACGATCACGGACTTGCTGGCGGGGGTGTTGCTGATGTCCGCCGTGGACTCCAGCGGCACCAGGACGTTCGTCTCCGGGTAGTACGCGGCCGCGCAGCCCCGGGCCGTCGGGTAGTGCACGACCCGGAAACCGGGCGCGCGCCGCTCGCTGCCGTCCGTCCACTCGCTGACCAGATCCGTGTACGCCCCGTCCGCCAGACCCAGGGCCGCCGCGTCCTCCGGGTGGACCAGGACGACCCGGCGGCCGCCCTTGATCCCGCGGTAGCGGTCGTCCAGGCCGTAGATGGTGGTGTTGTACTGGTCGTGCGAGCGCAGGGTCTGGAGGAGCAGCCGGCCCTCCGGCACCTTCGGGTACTCGACGGGAGCGGCCGTGAAGTTGGCCTTGCCGGTGGCCGTGGGGAAGCGGCGCTCGTCGCGCGGGGCGTGCGGGAGCGCGAAGCCGCCCGGATCGGCGGCCAGGCGGGCGTTGAAGTTCTCGAAGCCGGGCACCACGCGCGCGATGCGGTCGCGGATCGTGGCGTAGTCCTTCTCGAACTCCTCCCAGGGCGTGGCCGAGCCGGCGCCGAGGACGGCCCGGGCCATCCGGGCCACGATCGCAGGCTCGGAGAGCAGGTGCGGGCTCGCGGGCGGCAGGTTGCCGCGCGAGGTGTGCACCAGGCCCATCGAGTCCTCGACGGTCACGAACTGCTTGCCCCCGGCCTGGACGTCCTTGTCGGTGCGGCCGAGCGTGGGGAGGATCAGCGCGCGCGTGCCCGTGACCGCGTGCGAACGGTTCAGCTTCGTCGAGACATGGACCGTCAGCCGCGCACGGCGCATCGCCGCCTCGGTGACCTCGGTGTCCGGGGTGGCCCCGACGAAGTTGCCGCCCATGGCGAAGAAGACCTTCGCCTCGCCGTCGCGGAGCGCCTGGATCGAGCGGACCACGTCGAAGCCGTGATGGCGCGGCGAGACGATCCCGAACTCCTTGTCCAGAGCGTCGAGGAACGCGGGCGCGGGCCGCTCGAAGATGCCCATCGTGCGGTCGCCCTGCACATTGGAGTGGCCGCGGACGGGGCAGACACCGGCACCGGGGCGGCCGATGTTGCCACGCAGCAGCAGGAAGTTGACCACTTCGCGGATGGTCGGCACGGAGTGCTTGTGCTGGGTGAGGCCCATGGCCCAGCAGACGATGGTCCGCTCCGAGGCGAGAACCATCTCCAGAGCCCGCTCGATCTCGGCCCGGTCAAGGCCCGTCGCGGCCAGGGTCTCGTCCCAGTCCGCGGCGCGCGCGGCCGCGGCGAACTCCTCGTACCCGTGCGTGTGCGCCCCGACGAACTCCGTGTCGACCGCGCCGTCCGTCTCCAGGATCAGCTGGTTCAGCAGCCGGAAGAGAGCCTGGTCGCCGCCGATGCGGATCTGGAGGAAGAGGTCGTTGAGGGCGACGCCCCGGAACATGCCGGTCGGGGTCTGCGGGTTCTTGAACTTCTCCAGACCGGCCTCGGGCAGCGGATTCACCGAGATGATCTTGGCGCCGGCCGCCTTCGCCTTCTCCAGGGCGGAGAGCATCCGGGGGTGGTTCGTGCCCGGGTTCTGTCCGGCGACGACGATCAGGTCGGCCTGGTGCAGGTCCTCGAGGGAGACGCTGCCCTTGCCGATCCCGATGGTCTCGTTGAGCGCCGAGCCGGAGGACTCGTGGCACATGTTGGAACAGTCCGGCAGGTTGTTCGTACCGAACTCGCGGGCGAAGAGCTGGAGCAGGAACGCGGCCTCGTTGCTGGTCCGCCCCGAGGTGTAGAAGAGCGCCTCGTCGGGAGAGGAGAGGGCAGTCAGCTCCTCGGCGATGATCGAGAACGCCCGCTCCCAGCTCACCGGCTCGTACCGCTCGGCGCCCTCCGGCTGGGCCCCTCCGCTTTCCAGCAGCATGGGCTGCGTGATCCGGCCCTGCTGTCCCAGCCAGTACCCACTGCGGTTCGCGAGGTCCGCCACGGGGTGCTCGGCGAAGAACTCCGGGGTCACGCGGCGCAGCGTCGCCTCCTCGGCGACCGCCTTCGCCCCGTTCTCGCAGAACTCCGCCACATGCCGCTTGTCGCCCTCCGGCCAGGCACAGCCGGGACAGTCGAAGCCGTCCTTCTGGTTGACCTTCAGCAGGGTCCGCGCGCTGCGCGCCACACCCATCTGCGCCTGGGCGATCCTGAGGGTGTGCGCGACGGCGGGCAGGCCGGCAGCGGCGTGCTGCGGCGGCGCGACCTGCGGTGCGTCCTGGACCGGGTCGCCGGCGGGGGGCTTGCTGACCATCGCGCTCTCCCTTGAGCGGTCATCCTGTGTCGTACGTCTCCGATCCTGTCACGGGGCCCGGACAGCGCGGTGCCCGGACCGGGAGTGGACGGGATTGTCAGTGGTCCGTGGCAGGATCGTGTACGTGGCCGAGACAGCATCGAAGAAGACCGAAGAAACCCGTCCCCGCCTGCTCCTCATGGACGGGCACTCGCTCGCGTACCGGGCGTTCTTCGCGCTGCCCGTGGAGAACTTCACGAGCGCGAGCGGACAGACGACGAACGCGATCTACGGCTTCGCGTCGATGCTGGCGAACACGCTGCGCGACGAGGCGCCCACGCACTTCGCCGTCGCGTTCGACGTGTCCCGCAAGACATGGCGCTCGGCCGACTTCCCCGAGTACAAGGCGAATCGCTCCAAGACCCCGGACGAGTTCAAGGGGCAGGTCGAGCTGATCGGCGAGCTGCTCGACACCATGAACGCGGTGCGGTTCGCGGTGGACGGCTTCGAGGCCGACGACATCATCGCGACGCTCGCCACGCAGGCCGAGGCGGCCGGCTTCGAGGTCCTGATCGTCACGGGTGACCGGGACTCCTTCCAGCTGGTCACCGACCATGTGACCGTGCTCTACCCCACCAAGGGCGTCTCCGAGCTGACCCGCTTCACGCCGGAGAAGGTCCAGGAGAAGTACGGCCTCACCCCCTCGCAGTACCCCGACTTCGCCGCCCTCCGCGGCGACCCGTCCGACAACCTGCCGGGCATCCCCGGCGTCGGCGAGAAGACCGCGACGAAGTGGATCAACCAGTTCGGCTCCTTCGCGGAGCTGGTGGAGCGCGCCGACGAGGTCAAGGGCAAGGTCGGCCAGGCCCTGCGTGACCACCTGGAGTCGGTCAAGCTCAACCGCCACCTGACGGAGCTGGTCCGGGACGTCGAACTGCCCCGCACGGTCGCGGAGCTGGAGCGCGCGCCGTACGACAGGACCGCCCTCAAGGGCTTCCTGGAGGTCCTGGAGATCCGTAACCCCAGCCTGCGCGAGCGCCTGCTCGCGGTCGACCCCGGGGCGGAGGAAGAGGAAGCACCGGTTCCCGACGCGGGCGTCGAGCTGGACGGCACGGCCCTGGGCACGGGCGAGCTGGCTCCCTGGCTGGAGGCGCACGGCGCGCAGCCGCTCGGTGTGGCCACCGTCACCGCCTGGGCCCTGGGCGCGGGCAACGTCAGCGAGGTCGCCCTCGCGGCGGCCGACGGCAAGGCGGCCTGGTTCGACACGACCCGGCTCGACGAGCAGGACGAGCGGGCCTTCGCGGCCTGGCTCGCCGACGCCGCCAGGCCGAAGGTGATGCACAACGCCAAGGAGGCCCTGCGGGTCTTCCCCGAGCACGGCTGGCAGCTCGACGGCGTCACGATGGACACCGCGCTCGCCGCCTATCTGGTCAAGCCCGGTCGCCGCTCCTTCGCCCTGGACGCCCTCTCCGTCGAGTACCTCCACCGCGAGCTGGCCCCGGCGGCCGCCGACGGGCAGCTGGCCTTCGGCACCGACGAGCACGCCGAGGCGGACGCCCTGATGGCTCAGGCCCGCGCGGTGCTCGACCTCGGAGAGGCGTTCGTCGAGAAGCTGGGCGAGGTCGGCGCGACCGAGCTGCTGCACGACGTGGAGCTGCCGACGTCCCTGCTCCTGGCCCGGATGGAGCGGCACGGCATCGCCGCCGACCGGGCCCATCTGGAGGCCATGGAGCAGCAGTTCGCCGGAGCGGTGCAGCAGGCCGTGAAGGAGGCGCACGCCTCGGTGGGGCACGAGTTCAACCTCGGCTCGCCCAAGCAGCTCCAGGAGGTGTTCTTCGGCGAGCTGAACCTGCCGAAGACGAAGAAGACCAAGACCGGCTACACCACGGACGCCGACGCGCTGGCCTGGCTGGCCGCGCAGACCGAGCACGAGCTGCCGGTGATCATGCTCCGCCACCGCGAGCAGGCGCGTCTGCGCTCCACGGTCGAGGGCCTGATCAAGACGATCGCCGGCGACGGCCGCATCCACACCACCTTCAGCCAGACGGTGGCGGCGACGGGCCGGCTGTCCTCCACCGACCCGAACCTGCAGAACGTGCCGGTGCGCACCGACGAGGGCCGGGCCATCCGGCACGGCTTCGTCGTCGGCGAGGGCTTCGAGTCCCTGATGACGGCGGACTACAGCCAGATCGAGCTGCGAGTCATGGCCCATCTCTCCGAGGACGAGGGCCTCATCGAGGCGTTCACCTCCGGCGAGGACCTGCACACCACGGTCGCCTCGCAGGTCTTCGGCGTCGAGCGGTCCGCCGTCGACGCCGAGATGCGGCGCAAGATCAAGGCCATGTCCTACGGTCTCGCGTACGGTCTCTCGGCCTTCGGCCTCTCCCAGCAGCTGAACATCGAGCCGGGCGAGGCCCGCGCCCTGATGGACACGTACTTCGAGCGCTTCGGCGGGGTACGGGAGTATCTGCACCGGGTCGTCGACGAGGCCCGCGCCACGGGGTACACCGAGACGATGCTCGGCCGCCGCCGGTACCTCCCGGACCTGAACAGCGACAACCGCCAGCGCCGTGAGGCCGCCGAGCGGATGGCGCTGAACGCTCCGATCCAGGGCACCGCGGCGGACATCGTGAAGGTCGCGATGCTCAACGTCGACCGGGCGCTGACCGAGGCCGGGCTCGCCTCCCGCATGCTGCTCCAGGTCCACGACGAAATCGTGCTCGAAGTGGCGCCGGGCGAGCGGGAGCGGGTCGAGGCCCTCCTCCGCGAGCAGATGGCTTCGGCGGTCTCCCTCCGCGCCCCCCTCGACGTCTCGGTCGGCGTGGGCCCGGACTGGGAATCGGCCGCCCACTGACGCCCCCGGGGTGCGGGCGAAGAACCGCCCGCACCCCGTCGGACCGGTGGCACGGGGTCAGCGTGAATCCGGGTGGGAGCCGGCCGGCTCCCGATCCCCGGCGGTGTCACCCTCGCCCGACGCGGGCGACGACGGCCGCGTTCCGCGTAGCCGCATCCCCGCCCCGTACAGCACCAGGCCGATCGCGAGGCCCGCGCCGCCGCCGAAGCAGGCCGTCGGGATGATGTCCAGGGGCGTCTCGATCCGGCCCCAGTACGCGTACCAGCGCAAGCACCGGTGCACGATCCCGGCGAGGACGCAGGCGCCGATCAGCCCGCCGGCCAGCCACCTTCCACGGCGGCTCAGGAGTGGCACCCCGTCCGGCCGCGCGGCCCCTCCGGCGGCGCCGCGCAGCGCCCGCACCGTGAACCACACCAGCAGCGCCAGCGCCAGCGCCGATCCTCCGTACTGGAGGTACAGATAGACCGGGAACCCGGCCACGACCGCGTCGAGGAACGGAATCGCGCGCGTGCCCCAGCGGTCGAGGTGGGTGAATGAGTCCCATACGACATGCGTCGCCGCCCCGAGCGCCGCGGACACACAGAACCATCCGGCCAGCGGCGCCGCCGGCCGGCCGCGCCACGAGCCGCCCCGCACGAACCCGTACACCCGCCCCTGCCACCGGCCCGGCAGCAGCGCCACCAACGGCTCACGCACCATCAGCCACACCGCCACCAGCGCGCCCGCGATGAGCAGATCGACCGTCACCACGCCGAGGCCGGAGTGCGTGACGTTCCCGAAGAGCATCGCGCCCGGGATCGCCGTGGCCGCGAAATAGGTCATGTCGGGCGCGAACGACCCCGCGACGAGCGCGGAGGCGATCAACGGGCCGCGCCCGGTGCCGTCCCGGCGGATGCCCGGCAGCACCGCGGCGGCATGACTGAGCGTGAACGGCATCGGAACATCCCCCTCGGAATCCGCACCGGCCCCGGAACTCCCCTGCGGCCGGCGGTCGGCGATCACGCCCAGTATGCGTGAGCGATCTCCCCCCGGATCGTGGGAGGCCAAGAGGTGACGAAAGCGTGAAACACGGTCAGGGCTCGGTGTTCCGGGGCCCGTCGGTGTCATAGGGTCTCCTGAGGCCTCGCGCGGGGAGCGCGGAGTGCAGTCGAGGGGGAGGGACCAGACGTATGGCAGCGCAATTCGGCCGTCGGCTGCGCAGGGGAGCCACCAGCGGTGCCGTCGTGGCCGCGGCGGTGGCGGCACTGGCGGCTTCGCAGGGACCCGGCGCGGTCCCTCCGCCCGCGGACAGCGCGGGCGGAGACCGGCCGGTCGGCGCCGGTGACGCGACGCTCCCGCCGGATGGCTCGGCAACGGGCGACTCGCCGTACTACACCGACCTCCCGCCGCTGAACACGCCCAACAAGCCCGGCACTTCCATAGATCTGCCGATCGTCACCGGCCCCGCCGAGGCGGGCATACCCGCCTCCGTCCTCGCCGCCTACAAGCGGGCGGAGCAGTCCATACGCTCCAGCGACCCCGCGTGTCACCTTCCGTGGCAGCTGCTCGCCGGTATCGGCAAGGTCGAGTCCGGACAGGCGCGCGGCGGACGCGTCGACGCCAACGGCACCACCCTCTCGCCTATCCTCGGCCCGAAGCTCAACGGTGTCGGCTTCGCGAACATCTCGGACACCGACAACGGCGCCTTCGACGGCGACACGACGCACGACCGCGCGGTCGGTCCGATGCAGTTCATCCCCTCCACCTGGGCCACCTGGGGTCAGGACGCCAACGGCGACGGCCGCAAGGACCCCAACAACATCTACGACGCCGCGCAGGCCGCCGGGCTCTACCTGTGCGCCAACAACCGCGACCTCGCGGTCAAGGCCGATCTGGACCGGGCGATCCTCAGCTACAACCGCTCGACCGAGTACCTGCGCACCGTGCTCTCCTGGTTCGCGTACTACCAGCGCGGCACGCACCAGGTCCCGGACGGCTCGGGCGTGCTGCCCGTCGACCGCAGCGACACCCCGAGCACCGGCCGCTCGCCCCGGCCCACGCAGACCGCGCCGGTGACCCCCTCGCCGACGCCCACCCCGGCCAAGCCGAAGCCGAACCCGTCCCAGCCGGGCACCCCTACGCCGACCCCGCCGCCCACCACCACCCCGCCGACGGCGGCGGCGAAGGTGGCGCGGATCGAGGACGCCGGCACCGGCACGCTGACGGCCACCGCCGGTTCCGCCTTCGCCGAGCGGCCGACGGTCGAGGCGCTGGACGCCACGGGCAAGCCGGTCGCCGGAGTGAGCGTGCGCTTCGAGATCGTCGGCTCCACCGACGCCAACTTCGGCGGTGTGGCCAAGAGCGTGCAGGTCGCCACCGGTGCCACGGGCCGTGCGGTCGCCCCGCCGGTCCGGGCCGGCGAGCAGACGGGCACCTTCACCGTCCGCGCCACGGTCGTGGGCCGGGCCCTGATCCCCGTCTCGTACCTCGCGACCGTCACCGAGCGACAGGCCGACACGCTGGTCCGCGGTGACGCCAAGGAGCTGACGGCCACCACCGGCGGCCAGTTCGCCGACCGCGTCACGGTGAAGGCGACCCTCGACGGCGCCCCCGCCTCCTCGGTCGCCCTGACCGCCACCATGATCACCTCCTCGGCCGTCCCGCTGCCGAACACCAAGGGCCCGTACTTCAAGGACGCCGACGGCAAGCCGCTGCGGACCCTCGTGGTGAAGACGGACGCCAACGGGCTGCTCACCCTCCCCGACATCTACGCGGACGACCAGGCGGAGACCTTCCTGCTCCGGCTGACCACGCCCGGCGGAGGCACCCTGACCATCGAGCTCAAGGTCACGGCCCCGGCCCCCGACCCGACACCGACGCCGACGCCGAGTCCGACGGGCTCGCCGGCGCCGACGTCCTCGCCGACCGGCTCCCCGGAGGCCACCCGGACCCCCTGAGCGACCCGCCGAGCAGCGCCCCCACCGGACGCCCCCGCTCGGCCGCCGTCCATCCGCCGCCCCCTCGTCCGCCGGGACGAGGGGGCGGCGCTCTGTGTTCTGAGTGCAACGTGTTCTCATCTCGCGGCCGCGTTGCTACGGTGCCCCAGCCCTGACGCCGCATCAGATCGAGCACCGGGAGGCCGACCTTGCGCGCCCTCGTAGCCGCCGCCATCGGGCTGGTCCCAGTCCTCCTCCTCATCCTGCTCGTCTCCGTGGCCGACCTGCCGCCCGACGGGCCCACCTCGCCCAAGCCCCTCCTCACCGCCGACCCCGGCCCCAAGAAGTAGGAGGAGCCACGCCCATGCGCCGCCGCGCCAGCCTCGTCCTGCTCTCCTTCGCCGTGTTCTTCGCCGCGATGGCCCCCACCCTGCGCTGGTACGTCTTCCCCCGCGTGGCGAAGATCCCGCCGAACCAGTACCAGGAGATCGTCCTGGAGGCGAAGCCCGCCACGCTCGTCGACTACTCGACCCTCACGGCGAAGGAGGTCGAGAAGCTCACGATCATCCAGACGCTCAAGGGCAACGTGGAGGAGTCGAAGCGGATCGAGCGGAACGCCGGCCGTGACGTCGTCGTCTGGGACGCGCTCACCTACATCACCGGTCCCGACGGCAAGATGGTCTCCAAGATCCCCGAGCGCTACATCTTCGACGCCCACACCCAGGACCCGGTCAACGCCACCGGGGCGATGGTCGACGGCGACGCCGTCCGGCGCGAGGGCATCGAGTTCAAGTGGCCCTTCCTCACCGAGAAGCGGGACTACCAGTACTACGACGCCCGCTCCCGCACCTCGGCGCCCATCCACTACAAGGGCACCCGCACCTTCCGCGGCATGGACGTCTACTACTTCGAGCAGACCATCCCCTGGACCAAGGTCCCCATGCCCAAGACCATGCCGGTCGAGGGCATCACCCCCGAGATGATCAGCCAGTCGGGCATGACCATCTGGTACACGACCAAGCGGATGTTCTGGGTCGACCCCGTCACCGGCGCCCCCGTCAACGGCGAGGAGATCCACAAGGAGGAGCTCCGCAACGAGAAGTCCGACTGGAAGGTCACCGCCTTCTCCGGCCACGTGAAGATGCGCGAGGACTACATCCGCAGCACCGTCGAGCTGGTCAGGACGAACCGCACGGTCGTCCTGCTCGTCACCTCCTATCTGCCGTGGACGTTCGTCACCCTCTCCCTCCTTATGCTCGCCCTCTCCCTCTGGCTGGAAGCCCGAAGCCGGCGCCCCGGCCCGGACGCCCCCGCTACCGCTCCCTCCTGAGCCGCGCGCTGGTGTGCCGCGTCGGCTCCGCCCCCGCCGGGTCCTCCGGCCACGGATGCCTGGGATAGCGCCCGCGCAGCTCCGCCCGCACGGCGCGGTAGCCGTCCCGCCAGAACGAGGCCAGATCGCCGGTGACGGCTGCCGGCCGGCCGGCGGGGGAGAGGAGATGGACCACGACCGGCGTCCCGCCGGCCACCTCCGGTGTCTCCGCGAGCCCGAACATCTCCTGGAGCTTCACCGCGAGCACCGGCTGCTCCCCGCCATAGTCCACCCGGATCCGCGACCCGCTGGGCACCTCGATCCGCTCCGGAGCGAGCTCGTCGAGCCGGCCCGCCTCGCCCGTCGCCCAGGGCAGCAGCCGCCCCAGCGCCTGCGCCGCGTCGATCCGGCCGAGGTCCGCCCGCCGCCGGGCCCGCGACAGCTCGGGCTCCAGCCACTCGTCCGCCCGGTCGAGCAGCGCCTCCTCCGACATGTCCGGCCAGGGATCACCCACGACCCGGTGGAGAAAGGCGAGCCGCTGTCTCAGCTCCTCTGACTCCCGGTTCCACCGCAGCAGCCCGAGCCCCTCGCGCCGAAGCCCCTCCAGGAGCGCCGCCCGTACGAGCCCGGCGTCGGCACCGTCCCTGAGCGGACGGACGGCCAGCTCGACGGCGCCCAGCCGGGACACGGACCGGGCGACCACGTCCCCGTCCTCCCAGTGGACCTCCTCGCCGGAGGCGAGCAGATGTCCTGCGGCCACCCTCGCCACGTCCTCGTCGACCACGGCGGCCAGCCGCACCCGGGCCGTGGCGCTGCGCGCGGTCCGGTCCGCCACGGCGACGGCCAGCCACGGCGCGCTGCCGAGGGCCGAGCCGTCGGCGAGCTCGGCGCCCGTCCCCGACACCATCAGGAACCCGCCGCTGTCCCGCGCCCTGGCCACCCGCTCGGGAAAGGCGTACGCCGTCACCAGTCCGGCCACGGCGTCCTCCCCGCCGCCTGCCGGGGCACCGCCTCCTGCCCGTGGCGCACCCGGTCCCGCCTCGGCGGCCGACCGCTCCAGCCGCCGGGCCTCCGCCTTCCAGCGCGCCCCGTACCCGTCGGTGCCCCGCCGCGCCGCGCGCCAGGCCGCCGCCAGGTCGTCGCCGTACTCCCGGGGCGGCTCCTCGCTCAGCAGCGCGACCACCTCGGCCGCCCGCCGCGCGCCGACCTCGGGCGCACCGTCCAGGAGGGCCCGGGCCAGCCGAGGGTGCACGCCGAGCCGGGACATCCGTACACCCCGCTCCGTCGCGCGCCCCTCCTCGTCCACCGCCCCGATCGCCGTCAGCACGGAGCGGGCGGCCGCCATCGCCCCGGCCGGCGGTGTGTCCGGGAGGGCGAGTCCGGACGCCGTGGGGTCGCCCCAGCAGGCCGCGCGCAGGGCGAAGGAGGCCAGGTCCGCGATCTCGATCTCGGGAGAGGGGAAGCGGGACCGGCGTCCGTCGTCCGCCTCCGCCCAGCACCGGTACACGATGCCGAACGCCTCACGGCCGGAGCGGCCCGCGCGCTGCGTCGCGCCCGCGATCGACACCGGCACCGTGGCGAGCGACCCCAGGCCCCGGGCGTGGTCCATCCGCGGCTCCCGCGCCAGACCCGAGTCCACGACGATCCGCACCCCGGGCACGGTCAGGCTCGACTCCGCCACCGAGGTCGTGAGGATCACCCGGCGCCGCCCGCCGGGCTCCGCCCCGCGGAGCACCGCGTCCTGCACCGCCGCCGGTGCCCGCCCGTGCAGCTGGAGCACGTCGGCGTCGAGATCCGCCAGCATCCCCGCCGTGCGCGAGATCTCCCCCGTGCCGGGAAGGAAACAGAGGACATCGCCCTGATGACGCTCGCACGCCAGCCGCACCGTCGCCGCCACATGACGCAGCAGAGCGGGATCCACCCACGTGCCGTGGGAGGGCCGGATGCCGGCCGGGGGTCCGGCGAACCGGACGTCGTACCCGTGACCCTCGCCCTGCGCCCGGACGACCGGTGCCGGACCGGTGCCGTCCAGGACCGTCAGGAGCTGCGACCACGCCTCGGCATCACTGGTTGCCGAGGCGGCGATCAGCTTCAGCTCGGGCCGCAGCGTGGCCCGGACGTCCACCAGGAACGCCATCGCGGTGTCCGCGTCCAGATGGCGCTCGTGGCACTCGTCGAGCAGCACCACGTCCACGCCCGCCAGCTCCGGATCCCGCTGGAGCCGCTGGAGGAGGATGCCCGTCGTCACCACCTCGACGCGGGTCGCCCGGCCGGTCCGGCGCTCGCCGCGGACCGAGAAGCCGACGGCCTCGCCGACCTCCTCGCCCAGCAGCCACGCCATCCGCCGGGCGGCCGCCCGCACCGCCATCCGGCGCGGCTCGGCCACCAGCACCCGGCGCCGCGGCCCGTCCCCTATAAGACCCGCGAGGGCGAGCGGCACCAGCGTGGTCTTGCCGGTGCCGGGAGGCGCGTACAGCACCGCCGCGCCGCGCTCCTCGAGCGCGGTGAGCAGCTCGGGGACGGCATGGCGGACGGGGAGGCGGTCGAGTGCGTCGTGTCGGATCACGCACTCAGTCTCGTACGTCGTCACCGGCGGCGGGCGACGCTGTCCACAGGCCCTGTCGTTTCATATGACCAACAGGGCTCAGCCGGCCGGCTGAGCCCTGTTGGTCAGTCCCGCTCGCACACGAAGATCGCCGTCCCCGGGATCAGGTTCCCCCGCAGCGGCGACCAGCCGCCCCACTCCTGGCTGTTCCACTCCGGCCACTCCGGTTCGACGAGATCCACCAGGCGGAATCCGCCGGCCACCACGTCCCGTACCCGGTCGCCGATCGTCCGGTGGTGCTCCACATAGACGGCCCGCCCCCGCTCGTCCTGCTCGACATAGGGGGTGCGGTCGAAGTAGGAGGCCGCGACCGACAGCCCCTCGGGGCCCGGCTCGTCGGGGAAGGCCCAGCGGATCGGGTGCGTCACCGAGAACACCCACCGGCCGCCCGGCCGCAGCACCCGGCGCACCTCGCGGAACACCTTCACCGGGTCCGCCACGAACGGCACCGCGCCGTACGCCGAGCAGGCCAGATCGAAGGCACCGTCCCGGAACGGCAGCGCGCCGGCGTCCGCCTCGACCAGCGGCACGTCGTCGCCGATCCGCAGCGCGTGCTGGAGCTGCCGGTGCGAGAGGTCGAGCGCCACCGGCCGCGCCCCCTGCGCCGCGAGCCAGCGCGAGCACTGCGCCGCGCCCGCGCCGATCTCCAGGATGTCGAGCCCCTTCAGCGCGCCGGCCGGTCCGAGCAGCCCCGCCTCGGCCTCGTCGAGGCCCTCCGGACCCCACACGAAACGGTCGTCCCCCAGGAACGACCCGTGCTCGCTCTGGTACTCGTCGGCGTTCCGGTCCCACCAGCCCCGGCTCGCCCGGCTGCTCTCCGCGTCGCCGGTGTCACGCCGGGTCGCCTCCGGCTCGTACTCGGGCCCGTCTTCCTGTTCGTACTCTTGGTTCATCTCGCCCGTCGATGTAGTTTGCGCACAGCGTCGCTGCGCGGCCCCGGCCAGGATGGCCTGGGGAGACTTGAGTTGTGCCGGGTATATGACGTTCCGCCCCGCGTGCGCGCTTCGCGCATTGACCCTGTCCGGCTGCCCCCGTATGCTAAAGGTTGCGCTGCGGGCCTGCGCGCCTCAGACGGAGCAGGCCGCGCTCGCACGGTTGTATGTCCCCTCGGTTCTCGAGGCGCCCACCGGTCCGCCCGGAAGGCGCTTCATTGGCTGTCCGGCTTCTTCGGTGCGATACGGGCTCTCGGCGTAGCAGTACCTACGACTTTCTGTCCGTAACCGGAGCCCTTTCCCACATGACGAGCAGCACCGAGACCACCGCCACCACCCCGCAGGTTGCGGTCAACGACATCGGTAACGAGGAAGCCTTCCTCGCCGCGATCGACGAGACGATCAAGTACTTCAACGACGGCGACATCGTCGACGGCGTCATCGTGAAGGTCGACCGGGACGAGGTCCTGCTCGACATCGGTTACAAGACCGAAGGTGTCATCCCGAGCCGCGAGCTCTCGATCAAGCACGACGTCGACCCGAACGAGGTCGTCAAGGTCGGCGACGAGATCGAGGCCCTGGTTCTCCAGAAGGAGGACAAGGAAGGCCGCCTGATCCTCTCGAAGAAGCGTGCCCAGTACGAGCGCGCCTGGGGCACCATCGAGAAGATCAAGGAAGAGGACGGCATCGTCACCGGTACCGTCATCGAGGTCGTCAAGGGTGGTCTCATCCTCGACATCGGCCTCCGCGGCTTCCTCCCGGCCTCCCTGGTCGAGATGCGTCGCGTCCGCGACCTCCAGCCCTACGTGGGCAAGGAGCTCGAGGCGAAGATCATCGAGCTGGACAAGAACCGCAACAACGTGGTCCTGTCCCGCCGTGCCTGGCTGGAGCAGACCCAGTCCGAGGTTCGCCAGACCTTCCTCACGACCCTCCAGAAGGGTCAGGTCCGCTCCGGCGTCGTGTCCTCGATCGTCAACTTCGGTGCCTTCGTGGACCTGGGTGGCGTCGACGGTCTCGTGCACGTCTCCGAGCTGTCCTGGAAGCACATCGACCACCCGTCCGAGGTTGTCGAGGTCGGCCAGGAAGTCACCGTCGAGGTTCTCGACGTGGACATGGACCGCGAGCGCGTCTCCCTGTCGCTGAAGGCGACCCAGGAGGACCCGTGGCAGCAGTTCGCCCGTACCCACCAGATCGGCCAGGTCGTCCCGGGTAAGGTCACGAAGCTGGTTCCGTTCGGTGCGTTCGTCCGCGTGGACGAGGGCATCGAGGGTCTGGTCCACATCTCCGAGCTGGCCGAGCGCCACGTGGAGATCCCGGAGCAGGTCGTCCAGGTCAACGACGAGATCTTCGTCAAGGTCATCGACATCGACCTCGAGCGTCGCCGGATCTCGCTGTCCCTGAAGCAGGCCAACGAGTCCTTCGGTGCCGACCCGGCGTCGGTCGAGTTCGACCCGACCCTGTACGGCATGGCCGCGTCCTACGACGACCAGGGCAACTACATCTACCCCGAGGGCTTCGACCCCGAGACCAACGACTGGCTCGAGGGCTACGAGACCCAGCGCGAGGCCTGGGAGACCCAGTACGCCGAGGCGCAGCAGCGCTTCGAGCAGCACCAGGCTCAGGTCATCAAGTCCCGCGAGGCCGACGAGGCCGCCGCTGCCGAGGGTGGCGCCGCCGCTCCGGCCGGTGCCCCGGCGGGCGTCTCGGGTGGTTCGTACTCCTCGGAGTCGGACGACAACTCCGGCGCCCTGGCGTCGGACGAGGCCCTGGCTGCCCTGCGCGAGAAGCTGGCCGGCGGCCAGAGCTGAATCAGCTCTGCTGCTAGGCACTAGCTAGCCAACGATCGAGGCCCGTTCCCCTCCGGGGGAGCGGGCCTCAGTCGTGCCCCGGGGGAGCAGGGGTGCTCCACGCGCGCGTGCTCACGCGCTGACACTCCGTCCACGAAAACCGGGCCAGGGGGAATGCTCATGTCCCTGGGGGCGTTCTTCTCTAGGAACGCGAGGAGGAGCGGTAATCGTGCTTGATCCCCAGGATTTGTACGAATGGGACCAGAAGGGCCTGGCCGTCGTGGACGTGGCCCTGGCGCAGGAGTCGGCCGGGCTGGTCATGCTCTACCACTTCGACGGCTACATCGACGCGGGTGAGACCGGCGAGCAGATCGTCGACGGCCTGCTGGACACGCTGCCGCATCAGGTGGTGGCCCGCTTCGACCACGACCGGCTCGTGGACTACCGCGCACGCCGGCCGCTGCTCACCTTCCGGCGCGACCGCTGGACCTCGTACGAGACGCCGGCCATCGAGGTCCGCCTCGTCCAGGACGCCACCGGCGCCCCCTTCCTCCTGCTCTCCGGCCCCGAGCCGGACGTGGAGTGGGAGCGGTTCGCCGCCGCGGTCCGCCAGATCGTCGACCGCCTCGGCGTCCGCCTCTCGGTGAACTTCCACGGCATCCCCATGGGAGTCCCGCACACCCGCCCCGTCGGCCTCACCCCGCACGGCAGCCGCACGGACCTCATGCCCGGCCACCGCAGCCCCTTCGACGAGGCCCAGGTCCCCGGCAGCGCCGAATCGCTCGTCGAGTTCCGGCTCACCGAATCCGGACACGACACCCTCGGCGTCGCCGCCCACGTCCCGCACTACGTGGCCCGGTCCTCCTACCCCGACGCGGCGCTGACCGCCCTGGAGGCGATCACGGCCGCCACCGGCCTCGTCCTGCCCGGCGTCGCCCACACCCTGCGCACGGAGGCCCGGCGCACCCAGACGGAGATCGAGCGCCAGATCGGCGAGGGCGACGACGAGCTGACGGCCCTGGTCCAGGGCCTTGAGCACCAGTACGACGCGGTGGCCGGCGCCGAGACCCGCGGCAGCCTGGTCGCGGAGCCCGTCGACCTGCCGTCGGCGGACGAGCTGGGCCGCGAGTTCGAGCGCTTCCTCGCCGAGCGGGAGGGCGACGCGTAGGCGACGGACCGTGGGTCCTAAGCTGCCGCTCATGCTGAAGGTGGGCCTGACCGGCGGTATCGGCGCCGGCAAGAGTGAAGTGTCGCGGCTCCTCGTCTCGTACGGAGCCGTGCTGATCGACGCCGACAAGATCGCGCGCGAGGTCGTCGAGCCCGGAACACCCGGGCTCGCGGCCGTCGCGGAGGCGTTCGGGGCAGAGATCCTGACCGATCAGGGCGCACTGGACCGGCCGAAGCTCGGTTCGATCGTCTTCGCCGACGCCGACCGTCTCGCCACGCTGAACGCGATCGTCCATCCTTTGGTCGGCGCCCGCTCCGCCGAGCTGGAGAGCACGGCCGGACCCGACGACGTCGTCGTCCACGACGTGCCCCTGCTCACCGAGAACGCCCTCGCCCCGCTCTACGACCTGGTCGTCGTCGTCGACGCGTCCCCGGAGACACAGCTCGACCGGTTGGTAAGGCTGCGGGGGATGGCGGAATCCGAGGCGCGCGCCCGGATGGCGGCCCAGGCCACGCGCGAGCAGCGCCGGGCGATCGCGGACCTGGTCATCGACAACGACGGACCGCTGGACCAGCTGGAACCCCAGGTGCGCAAGGTCTGGGACGAGCTGACGCGGCGGGCGGCCGAAGGGGCCCGGTAGAAAACGGCGGGGCACGTGCCGATCGGCCACGCTTCCGGGTGGGTAGGGATCGCGGGTGCGGCAGTGGGACGGCCGGGACCGATGTACCGGATCGTGCTCCGGCCCGGAATACCGCTGCCGCGCCCGATGTTGAACCGCCGGAGCAAGGGAAGGATGCCACCGTGGCCGAGAGGAACCCCGAGACCCACGTCATCGACTTCCGCGCCGCCGAGCAGCTGCTGGCAGCGCGGGACCCTCGCGGTGCCGTGAAACTGCTCGACTCGGTGATCGCCGCCCACCCCGAGAACACCGCGGCTCGGCTGCTGCGCGCCCGCGCCTTCTTCGCCGCAGCTCAACTGCGGCCGGCCGAGCTCGAGTTCGAGCTGGTCCTGGAGCGCGAGCCGGACAACGCGTTCGCGCACTTCGCCCTGGCCCGTACCTATCAGCGCTCCGGCCGGCCGGAGCAGGCCACCCGCCACTTCCGCCTCGCGGCCGCGCTCGACCCCAAGCCGGAGTACCTCCAGGCGGCCCGCTTCGGCGTCGCGGACTGACCGGCCGGGCCACGCCCTGCCGCCCGCGTCGTCAGCGGCGGCGGCCCGTGCCCCTGCCGCCGTGATCGGGCTCGTACGGCGGGATGTTCCGCCCGGGCTGCCAGTGCGGCCCCTGATGGATGTGGCGCAGCACCATCGACATGTCGACCGCGGCCACGACGAACAGCATCCCGCAGGCCGCCGCCCACCCCGGCCTGCCCACCAGAGCGAAGGCCGTCGTACCGAACGCGGCCCAGAGCAGACCCCACAGACTCAGCCAGAACCGCATCCGCAGGGCACTGCGCGCGGTCGCCGGTTCACTGCCAGTACGCATGACGGTCGCATCTCCTACTGAGGGTCTACCCCCGGCGCGCGGGGGCGAACATCACTCGAACGAGGGGTGTCCGGGCCGTCGGGGTGTCTGCGGGAACGGCCGTCCGAGGGCCTTCGTTCTCCTGGGCATGAGCGGACGGATGCGTGAGGGACACGAAGGGACAGGGCCCGGAGCCATCACCCCGGACGGCTGCGCCGTCGACGTCTACCGACGCCTGGGGGTGGGACGCGAGCCCGATGTGATCGAGGCCGCCGTGCCGGCCGGGGCCTCACTGCTCGAACTGGGTTGTGGAGCGGGGCGCGTGACGGGGCCTCTGGTCGAACGGGGGTTCACCGTGACGGCGGTGGACGAGTCGGCGGAGATGCTGGAAGCGGTCAGAGAGCGCGTGCCGGGCGTGGAGACGGTACGCAGCCCGATCGAATCACTGCGCCTGGAGCGGCGTTTCGACGTGGTGATGCTCGCCTCGTACCTGGTGCACACGGCCGCACATGACGACCGGCAGGCGCTCCTGGAGGCCTGCAGACGGCATGTCCGCGACGACGGCTGCGTGCTGATCCAGCGCGAGGGCGAAGGATGGCACGCGGAGGTGCCGCGCGAACGCGAGGACCCGGGCGGCTGCACGGTACGGATCGTGTCCGCGGACCCGGTCGGCGACGGCGTCAACTCGGTCCACGCCGAGTACGTCTTCCCGGATCTGCGCTGGACCCAGACCTTCCTTTCGAGGCCCCTGAGCAAGGCGGACTTCGAGCGGTATCTGGGGGAGGCGGGGCTCGCGGCCGACGCCTATCTGACGGACGACGGCACATGGGTCAGGGCTCGCCCCGCGGCCCGCTGAGAACGATCGGATCGAGTCCCGGAACGACGATGAGTTTCCGGTGCCCCGCCCGTCTACCCCTGTGACAGCGCACGCAACGCCGACAGCAGGGGGATCACCCAATGACCACCGACATCGCCTCCACGACCGACGCCGCCGTGACCACCGCGCGGACGGGCCGCCTGGGCCGCCGCGCCGACATCTCCGTACGGGTCGTGCAGATCCTCCTCGCCCTGGCCTTCGCGATCCCGAGCGCGGCGCCGAAGCTCGTCGGACACTGGTCGGCCGCCGAGTCCTTCGACAAGATCGGATGGGGCGACTGGCTGATGTACACGGTCGGCGCCCTGGAACTGGCCGGAGCGGTGGCACTGGTGATCCCGATCCTGTCCGGCGCCGCGGCGACGGCGCTCATCGGCCTGATGGCCGGGGCCTTCGTCACCCAGCTGACCGTCTTCGACGGGCAGTACGCCCTGACACCGGTCCTCTTCGCCGTGCCCCTCGCTGTGATCGCCTGGACCCGCCGCGACCGCACCGCGGAGCTTCTCGCGCTGATCCTCCGCCGCCGGGCCTGAGGCGACCGTTCCGCGCTCAGTGCACGAAGCTGTAGCTGCGCCAGGGGAGGGTGTCCGGCGCGATCCGGTTGCTCGTGTTCGTTGCGACGTAGATGGAGTCGCCCTGGCAGTTCTGGTTCGTGTACGCCTTGATGTCGATGAGCGTCTGGTTCTCGATCGCCGTCGCGCCGGACGGTGCCAGGCGGTGACATCCGGTCACCAGCGGGCTCGTCACGGAGACCACGACCTCGCGCCCGGTCTCGTAGACGACGGGGCCCACCGCGGTGCGGCCGAGGCCGGAGCAGCCCGCGACGGTGAGCGTCAGGAGCGCGGCCCCGGCGGCGGTGCCGAGACGCCGGTGAACGGACATGGCGGTTCCTCGTCTGTCGGGCGGAGGCGGCAGAAGCCCTGTTCACGCCACCCTGCCGCCTGCCGGGCGGGCTGTCATCCGCTGCTGGGCCGCCCGGGCGAAGCCGCGCGAGGCCCGTTGTCAGACCCCACCCGTAAGGTCGGAGATCCAGAAGGAATCCGCCGCGGAACGGGAGGTGACCAGCGCCATGACCCAGCACACCTGGCAGACCTGCGCCGCCGTCTTCCTCCCGGCCTCGCTGCCCCGGGAGGGGCGCGTCGCCTTCTGGTCGCCGGACGGCGGCGCACTGCCCGTGTCCCCGGGCCAGGGCACGGAGGTCACGGAGCTCACCGTCGTACGGCGGCACGGCGCCGGAGTCCGCAGCCGCACCGTCCCCGCCGTGATCCTCGCGATCGCCGAAGCCCTGCCCCATCTGGTGGCCGCCCGCCAGTACCCGGGCGCCCACCCCGCGACCGCCTGCTGGGGCGCCGCCGCCCTGCACGCCCTGCACCTCGCCGCACGGGGCCGGCTGCTGCCGGGGCTCACCGCAGACGACCTGGACGCCTGGCGGGCTGGGCCGCTGGACGCCGACGACATCGCCCATCTGCGGGCCGTCGCCGCCGCCATGCCCCATGAGGCCCACGCGGTGCCCGTCCCCGGGCGCAGCCCGCTCCAGCTGCCCGAGCCGGAGGCGCTGGTGCGGGCCTTCCTCGACGCGGTCGCCGACACCCTGCCCCGTACGCCTGCCGCGGTCCACGCCGCCGGCGCGCCGTTCGCCGCGCGCGCCGCGCAGCACCTGCCCCGCGCGCGTGCCTGGGCGGCCGAGGCCGCGGCCGGCATGGACGCCGGGGTCCGCGTCTCGCTCCGGCTCGACCTCAGCGGATACGAACTCTTCGACATCGCCGAGGAGGGCGGAGACGAGCGGAGGGCCGCCGCGGCCCTCCTCCAGATCCACAGCCTCGCCGACCCCACCCTCGTCATCGACGCCGCCGCGCTCTGGGCGGGCGACGGCGACGAACTCTTCGGACCGCGTGCCCGGATCGACGCCGTCCTCGCGCTGCGCCGCGCGGCCCGCGTCTGGCCGCCGCTCGGCGGGCTCCTGGAGCGCGACGTCCCCGATGTCCTCGCCCTCACCGAGGACGAGCTGTACGAGCTCCTCGGCCCCGCCGCCGCCCGCCTCGCGGACGCCGGGGTGGCCGTCCACTGGCCCCGTGAGCTGGCCCGCTCGCTCAGCGCCTCCGCCGTCGTGCGGCCGCCGATCGCCGCCCCCGGCTCCGCCACCGACGGCACCGCGTTCTTCGACACCGAGGAACTGCTCCGCTTCAACTGGCAGTTGGCCCTCGACGGCGACCCGCTCACCGACCGGGAGATGGACGCCCTCGCGGAATCGCACCGCCCCATCGTGCGGCTGCGCGACCAGTGGGTGGTCGTCGACCCCGACCTGGTCCGCAAGGCCCGCAAGCGCGAGCTGGGCCTTCTGGAGCCCGTCGACGCCCTCGCCGTCGCCCTCAGCGGAACCGCCGAGGTGGACGGAGAGACCGTCCCGGCCGTGCCCGTCGGCGCCCTCGCGACGCTCCGGGACCGGCTCGTCGCCGGCCCCGAGGAGGTCGAGGCACCCGCCGGTCTGGACGCCACCCTGCGCGACTACCAGCTGCGCGGACTGGCCTGGCTCGATCTGATGACCTCGCTCGGCCTCGGGGGCTGCCTCGCCGACGACATGGGCCTCGGCAAGACCGTCACCCTCATCGCCCTCCATCTGCGCCGCGCCCGCCGCGCGCCCACCCTGGTCGTCTGCCCCGCCTCCCTGCTGGGCAACTGGCAGCGGGAGATCCAGCGGTTCGCCCCCGGCGTCCCCGTGCGCCGCTTCCACGGCGCCGACCGCTCCCTCGAAGGACTCTCCCCGGAGTCCGGCACCGGCGGCTTCGTCCTCACCACCTACGGCACCCTGCGCACCAGCGCCCCGCATCTGGCCGAGCAGGAGTGGGGGATGGTCGTCGCCGACGAGGCGCAGCACGTCAAGAACCCGTTCTCCGCGACGGCCAAGGCGCTGCGCACCATCCCCACGGCCGCCCGCGTCGCCCTCACCGGCACACCCGTGGAGAACAACCTCTCCGAGCTGTGGTCCCTGCTCGACTGGACCACCCCCGGCCTCCTCGGCCCCCTCAAGGCCTTCCGCTCCCGCCACGCGCGCGCCGTCGAGAACAACGAGGAGATCGAGCACCAGGAGGCCGTCGAGCGCCTCGCCCGGCTGGTCAGGCCCTTCCTGCTGCGCCGCCGCAAGTCCGACCCCGGCATCGTCCCCGAACTGCCGCCCAAGACCGAGTCCGACCACCCCGTGGCCCTCACTCGCGAGCAGGCCTCGCTCTACGAGGCGGTCGTCCGGGAGACCATGGCCCAGATCGAGGGCGCGGAGGGCATCGCGCGCCGCGGGCTCATCATGAAGCTGCTCACCTCGCTCAAGCAGATCTGCAACCACCCCGCCCAGTACCTCAAGGAGCAGACGGCCAAGGGCGGTGGCACGGCCCGGCTCGCCGGCCGCTCCGGCAAGCTCGCCCTGCTCGACGAACTCCTGGACACGATCCTGGCCGAAGGCGGCTCCGTCCTCGTCTTCACCCAGTACGTCTCCATGGCCCGGCTGCTCGCCGACCATCTGGCAGCCCGCGCGATCCCGGCCCAACTGCTCCATGGAGGAACGCCGGTGGCCGAGCGCGAGCGCATGGTCGACCGCTTCCAGTCCGGCGACGTGCCCGTCTTCCTGCTGTCGCTGAAGGCGGCGGGCACCGGGCTCAACCTGACCCGCGCCGGCCACGTCGTGCACTTCGACCGCTGGTGGAACCCGGCCGTCGAGGAGCAGGCCACCGACCGGGCCTACCGCATCGGACAGACCCAGCCCGTCCAGGTCCACCGGCTGATCGCCGAGGGCACGGTGGAGGACACCATCGCCGAGATGCTGCGCGCCAAGCGCGCCCTGGCCGACGCCGTCCTCGGCACCGGGGAGGCCGCCCTGACCGAGCTGACCGACCGCGAGCTGGCGGACCTGGTGTCCCTGAGGAGGCCGTCGTGAACCGCCGCTCCGGCTCCCCGCCGCGCCCCGACGGCTCCCGCCGCCCCGCCTCCGGGAGGTTCGCCGGCCCCCGCCACGACGACCTGCGCCGCACGTTCCCCGCCCTCGCCCCGCGCGAGGCGCCGGACGGACGCTTCGCCGCCACCTGGTGGGGCAACGCCTGGGTGGAGGCCCTGGAGGACACCGCCCTCGATCCGGCGCGGCTGGCCCGCGGCAAGGCGTACGCCGGACGCGGGCACGTCGACGCCATCACGGTCACCCCCGGCCGGGTCGTCGCCCACGTCCACGGCACCCGCCCCCGTCCGTACCGCACGGAGATCCGGCTGCGGACCCTCGGCGACGACGGCTGGGAGCGGTTCCTCGACGAGGTCGCGGCGCGGCCCGACCACATCGCCGCGCTGCTCGACAAGGACGTTCCGCACGCCCTTGGGGCCGTCACCGGTCTGCTGCCCGCGCCCGGAGACCTCGTCCCCGACTGTTCCTGCCCCGACGACGGCTTCCCCTGCAAGCACGCCGCCGCCCTGTGCTACCAGTCGGCGCGGCTCCTCGACGAGGATCCGTTCGTCCTCTTCCTGATGAGGGGGCGCGGTGAGCAGGAGATCCTCGCCGCCCTCACCCAGCGCAACGCGGCCCGCTCCGCCGCGGAGAGGACGGCGGCGGCGCCCCCGATGGCCACTGTCCCGGCCCGCACCGCACTCGCCCCCCACCCCGGTCACGCCCTGCCGTCGCTGCCCCCTCCCCTCCCCACGCCCGCCCAGCCCGGCCGCCCGCCCGCCTACCCCCCGGACCCCCACGCGCCCGACCCTTCCCCAGCCTCAGGCCGGGGGTACCCCCCTCTCGCTCCGCTCGCCCTGGACCTGCTCGCCACGGAGGCCGCCGCCCGGGCCCACGCCTTCCTGGTCACCGGGCACGACCCCGTCGCCACGCTCACCCCCTGGCAGGACGCCGTCCGGCTGGCAGCCGCCCATCCGGGCTCCGGTCTCACGGCCTCCACCCGCGCGCTCTACCGCGACCTCGCGTACGCCCTGGACCGCACCCCCACCGACCTGGCCCGCGCCGTCGCCGCCTGGCGGCAGGGCGGAGCCGCCGGACTCGCCGTCCTCGAAGAGCCCTGGGACCCGCCGGCGGGCCCCTTCGACCGCGCCCGCCCCGCCCTGCTCGCCGCCGACTTCCCGGCCTTCCGCCCCTGGCGCAACCGTCTGTCGACCCGCTCCCTCCAGCTCCGCTTCGGCCGCGACGGACTCTGGTACGGCTACGAGTCGGACGCCGACCGCGAGGACTGGTGGCCCCGCGGCACACCCGACGCCGACCCCGTCGGCGCACTCACCGATCTGCTGGGGCGCTGACCGCCGGCGCACGGCCATACCGCCAGGCGATCGAACGACAGAGGCTGCCCCGTCCGTTCGAGGTCAATCCCACTCGATGGAGTGAAACACGCCACCGGCCTGATCCGGCCTCGCCGGGATCGCGTTAATTGCGGTACGGGCGAATGCCCGTGAAAACCTCCGGAAGGCAGGAAGCCATGAGGCACATTCGCCGAAGTGGTCTGGCCACACTGATGGTCACGGGTGGCGCGCTCGCGCTCTCGGCGGGCGCCGCGCACGCCGACTCCGGTGCACAGGGCGCCGCTGTCGGTTCGCCGGGCGTCGGCTCCGGCAACACCGTGCAGCTGCCGGTGCACGTCCCGGTCAACGTCTGCGGCAACACCGTCAACGTCATCGGGCTGCTCAACCCGGCCGCCGGCAACCGCTGCGCGAACATCAGCGGGTCGGGCGGCTCGGACGCCGACGGCCCGGGCAGGGCCCACAAGGACCTGCCCGGCACTCCGCGCAGCGGCGGGCAGCACGGCGGCGGTTCCCAGCACGGCGGTGGCCAGCACGGCGGCTCCGGGGCCGGTTCGTCCCACGGCGGCTCGTCCCACAGCGGCTCGTCCAACGGGGGCGGCGCGATCGCCGAGGGGCACGCCGAGGGCTCTCCCGGTGTGCTGTCCGGCAACGGTCTCCAGCTGCCCATCGACCTCCCGGTCAACGTGAGCGGCAACTCCGTCAACGTCGTCGGCATCGGCAACCCGGCGTTCGGCAACACCTCGGTCAACGGCCCGTCCCACCCCGAGGGGCCCGGCGAGGAGCCGAAGCCCACGCCGCCGAGGAACCTCCCCGTCCCGGTCCCCGAGACGGAGACCGAGACCGAGGAGCCCGCCCCGGCGCCCGGCCCGCGGACCAGCTCGGTCGCGCTCGCCAGCACGGGTTCTGAGCTGGTCGGCTACGCGGCCCCGGCCGGAGCGGCCCTGCTGCTCGGCGGCGCACTCCTGTACCGCCGGGCGCGCGGCATGGGCGCGCAGGTCTGAGCCCCCCGCGCGGGTCCTCCCGGTCTCACCCAGGGCGCCAGGCCCGGAGCACCGTCTCGATGGCGGGTGCGACCCTGGTCCGGGCCTGGTGCCGGGGGACCCCGCGCATGAGCAGTGAGTCGTACTCGGTGTCGACATGCCGTACGGCGGCCCGCACCGCGGCCGTGACCGCGCCGCGGTCGAGCGCCCGCCCCGCCGCCGTACGTCCCACCCGGCCGCTGCCCTTCGTCGAGGCGTGGGCCGCGATCTCCGCGGCCCGGTCCAGGGGGCAGCGCGGAAAGAGCCGCAGGATCTCGGCCTCCAGCGCCGCCGTGACCTCCGCGTCCCGCGCCGCGCGGCGCGCCGCGTCCCGGGCCCGCCGCCTCGCCCGCGCCTCCGAGTCGGCCAGGCAGGCCGCCTCGGCCCGGGCGAGCGCGGCTTCCTCGACGAGCAGCCCCTGACGCTCGTACCGGGTACGGCGCCGGTTGTGCCGTACGACCACCGCCCACAGCGCGCTGGCCTCCCGGGCCCGGCGGGTGAGGGCGGTGTCCCCGCGGCGCAGGAACACCAGATGGCCCAGGTCGGCGCAGTCCAGGCAGACGGGCGCGTTGAACTCGACGATCATCCGCTCCAGAGGCCCTTGGTGGCACTCCGAGCAGCGGCGGCGCTTGAGCGGCTCGACGACGACGGGGGCGACCAGGTCCATGCCGGCCTCCTCAGTGCACGCCGGGAGCGGCGGCGGCGATGAACCGGTCGAGCGTCGCCTTCGCCTCCTGCGAGCGACGGGCGCGGTCCTCCTCGCCGGTCGCCTCGTGCATGCAGTTGGTCATCTCGAAGGCGGACTCGGCCAGTTGGCGGATGTCCGCGTCGTCACAGACCAGCTGGACGCGGAAGAGTGCCTGGCGGGTGGCGGTGCGCTGACGGTACGAGGCGTAGCGCGACGCCTCCGCCTGCTCCGAGTCGGGGACCTCCAGGGCACGGAACCAGCGGTCGTTCTGACTGCGCCGGTAGTCGACGACCGCGCCCGCGAAGGCGCTGTAGGCCGCGATCCGTTCCTGCCGCAGCTGTTCGCCGCGGGCCAGCGCCGCCGTACGCTCCGCGGCCCGGCTCTGGAACCAGTGCGTGGCGATCACACCCAGCAGGGTGCCCGCCACGGCGATCAGTGCCGCATCCATGAACCGGTCGCTCCTCCGCGCGCTCAAGTGGTGGCAATAATCGTTCGATTCACCGTCTCGGCCCCGGCTAAGGTCCGTCGTGTGGCAACGAAACTCAATCAGATCATCGCAGTGGAGAAGGGCGTCAAGTCCAGGGCGCAGCAGGACCTCACCGCGGCGCACCACGGACTGCAGAAGCCTGCCCTGCTCGCCGGCATCTCCCGGACGTACCAGCCGAAGGACGAGGAGGGCGAGCAGCTTCCGCCCGAGTCCACGCTGGTGCAGGTGAAGGCCGAGGACGTACTGCGCGACACCGCGCGGGCGTTGACGAGGCTGTTCGATGTGACCGCCACCAAGGACTGGGCCAACTGCGAGGCGCGCGCCGACATCACCGTCGACGGACGCGTCCTGGTGAGCCAGGTACCCGTCGCGTACCTCCTCTTCCTGGAGAAGCAGCTGACGGACATCCACACCTTCGTCCGCAAGCTGCCGGTCCTCGACGCGGCCGAGTCGTGGACGCAGGACCCGTCGACCGACGCGTGGAAGACCGAGGTCGTGCGGACGGTCCGGACGAAGAAGGTGCCGCGCAACCACGTCAAGGCGGAGGCGACGGACAAGCACCCGGCGCAGGTCGAGGTGTACTACGAGGACGTGCCGGTCGGATACTGGACCACCGTCAAGTTCTCCGGCGCACTGCCGGCCCGGCGGGTGAACGAGCTTCTGGAGCGGGTGGAGAAGCTCCAGCAGGCGGTGAAGTTCGCCCGTGAGGAGGCGAACGGCGCCGAGGTCACCGACCAGCGCGTCGGCGACGCCGTCTTCGGCTACCTCTTCGGGTAGCGGGAAGACCCCATGAACTCCCCGGCCACAGAACACGGCCGGGGTGCGCGAGGAGCGCAAAGCTGAAACTGAAGCTTGTCGTGAATCCGCGGTTCCAGTGGAGGTTCGAGTCCTCCTCCCGGCGCTCTCACCTTCCGAGCCGGGATAGCCCAACCAGGCAGAGGCAGACCGCGATCAATCTCAGACTATTGCTCCAGACTCAGCATTCGCCGCTCATCGCCGGATCGACCGGGCCCGGGCCCTGGTGCGTCGAAATGCCAGTTCGAATCTGGTCCGCCGAGCTCGATCGGCGGTGGTCCAACGGCAGGACGCGACGCCATGACGACTGACCCGGGTCCTCAAGTGTGCCGGCGTGTGATGTGAGTGGCATCGAACAGGGTCCGGGGGCAGGCTACGCCCTCGGACCCGCTCCTTTTCCGGCCTCGACGCCCTACGCCGTACGGGACTTCGCCGGGACGCACAGCCAGGCGAGGACGGCGGCGGTCAGGTAGGCGAGAGCGCCCACCGCCATGCTGACGCGCAGCCCGGCCCCGTCGTCGGCGGCGGTGACGAGCAGGCTGCCACCGAGCGCGACCCCGGTGGCGCTCCCGATCTGCCGGGTGGTGTTGAACAGGGCGGACGCGGTCCCCGAGTACGCGGGTGGAGCGGCGCCCATCACGGTGGCGGTCGAGCCGGTGAGGGCGAAGGAGGTACCGAACCCCGCGGCCATCATCGGGGCCACCAGCAGGGCGTACGCGGGGTCGGGCCCGGCGGCGGCCCAGCCGGCCAGCCCCAGGGCGGCCAGGAGCATGCCGGAGATCACCAGCGGACGGTCGCCGGTGCGGCGGGCCAGCCGTCCGGACAGGACGGACGCGAACATGGTCATCGCCACGGCCGGAAACAGCGCGAGGCCCGTTTCGAGGGCGCTGTAGCCGCGATGCTGCTGGAACTCCAGGCTGGCGGTGAACACCATGCCGTAGAAGCCGAAGTTGAACAGCAGCCCGATGACGGCTCCGCCGCCCATGGCGCGCGTTCGGAGCAGCTCCAGGGGGAGGGCGGGGGACCGGGCCAGCCGCTCGCGCGCCGCGAACGCCACCGCGGACAGCACGGCCAGGGCCAGTCCGCCCAGGACGACCGGATCCGACCAGCCCCGCCGTCCGGCCTCGTTGAGCGCACCCGTCAGCAGCGCCACCCCCGCGACGACCGCGACCTGAGCCGGCCAGTCCAGTGCCCGGCCGGCGCGCCGCGGCGAGCGTTCCACGTGGCGCAGTGTCAGCAGCAGACAGGCCGCGCCCACCGGCAGGTTGATGAGGAACACCCAGCGCCAGCCGACGGTCGAGACGAGCAGTCCGCCCAGGAGCGGCCCGGCGGAGGCGGCGATGCCCGCCATCGAACCCCACAGCCCGAAGGCGCGTGATCGGGCGGCCGGCGCCGGGTAGGCCTGCTGGAGCAGGGCGAGGGAACCGGGCACGATCAGCGCCGCGCCGAGGCCCTCCACCAGGCGGGCCGTCACGAGGAAGGGGGTGCTGGGCGCGAGCGCGCACGCGGCCGAGGACACGATGAAGACGGCGACGCCCGCGCAGAAGACCCGGCGGTTGCCGAGGCGGTCGCCCAGCGCGCCACCGGTCAGCAGGAACCCGGCGAAGACCAGCGTGTACCCGTCGGTGATCCACTGGATGCCGGTGAGCGAGGCCGACAGCTCCCGGCCGATCACCGGAACGGCGACGTTGAGGATCGTCACGTCCAGGATCACCATGAAGTACCCGGCGCACACCGCGAGCAGCGGCGCCCAGGACCGTCGCTCCGGCTCCGGTGGCGGCTCGGGAGGGGGCGTGGAACCGTCACCGCCCGATGACTTCCCGAACTCCACGGCGCCAACTCCCATCCGTCCGCGGAGGCCCACGTCACGAGCCAGCGTAGGGGTCGGGCTGCCCTACTGCCGGTAGCCGCTCAGGAAGCGTCCGATGCGGCTGATCGCCGCGTCCAGGTCGTCGGCGTACGGCAGCGTCAGAATCCGGAAGTGGTCCGGTCGCGGCCAGTTGAAGCCGGTGCCCTGGACCACCTGGATCTTCTCGCGCAGCAGCAGGTCGAGGACGAACTTCTCGTCGTCGTGGATCTTGTGCACCTTCGGGTCGAGGCGCGGGAAGGCGTACAGGGCGCCCTTCGGCTTCACGCAGGAGACGCCGGGGATCTCGTTGAGCTTCTCCCAGGCCTTGTCGCGCTGCTCGTGGAGCCTGCCGCCCGGGGCGGTGAGCTCGTGGATCGACTGCCGGCCGCCGAGCGCGGCCTGGATGGCGTACTGGGCGGGCGCGTTCGGACACAGCCGCATGGAGGCGAGCATGGTCAGCCCCTCCAGATAGCTCTTCGCGTGCTGCTGCGGGCCACTGACGACCAGCCAGCCGGAGCGGAATCCCGCCACGCGGTACGTCTTGGAGAGCCCGCCGAAGGTGAGCACGACGAGGTCCGGGGCGAGGGAGGCGGCGGGATAGTGCACGGCCTCGTCGTAGACGATCTGGTCGTAGATCTCGTCGGCGAAGACCATCAGCCCGTGGCGGCGGGCGAGGTCGAGGATGCCCTCGACGATCTCCCGCGGATACACCGCGCCCGTGGGGTTGTTGGGGTTGATGATCACGACGGCGCGCGTGCGGTCGGTGATCTTCGCCGCCATGTCGTCGAGGTCCGGGTACCAGTCGGCCGACTCGTCGCAGAGGTAGTGCACGGCCTTCCCGCCCGCGAGGGTGGTCACCGCCGTCCACAGGGGGAAGTCGGGAGCGGGGATCAGCACCTCGTCGCCGTCCTCCAGGAGCGCCTGGACGGCCATGGAGACCAGTTCGGAGACACCGTTGCCGAGGAAGACGTCGTCGACGTCGACCTCCGGCAGGCCCATGGCCTGGTAGCGCTGGGCGACGGCGCGCCGGGCGGAGAGGATGCCGCGGGAGTCCGTGTAGCCGTGCGCCTTCGGGAGCATCCGGATCATGTCCTGGACGATCTCCTCGGGCGCCTCGAAGCCGAAGAGCGCGGGATTGCCGGTGTTGAGGCGCAGGACGCTGTGGCCCGCCTCCTCCAGGGCGTTGGCGTGCTCGATGACCGGGCCGCGAATCTCGTAGCAGACCTCGCTCAGCTTGCTCGACTGCCGGAACTCCATGCGACGACCTCCCCAGAAGGATTGATGCTTGGTTTTACCAAGTTAGAGCTTGGAAAGTCCAACAACTTGTCTAGACTGCGTCGCATGCCACGTCAGTCACGCCAGCCGCGCCGCCGGAGCTACGACCAGTACTGCGCCTCCGCGCGCGCCCTCGACGTCGTCGGCGATCGCTGGACGCTGCTGATCGTCCGTGAACTCCTCGCCGGGCCCCGCCGCTACACGGATCTGCACGCCGATCTCCCCGGCGTCAGCACGGACATGCTGGCCGGCCGCCTCAAGGACATGGAGGGCGCCGAACTCGTCACGCGCCGCCGCCTGCCGCCACCCGTTTCGGCGTACGTGTACGAGCTCACCGGGCGCGGACGCGAGCTGCTTCCGGTCCTTCGGGCCCTGGCGGACTGGGGTGCGCCGGCCCTGGACGACCCGCGCCCCACCGACGCCGTACGCGCCCACTGGTTCGCGATCCCGCTGCTCCACGCCCTGGAGGGGGTGGTGACGGGAGTGGTGCAAGTGACCCTGGACGAGGGCGTGTTCCATGTACGGGTCGGGGGCGACGAGGCCGTCTCGTACGCGGACGGGCCGGCCGAGGCCCCGGACGCGCACCTGCGCACGGACACCGCGACCTGCCGGGCCCTGGCGACCGGGGAGCTGACGCTCACGGAGGCAATCGCGGCGGGGCGCGCGTGGCTGGACGAGACCGTGCGGACTGGCTGAGATCATTCGGCCGCCCGGGCCGCCTCCCCCGGGTTACCGTATGGCCGTCCCGGCGGTCGACGGTCGTGAATCACGCGACCGCGCCCGGGAGTTGGAGGGGGTTTCCATGGGGATGGGCATATTCGGCGCGCGGCGGTCGCGGTCGCAGGTGGGGCTGTGGTCGGGGTCGGGGCTGGGGCTGCGGCTGCGGCTGCGCAAGGGCCTGGTCGTCGCGGGTACGGTCGCCGCCGTGGCGGTCGTCCCGTCCGCCGCGCTCGCCACGCCGGGCACCGGCGTGAGCGGCACCGTGCTCGCCAAGGGCACCTCCGACGGCAGGCTGAAGATCAAGGCGCCCAAGGGCGACACCGACGTCACCGTCCGCACCATCACCATCGCGCCCGGCGGCTCCACCGGATGGCACCACCACCCCGGCCAGCTCATCGCCGTCGTCCAGTCCGGCACGCTGACCCGCACCCTCGACGACTGCTCGGTCGAGGCGACCTCCGCGGGTGAGGCGTTCATCGAGCCCGCGGGCCGCAGGCACGTGCACATCGGGCGCAACCTCGGCGCCGAGCCCGTCGTCCTCTACGTCACCTACCTGCTGCCCGAGGGCGCCCCGCTCTCCGTCGACGAGCCCGAGCCGGAGTGCGCGCAGGGCTGACGCCCCTCGGGCGAACCGTCACGCGGGTGTGGCAAGGTCACGTCCGTGCGATTCGAAGCGATCACCTGGGAGCGGCTCTCGGAGAACCTGGCCGCGCATGTCGACGGCGCGACCCCCGGTGACGGGAGCGCGTGGCTCAAGCTCGCCGTCGACGGCGCGCCCGCGGCGCCGACCGGGGAGACCGCCGAGCGGATCGCGGAGGCCCTGCGGCTGCGCGGGCGGTCCGTGCTCGTCGTCGGCACCGGAGGGTTCCTGCGGCCCGCGTCGCTCCGGTACGAGTACGGGAAGCGGGACCCCGACTCGTACTACAGCGACTGGTTCGACACCGGCGCGCTGTGGCGCGAGGTGTTCGGACCCCTGGAGGCGGGCGGCGGCGGGCGCGTCCTGCCCGACCTGTGGGACCCCGTCACCGACCGAGCCACGCGCAGCCCCTACGTGGAACTGCCGCCCGGCGGAGTGCTCGTGGTGCACGGGCCGTTCCTCCTCGGGCACTGGTTCCCCTTCGACACGACCGTGCATCTGAGGCTCTCGCCCGCGGCCCTCACCCGCCGCAGCGAGGAGCTCTGGACCCTGCCCGCCTTCGAGCGGTACGAGAACGAGGTCGGGCCGTCCGAGGCCGCCGACGTGGTCGTCCGCGCCGACGACCCGCGCCACCCGGCCTGGACGGGGCTCCCAGGCCAGGACGTGCCCTAGGGGCGTACCGCCGGGGTCACCCGCCCCCGGTCACCGCGTCGTCGGCGGTCACCCGCCCCCCGGTCACCGCGTCGTCGACGGCCGCCCGCCCACCACGGTCACCGCCTCCGCGCCGGCTCGGCAGCCCGCCTCGGCCGCCTCGCGGGTGTCCGCGCCCGCGAGCCGGGCCGCCAGGAACGCCCCCGCGAACGCGTCACCCGCGCCCGTGGAGTCCACCGGCGACACCTCCGGAGCCGCGACCCGGCTCGTGACCGCACCCGCCTCGGCGACCAGAGCGCCCCCGGCGCCCAGGGTGACCGCGACGAGCGGGAACGCCCGGCTCAGGGTCATGGCCGCCTCCTCCGGCTCGGCGCACCCCGTGAGCAGCAAGGCCTCGTCGGCGTTCGGGAAGAGCACCTCCACACCCCGCGCGGCCTCGAGGAACCTCTGCACACCCAGCTGCTTCAGGAACCCCACGGACGCCGGATCCACGCTCACCGGTATCCCCGCCTCCCGCGCCCCGGCCATCGCTCTCAGCGCGGCGGCACGGCTCGACTCGGCGAAGAAGAGGTATCCCGACAGATGGAGACGAGCCATCCCGTGGAGGAACGCGTCGGACCAGTCGGCGGGGGAGATGCGCAGCGCCGCGCCGCTGTCGGTCAGGAACGTGCGCTCGGCGCTCGCGTCGACCAGGGATATCACCGTCGCCGTGCCGACCTCGCTGTCCGGTACGAGCATCGGCCGAACGCGCGCCCGGCGGAGCGCCCGGTCGTGCCACCCGGCCTCGTCCGTGCCGACCCGGCCGAGCAGTGCCACCGGCGCGCCCGAACGCGCCGCCCAGCAGGCCGCATTGGCGCCGGCGCCACCCGGCAGCCGCCGGATGTCGGCGACCGTGTCGGTCGCCGGCATGAGCGGTGTCCCGTACCGGGCGACGATGTCGGTGACCACGTCGCCGACGACCAGGAGACCGCTCATGCGCCGAAGGCGGCGTACGCGGAGGCGATCCCCGCCCCGAGCCGCACGTTCCCGCGCACCGCCGCCAGGTTCGCCTCAAGGGACGCCCCGTCCGTGTGCACCATCAGATACTCCAGCAGGAACGGCGTCACGGCCTGCCCCACGATCCGCTTCTCCCTCACCGCCGCGAGGCCCTGGGCGAGGACCCGGTCGTGCAGCTCAGGATCCAACTGCTCGGCCTCCGGCACCGGATTGGCGACGATCATCGCGCCACGCGGCTCGCCCAGCGCGTCCTGGGCCCGTATCACGCCCGCCACCTCCTCCGGTGTGCGCAGCGTCCAGTCGACCGGCTCCCCCGAGGAGGCCAGATAGAACCCCGGGAAGCGCTCCGTGCCGTACCCCACCACCGTCACGCCCAGGGTCTCGAGCCGCTGTAGCGTCGCGGGGACGTCGAGGATCGACTTGACCCCCGCGCACACCACCGTGACGCCGACCCGGGAGAGCAGCCGCAGGTCGGCCGACTCGTCCTGGGTCTCGGTCCACTCCCGGTGCACCCCGCCGAGCCCGCCGGTCGCGAAGACCCGGATGCCGGCGGCGTCCGCGAGCCACGCCGTCGCGGAGACCGTCGTCGCTCCCGTCGCCCCGGTGGCGAGCGCCGGCGCCAGGTCGCGGTGGCCCAGCTTCCGTACGGCCGGGTCCTCCGCGATGCGCGTCAACCCGCGCTCGTCGAGCCCGACATGAGCCACCCCGTCGATGACCGCGATCGTCGCGGGCACGGCGCCCCCGGCCCGCACCAGAGCCTCCAGCTCTCCGGCCACGGCCAGATTGCGCGGGCGCGGCAGGCCGTGGGCGATGATCGTGGACTCCAGCGCGACGACGGGCCGGCCCTCGTGGAGCGCCTCCCGCACCTCTTCGTACACCTGTGTGGACATGTCCCATTTCTGGCGCGCCCACGCGCCACTCAAACCTCGGTGGCGAGCTTCAGCCACACCGCGGCAGGGCGGGCAGCCGCACCGCGTCGACCACCTGGATCACCGGCCGGGAGCCGTCGGTCTTGGCGTTGCCCAGGCTGTACGCGACCGCCAGCGCGCCGCCCCTGGCCTGCGCGTAGCCGTAGGCGGGAGTGATCCGCGCGTACGAACCCGAGCCGAGGTCCAGGGCGTACGACGTCTCCGGCGTGCGCCAGGTGACCAGCCGGCCGCTGATCCGCAGCTGGTCCATGCCGTCGACGGCCGGGGACGCCGTCACGACCGCCGTGGGCCGCGCGTCGCCGGTCCGCCACACCATCAGGCGCGGCTCGGCCTCGCCCGCCACCCAGGCCCAGGTGTCACCGGAGCCGCTCCGTCCGTTCGTCCTGCTCCCTCCGTCCGTTCCGCCGTCGGCGACGACCGAGCGGATGTCCCGGAGCGAGGCCAGGGGGCCCGGCAGCGCGGCCGGCCGCCCGTCCACGAGCGAGACGGCCGCCAGTCGGGTGCCGGAGCCCGTGGACTCGCGCCACACCAGCAACCCGCCCGCCGCGAACGGGGCGTCGACGACGCCCGTGTGCAGGGCGCGGGGGGCGCCGCCCGAGGCCGAGGCCGCGTACACCGTGGCCTTGCCGTCGCCGGCCCCCTGCGCCCAGTGGACCGTGCCGTCGCGGACGACGGGCTGGGGGAGCGGCCCCGGCCGGTCGGCCCGGGCGAGCCGCCGGGACGAGCCCGTCTCGGCGTCCCACACGTACAGACTCCACGGGCTGTCCAGCGTCCGTCCCTCCAGGACGGCGAACGCGGCCCACCGGCGGCCGTCGAAGTCGGCCGCGAGCAGTTGGTGCTCGACCGGGTCGGCGAGCGCGAGCAGCGTGCGCGGCGCACCGCCGCCGGCCACCAGCGCCGCCCGCCTGCGGTCGCCGCCGCTGAGCTGGACGGCTGTCCAGCCGGGGCCGGTGTCGGTGAGCACCGCCCGCTCGCCGGCCGGCGCCCGCAGCTCGCCCGCGGCGAGCGCGGAGCGCCAGGCCGCCGGCAGCTTCACCTCGCACGCGGCGGCGAGCGCGGTGGGTCGCGGCGCGGGGGCGGTCGACTCGCGCGGGGTCGGTTCCGGGCCGCTGTGCCGCGTCGACGAGCATCCCGCGACCAGGATGCCCGCCAGCAGCAGGGTCAGTGCCGCCCGGGCGCCGACCGGGGAGAGGGTCCTACCAGACGTAACCACGGCCGCCCATGATGGTGGTGAGGGTGTCGGACGAGATGTGCGCCGACTTGGGTACGGAACCCGCCCACGAGATCACGCTCGTGCTCACCCCGCCCACGGGGTCGAGGTAGTTGACCTGCCCGGCGGCGTTGTCCGTGTTGTAGCCGTCGATCGCGACCCAGTGGAATATCTCCACGTTGGGGTGGCCGACGAGGTGGGGGCCGCCGGGCACCTCCCAGGCGTTGCCCGCGATCGCGTAGTCGTTGTCGGTGTTGTGGGTGATGTGCTGCTTGAAGTTCGCCTTGTCGGTGGCGGAGGGGGTGTACGGCAGCGCACGGGGCACGTAACCGGCTCCGGGAAGGCGGTAGTTCAGTGCGTCGGCCATCGGGTAGCCCGTAGGGCTGGGGACGTTGATGTTGATGCCGTACCAGGCGGTGCCGCTGGTGGTCGTCCTGAGGAGGTTCGCCGCGTCCTGCTGGGAGCGGCCGGCGACCTCGTCCGCCGCGGACTGGGCGATCACGAGAGTGGCCGGGCCGCACCAGTACGAGGTCTTCTGGGACTGGTGGAAGCCGCCGGAGAGCTTGTACCCGGCGAGCGCCGCCTGGGTGCGGATCCCGTTGTACGCCCTGGTCGCCGCCGCCTGCTTGGCGTCGCTCAGTCTCTGCTGGGCCGGGGTCAGTCGCTGCGGACCGAGGGTGTCGTACGCCGCCTTGTAGGAGGCGCCGGGGGCTATCGGCTCACGGGCCGAGGGCTCGGAGGCGGCCTGCGCCGTGGGCGCGGCCGCGAGGACCGCGAGCAGCGCGGCGGCGGTCAGGACGGTGGCGGTGCGGGGGGCCTTGCGAGCGATGAAGGACGACGCGGGCATCGCACTCTCCTGTCGGAGGTGGGGGAGGAGGTCACGAGCGAGTTTGACGCGCACACGCCAGGCTTGACAGGGGGCTCGGGGGATTCCGTCCGACCAACATTGGGCGCACCAAAGGCGCCTGCGGTGACCAGCGGGAACATCGGTCCACCGACCGTTCCGCCGGCTCTGGTTTCCGGCCGTGCGGCGCCGAGATGCCGGCCTCGGCGGTGTGCGCGTATGAGCGGTTCCGCCCCCGCGGGGGCCGAAGTGTTCATCTGCCACTTCTACGACGCCCTCGGGTCCGACAACGACCGGACGTACGCCGATTGGCCGCGTCGACCACTCCTTCGGAATCGGTGGCCGCCGCCGGATGCAGACCGCCCGGTACGGCGACACCCTCTTCCAGGGCCCGTCCCGCGCTGCCCCCGGGGGTACTTCGGATTTCGTCGCGGCCCTCGGATCCGGCGAAGTCGGCTGGTCAGCGGCGAAGCGGAGGGGATTCCTCCAAGCGGTCCTGGCGGTGAGGAGTCCCGAAGCCCCCGCTACAGTCACCGGCCATGACGACACATGACCAGCCCTCGTTCGCCGTCCACATCCCCGACGCGGAGCTCGAGCCCGAGCCGCTCGACCCCGCCCAGATCGTCTCGGGAACGCCCGAGGTGACCGGCAAGGTCCTCTGGGAGTCCGCCGACGGCAAGCAGGTGCGCGGCATCTGGCAGATCACTCCCGGAGTGGTCACCGACACCGAGGCGGACGAGCTCTTCGTCGTCGTCAGCGGACGGGCCACCGTCGCCGTCGAGGGCGGAGACACGCTGGAGATCGGACCCGGTGACGCGTGCGTCCTGCGCGAGGGCGACCGGACCACCTGGACGGTCCACGAGACGCTGCGCAAGGCGTACCACATCAGCCTCTGAATCCCGGTGGGGCGGGGGAGCCGGGAGCCGGGCCGGGCGTGGCGTGCGGTGGGACGGGCTCGGCTCGCCGCCGGGCCCGCGGCCTCGGCGCCCGGCCCCCGCGGAGCCGCGGGCTCGGTGCCGTGGCGCCCCTCAGGCCCGCCGCAGCACTCCGCGTACCGCCAGTGCCGCCATCGGCAGCAGCAGACACGCGCCCACCAGGTTCAGCCAGCCGTAGCCCGCGCGCGCCACGATCAGGCCGGCCATCAGACCGCCCAGGCCGGCCGCGGTGTTCATGATGAAGTCCGACAGGCCCTGGACCGCCGCCCGCGCGGCCTGCGGAACGGAGTCCGTGAGCAGCGCGGAGCCCGACACCAGGCCCGCCGACCAGCCCAGGCCGAGCACGAACAGGCCCGCCGCGGTCTGCCCATGGCTGGGACCGGCGGTGCCCGCGAGCAGCGCCGCCGTGGAGAGGAGCCCGACCGCGAGGCCGATGACGGAGAGCCGTCCCAGACGGTCCGACAGCCAGCCCATGACGGGGGAGAACGCGTACATGCCGGCGATGTGCCCGCTGATCACGAGGCCGATCAGCTCGATCCCGGCACCGTGATGGCTCAGCGCCACCGGGGTCATCGACATGATCGAGACCATCGCGGTGTGCGAGACCGTCACGGTGACCAGCGCGAGGCGCGCCCCGGGAGACTTCCGTACGGCCCGTACTCCCGCCCTGAGCGAGCGCCCCTCGGCACCCTGGCTCTCTTCCGGCCCGGCCAGGGCGCGCGCCGTGAGCAGGGGGTCGGGGCGGAGCAGCAGCGCGACCACGAGCGCGGCGATCAGGAACGCGCCGGCCGCCCAGACGAAGGGCCCTGCCGTCGCCGGGATGCCGAGTCCGGCCACGCTTTCCCCGGCCGGCGCGGCGATGTTCGGGCCGAGGACGGCGCCGATCGTGGTGGCCCAGACGACGGTGGAGATGGCCCGGCCCCGGTGATGCGGTTCCACCAGGTCGGCCGCCGCGAACCGTGCCGCGAGGTTCGCCGAGGACGCGGCGCCGAACCCGACCAGGCCCGCGAGGAGCAGGGGGAAGCTGTTCACGACCGCCCCGAGGACCGCGACTCCGGCGCCGAGTGCCCCGATCAGATACGCCAGGACGAGTCCGGGGCGCCTCCCGCGTGAGCCCATCAGCGCGGCCAGGGGCATGGCGAGCAGTGCGGGGCCGGCCACCGTGGCCGTCGAGGCGAGGCCCGACAGGGCTTCCGTGCCGCTGACCTCCTTGGCCAGGACGGCGGCGAGGGCGATGCCGGTGGCGATACCGAGTCCGCCGAGGATCTGCGTCGCGATCAGCACCGTCTGGATCCGTCGCCGGAGCGCGGGCGGCGCGGAGGCAGCGGCAGCGGCGGATATCTCCGCCGGACGTGCGGAGTCAGGGGCATCAGGGGTGCTGGTCACTGACGTGAGTGTGCCAGCCGTGCCCGCCGCTGAGAACGCCGCCCGCACAACCCGCGCACGAACGCCTCGGGGACCATCGGCCCCGCGCGACCCTCAGCCCCGGCCTCGGGCCCGGCCTCCGCCTCAGAAGAGCGGCTGCGGCAGCACGCCCTCCAGGGCCAGCAGCGTCCGCTTCGTCTCCAGACCGCCCCCGAAGCCGCCGATCCCGCCGTCGCTCTCCACCACCCGATGGCACGGCACCACCACGGGCAGCGGATTGGCGCCCATCGCCGCCCCGACGGCCTGCGCGGCGCCCGGCTGCCCGACCCGCTTCGCCAGGTCCCCGTACCCGACGACCGTCCCGAACGGCACGCCCTCCGCCAGCTCGCGCAGCACCTGGCGGTTGAACCCCGTCGTCAGCGTCCAGTCCAGGGCCAGGTCGAACGCGCGACGCCCACCCTCGAAGTACTCCGCGAGCTGCCGTATCGGCTCGGCGAGCCGCCCCGAGACGCTCTCCACCGGCTCCGCGCCGAGCTGCCCCGCCAGCCGCTCGAGCGCCGCCTCCCGGACCGTCCCGACGGCGTGGAAGACCACGCTCACCAGACCGCGATCGGTCGCCGCGAGCATCAGCGGACCGATGTCGCTCGGCACGACCGCCCATTCCACCGTGGTGTCCATGACGATCACGGTACGACCGACCACTGACATCGCGGCCGTCACGGCCGCGTCCCGTCTCGGTCCCGCCGCCCGCAATTCCCGGACCTCATGGTCGTACGGCCCTCCGCGCGCCATAATCTCGCCCCAGTACTACTCAGCGGTACCGACTGTTTTCGGACGACGTGGCACCACGGCTGGAGGACGGACGCTCATGCAGGGCACGGTCGACGGATTCAGCTACGGCCTCGTCACACCGATCGCCGCCTACCTCATGGCGTGCCTCGGCGGCGCCCTGGGTCTGCGCTGCACCACGAGATCCCTGCGCCACCGCGACACCTTCAAGGCGGGCTGGCTGGCCCTCGGGGCGACGGCGATAGGCACCGGCATCTGGACGATGCACTTCATCGCGATGATGGGCTTCTCCGTCAGCCAGGCACCCATCGGCTACGACCGCCCCATCACCTTCGCCAGCCTGGGCGTCGCGGTCCTGATGGTGGGCATCGGGATCTTCATCGTCGGCTACCGCGGCGCCACCGCGCTCACCCTCGTCACGGGCGGCACCATCACCGGTCTCGGCATCGCCACCATGCACTATCTCGGCATGGCGGGCATGCGGCTCCGCGGGACGATCGACTACGACACCCCGACCGTCGCCCTCTCCGTCGTGATCGCCGTCGTCGCGGCCACCACCGCCCTCTGGGCCGCCGTCTCGGTACACGGATTTCTGGCCAGCCTCGGCGCCAGCATGGTGATGGGCCTCGCGGTCAGTGGTATGCACTACACCGCCATGGCCGCCGTCAACGTCCATGTGCACGACGCCGCCACCGTCACGGGCGGCGGCGACTCCGCCACCTCGCTCCTGCTGCCGATGCTGGTCGGCCCCGCCGTCTTCCTGCTCCTCGCGGCGGTCGTCGTCATGTTCGACCCGCTGCTCGTGATGGGCGACCCGGACTGGCAGCGGCCCTCCGGCCGCGGTCCCCACCGCCCCGGAGTGCCGACGCAGCGCCGCGCCCCCGCCTACGGCGAGCCCGCGAACTGGTCGGCCCGGCAGCCCGCCGACCGCGGAGGCAGGGGCGGCCGAGGGGGCCGGGCCGACCGTGAGAGCCGCGGCCGGGCCAGGATCGCGGGACGGGGTGCCCACCGCTCCCAGGAGTGGTGAGAAGCGGCCCCGCGAGCAGGCCGTGAACCGTTCCCCGCCCGACTGTCAGTGGGGGGTCGTACGGTGGTTGCATGCGGCCCGTTTCCCAGATCGAACGTACGGTGGCGCCTTTCGAGGTCGTCAGTCCCTACCAGCCCAGCGGCGACCAGCCGGCGGCGATCGCCGAGCTCGACCGGCGCATCCGCGCGGGCGAGAAGGACGTCGTCCTCCTCGGCGCGACCGGCACCGGAAAGTCCGCGACCACCGCGTGGATGATCGAGAAGCTGCAGCGCCCCACCCTGGTGATGGCGCCGAACAAGACGCTGGCCGCCCAGCTGGCCAACGAGTTCCGCGAGCTCCTGCCGAACAACGCGGTCGAGTACTTCGTCTCGTACTACGACTACTACCAGCCCGAGGCGTACGTCCCGCAGTCGGACACCTACATCGAGAAGGACTCCTCGATCAACGAGGAGGTCGAGCGGCTCCGCCACTCCGCGACGAACTCGCTGCTCACCCGCCGCGACGTCGTCGTGGTCGCCTCCGTCTCCTGCATCTACGGTCTCGGCACGCCGCAGGAGTACGTGGACCGGATGGTCCCGCTCAAGGTCGGCGAGGAGATCGACCGCGACCAGCTGCTGCGCCGCTTCGTCGACATCCAGTACACGCGCAACGACCTGGCGTTCACCCGCGGCACCTTCCGCGTCCGCGGCGACACCATCGAGATCTTCCCGGTCTACGAGGAGCTCGCCGTCCGCATCGAGATGTTCGGCGACGAGATCGAGGCGCTCTCCACGCTCCACCCGCTCACCGGCGAGGTCATCAGCGAGGACCGCGAGCTGTACGTCTTCCCCGCCAGCCACTACGTGGCGGGGCCCGAGCGCATGGAGAAGGCGGTCAACGGCATCGAGCGCGAGCTCGAGACCCGGCTCGCCGAGCTGGAGAAGCAGGGCAAGATGCTGGAGGCCCAGCGCCTGCGCATGCGCACCACGTACGACATCGAGATGATGCGCCAGATCGGCTCCTGCTCCGGCATCGAGAACTATTCGATGCACTTCGACGACCGCGAGCCCGGTTCCGCGCCCAATACGCTCCTCGACTACTTCCCCGAGGACTTCCTGCTCGTCATCGACGAGTCGCACGTCACCGTTCCGCAGATCGGAGCGATGTACGAGGGCGACGCCTCCCGCAAGCGGACCCTGGTCGACCACGGCTTCCGGCTGCCCTCCGCACTCGACAACCGCCCGCTGAAGTGGGAGGAGTTCCAGGGGCGGATCGGCCAGACCGTCTACCTCTCGGCCACCCCCGGCACGTACGAGCTGTCGCGCGGCGACGGCTTCGTCGAGCAGATCATCCGCCCCACCGGCCTGGTGGACCCCGAGGTCGTCGTCAAGCCCACCGAGGGCCAGATCGACGACCTGGTCCACGAGATCCGCCTGCGGACCGAGCGGGACGAGCGGGTCCTCGTCACCACGCTCACCAAGAAGATGTCGGAGGACCTCACCGACTACTTCCTGGAGCTCGGCATCCAGGTCCGCTATCTGCACAGCGACGTCGACACCCTGCGCCGTATCGAGCTGCTGCGCGAGCTGCGGGCCGGTGAGTACGACGTCCTGGTCGGCATCAACCTGCTCCGTGAGGGTCTCGACCTGCCCGAGGTGTCGCTCGTCGCCATCCTCGACGCCGACAAGCAGGGCTTCCTCCGCTCCGGCACCTCGCTGATCCAGACCATCGGCCGCGCGGCGCGCAACGTGTCCGGACAGGTCCACATGTACGCGGACACGGTCACGCCGGCCATGGAGAAGGCCATCGACGAGACCAACCGGCGCCGCGAGAAGCAGATCGCGTACAACACCGCCAACGGCATCGACCCCCAACCGCTGCGCAAGAAGATCAACGACATCGTGGCCACCATCGCCCGCGAGGAGATCGACACCGAGCAGCTCCTCGGCACCGGATACCGGCACGAGAAGGACGGCAAGGCCGCCAAGGCGCCCGTCCCCTCCCTCGGCGCGCACACGACGAGGAGCAAGGCCAAGGGGAAGGCGGGCTCCACCGTCGAGCTCGGCGACCGCCCGGCCACCGAACTGGCCGCGATCATCGAGGAGATGACCGACCGGATGCGGGCCGCCGCGGCGGAGCTGCAGTTCGAGGTGGCCGCGCGGCTGCGTGACGAAGTGGGAGAGCTGAAGAAGGAGTTGCGCCAGATGAAGGAGGCGGGGCTCGCCTGACCCCTCCGGGGGCTCGGGACCGCCCGATGTGTTGCAAGACCGACACAAAATGCGACAGCGCCTGCTGCGTTGTCACTGCCCCTGCGTAGGGTGCTGGGAAACCGCACGCACAGCGGAGGCGGCCGCGGGGATCGCTCAGAGAGGGGACAGCGCGTGACGGTCAACATGACCAAGGGTCAGGCCATCAGCCTGGAGAAGCAGGGCGGAGGCAGCCTGTCGTCCGTACGGATGGGGCTCGGCTGGCAGGCGGCGCCCCGTCGCGGCCTGTTCGGTTCGCGTACGCGCGAGGTCGATCTCGACGCCTCCGCGGTGCTCTTCGCCGACAAGCAGCCGGTGGACGTGGTCTTCTTCCGCCACCTGGTCAGCGACGACGGCTCGGTCCGGCACACCGGTGACAACCTGGTGGGCGGCGCCGGCCAGGGCGGGGACGACGAGTCGATCCTCGTCGACCTCCAGCGCGTTCCGGTCCACATCGACCAGATCGTCTTCACGGTGAACTCCTTCACCGGACAGACGTTCCAGGAGGTGCAGAACGCCTTCTGCCGGATCGTCGACGAGACCAACGGTCAGGAGCTCGCGCGCTACACCCTGGACGGCGGCGGCCAGTACACCGCGCAGATCATGGCGAAGGTGCACCGGGCGGGCTCCGGCTGGCAGATGACGGCCCTGGGCAACCCGGCCAACGGCCGGACGTTCCAGGACCTGATGCCGGCGATCCTGCCGCACCTCTAGGCAGCACGGCAGGCACACCCACAGCTCCCGGCGGCAGCAGGCCACCGGGAGCTGTCCCACATGATCCGCACGCAAGACGCTGAGGGGACAGAGTCGATGACGGTCGAGCTGGTCCGGGGGCAGAACCACCCCCTGCCCGACACCCGACTGGAGATCCGGGTATCGGCCGGTCATCCGGTCGTCGCCGGAGCCACCCTCGGCGACGAGGGGGGCAGGGTCCCCGGAGTCGAGTGGATCGCCCACCCGGGCTCGCCCTCGCTGCCCGGCGTCGAGGTCTCCCAGCAGGCCGCGGCCGACCACCGCCTCGCCGTCGACCTGGAGGCCGTCCCGGCGGCCGTGCACCGCCTCTCGGTCCTCCTCGCCCTGCCCGTCGGCGTCGGCGGCCCGACCCGCTTCGGCGCCGTCGCCGCCCCCTTCGTGGCGGTCACCGGCCTCGACGGCACCGAGATCGCCTCATACACGATCACCGGCCTGGACCGTGAGTGCGCCGTCGTCGCCCTGGAGCTGTACCGCCGCCAGGGCGCCTGGAAGGTGCGCGCGATGGGCCAGGGGTACGAGGGCGGCCTCGCGGCCATGCTCGGCGACCAGGGCATCGAGCGCCCCGCCGACCTTGCCGCCTCGATCCTGGACGCCGTCGCCAGGGGCCTGGCCCGGTCGGTCTCCGCCCCGCCCCCGCGCGTCCCCGAGACGGAGCGCGTACGCCACTCGGCACCGACGTCCGCCACGGAGCCGATGGCCGGCATGGACCCGTCACCCACCGTGCCGGTCACCCCGCCGCCTCCGCCGCTGCCGTCCACGCCGCAGCCCACCCCGCGGCCGCCGCACGCGGGCACAGGCGGCAGCCCGATCAGCTACGCCCATCCGGACCGCCGCGCGGCCGTCCCCGAGCCGCGGCAGGGCCCGCCCGTGCCCGTCGCCGGGGACGCCGCCGGCTGGTCCATGGACGAGCGGCTCTACAACCAGGTCTGGGGAATGTTCGAGGACCTGGCCCGCGCCACCGCCGCGTACCGCAGCGCGTGCGACTTCGCCGAGTCCCGGCTCGACAAGGAGCTCGACAGCGTGCTCTCCGACCCGCGCAGCCGCATCGGCGGCGCCGGGGACGCCGCCCGCGAAGCGGCCCGCGCCAAGCACGACGAGCTCACCGCCCGCGCCCAGGAGGCCCTGGACCGGGACCTCGCCCAGCTCGCCGCCGAGTCCGAGGTCGTCGAACCGGCGCTGCCCGCCGCCTACGCCCGCTGGGACAACCCCGTCTGGCACGCCTACCGCGTCCCCATGGAGGCCCCGATGGCGCTCCGCCTGGGCGACCTCCACCTCCCCGAGCGCACGGATCTGCGTATCCCGATGCTGGTCAGGCTCCCGCTGGAGCGTGGGCTCTGGGTGGACTCCGGACGCGGGCACTCGGAGGCGGCCGGGCTGCTCGACGAGGCCGAGCTGCGCCGGCTCGCGCTGGACACCGCGGTCGCGCACGCCGCGCGGCTGCTCGCGGTGTACCCGCCCGGTGAGTTCACCGTCCATGTCATCGATCCGGCGGGCTCGGGCGCGACGGCGCTCGCGCCGCTCGTCACGGCCGGTGTGCTCGCGGGCCCGCCGGCGGCCGGAGCGGCCGGGGTCACGGCCGTCCTTGCCCAGCTCACGGAGCGGGTGGACCTGGTGCAGATGGCGCTGCGGGCCGGTGCCCCCGACGCGCTGCCGCCCGGCATGGACACCGCCGAGCAGCTCCTGATCGTCCATGACTTCCCGCACGGGTTCGACGACCGGGCCGTCAACCAGCTGCGCTATCTCGCGGACGAGGGCCCGGCGGTCGGGGTCCATCTCCTGATGGTCGCCGACCGCGAGGACGCCGCCGCGTACGGCCCGGTGCTCGACCCGCTGTGGCGTTCGCTTCTGCGGATCACTCCCGTACCGGACGATCACCTGGCCGATCCGTGGGTCGGCCACGCCTGGACGTACGAGCCTCCGCTGTTCCCGCCCGGCAGCCGGGTGCTGCCCCAGGTCCTCGCGCAGGTGGCCGAGGCCCGACGGCAGTGGGGTCGCTGACCTGCACCTTTGGGGGGTCTTTACCCTGGCCTTTACCTTCTCTTGGTTCTTCGGGTAGTCTTCTTGGCGCGGAGGGGAGTACTCCCCAAGCGCGGCGTTCCCGTCAATACGGACGGATCCTGAGCGGTCTGATCCCGGGGCGTCGGCCCGGCCCGTCCCGCACGGACGGCCCGGGTGGAAGAGACCTCCGGCAGCGACGACGCTGATCAAGTAGCCGTACGACGCCGGAGGCGCAGTGGACGTTTCGACGACTCTCTGGGTGCTGACCATTCTCGGTCTGGGCGCCCTCATCGCGATCGACTTCTTCATCGGGCGCAAGCCCCACGACGTGTCGGTCAAGGAAGCCGGAATCTGGACGATCGTCTGGATCGTGCTCGCCGTGCTCTTCGGCATCGGACTTGCGGTCTTCGGCAACAGTCAGGCGTCCGGCGAGTTCTTCGCCGGATTCATCACCGAGAAGTCGCTGAGTGTCGACAACCTCTTCGTCTTCGTCCTGATCATGGCGAAGTTCTCGGTGCCCTCGCACCTCCAGCAGCGCGTGCTGCTCGTCGGTGTACTGATCGCCCTGGTCCTGCGCGCGATCTTCATCGCCGCCGGCGCCACGATCATCGCCAGCTTCTCCTGGGTCTTCTACATCTTCGGCGCGTTCCTGATCTACACCGCGTGGAAGCTCATCAAGGAGGCGCGCGCCGGAGAGGACGAGGACGACTGGGAGGAGAACCGTCTCCTCAAGTCGGTCGAGAAGAAGTTCGGCGTCGCGGACAAGTACCACGGCACGAAGCTCTTCATCAAGGTCAACGGCAAGCGGGTGCTGACCCCGCTGATGGTCGTCATGCTCGCCATCGGCACGACGGACGTCCTCTTCGCCCTCGACTCGATCCCGGCGATCTTCGGCCTGACCCAGGACCCGTACATCGTCTTCACCGCCAACGCCTTCGCGCTGATGGGTCTGCGCCAGCTGTACTTCCTGATCGGTGGCCTGCTGAAGAAGCTGGTCCACCTCAGCTACGGCCTGTCGGTGATCCTCGGCTTCATCGGTGTGAAGCTGGTGCTGCACGCCCTGCACGAGTCCGGGGTCCACGTCCCCGAGATCTCCATCCCGTTCTCGCTGGCCGTCATCGGCGGCGTCCTGGTCGTCACGACGATCACCAGCCTGATCGCCTCCAGGAAGCAGGCGGCGCGCGAGGCCGCCGAGGCCTCGACAGCCCCCGCCGCGGAGGCCGGGGAGCCCGAGAAGGACAGCGTCGGCGCCTGACCGCGTACGGCACGCAGAACAACGCACCGCGGCCGGTGCGGGCGGCACGCCACCGCTCGTACCGGCCGCGGTGCGTTTCTACGCGGGCGCCTTCTCCTTCTCCGGCGTTCTCGCCCGGGCGGAGGCAGGCAGCGTCTCCGGGAGCAGCGCGAAGCAGCCCAGGCTCACCAGCGCCACCACCGTCAGATACGCCGCGACGCCCCAGGGCGGCCCCGAGCCGCCGGAAAGGGTCGTCGCCAGGATCGGCGTCAGTGCCCCGCCCAGGACGCCCGCCAGGTTGTAGCCGACCGCCGCGCCCGTGCAGCGCACCCTCGGCTCGTAGAGCTCGGGGAGGTACGCGGCGACCACCGCGAACATGGTGATGAAGGCGAGCATGGAGCCCAGGAATCCGAGGAACATCAGCAGCGGCCGTCCCGTGTGCAGCAGGGCGACCATCGGGAACATCCACGCGGCGGAGGCCGCGCAGCCGGCGAGGCAGAGGGGACGGCGGCCGTACCGGTCGCCCAGCAGCGCCGCCAGCGGTGTCGTGGCGCCCTTGATCGCCACCGCGCCCATGATGCAGATCAGCATGGTCGTGCGGTCGACCCCGAGGCGCTCGGTGCCGTAGGCCAACGCCCAGGTGGAGACCGTGTAGAACACCGCGTAGCCGACGGCGAGCGCGCCGGCGGTGAGCAGGACGAGCCGCCAGTGGTCGCGCGCGACCTCGGCGAGCGGGGCGTTCGCCCGCTGCCCGGTCGCGCTGAGCTCCTGGAACTGCGGGGTCTCGGCGAGCGAGGAACGCAGCAGCAGGCCGCCCACCGCGAGCAGCCCGGCCGCCCAGAACGGAACGCGCCAGCCCCACTCCCGGAACTGGGCGTCGGTCAGGGTGGCGGACAGCGCCAGCAGCACCCCGTTCGCCAGCAGGAAGCCGACCGCCGGGCCGATCTGCGGGAAGCCGGCCCACAGCCCCCGCCGCCGCTCCGGCGCGTGCTCGGCGGTGAGCAGGACGGCCCCGCCCCACTCGCCGCCCAGGCCGAGCCCTTGCAGGAAGCGGAGCACGAGGAGCAGGACGGGGGCGGTGATGCCGAGGGTCGCGTACGTCGGGACGAGACCGACCGCGACCGTGGCGCAGCCGGTGAGCATCAGCGAGGCGAACATGACCGGTCGGCGGCCGTAACGGTCGCCGATGTGCCCGAAGAGCACGGAGCCGAGCGGCCGGGCCACGAAACCGACGGCGAACGTGCCGAAGGCGGCCAGCGTCCCTGCGACGGGGGAGAACGTGGGGAAGTAGAGCGGCCCGAGAACGAGCGCGGCGGCGGTCCCGTAGACGAAGAAGTCGAAGAACTCGATGGCGGTCCCCACGAGCGACGCACAGGCGAGCCGCCCCATGGAAGGAGCGGGGCGCGAACCCGAGGGCGCGGGTCCCGGGGGAGCGGGAGAGCCTGGGGGACCCGGCGGAAGCGGGGGACCTGAGGGCCCCGGGCCGCTCAGGGAGCCCGGTGAGCCCGGTGAGGCCGAGGGGCCGGATGGTGCCGGTGGGGCCGGGGGACTCGCAGGAGCCTGGGAGTCCACGGAATCCGAGGCGCCCCGGGGAGCCGGGGGGCTGGGAGGGTCGGCCGATGCGGAGGAGCCCGGGGGAGCCGGAGCGTCGTCCGACGCCGAGGAGGCCGGCGGCGCCGTGGAGTCGGGGGCTTCCGACGAGCCCCCGACGTCCCGTGAGGCCGAGGGCGGACGCGGAGAGTGACCATGGTGCATGTCGCGCCAACTACCCGGGGTCCGCGGGAGTTACGGGGGCGCGCGGGAGCACGCGACCGCGGCCCGCGCCTCCCGGCGGGCGGGGAGGCGCCACCGCCGCGTGCCTCCGGCACCGCGTGGCGCCCCGCACCTCGCCGCCGACGTGTGTCCGCCGGTCAACGGTTCGGGACGGCCTCGTCGACGTAGCCCGTCCATCCGGCCGAGGGCGACGGCGCGTCCCCGACGTTCAGCCGGGTCCGGGCGGCACCGGCCGCGCGCAACCGGTCGCGCCGGCCACCCGGCGCCGCACCGGCGCGTGCGTCACCGCCGTCCCCGAGGTGTCACCAGCCGCGCGCGCGCCACTCCGGGAGGTGCGGGCGCTCGTTGCCGAGCGTGGTGTCGTTGCCGTGGCCCGGGTAGACCCAGCTCTCGTCCGGGAGGACCGCGAAGAGCTTGGTCTCCACGTCCTGGATCAGGCTCGCGAAGGCCTCCGGGTCCTTCCGGGTGTTCCCGACGCCGCCCGGGAAAAGGCAGTCGCCCGTGAAGACGTGCGGGTGGCCGTGCGGGTCGTCGTAGATCAGCGCGATCGAGCCGGGCGTGTGCCCGACCAGCCGGCGCGCGGTCAGCTCCACCCGGCCGACCTTGATGGTGTCGCCGTCCTCGACCGGAACGTCCGTCGGGACCGGGATGCCCTCGGCGTCGTACGCCCCGGCGTACGTCCGCGCCCCGGTCGCCCCGACCACCTCGGCGAGCGCCTGCCAGTGGTCGCCGTGCTGGTGCGTGGTGACGACGGACGCGATGCCGTCGTCACCGATCAGCGTCAGGAGCGTGCCGGCCTCGTTGGCCGCGTCGATCAGCAGCTGCTCGCCGGTCGCCCGACAGCGCAGCAGATACGCGTTGTTGTCCATCGGACCGACCGCGACCTTGGAGATCATCAGGTCCGTCAGTTCGTGCACATCGGCGGGCCCGCCGACCTTCACCGCTCCGCTGTACGTCATGGGCTCAGCCTATCGCCGGGCACGGGCACACGGGTCCCAACGGCCGGGACTACAACGGCGGGAGCTCCGGGAGGTGGTCGCCCTCCAGGACGGCGAGGTGGGCGCCCTTGAGCTCGCGGCCGGAGAGCCAGCCGAGCAGCTCGCTCGCGGGCCCGCCCAGGACGACGGGGGCGCCGTCGGTGCCGCCGGTCCGCCAGCTGGGACCGTTCTCGTCGTACCCGATGCGGAGCGTCACGGGCGGGACCTCGGAGCGGCCGGACCACCTGTCCGCGAGGAAGTCGATCTCCCGCATCACGAAGTCCTCGGGAAGGTCCTTCAGGCCGTAGCCGATCCCCAGGTCCACATGGTGCAGCTCCACCTCGACGAGGCGGCGGAAGGGCACGCGGGCCGCACGGTCCGTGACGCCGTTGCGGAGCTCCACGATCCGCTGCCAGTCGGCGGGCTCCGCGCCCACGGCCTGGAAGCGCTCGCCGGTCTCGCGGATGTCGGCGAGCTGTGCGTCCAGCGGGCGCGCGGCGTCGCGCTCGATGTCCGCGTCGCGGGTGGCCGCGTCGGCGTACATCGGCCGCCCCTGGAGAACGTTCACGAGGGCGTCGGCGTTGCGGGCGATGTGGGCCAGGACATGGCCGCGGGTCCAGCCGGGAAGCCGTGACGGCTCGGCGACGGCCGCGTTGTCCAGGGAGGCGGCTGCGTTCAGGAGCCGCTCGGTCGCTTCACGTACAGAGTCCAGGTCACGCACATGGTCGATCATGAGGCCGACCCTAGCGCCGCCACTCATTCGGGTGAAGCGGTCGGAGCGAGGCCGGAAATCGAATGTGCGTGCTATAGGCTCGATGGAAGCATCCGGCATCCTTGGTTGTTGGGTACTCAGACACATCCAGGTACTTCCAGGCATATCTGCGACCCGCACTTCTGTGCCTCCGCTCTCTCAAGAAAGGTGCGGACCGGCGTGGCCGACCGTCTCATCGTTCGTGGCGCTCGCGAGCACAACCTCAAGAACGTCTCGCTCGACCTCCCCCGTGACTCCCTCATCGTCTTCACCGGGCTGTCGGGGTCGGGCAAGTCCTCCCTCGCGTTCGACACGATCTTCGCCGAGGGGCAGCGCCGGTACGTCGAGTCGCTCTCCTCGTACGCCCGGCAGTTCCTCGGCCAGATGGACAAGCCGGACGTCGACTTCATCGAGGGTCTCTCGCCCGCCGTCTCCATCGACCAGAAGTCGACCTCGCGCAACCCGCGCTCGACGGTCGGCACCATCACCGAGGTCTACGACTACCTCCGCCTCCTCTTCGCCCGTGTCGGCAAGCCGCACTGTCCGGAGTGCGGCCGCCCGATCTCGCGCCAGTCGCCGCAGGCCATCGTCGACAAGGTCCTGGAGCTCCCCGAGGGCAGCCGCTTCCAGGTCCTCTCGCCGCTCGTGCGCGAGCGTAAGGGCGAGTTCGTGGATCTCTTCGCCGACCTCCAGACCAAGGGGTACAGCCGGGCGCGGGTGGACGGGCAGACCGTCCAGCTCAGCGAGCCGCCGACCCTGAAGAAGCAGGAGAAGCACACGATCGAGGTGGTCGTCGACCGCCTCACCGTGAAGGACAGCGCCAAGCGCCGGCTCACCGACTCCGTGGAGACGGCCCTCGGCCTCTCCGGCGGCATGGTCGTGCTCGACTTCGTCGACCTCGCCGAGGACGACCCCGAGCGCGAGCGGATGTACTCGGAGCACCTCTACTGCCCGTACGACGACCTGTCCTTCGAGGAGCTGGAGCCCCGCTCCTTCTCCTTCAACTCGCCCTTCGGCGCCTGCCCGGACTGCACCGGCATCGGCACGCGCATGGAGGTCGACCCCGAGCTGATCGTCCCGGACGAGGACCGCTCGCTCGACGAGGGCGCCATCCACCCCTGGTCCCACGGCCACACCAAGGAGTACTTCGGCCGGCTCATCGGCGGCCTCTCCCAGGCGCTCGGCTTCCGTACGGACCTGCCGTACGCCGCCCTCCCCGCGCGGGCCAAGAAGGCCCTGATGTACGGCCACAAGACCCAGGTCGAGGTCCGCTACCGCAACCGGTACGGACGGGAGCGGGCGTACACCACCCCGGCCTTCGAGGGCGCCGTCTCCTTCGTCAAGCGGCGGCACAGCGAGGCCGAGAGCGACTCCAGCCGCGAGCGCTTCGAGGGCTACATGCGCGAGGTGCCCTGCCCCACCTGTGAGGGCACCCGTCTGAAGCCGATCGTCCTCGCCGTCACGGTCATGGAGAGGTCCATCGCCGAGGTCGCCGCGATGTCGATCAGCGAGTGCGCCGACTTCCTCGGCCGGCTGAAGCTCAACGCCCGCGACAAGAAGATCGCCGAGCGGGTCCTGAAGGAGGTCAACGAGCGACTGCGGTTCCTCGTGGACGTCGGCCTCGACTACCTCTCCCTCAATCGCGCGGCCGGCACGCTCTCCGGCGGCGAGGCCCAGCGCATCCGGCTCGCCACCCAGATCGGCTCCGGTCTCGTCGGCGTGCTCTACGTCCTGGACGAGCCGTCCATCGGACTCCACCAGCGCGACAACCACCGGCTCATCGAGACCCTGGTCCGGCTGCGGGACATGGGCAACACGCTCATCGTCGTCGAGCACGACGAGGACACCATCAAGGTCGCCGACTGGGTCGTCGACATCGGCCCCGGCGCCGGCGAGCACGGCGGCAAGGTCGTCCACTCGGGCCCCTTGAAGGAGCTGCTCTCCAACAAGGAGTCGATGACCGGGCAGTACCTCTCGGGCCGCAGGGCCATCGGGATGCCGGACATCCGCCGCCCCGTGGACCCCTCGCGCCGGCTCACCGTGCACGGCGCCCGGGAGAACAACCTGCGGGACATCGACGTCTCGTTCCCGCTGGGCGTCCTCACGGCCGTCACCGGAGTCTCCGGCTCCGGCAAGTCGACGCTGGTCAACGACATCCTCTACACGCACCTGGCGCGGGAGCTGAACGGCGCCAAGTCGGTGCCCGGGCGGCACACGCGCGTGGACGGCGACGACCTCGTCGACAAGGTCGTGCACGTCGACCAGTCGCCGATCGGCCGCACCCCGCGGTCGAACCCGGCGACGTACACCGGAGTCTTCGACCACGTCCGCCGGCTCTTCGCCGAGACGATGGAGGCCAAGGTCCGCGGCTATCTGCCGGGCCGGTTCTCCTTCAACGTCAAGGGCGGCCGCTGCGAGAACTGCTCCGGCGACGGCACGATCAAGATCGAGATGAACTTCCTCCCGGACGTGTACGTCCCGTGCGAGGTCTGCCACGGCGCCCGGTACAACCGGGAGACCCTGGAGGTCCACTACAAGGGCAAGTCCATCGCCGAGGTCCTGGACATGCCGATCGAGGAGGCCCTGGACTTCTTCGAAGCGGTCCCGACGATCGCGCGCCACCTGCGCACGCTCAACGAGGTCGGCCTCGGGTACGTCCGGCTCGGCCAGTCCGCGCCGACGCTCTCGGGCGGTGAGGCGCAGCGCGTGAAGCTCGCCTCCGAGCTCCAGAAGCGGTCGACGGGCCGTACGGTCTACGTCCTGGACGAGCCGACGACGGGTCTGCACTTCGAGGACATCTCGAAGCTGATCACGGTCCTGTCGGGTCTGGTCGACAAGGGGAACTCGGTGATCGTCATCGAGCACAACCTCGATGTCATCAAGACCGCGGACTGGGTCGTCGACATGGGGCCGGAGGGCGGCAGCGGCGGTGGCCTGGTGATCGCCGAGGGCACGCCGGAGGAGGTCGCCTCGGTCCCGGCGAGCCACACCGGCAAGTTCCTCCGCGAGATCCTCGGCGCCGACCGCGTCAGCGACGCGACGGTACCGGCGGCACGGAAGGCGTCCGCCTCGGCGAAGAAGGCACCCGCCAAGAAGGCACCGGCCAAGAAGGCCGTCGCGAAGAAGACCGCGGCGACGAAGGCCACGCCCGCCAAGAAGACGGCCGCGCGGGCCCGCAAGGCGTGACAGCGGGGGTGCGGGGGCCGCTGAAGCGGTCCCGGCACCCCGGCACCCGGCCCGGACGTCCGGCCCGAGCCCCGGGTCCGGCGTCGGCCCGTCAGCAGTCGGTCAGCTCGTCAGTCCGTCAGCTCGTGCGCGTACGGCGGTTCCGCGCCCGGGCGGGTGCAGGTGAGGGCAGCCGCCCCCGCCGCGTACGTCAGGAGTGCGGACCACGCCCCGGCGTCCAGGGAGTCCACCGGGCGGTCCCCCAGGCCGTGCAGCAGCGCCGCGTTCACCGTGTCGCCCGCACCGATCGTGTCCGCGACCTCGACACGCACGGCCGGGACCGACACCTCGTACGACGGGGTATGGACCGCCAGACCCGCCGCGCCGCGCGTCACGACGACGGCCGACGGCCCCCGCTCCAGCCAGTGCGCCGGGGTGCCGCCCAGCCAGGCCGCGTCCTCCTCCGAGAGCTTCAGGATCGAGACGTACGGCAGCCAGGACGCGAAGCGCTCGCGATAGACGGCCGCGTCCGGGATCAGGCCCGGGCGGATGTTGGGGTCGAGGAGCGTCAGGGCACCCCGCTCCGCCTCCCGCCGCAGCAGCGCCTCGTACGCGCTCGCGCCCGGCTCGAGGGCCAGCGAGCACGTGCCGAACGCCACCGCCCGCACCCCCTCGGGCAGCCGCTCCGGCAGGGCGAAGAGCCGGTCGGCCGTGCCGTCGACGTAGAAGCCGTACTCCGCCGAGCCGTCCGCGCCCACCGAGGCGACCGCCAGCGTCGTCGGCTCCGGGCCGCGCTGGACGAGCCCGGTCGCGACCCCTGCCTCCCGCAGTCCGCCCATCAGCGCCTCGCCGAACGCGTCCGTCGAGACCCGCGAGCAGAAGGCGACCTCGGCGCCCAGCCGGCCGAGGGCCACGGCCGTGTTGTACGGCCCTCCGCCCCTGCGGGGCACCAGCGCGGGCAGCGGCCCGGCGGCGGCACCGTCCGGGACCAGATCGATCAGGGACTCACCGGCGACGACGATCACGCCGTGAACGTAACCCATGCCCCACCGGCCACGACAGCCCCCTGGCAGGCCACCGCGGAGGCGCCGGTATCGTCGATTCGGTCACCTCATGTCCCGATCGCACCGTGGAGCACTCATGTCCGGCCAGTCCAGCCGCCGCACCGTACTGAAGGGCGCCGCGCTCGCCGGTGCCGCCGGGCTGGGTGTCGCCGCCTGCTCCACGGAATCCAAGCTCGGGCACGCCCAGGTCCCGACCCCGACCGCCCCGGTCACCCTCGGCGCTCCCGAGGAGGTGCCGGTCGGCGGCTCCAAGCTCTACCGCGAGCAGCGCCTCCTGGTGAGCTGCCCGGCCAAGGGCCAGTACAAGGCGTTCAGCGCCCAGTGCACCCACGCGGGCTGCGTGCTCGATAAGATCGAGAACAACGAGGGCAACTGCCCCTGCCACGGCAGCCGCTTCGACGTGACCACCGGCAAGGCCCTCCAGGGCCCGGCGACGGTCCCGCTCCCCGAGGTCCCGGTCCGCGTCGAGGGCGGAAAGCTCGTCGCGGGCCCGGAGGCCTGAGGCGCCTCCGCGCGCCCGCCTACGCCCAGTCCCAGTCGACCCCCAGGATCCCGGGCCGTACACCCTGCTCCACCAGATGCACCGTGCGGTGCCGGCCGCTCAGCGTCAGCTCCGAGCGGCCACCGCGCGCCGCGCCCGCCGAGGCCTGGGCGAAGCGCCGGCACCGTACCGGCAGCGCCGCCTCGTCGAACCGCACCTGGAGCACGTACTGCCCGCCGGCGAAGCTGAACCCCCGGACGTACTCCCCGCTCGGACCGCCGGTGCCGTCCTCGAAGCCGTAGCCGAAGAGGTACGTCTCCCCGGCCCGCAGCCGCGCGTCGAACAGCAGCTCCGCGACGAGCACGCCCGTCTCCGCGTGCCACCGCACCCGCCCCGTCCGGCAGTTCTCCGTCGCCCGCACCACCACCCGCGAGGGGTCGCAGCCCGGATCGCCGTGGTGGATGGCCAGATAGCGGTCGATCCCGTCCCGGTGCGCCCGCACCACATGCTGCGAGTCCCGGCCCACCAGCTCCCGCCCGGCCCCGATCCGCACCCGCTCGTGGTGGCCGACCGTGTGCAGCCCCCCGTCCACCGGTGACTCGAGCTCGGCGAGCAGCTTCTCCACCGCCCCCGACGCCTCCACCAGCGAGCGGTACGAGCGGCCGGCCGGCCGCTCCACGTCACCGCGCGCCGCCGCGTCCTCGGTCAGCAGCCGGATCAGCGAGTTCCCGGGCAGCTGGAGGACCTCCTCCAGGGCCCGGACGGCCTTCATCGACTCCGGCCGCTGCGGGCGGCGGGCACCCTGCTGCCAGTAACTGAGGCTGGTCACCCCGACCTTGACGCCCCGGTGGGCGAGGTGGTGCTGCACCCGCTGGAGAGGAAGGCCGCGCACCGCGAAGGCCGTGCGCAGCGCCAGGTGGAACGGCCCGGTGTGCAGCAACTGCGCCAGATCGGCCTCGGTGTGCCCCACGGGGACTCCTCAGTGAACGTTCACGACGATGGGGGCGGGCCGCCGCGCCGCCGGGGGCGCGCCCGCAGGTGACGGAGAGGCGCGTGTTCACAACCGGGTCACACCGTTCACAGCCCGCCGTCACCCCGCATTGAAGCGTGTTGACCCGTTCCGGACAACGTTCGATGCTCCTGAGCAGCGTCCGGACGCGCTCCTCCACCCCCCACACCCCCACACATCCCCACACCCCCCGTCTCGGGAGGAACGCGATGCGCAGTAGAAAGCTGTCCATGGCGGCACTCGCCGCTGCCGCCCTCTTCCTGCTCCCCATGTCGTCGGCGACCGCCGCGCCGACCGGCGAGGACGTCTCCACCCAAGCGAGCCTCGCGTACAAGCGGCTGAACATCACCATGCAGGCACAGCAGAAGAGCAACTGGTGCTGGGCCGCGGGTGGCAACACCATCGCCACGTGGTTCGGCCGGAACTACAGCCAGAACCAGTTCTGCAACGCCGCCTTCAACCGCCGGCAGGGCTACGACTGCCCGAACGATCAAGCCACGCTCGGGAACGTGCAGACCGGTCTGCGCTGGGCCGGCGTCAACCCCGGCTCGTACGTGACGGGCTGGCTGCGCTACGCGACCGTGCAGAGCGAGATCAACGCCGACCGCCCGATCGAGACGCGGATCCAGTGGGCGAGCGGCGGCGGCCACATGCATGTGATCTACGGGTACGACGACGCGAACAGCTGGGTCTACTGGGGCGATCCCTGGCCCTCCAGCGACCGCTACAACTGGGCCTCGCACGCCTGGTACGTGGACAACGGGTCGTTCTCCTGGACGCACTCGCTCTACCGGATAGGGGCGTGACGACGATGACGACACGTACACGCGCGATCGGCGCCGGGTTCCTGTCCGCGGCCGCGCTCGTCGCGCTCGGTGCCGTGCCGGCCGGCGCTGCCGAAGCGCCGCCGACGGCGGCCACTCCGGAGGCCGCGGCGTCCGCGCCCGCGACCCTGGACACGCTCTCCCGGTTCTTCGCCCGCGACGGAGCCGTCGCGCGGTCGGCCGCCCGGCCCCGGATCGAGGGCGCGTCCGTGCCGGTGCGGGTCCTGTCCCCGGACTTCGTGGCAGGGAAGGCGGGCGCGCCCCTCGCTCGCGTTGAGTTCCGAGCGAGCAGGGCGGTCGCCTCGGACGGGCAGACGGCCTCGCTGTGGACCGCGCGGCGGGCGGACGGCGGCTGGCAGGTGGTGAACATCGCCACCGGCGACGACGAGGTCCGGTACGCGGCGCAGGGCGCGCGGGCGCTGCCCGGCGGGATCGTGTTCCGCGAGCCGCAGATCGACGCGTGGTACGTCCAGAAGGGCGCGAAGGTGCTGCCGCTGGACGAGGACGCGGTGCGGGCGGTGGGCCGGAACGGGACGAGTCTCGTCGCCTACCGGGAACGGGTCGTGCGGGCCTACGGGGACAAGCTGCCGGGGTCCGTGTACGCCGGGAAGGGCGCGGCCGGCGGTTACGGCACCGAGCCCGCGGCCCATCAGGAACCTCTCGTCACGGCCGTCGGCGCCACGGCGGGCGCGGGCGCGGTTCTGGCCCTGGGCCTGATCGGCGTACGAGCCTGGCGGCGCCGGTCCCTGGCCTGACCGGCGCGAGGACGCAGGGAGGCGGGGCGGGTGCGTCTGCGCCCGCCCCGCCCCCTCACTGCGCCAGATACCCCCCGTCCACCGGCAGGACCACGCCCGTGATGAAGGAGGCCTCGTCCGAGGCCAGGAAGAGGATGGCCGAGGCCACCTCCTCCGGGGTGCCGAAGCGGTGCATGGGGTGGAGCTCGACGATGTCCGAGAGGTACTCCTGGCCGCCCGGTTCCGTGCGGGCCGCGGCGACGCGTTCCGTCTCGATCGTGCCCGGCGCCACCGCGTTGACGCGGATGCCGCGCCCCGCCCACTCCACCGCCAGGTGCTTCGTCAGCCCCGAGGCCACGAACTTCGCCGGGCCGTAGACCGCCTGGCGGGCCTGGCCCGCCACCCCGGAGATCGACGAGGTGCAGACGATCGCCCCGCCGCTCTCCTGCCCGGCCATCGCCTCGATCGCGTACTTGCAGGTCAGGAACATGCCCTTGCCGTCCACGGCCATCACCCGGTCCCACTGCTCCCCGGTCGACTCCATGACGTCGGAGAGCGGAAGCACCCCCGCGTTCGCCACCAGGACGTCCAGCCGCCCGAACCGCTCCACCGCCGTCGCGATCATCCGGCGGGCGTCCTCCTCGCGCGAGACGTCCCCGACCACCGTCGCCATGCCCCCGCCACCACCGTCCGCGCCGTCACTCAGCGTCGCCAGTCGGTCCGCGTTCACGTCCGTGGCCACCACCCGCGCGCCCTCCCGCGCGAACCGCAGCGCCGTCGCCCGCCCGATTCCGCTGGCCGCGCCCGTGATCACGCACACCCGGCCCGCGAGCCGTCCCGTCGCCTGTCGCGTCGTCTCCGTCGTCATGCCCGGCCAACGAGCGCACGCGGCCTGAGTGTCGGCCCCCGCCAGTAGGGTGGGGAGCATGGCCGACCCCTCCAGCTACCGCCCCGAGCCGGGGCAGATCCCCGACTCGCCGGGGGTCTACAAATTCCGCGACGAGCACCGCCGGGTGATCTACGTCGGGAAGGCGAAGTCCCTGCGTCAGCGGCTGGCGAACTACTTCCAGCCGCTCGTGAGCCTGCACCCGCGCACGGCCACGATGGTCACCACGGCCGCGTCGGTCGAGTGGACCGTGGTCTCGACCGAGGTCGAGGCGCTCCAGCTGGAGTACTCCTGGATCAAGGAGTTCGACCCCCGGTTCAACGTCAAGTACCGGGACGACAAGAGCTATCCCTATCTCGCGGTGACCCTGAACGAGGAGTTCCCGCGCGTGCAGGTCATGCGCGGTCACAAGAAGAAGGGCGTCCGCTACTTCGGTCCGTACGCGCACGCGTGGGCGATCCGCGAGACGGTCGACCTGATGCTCCGCGTCTTCCCCGTCCGTACGTGCTCCGCGGGTGTCTTCCGCAACGCCGCCTCCGCCGGGCGCCCCTGCCTCCTCGGCTACATCGGCAAGTGCTCCGCCCCTTGCGTGGGCCGGGTCACCCCCGACGAGCACCGCGAACTGGCCGAGGAGTTCTGCGACTTCATGGCCGGCCGCACCGGCACGTACATCCGCCGCCTCGAGCAGCAGATGATGGAGGCGGCCGAGGAGATGGAGTACGAGAAGGCGGCCAGGCTCCGCGACGACATAGGGGCGCTGCGGCGCGCCATGGAGAAGAACGCCGTCGTCCTCGCCGACGCCACCGACGCCGACCTGATCGCCCTCGCCGAGGACGAGCTGGAGGCCGCCGTCCAGATCTTCCACGTCCGCGGCGGTCGCGTGCGCGGTCAGCGCGGCTGGGTCACCGACAAGGTCGAGGCCGTCTCCACGGCCGGCCTCGTCGAGCACGCGCTCCAGCAGCTGTACGGGGAGGAGAGCGGCGACGCGGTCCCCAAGGAGGTCCTCGTGCCGGCCGTGCCCGAGGACGCCGACGCCGTCAGCCAGTGGCTCAGCGGCCGCCGCGGCTCGCAGGTCTCGCTCCGTGTCCCCCAGCGCGGTGACAAGAAGGACCTGATGGAGACGGTCGCGCGCAACGCCCAGCAGGCGCTCGTGCTGCACAAGACCAAGCGCGCCAGCGATCTGACCACCCGCTCCCGGGCCCTGGAGGAGATCGCCGAGGCCCTGGACCTGGACTCCGCGCCGCTGCGGATCGAGTGCTTCGACATCTCGCACCTCCAGGGCCAGGACGTCGTGGCGTCCATGGTCGTCTTCGAGGACGGGCTGCCGCGCAAGAGCGAGTACCGCCGCTTCCAGATCAAGGGCTTCGAGGGGCAGGACGACGTCCGCTCGATGCACGAGGTGATCAGCCGCCGCTTCAAGCGCTATCTCGTCGAGAAGGAGAAGACGGGGGAGTGGGGGCAGGAGGGCGTCGCCGTCGACGCCGACGGCGACGCGGTGGACACCCACGGTGACGGGGCGGACGGTGTCGGCGTGCCGGTGGACGACACCCTGCCGGAGCCCGCCGCAGGCGCGGACGGCTCCGGCGCGAACGGCTCGGGCGCGGAGAGCTCCGGCGCGAACGGCTCCGGCCTCCACCGCGACGGTCCGCACCACCGCGGCGGCCCGCTCGTGGACGTCCCGCGCCACGACGGCCCGCTCGCCTCCGGCGAGGTGCCCGTCGACGACGGCCGCCCCAAGCGCTTCGCGTACCCGCCGCAGCTCGTCGTCGTCGACGGTGGGCAGCCCCAGGTCGCCGCCGCCCGGCGGGCCCTGGACGAGCTGGGCATCGACGACATCGCCGTCTGCGGCCTCGCCAAGCGGCTGGAGGAGGTCTGGCTGCCCGGCGACGACGATCCGGTCGTGCTGCCCCGCTCCAGCGAGGGCCTCTACCTCCTTCAGCGGGTACGTGACACGGCTCACGACTTCGCCATCCGCTACCAGCGCTCGAAGCGGAACAAGCGCATCAGGACCAGCCCCCTGGACGCGATCCCCGGCCTCGGCGATACCCGCAAACAGGCGTTGATCAAGCATTTCGGCTCGGTGAAGAGGCTCAGGCAGGCGACAATCGAGCAGATCTGCGAGGTGCCCGGCATGGGCAGGAAGACGGCCGAGGCCGTCGCCGTGGCTCTCGCCCAGGCGGCTCCGGCCGCACCCGCCGTGAATACGGCAACAGGAGAGATCATGGAAGACGACGGGGGCACCACGGCATGACCGAGCACGACCGTCAGACAGAGCAAGAAGTGCAAGAAGTGCAGCGAGAAGACGGAGCAGGACACGTGAGTACGGGCACGAAGGAGGCCGGTGAGACCGCCGACACGGCGGCCATCCCCGAGCTGGTGATCATCTCCGGTATGTCCGGCGCCGGCCGGTCCACCGCGGCGAAGTGCCTGGAGGACCTCGGCTGGTTCGTCGTCGACAACCTGCCGCCCGCGCTGATCCCCACCATGGTGGAGCTCGGCGCCCGTTCCCAGGGCAACGTGGCCCGGATCGCCGTCGTCGTCGACGTCCGCGGCCGGCAGTTCTTCGACGCCCTGCGGGAGTCCCTCGCCGCCCTCGACGCCCAGCAGGTCACCCGGCGGATCGTCTTCCTGGAGTCCTCCGACGAGGCCCTGGTCCGGCGGTTCGAGTCGGTCCGCAGGCCGCACCCGCTCCAGGGCGACGGCCGCATCACCGACGGCATCGCCGCCGAGCGCGACCTGCTGCGCGAGCTGCGCGGCGACGCCGACCTGGTGATCGACACCTCCAGCCTCAACGTCCACGAGCTGCGCGCCAAGATGGACGCCCAGTTCGCGGGCGACGAGGAGCCGGAGCTGCGGGCCACCGTGATGTCCTTCGGGTTCAAGTACGGGCTGCCCGTCGACGCCGACCTCGTCGTCGACATGCGCTTCCTGCCCAACCCGCACTGGGTCCCCGAGCTGCGCCCCTTCACCGGGCTCAACGAGGAGGTCTCGGCGTACGTCTTCAACCAGCCCGGGGCCAAGGAGTTCCTCGACCGCTACACCGAGCTCCTCCAGCTGATCGCCGCGGGCTACCGCCGCGAGGGCAAGCGGTACGTGACCATCGCCGTCGGCTGCACGGGCGGCAAGCACCGCTCCGTCGCCACGTCCGAGAAGCTCGCCGCCCGCCTCGCCGCGGAAGGGGTCGAGACCGTCGTCGTCCACCGGGACATGGGGCGCGAGTGAAGCCGTACCGCCGGCGTACGTCCACCCTCTCCGTACGTACGCTCCGCAGGCGCGGCGCCCAGCCCAAGGTCGTCGCGCTCGGCGGGGGCATGGGCCTGTCCGCCTCCCTCGCCGCCCTGCGCCGGATCACGGGCGACCTGACCGCCGTCGTCACCGTCGCCGACGACGGGGGCTCCAGCGGCCGGCTCCGGGAGGAGCTGGGCGTGCTGCCGCCGGGCGATCTGCGCAAGGCGCTCGCCGCGCTCTGCGGGGACGACGACTGGGGGCAGACCTGGGCCCGGGTCATCCAGCACCGCTTCCAGTCCAAGGGCGATCTGCACGAGCACGCGGTCGGCAATCTGCTGATCGTCGCGCTCTGGGAGCAGCTGGGCGACCATGTCCTCGCTCTGGACCTGGTCGGCAAGCTGCTCGGCGCGCACGGCCGGGTGCTGCCGATGTCGGCCGTGCCGCTGGAGCTGCAGGCCCTGGTCAAGGGGCACGATCCGGAGCGCCCGAACGACGTGGACACCGTCCGTGGCCAGGCCACGGTGGCCCTCACGCCCGGTGAGGTGCAGTCGGTGCACCTCGTGCCGAACGACCCTCCGGCCGTGCCCGACGCCGTCGCCGCGGTCCGGGACGCGGACTGGGTGGTGCTCGGTCCCGGCTCCTGGTTCTCCTCGGTGATCCCGCACCTCCTCGTGCCCGAGCTGCTCGACGCGCTCACCGAGACCAAGGCCCGCAAGGTCCTCTCGCTCAACCTCGCGCCGCAGCCGGGAGAAACCGAGGGGTTCTCTCCGCAGCGTCATTTGGAGGTTTTGGGACGACACGCCCCTAAACTCGCCCTGGACGTGGTGCTGGCCGACGAGGCCGCCGTGCCCGATCGCGAGTCTCTCGCCGACGCCGCCAAGCGGCTCGGCGCCGCGGTCGAGCTGGCGCCGGTGGCCCGTGCCGACGGTCTCCCGAAGCATGATCCGGAGCTGTTGGCCGCCGCGTACGACCGTATTTTTCGGATGCATGGAAGGATCGGCCCATGGCGATGACGGCAGCGGTGAAGGACGAGATCTCCCGGCTCCCCGTCACCCGGACCTGCTGCAGGAAGGCAGAGGTCTCGTCGATCCTGCGGTTCGCCGGCGGCCTGCACCTGGTGAGCGGACGGATCGTGATCGAGGCGGAGCTGGACACCGCGATGGCGGCGCGCCGGCTCAAGCGGGACATCCTGGAGATCTTCGGGCACAGCTCGGAGCTGATCGTGATGGCCCCCGGCGGGCTGCGGCGCGGCTCCCGCTTCGTCGTACGGGTGGTGGCGGGCGGAGACCAGCTGGCCCGGCAGACCGGTCTGGTCGACGGCCGGGGCCGGCCGATCCGCGGCCTGCCCCCGCAGGTCGTCTCGGGTGCCACCTGTGACGCCGAGGCGGCCTGGCGCGGCGCGTTCCTGGCGCACGGCTCGCTCACCGAGCCCGGGCGCTCCTCCTCCCTGGAGGTGACCTGCCCCGGCCCGGAGGCCGCGCTCGCCCTGGTGGGTGCGGCGCGCCGGCTGAGCATCGCCGCGAAGGCCCGTGAGGTACGGGGAGTGGACCGGGTGGTCGTCCGGGACGGGGACGCCATCGGCGCCCTGCTGACCCGGCTCGGCGCCCATGAGTCGGTGCTGGCCTGGGAGGAGCGGCGGATGCGCCGCGAGGTCCGGGCGACGGCGAACCGGCTGGCCAACTTCGACGACGCCAACCTGCGCCGCTCGGCGCGCGCGGCTGTCGCCGCCGGCGCCCGGGTGCAGCGCGCCCTGGAGATCCTCGGCGAGGAGGTGCCCGAGCACCTCGCCGCCGCGGGCCGGCTGCGCATGGAGCACAAGCAGGCCTCCCTGGAGGAGCTGGGCGCGCTCGCCGAGCCGCCGCTCACCAAGGACGCGGTCGCGGGCCGGATCCGCCGTCTGCTGGCGATGGCCGACAAGCGGGCGCAGGACCTGGGCATCCCCGGGACCGAGTCCAACCTGACGGAGGAGCTGGACGACAGCCTCGTCGGCTGACCCGAACGGGCCATCCCGTCCAACTCACCGCTGCCGGTGCCTTTCTGAGGCACCGGCAGCACCCGTTCGGCTCGCATGGCGCCCTTGACATGATCATGAACGGTGATCAGCCTGGCGTCTGTTCACTTTCGTGGCAGACAACAGCAAGGGGGGCTTATGAGACGCAGAGCGGGAGCGATCCTCGCCGCGGCTTCACTGCTGATCGCGGGACTGGCGGCGGCACCCGTCGCCGGAGCGGAACCTCGGAGCACGAGCGGCGACGGCGACGCCGTTTCTGTATGGCGCGCGAAGGTCACCAAGGAACAGGTACCGCTGCTGCTCGAAGCGGGCACCGACGGCCATGAGCTGACGGAACAGGTGCCCGAGAAGGGCTCCGCCACGCTGGAGCTGTACCTCACCGACAAGCAGGCCGGGCAGCTGCGCGGCAAGGGCGTCGAACTCGACGAGCACACCCTCTCCGCCCAGACCGAGAAGCGGGTCGCCGGCGCAGGGGACGGCGTCTTCCGCCCGTACGGCGGCGCGGGAGGTCTCAAACAGGAGATCCTGGCCACCTCCCAGGCCCACCCGGACCTCACCAAGGTCGTCTCCATCGGCAGGACGGTGAAGGGCCAGGACATCCTCGCCGTCAAGGTCACCAAGGGCGCCAAGAAGGCCAGGGACGGCTCGAAGCCCGCGGCCCTGTACATGTCCAACCAGCACGCCCGAGAGTGGATCACCCCCGAGATGACGCGGCGGCTGCTCCACCACTACCTCGACGGGTACGGCACGGACTCACGGATCACGAAGATCATCGACTCCACCGAGCTCTGGTTCGTGCTCTCCGCCAACCCGGACGGCTACGACTTCACCCACGCCGACCCCGGCAACCGTCAGTGGCGCAAGAACCTCCGCGACAACGACGGCGACGGCCGCGTCGAGCCCGGCGACGGCGTCGACCTCAACCGTAACTTCTCCTACAAGTGGGGCTACGACAACGAGGGTTCGTCCCCCGACCCCGCCGACGAGACCTACCGCGGGCCCGGCCCGATGTCCGAGCCCGAGACGAAGGCGATCGACGCCTTCCAGAAGCGCATCGGCTTCCAGTACGGCATCAACTACCACTCCGCCGCCCAGCTGCTGCTCTACGGCGTCGGCTGGCAGGTCGCCACCGACACGCCCGACGACGTGGCGCTCAAGGCGCTGGCCGGCACTCCGACCAACTCTGCCGTGCCCGGCTACCGCCCGCAGGTCTCCTCCGAGCTCTACACCACCAACGGTGAGGCCGACGGACACGCGGCGAACGTCAACGGGATGCAGATGTTCACCCCCGAGATGTCGACCTGTGCCACCGCCTCCCGCGTCGACCCGAACGATGCCTGGGAGCCCGCCGACTGCGCCTCCGTCTTCACCTTCCCGGACGACGAGAAGCTGATCCAGGCGGAGTTCGCCAAGAACGTCCCGTTCGCGCTCGCCGTCGCCGAGACCGCCGCCCACCCGGACCGGCCCGTCTCCGTCACCGGTCTCGGCGCGCCCGACTTCACCCCGCACACCTTCACCACCTCCTACGCCCGCGGCGGCGACCAGGAGATCGCCGTCACCGCCCGGAAGTCGCTGCGCTCCAAGGAGCTCAAGTACCGGATCAACGGCGGCCGCACGCACTCCGAGCGCCTGGAGGCGTGGGAGGGCGGCGAGACGTACGGCGGCGAGGACAACCTCTACTTCGACCAGTACCGGGCCGAGGTCGAGGACGCCGGCCCGGGCGACACCGTCGAGGTCTGGTTCACCGCCCGCACCCGCGAGGGCAGGGCGTCCTCCTCCACCCCGTTCACGTACACCGTGGCCGAGCGCCCCCGCGGTGACGTGCTCGTCCTCGCCGAGGAGGGCGGCACCACCGCGGCGCGGCACACCGCCGCCTACCGCGGCGCGCTCGCCGGCACCGGACGCGGCTCCGCCGTCTGGGACGTCGCCATCCAGGGCGCCCCCGACCCGCTCGGCGTGCTGAGCCACTTCCGTACCGTCGTCTGGTACACCGGCGCCGAGGCACCCTCGGGGCCCGTCACGATGGCCGTACGGGACTACCTCAACGAGGGCGGCAAGCTGGTCAACGCCGGTGAGAAGTCCGGTGGCCTCGTCGACATCGGCCGGGCCACGTCCAACGACTTCGCCCAGTACTACCTCGGCGCCTACCACCGGGCCGGACTGAACGGACCGCCGTCCTTCGCCGGAGCCGGCGGCTTCGGCGGCGCCACCGGCACCCTCGGCGGCGCGGCCGGCAACCCGCTGGACGACGCCGGCGCGTACACCGTCACCTCGGACACCCTGAAGCCCCGGCAGTTCCCGCAGTTCGGCAGCAGCAGGTCCGCCGGCGACTACCCCGGCGTCCGCACCCCGTTCGAGCCCTACGAGGGCACGTCCTTCGTGGCCGTACGGCACGTCGACGACACCTGGACGCGCCTCAGCCGCACCGTCGACCTCACCGGCGTCACCGCGGCGCAGGCACCGAGTCTGCGCTTCCAGGTCAGCTACGACACCGAGCCCGGCTACGACAACCTCGTCGTCGAGGCCCACACCGTCGGCCAGGACGACTGGACCACGCTGCCCGACGCCAACGGCGGGACCTCCGCCGCAGCCCCGGCCGACTGCGGCGAGGGCTACTACGTCCAGGGCCACCCCTTCCTCGCCCACTACCTGACCGTCGGCGAGGACGGCTGCGCCACCACCGGCACCACCGGTGCCTGGCACGCCTTCACCGGCCCCTCCAACGGCTGGCGGCAGGCGTCGATCGACCTGAGCGCCTACGCGGGCAAGCAGGTCGAGCTGTCGATCTCGTACGTCTCGGACCCCGGGACCGGCGAGATGGGCGCCTTCGTCGACGACACCGCGCTCGTCGTCGGCGGCACCGCGGGCCAGAGCGAGGGCTTCGAGACCGCCCTCGGCGCCTGGTCCGTACCAGGTCCGCCGGCCGGCAGCCCCGGGAACGGCACCGAGTGGACCCGGTCCGCGGGGCTCTTCCACTCCCAGGCCGCGGTCACCACGCGCGACACCGTTCTGCTCGGCTTCGGCCTGGAACATGTCACGACCGCGGCGCAGCGCACGGCACTGATCCGCAAGGCGCTCGGCGTGCTGCACGGCTGAGCGGACACCCGCACCTTTGATCACAGTCAGTGATCGGGACGAATTGGGCACCGTGGCTCGAACCCGCCGGTAATAACGGGCCACGGTGCATTCACGAGGCATTCCGACCGCACGCGATGTCACTCTCAGCCGATGAGAGAGGTAGGGTCGTAAGCGGTCGGGGACATCCCTAAAAGAATCTCGCCGGCGTCGAAACCCGGCGTACCTAACGAGGAGATCGGTTCGTGACGATCCGCGTAGGCATCAACGGCTTTGGCCGCATCGGTCGCAACTACTTCCGCGCGCTCCTTGAGCAGGGTGCCGACATCGAGATCGTGGCTGTCAACGACCTGGGTGACACCGCGACCACTGCTCACCTGCTGAAGTACGACACGATCCTGGGACGCCTCAAGGCCGAGGTCACCCACACCGCCGACACCATCACCGTCGACGGCCACACCATCAAGGTGCTCTCCGAGCGCAACCCGGCCGACATCCCCTGGGGTGAGCTGGGCGTCGACATCGTCATCGAGTCGACCGGCATCTTCACCAAGAAGGCCGACGCCGAGAAGCACATCGCCGGTGGCGCGAAGAAGGTCCTCATCTCGGCTCCGGCCAAGGACGAGGACATCACCATCGTCATGGGCGTCAACCAGGACAAGTACGAGCCGGCGAACCACCACGTCATCTCGAACGCGTCCTGCACCACCAACTGTGTGGCGCCGATGGCCAAGGTTCTCGACGAGAACTTCGGCATCGTCAAGGGCCTGATGACCACGGTCCACGCGTACACCAACGACCAGCGCATCCTGGACTTCCCGCACTCCGACCTGCGCCGCGCCCGCGCCGCCGCGGAGAACATCATCCCGACCACGACGGGTGCCGCCAAGGCCACCGCCCTGGTCCTCCCGCAGCTCAAGGGCAAGCTGGACGGCATCGCCATGCGCGTCCCGGTCCCGACCGGCTCGGCCACCGACCTCGTCGTGGAGCTCCAGCGCGAGGTCACCAAGGACGAGGTCAACGCCGCGTTCAAGAAGGCCGCCGACGACGGCGCCCTGAAGGGCTTCCTCACCTACACCGAGGACCCGATCGTCTCCTCGGACATCGTCGGCGACCCGTCGTCCTGCACCTTCGACTCCTCCCTGACCATGGTCCAGGAGGGCAAGTCGGTGAAGATCCTCGGTTGGTACGACAACGAGTGGGGCTACTCCAACCGCCTCGTCGACCTCACCGTCTTCGTCGGCGACCAGCTCTAAAGCCTCCGGAACCGGCACCTCGATGTGAGCACAGGGCTCGGACAGCGCGATGATGCGCTGTGCGAGCCCTGTCTCGTGTGCTTCACCGCGTACCAAGGAGTCAGTAGAAGATGAAGACCATCGACGAGCTTCTCGCCGAAGGCGTCGCCGGCAAGCGCGTATTCGTCCGCGCCGACCTCAACGTGCCGCTGGACGGCACCACCATCACCGACGACGGCCGCATCCGCGCCGTCCTGCCCACGGTCAAGGCGCTGGCCGACGCCGGCGCCCGGGTCGTCGTGGCCTCGCACCTGGGCCGCCCGAAGGGTGCCCCGGACCCGGCGTTCTCCCTCGCCCCGGCCGCCGCGCGCCTCGGTGAACTGCTCGGCGCCGACGTGCCGTTCGCGACCGACACGGTCGGCGAGTCCGCCCGGGCGACCGTCGCGGGCCTCGCCGACGGCCAGGTCGCCGTCATCGAGAACCTCCGCTTCAACGCCGGCGAGACCTCGAAGGACGACGCCGAGCGCGGCGCGTTCGCGGACCAGCTGGCCGCCCTCGCCGACGTCTACGTCGGCGACGGCTTCGGTGCCGTGCACCGCAAGCACGCCTCGGTCTTCGACCTCCCGGCCCGGCTGCCGCACGCCGCCGGCTACCTCATCGCCACCGAGGTCGGCGTCCTGAAGAAGCTGACCGACGAGGTCAAGCGCCCGTACGTCGTCGTCCTCGGCGGCGCCAAGGTCTCCGACAAGCTCGCCGTCATCGACGCGCTGCTCGGCAAGGCCGACCGTCTCCTCATCGGCGGCGGCATGGCGTACACCTTCCTCTACGCCAAGGGCCTCGAGGTCGGCATCTCCCTGCTCCAGAAGGACCAGGTGGAGATCGTCAAGGAGTACATGAAGCGCGCCGAGGAGAACGGCGTCGAGCTCGTGCTCCCGGTCGACGTGCTCGTCTCCTCGGAGTTCCCGGACCTGAAGACCAAGGCCCCGGCCGACTTCGAGACCGTCGACGCCGACAAGATCCCGTCGACGAAGGAGGGCCTCGACATCGGCCCGAAGACGCGTGAGCTGTACGCGTCGAAGCTGGCCGACGCCGAGACCGTCTTCTGGAACGGCCCCCTGGGCGTCTTCGAGCACCCCGACTACGCCAACGGAACCAAGGCCGTCGCGCAGGCCCTGCTCGACAGCCCCGGCTTCACCGTCGTCGGCGGCGGCGACAGTGCCGCCGCGGTCCGCATCCTGGGCTTCGACGAGAATGCCTTCGGCCACATTTCGACCGGCGGCGGCGCCTCTCTCGAGTACCTCGAGGGCAAGACGCTCCCCGGCCTCGCCGCACTGGAGGACTGAACACCTGTGAGCAGCACCCGCACCCCGCTGATGGCGGGCAACTGGAAGATGAACCTCAACCACCTCGAGGCCATCGCCCACGTCCAGAAGCTCGCCTTCGCGCTGACCGACAAGGACTACGACGCCGTCGAGGTCGCGGTTCTGCCGCCCTTCACCGACCTGCGGTCCGTCCAGACCCTGGTCGACGGCGACAAGCTCAAGATCAAGTACGGCGCCCAGGACCTCTCGGCGCACGACTCCGGTGCGTACACCGGTGAGATCTCGGGCCTCATGCTGTCCAAGCTGAAGTGCGCCTACGTCGCCGTGGGCCACTCCGAGCGCCGGCAGTACCACGCCGAGACGGACGAGATCTGCAACGCCAAGGTCAAGGCCGCGTTCAGGCACGGGATCACCCCGATCCTCTGCGTCGGGGAGGGCCTGGACGTCCGCAAGGCCGGCCGGCAGGTCCAGTACACCCTCGACCAGCTCGACGGCGGCCTGAAGGACATCCCGGCCGAGCAGGCCGAGTCCATCGTGATCGCGTACGAGCCGGTGTGGGCCATCGGCACCGGCGAGGTCGCCACGCCCGACGACGCGCAGGAGGTCTGCGGGGCGATCCGCGGACGGCTCGCGGAGCTGTACTCGCAGGAGCTGGCCGACAAGGTCCGCATCCAGTACGGCGGCTCGGTCAAGGCCGGCAACGTGGCCGCGATCATGGCGCAGCCCGACGTCGACGGTGCCCTGGTGGGCGGCGCGGCGCTGGACTCCGACGAGTTCGTCAAGATCGTCCGCTTCCGCGATCAGTGACCTGATCGGTGAGTAGGCGGTAGCGACGATCCGTCGTACCCTTGCGGGGGTCGGGCTGGAGATGCCCGGCCCCCGTCCGTATAAGTCCGAGGAAGTTGGTCCAGCCGTGGTTATGGGGTTCTCGATCGCCCTGATCGTCTTCAGCGCGCTGCTGATGCTGCTCGTGCTGATGCACAAGGGGAAGGGCGGCGGCCTCTCCGACATGTTCGGCGGTGGCATGCAGTCGTCCGTCGGTGGCTCCTCGGTTGCCGAACGCAACCTGGACCGCATCACCGTAGTGGTCGGTCTGCTGTGGTTCGCGTGCATTGTCGTACTTGCCCTCCTGATGAAGGCAGGCGTGTAACTCCAATCACTGGACGCGCGTTGGGCCTTACGTAGACTGGGGCATCTTCGAGCACCATCACGCAGGGAGTTACGACCGTGGCAAGTGGCAACGCGATCCGGGGAAGCCGGGTCGGAGCGGGGCCGATGGGGGAGGCCGAGCGGGGCGAGTCGGCACCGCGCCTCCGCATCTCCTTCTGGTGCTCGAACGGGCACGAGACGCAGCCGAGCTTCGCCAGTGACGCACAGGTTCCGGAGACGTGGGACTGCCCGCGCTGCGGCTTCCCGGCCGGTCAGGACCGGGACAACCCGCCGGACCCGCCGCGCACCGAGCCGTACAAGACGCACCTCGCGTACGTACGAGAGCGGCGCAGCGACGCGGACGGCGAGGCGATCCTCGCGGAGGCGCTGGCCAAACTGCGCGGCGAGATCTGAGCGTGGTGTGACAGTGTGACGAACGGGCCCAGCCCGCGAACTCGGTTCGCGGACAGGGCCCGTTCACGTATCCCGCCCGCTCTAGCGGTGGTTGTCGGGAATGTGCGCGGTGAGCGCCATCGCGGCGGTCGCCCGCGCGTACGTCAGCTGCGCCACGCGCGCGTAGAGGCAGTCCAGGATCAGCAGTACCGAATGCCGGGTCCCGAAGCCGCCGCGCCGGAAGCTGGTCTCGGCCGACGTCGACGTCAGGTGGAGCGAGGCGGCGCGGGCGACGGGGGAGCGGGGGTCCCCGGTCACCGCGACCGTCCGAGCGCCCCGTTCGGCCGCGAGCCGCAGCGGGGAGAGGACCTCGCGGGTCGCGCCGGAGTGGGAGAGCGCCACCACCGCGTCCGCGGGCGTGAGCAGCGCCGCCGAGGTCTCCGCGGCGTGCACCTCCGTCCAGCCGCGGGCGTCGCAGCCGATGCTGAAGAGCCGCGCCTCGGTCTCCAGGGCCACGACACCGGAGGCGCCGACGCCGTAGACGTCGATACGGCGGGCCTTGGCCAATGCCCGCGCGGCCCGCTCCAGCGCGTCGAGGTCCAGGTGTTCGGCCGTGCGGCGCAGGGCCCGCAGATCGGCCTGGGCGACGGCGGCGACGACCTGGTCGAGCGGATCGTCGGGTCCGATGTCCGGGCCGAGGGGGCGTTCCCCGCCGGCGCCTTCGTTCTCGCCCCGCTCCTGGGCGAGCGCGAGCAGCAGCTCCTGGTACGAGCCGAGGCCGAGGGCCCGGCAGAAGCGGGTCACGGTCGCCTGGGACGTACCGGTGCGTCGGCCCAGCTCCGCGGCGGAGACCCCGGGCACGCGGTCCGGATCGTCGAGGACCCAGACGCCGACCTTGCGCAAGGAACCGGACATGCGGGGCAGTTCGGAGCGGATCAGAGCGGTGATCACGGGCGCGTTCCCTCCTGCCCCGCCTGATGCGCGGGTCTTGTCGAGCGGTGAATCTATCAACCACCATGCGGGCTGATGAACGAATCCGGGATTCAGTCGTGCGTGCTCGGGATCGACGCCGGGGGTACGCGGATCAGGGCGCGGCTCGCCGACGCGGCGACGGGCGCGGTGCTGGGAGAGGGCGTGGGCGGCCCGGGGAACGCGCTGAGCGTCGCGCCCGCCGATCTCGTACGGAATCTGGCGCGGGCCCTGCGGGACGCCGTGCCGCACGGCCGGGCGGGCGCGGTCGTCTCGGTGGTGGCCGGCTTCGCGGGCGGCGGGCCGGGCGGAGGCGTGGCGAACGCCCGCGGGGCCCTCGGGGAAGCCCTGGGGCGGGTGGGGGCCTGCCCGGCGCGGATCGAGGTGCTCGGGGACGCCGACATCGCCTTCGCCGCCGGGCCGGGGACCCCGGCGGACGGTCTGGTGCTGATCGCGGGCACGGGCGCGACGGCCGCGCGGGTGGAGCGGCGCCGCGCGGTGCGGGCCGTGGACGGGGACGGCTGGCTCCTCGGTGACGCGGGCAGCGGCTTCTGGCTGGGGCGCGAGGCGCTGCGGGCGGTCCTGCGCTCCCTGGACGGGCGCGGCCCGGCCACGAGCCTCGCGGGGGCGGTGGGGGAGGTGTGCGGGGGTCTGACCAAGGAGGCCGTCGTCGGGTACGGGTTCGGCGGCCACCCCGTCCGCCTCGCGGCGCTCAGCCCGTTGGTGGTGGCGGCGGAGGAGGCCGGGGACGAGGTGGCGTGTTCGCTCCTCGACGGAGCGGCGGCCGAACTGGCGTCCACCGTAGGCGCGTTGGGGCCGCGGCCGGGGGAGCCGCTGGTCGTCACGGGTGGCCTGATCGGTCCCGTCGGGCCGCTCCTGCCGCGTCTCGCCGAGCGGGTGGGCGCGTGGGGCCTCGCTCTTTCCCCGGTCCCGGACGGCGTGCCGGGCGCCGTGGCCCTGGCCCGGCTCTCGCGCTGACGGCCGGCGCGCGGGCCCGGGTGGCTCAGGTGGTGCTGTCCGGGGTGGTGCCGGGGGCCGTGTGCAGGATGGCGCGGGCCTGCTCCGCGGCGCGGGCGGTGCTCTCGGAGACGAAGTCGAGGAAGCGGGCGATGTTTTCGAGGCGGGTGCCGACCGGGGTGCCGGTGCCGTGGACGCCGACGCCCTGCCGCGCGATGTCGCTTATGTGAGCGGTGGTGCGGGCGCTGGCCATCATCGACTGGTACCAGACGTCGTCGTCGACGACGTAGCGCTCACGGCGCCGTTCGTCGCGTTCCCGCCGGACCATGCTCTGGGACTCGAGGAACGTGATCGCCTTGGAGACGGACGCCGGGCTGACCTGGAGGCGCCCGGCCAGTTCGGACGCGGTGAGACTGCCCGTGTCGGCGAGGCAGAGGCAGGCCATCACCCGGGACATCATCTTGGGCATGCCCGACTGCATCATGACGGTGGTGAACACCTCCTCGTACTCGCGTACGGCCTCGGTGTCGCGTCCGCCGGCCTGTGGGGGTGACTCCGACGGCGCCGCCTGCCTGCGACGGTGGGCGCGGCGCTCGGTGGCGCGGTGGGCCAGGTCGGCGCGGTAGGCGGTGGGGCCGCCGTTGCGCATCACCTCACGCGTGACGGTCGAGGTCGGGCGTTCGAGGCGCCTGGCGATCTCGGCGTAGGCGAGGCCGTCGGCCAGTCCCAGCGCGATCTGCTGGCGTTCGGGCTGGGTGAGTCTGCCTCCGGGCATCGCGGTCTCCTTCATCGGCCGTAGAGATGTCAACCATAGCGTTCATCCCTCCTTCATTGCAACGAACCTGTTGGAGATCGTTGCGTTACTTTTGGATTCGTTGCAACGAAATTGCTGCTACTGCCTGCGAAAACGGCGAGAGTGTGCAACGAGTGTGTTGCCAAGTTCATGAACGCAACGTAGCTTTCCATCATCAGAAACAGCGGGCCGACGGAGCGCACGCTGAAGACGAAGGAGAGCGTCATGCAGCAGTTCGACACCACCGCCCCCGTCCTCGCCGTCCTGGACATCCCCGCGGGACGCATCCGGCTCATCGCCGCCGACCGGACCGACGCCACGGTCGAGGTCCGGCCCGCGAACGCCGCGAAGAGCCGGGACGTGCGGGCGGCGGAGGAGACCACGGTCGACCACACCGAAGGCGTCCTGCGGATCCAGGCCCCGCCGGCGAAGAAGGAGATGCTCGGTGCCTCCGGATACGTCGAGGTGACCGTCCATATGCCCGCTGGCTCCCGGGTCGAGGCGAAGGGCGCCGACGCCGAACTCCGAGGCGTCGGACGGCTCGGCGACGTCACCTTCGAGAGCGCGCAGGGCACGGTCGAGCTCGACGAGGCCGACAGCGCCCGCCTCACCCTCCTCGCCGGCGACATCTCGGTCGGCCGTCTGGGCGGCCCCGCGGAGATCAGCACCCAGAAGGGCGACCTCCGGATCACCGAGGCCGTGCGCGGCACCGTCACGCTGCGCACCGAGTCCGGGGACGTGTCGGTCGGCGCGGCCCGCGGAGTCTCCGCCTCCCTGGACGCCGGTACCGCGTACGGCCGGATCCACAACGCGCTCAAGAACGCCGACGGCGCGCCCGGCCTGACCCTTCACGCCACCACGGCCTACGGCGACATCACCGCCCGCAGCCTCTGAAGCGCCGCCACTGCCGCCGTACCCGCACACCCACAACGCGAAGGAGTACCACCATGTCCCTCCCCCTCACCGGCCAGGACCGCCCGGAACTGCAGAAGGCCATCCAGGAGATCGTCGATTCCGGGTTCGCCGGGGTCCAGCTGCGCGTGAACGACGAGCGGGGCGAGTGGGTCGGCAGCGCCGGCGTGAACGAACTGGGCGAGAGTGCCAAGCCCGCGACCGACGGACGGTTCCGGATCGGCCGCACCACCAAGACCTTCACCGCGACCGTGGTGCTGCTGCTGGTGGCCGAGGGCAGGTTCGGGCTGGACAGCCCGGTGGACGACCACCTGCCCCGGTTCGGTCTCGACCGGCGGATCACGGTGCGGATGCTCCTCCAGCACACCAGCGGACTGTTCAACCACACCGGCGAGTACGGCGACGACGGGACGGTCACGCCGGGCATCCCCTGGCAGGGCCAGGAGTACGTGGACCGCCAGTTCCACACCTACGACCCGGAGGAGCTGGTCCGGCTCTCCCTGTCCAAGCCGGCGCGGTTCGAGCCGGGGGCGGACTGGAGCTACTCCAACACCAACTATGTGCTGGCCAAGTTGCTGATCGAGGAGGTCACCGGCCGCTCCCTGGCCGAGGAGACGGAGCGGCTGATCCTGCGGCCGCTGGAGCTGTCGGGAACAGTGGTGCCGGGCGACTCGCCGGAGATCCCCGAGCCGCACGCTCACGGCTACTACCGGTACGAGGACGCCGGCCAGTGGAAGGTCGTCGACGTCACCCGGTTCAACGTCTCCTGGATCTCCGCCGCCGGTGACATGATCTCGACCACCAAGGATCTCCACACCTTCTTCTCCGCACTGAACAGCGGCAAGCTCGTGCCCGCACCGCTGCTGGCCGAGATGCGCACGCCGCATCCCAAGCTGGGCTACGGCCTGGGGGTGTTCGTGGAGGAGACGGAGGGCGGCGGCACCGTCCTGCACCACAACGGCGGCTTCTTCGGCTGGGCGGCGCTGATGTACAGCACGCCCGACGGCAGCAGGACCCTGACCGCCTCGCTGACCACCGGGGACGCCGATCTCGACTTCGCCGCCACCGCCGCGGCGTTCCAGAAGGCGCAGAAGGCCCTCGTCCAGGAGGTGTTCGGCGCGCAGGCCGGCTCGGCCGACGCGGCGAAGGGCGCCGAGTAGACCGGGCCGGACACCATGGGCCGTACGCGGGCCGTCTCCCGCAACCCCGTCCCGCCCGAGGGCGGCGTGCTCCGGCATCGCGTCGGTGTACGCCGCCCCGTCGGCGTTCTCGGGCCCTTGACCGAGGAGGGTGTTGCTGGTTCATTGAATCGGAATGCCCGTCAGGATCCGGTTCATCGAACCAATGGAGGCTGGACATGCCCCAACCCGCCCTCGGTGCCGCTGTGTTCGCCGACCACGCACGAGAGGTAGTCGAGCGGGTCGTCGCCGGCAACAAGGACTCCGTCGTCGCCGCCGCCCGGCTCTTCGCCGACTGTGTCGCCGCCGACGGGGTGATCCACGCCTTCGGCACCGGGCACTCGCAGGCCGCCGCCCTGGAGATCGCGGGCCGGGCCGGCGGGCTCGTGCCCACCAGCCGGATCGCACTCGCCGACCTCGTACTGCGCGGCGGCGAGGACCCCTCCGTACTCGCCGATCCGCTCCTGGAGCGCGCCCCCGGCCTCGCCGACCGGCTCTACGCCCTGGCCACGCCCCGCCCGCAGGACCTGTTCGTCATCATCTCCAACTCGGGCGTGAACAACGCCGTCGTCGACCTGGCGCTCAAGGTGACCGCCGCCGGTCACCCGCTCGTCGCGCTCACCTCGCTCGCGCACACCCGCGCCGTCCCCGCCCCGCACGCGAGCGGACGGCGGCTCGCCGACCTCGCCGACGCCGTCCTCGACAACGGCGCGCCCACCGGCGACGCCGTGCTCCCCCTCCCGGACGGCACGGGCCTCTGCGGGGTCTCCACCCTCACCTCCTCCCTCCTCGTGCAGATGGTCGTCGCCGAGTCGGTCGCCCTCCTCCTCGCCGAGGGCCACGAACCGCCGGTGTACGTCTCCGCCAACCTCCCCGGCGGCCACGAGCGCAACGCGGACCTGGAGGCCCGCTACGCAGGTCGGCTGCATCGCGGCGGCCACTGAGCCGTCGCGCGCCTTCCGCCCCCACGATCAATTAGGTTGGAGTCGCAGCGGGGCAAGCAGGCAGGAAGAGAAGAAGTAGGCGATGTCCGAGATGAACGCACAAGGACGCACGAGGCTCAACCGGCTCCCCGAATGGGCCGCCCTCGGCAAGCACCGCGAGCAGCTGGGAGCCACCCATCTGCGCGAGCTGTTCGCCGCCGAACCGGGTCGTGGCACCGCGTACGCACTGCGCGTCGGCGACCTGCACCTGGACTACTCCAAGCACCTGGTCACCGACGAGACGCTGACGCTGCTGCGCGAGTTGGCCACGGCCACCGGTGTGGCCGAGCTGCGCGACGCCATGTTCCGCGGCGAGAAGATCAACACCACCGAGGACCGCGCGGTCCTCCACACGGCGCTGCGCGCCCCGCGCGACGCGGTCATCGAGGTCGACGGCGAGAACGTCGTCCCGGCCGTCCACGCCGTCCTCGACAAGATGGCCGCCTTCGCGGACAAGGTCCGCGCCGGCGAATGGACCGGACACACCGGCAGGCCGATCAAGAACATCGTCAACATCGGCATCGGCGGCTCCGACCTCGGCCCCGCCATGGCCTACGAGGCCCTCCGCGCCTACACCCAGCGGGATCTGACGTTCCGCTACGTCTCCAACGTCGACGGCGCCGACCTCCACGAGGCCGTCCGTGACCTCGACCCGGCCGAGACGCTCTTCATCGTCGCCTCGAAGACCTTCACCACCATCGAGACGATCACCAACGCCACCTCCGCCCGCGACTGGCTCCTCACCGGGCTGCGGGCCGGTCAGGACGCCGTCGCCAAGCACTTCGTCGCCCTGTCGACCAACGCCGAGAAGGTGCAGGACTTCGGCATCGACACGGCCAACATGTTCGAGTTCTGGGACTGGGTCGGCGGACGGTACTCCTACGACTCCGCCATCGGCCTCTCCCTGATGATCGCCATCGGTCCGGAGCGCTTCCGCGAGATGCTCGACGGCTTCCACCTCGTCGACGAGCACTTCCGGACCGCCCCCGCGGAGGAGAACGCGCCGCTGCTCCTCGGCCTTCTCGGCGTCTGGTACGGCGGCTTCTTCGACGCCCAGTCGCACGCCGTCCTGCCGTACTCGCACTACCTGTCGAAGTTCACCGCCTACCTCCAGCAGCTCGACATGGAGTCCAACGGCAAGTCCGTCGACCGCGACGGCAACCCCGTCGACTGGCAGACCGGACCCGTCGTCTGGGGCACCCCCGGCACCAACGGGCAGCACGCCTACTACCAGTTGATCCACCAGGGCACCAAGTTCATCCCGGCCGACTTCATCGGCTTCGCCGAGCCCGTCGCCGACCTCGCCCCGGGGCTCGCCGCCCAGCACGACCTGCTGATGGCCAACTTCTTCGCCCAGACCCAGGCGCTCGCCTTCGGCAAGACGCCCGAGGAGGTACGGGCCGAGGGCGTCGCCGAGGAACTCGTCCCGCACAAGACCTTCCAGGGCAACCACCCCACCACCACGATCCTGGCCAAGGCACTCACCCCCTTCGTGCTCGGCCAGCTCATCGCGCTCTACGAGCACAAGGTGTTCGTCCAGGGCGCGGTCTGGAACATCGACTCCTTCGACCAGTGGGGTGTCGAGCTGGGCAAGGTCCTCGCCAAGAAGATCGAGCCCGTGCTCACCGAAGGCACCGGCGGCGAGGAGCTCGACGGCTCGACCGCCGCGCTCGTCGACACATACCGGACGCTCAGGGGCCGCTGACCGATGAGGGGGGAGAACACGGTGCGGCTGCGGCCGCCGAGCAACTCGCTGGACGAACGGGCCGTCGGCTGGTGGCGCACCCAGTGGCTGGTGACCACCGCCGTACCGGTGGTGGTCCTCGGCGTGCTCGGGGCGCTCATCACGCCGGCCCGGTTCTGGCTCTGGCTGCCCGCCGCCGTCCTGGCGGCCGTCGGCCTCGCCTGCACCGCGTTCTTCCCCCTCTGGTGGTTCCGCTTCCACCGCTGGGAGGTCACCGAGGACGCCGTCTACGTCCGCACGGGGGTCTTCTGGCAGGAGTGGCGGATCGCGCCCATGTCCCGTATCCAGACCGTCGACACGGTCAGGGGACCGCTGGAGCAGTACTTCCGCCTCGCCACGGTCACCGTCACCACCGCCTCCTCCAAGGGCGCGATCCGCGTCGAGGGTCTCGACCACGAACTCGCCGCGGATCTCGCCGAGAAGCTCACCCGCATCACCCAGGCCACGCCCGGGGACGCCACATGAGCGAGGAGTGGCGGCGCCTGGACCGGCGTACGGTCCTGGTCACCGCCGTCGTCCTCGCGGGCGTCGCCGCGGGCGCGGCCCTGCCCACCTTCTTCGCCCTCCGCAATGCCATGCCCGCCTGGAGGGCCGTCGGCTGGATCCTCGCCGGGGCGGTACTCCTCATCGGCGCCGGCGCGGCCGCCGACCACATCCGTTGGCGGCGCACCCGCTACCGCATCGGTGCCGAGCGCAGCGAGATGGGGGTACCCCCGGCCGAAGGCTGGGGGAGGGTCGAACTCCACACCGGACTCCTCCTGGTCAAGCGGCGCTCGCTCGCCCGCGAACGCATCCGCAGCGTCGACCTCACCGCCAACCCCTTGCAACGCGTCCTCGGGCTGGTCAAGGTCCGCATCGGCACCGGCGAGCACAACGGCGGCGAGTCCACCCTCGAACTCGACCCGGTCGACCGGGCCGAGGGAGAACGGCTCCGCCGCGAACTGCTCGACCGGGCGCCCACCGGCACCGAGGACACCCATCACGACGGCGCGCTCGCCGTGCTCGACCGGGGCTGGATCCGCTACGCCCCGGTCTCCTTCGTCACCGTGGCCCTCGGCGGCGCGGCCGCCGGAGCCGTGATGCAGGTCAGCGAGTGGTTCGGGGCTCAGGGCGAGGTCATCGACTGGATAGGCGACCGCTTCCAGGACACCTCGGTCGTCTCCATGATCCTCGTCCTCATCGCACTGGCCGTCGTCGTCGGGACCGTCGGCGCCCTCGGCCTCTGGGTCGAGATGTGGTGGAACTACCGCCTGGAGCGCGAGCCCGGCGGCACCCTGAGGGTCCGCCGCGGGCTCCTCACCGCCCGCTCGATCTCCATCGAGGAACGCCGGCTGCGCGGGGTCGAACTGGTCGAGCCGCTCGGCGTACGGATGTGCAGGGCCGCCCGCGTCGACGCCGTCGCCACCGGACTCGCCGAGCACGACGAGGACGAGCACGCCGATAACAAGACCCTGCTGCCCGCCGCGCCCCGCGCGGTCGCCGACCGGGTCGCCGCGCAGGTGCTGCGCGAGTCCGAGTCCCCGACGAGCGCGCCGCTGACCGTCCATCCGCGCGCGGCCCGCACCCGGCGGCTGCGCTGGGCGCTGTGGAGCGCGCTCACCCCCGCCGCGGTCCTCGCCGTCCTCGGCGCCCTCCTCACGCCCGTCCTGCTGTACGTGGCCGTGGGCTGCGCCCTCGTCCTCGGCCCGCTCGCCGTGGTGGGCGCGCGTGACGCCTACCGCAACCTCGGGCACGGCGTCAGCGGCGACTACCTGCTGGCCAGGTCCGGCACGGTCCGCCGCACCACGGTCGCCCTCCAGCGCGGCGGCGTCATCGGCTGGACCGTCAAGCAGTCGTACTTCCAGCGCCGCGCCGGCCTGGTGACGCTCACCGCGACGACCGCGGCGGGCTCGGGCGCGTACGACATCCACGACGCCGGGCAGGGCGAGGGGCTGGCCTTCGCCGCGGAGACGGTGCCCGACCTGCTCGCTCCCTTCCTGGAACCCGTACGGGAAACGCCGGAGGCCCGGTCCACCGTGCGGTGAACCGGGCCTCATCGAGCGTCCGTCAGGCCGAGGCCGGCGGATACAGCGCGCGCGGCAGCTCCGAGGCGGCCGCCGCGTCGAGCAGCCAGAGCGTCCGCGTGCGGCCGTAGGCGCCGGCTGCCGGTGCCTGGATCTCGCCCGCGCCGGACAGCGCGATCGCCGCGGCCTTCGCCTTGTCCTCGCCGGCCGCGAGCAGCCAGACCTCCCGCGCGGCACGGATCGCCGGCAGCGTCAGCGAGACGCGGGTCGGCGGAGGCTTCGGCGCGCCGTGCACGCCCACCACCGTGCGCTCGGTCTCGCGGACCGCCGGGAGCTCCGGGAAGAGCGAGGCCACGTGCGTGTCCGGCCCGACGCCCAGCATCAGCACGTCGAAGGTCGGCACCGAGGCGTGGTCCTCGGGGCCGGCGGCCGCGGCCAGTTCGGCCGCGTACGCCTCTGCCGCCGCCTCGACGTCGTTGCCGTACGGGCCGTCCGAGGCCGGCATCGCGTGCACCCGCGCCGGGTCCAGCGGGACGCTGTCGAGCAGCGCCTCACGGGCCTGGGTGACATTGCGCTCCGGGTCGCCCTCGGGCAGGAACCGCTCGTCGCCCCACCACAGATCGAGCCGCGACCAGTCGATCGCGTCGCGCGCGGGGGCCGAACGGAGCGCCGCGAGCAGCCCGTTGCCGTTGCGGCCGCCCGTGAGGACCACGGAGGCCGAGCCGCGGGCGGACTGGGCGTCCACGATCCGCGTGATCAGCCGGGCCGCCGTGGCCTGGGCCATCAGCTCCTTGTCGCGGTGGACGACGAGCTGGGGAGTGCTCACTTGGCCGCCGCCTTCTTGGCCGGGGCCTTCTTCGCGGGCGCCTTCGCCGTGCCGGAAGCCGGATCCGCCGAAGCCGAAGCCGAAGCCGAATCCGCGGCAGCAGGGTCAGCCGCACCTTCCGCCGGGGCCGTCACCTTCGACTCCTCGTCCAGCCGGTCGAGCCCGTACCGCAGCGCAGAGGCGTACGTGTCGTCCGGGTCGAGCCGCCGCAGCTCCTCCGCGATCAGCTCGGCCGTCTCGCGGCGCTTGAGCGCCACGCCACGGTCCGGCTGCCCCTGGATGGAGAGCGTCGCCAGCGAGCCGTCCGGCCGGTCGAGCACGATCGGCCCGCAGGTGGACTCCATCCGTACGGAGGTGAGCCCGGGACCCGCCGACGTCGACCGGCGCACCGGCACCTTCAGCCGGTCCGCCAGCCACATGGCGAGCAGCTCGACGCTCGGGTTGAACTCCTCGCCCTCCACCTCGGCCGAGGTGACCTCGCACACGACCTGGTCGAGCGCGGCGGCCAGCATCGAACGCCACGGGGTGATCCGGGTCCAGGCCAGGTCCGTGTCGCCCGGGGTGTACGTGTCCGCGCGCCCGGTCAGCTCGTGGATCGGCTGCTCGGAGGCGTACGTGTCGGTCACCCGGCGCTGGGCGAGCGCGCCCAGCGGGTCGTTCGCCGGATCGGCCGGGGCGTTGACCGGCCACCAGACGACGGTGGGCGCGTCGGGGAGCAGCAGCGGCAGGACCACCGACTGGGCGTGGTCGACGACCTCGCCGTACAGCCGCAGGACAACCGTTTCCCCTGTGCTGGCGTCGGCGCCGAGGCGGACCTCGGCGTCGAGCCGGGCCTTCGCGCGGTCGCGCGGCGAACGCGAGACCCGCTTGATGACGACCAGCGTCCGCGAGGGGTGCTCGCGGGACGCGTCGTTGGCCGCCTTCAGCGCGTCGTAGGCGTTCTCCTCGTCGGTGACGATGACGAGGGTGAGCACCATGCCGACGGCGGGCGTGCCGATGGCACGCCGCCCGAGCACCAGCGCCTTGTTGATCTTGCTGGACGTGGTGTCCGTGAGGTCGGTCTTCATGGCCTGCGCCAGCTCCGTCCGTCTCGTGCGAGCATTTCGTCCGCCTCGACCGGACCCCAGGTCCCCGACTGGTACTGCGCGGGCTTGCCGTGCTTGTCCCAGTACTGCTCGATCGGGTCGAGGATCGTCCAGGACAGCTCGACCTCCTCGACCCGCGGGAAGAGGTTCGAGTCGCCGAGCAGCACATCGAGGATGAGTCGCTCGTACGCCTCGGGGCTGGACTCCGTGAAGGACTCGCCGTAGGCGAAGTCCATCGACACGTCCCGGACCTCCATCGAGGTGCCCGGAACCTTGGAGCCGAACCGCATGGTGACGCCCTCGTCCGGCTGGACGCGGATGACCAGGGCGTTCTGGCCCAGCTCCTCCGTCGCCGTCTTGTCGAACGGGGAGTGGGGCGCGCGCTGGAAGACCACCGCGATCTCGGTGACGCGACGGCCGAGCCGCTTGCCCGTACGGAGATAGAAGGGGACGCCCGCCCAGCGGCGGTTGTCGATCTCCAGCTTGATGGCCGCGTAGGTGTCGGTCTTCGACTTGGGGTCGATCCCGTCCTCCTGCAGATAGCCGACGGCCTTCGCGCCGCCCTGCCATCCCGGCGCGTACTGGCCGCGGACGGTCGAGGCACCCAGGTCCTTCGGCAGCTTCACCGCGCCGAGCACCTTGGTCTTCTCGGCCGCGAGCGCGTCCGCGTCGAAGGAGGCGGGCTCCTCCATCGCGGTGAGCGCGAGCAGCTGGAGGAGGTGGTTCTGGATGACGTCACGGGCGGCGCCGATGCCGTCGTAGTACCCGGCGCGGCCGCCGATGCCGATGTCCTCGGCCATGGTGATCTGTACGTGGTCGACGTACGACCGGTTCCAGATCGGCTCGAAGAGGGTGTTGGCGAAGCGGAGCGCCAGGATGTTCTGGACGGTCTCCTTGCCCAGGTAGTGGTCGATCCGGAAGACCGCGTCGGGCGGGAAGACCTCGTGGACGACCTCGTTGAGCTCCTTCGCGGAGGCCAGGTCGTGGCCGAAGGGCTTCTCGATGACCGCGCGGCGCCAGGAGTTGTTCTTCTGGTCGGCCAGGCCGTGCTTCTTCAGCTGCTGGACGACCAGCGGGAAGAACTTCGGCGGCACGGAGAGGTAGAAGGCGAAGTTGCCGCCCGTGCCCTGCGCCTTGTCCAGCTCCTCGATGGTGGTCCTCAGCTGGTCGAAGGCGTCGTCGTCGTCGAAGTCGCCCTGGACGAAGCGCATCCCCTGGATCAGCTGCTGCCACACCTCCTCGCGGAACGGGGTGCGGGCGTGCTGCTTGACGGCCTCGTAGACCTCCTGCGCGAAGTCCTCGTCCTGCCACTCGCGGCGGGCGAAGCCGATGAGCGAGAAGCCCGGCGGCAGCAGACCACGGTTGGCCAGGTCGTAGACGGCAGGCATGAGCTTCTTTCGGGACAAATCGCCCGTGACGCCGAAGATCACCAGACCCGACGGCCCCGCGATGCGCGGGAGCCGTCGGTCTGCGGCGTCACGGAGCGGGTTGGCTCCGTGAACTGCGCTCAAAGTGCTTACGCCTCCGAAGGTGCGAGGCGCTGGAGCTCCGCCTCGGTCGACTTGAGCAGGTCGTTCCAGGACGCCTCGAACTTCTCGACGCCCTCGTCCTCGAGCAGCTGTACCACGTCGTCGTAGCTGATGCCGAGCTTCTCGATGGCATCCAGCTCGGCGCGCGACTGCGCGTACGTGCCCCGCACGGTGTCGCCGGCGACCTCGCCGTGGTCGGCGGTGGCCTCCAGGGTCGCCTCGGGCATCGTGTTGACGGTGCCCGGCGCGACCAGGTCGACGACGTACAGCGTGTCCTTGTACGCCGGGTCCTTGACGCCGGTCGAGGCCCACAGCGGACGCTGCTTGTTGGCCTGCGCCTTGTCCAGGGCGGTCCAGCGCTCGCTCGAGAACACCTCTTCGTACGCCTCGTACGCCAGTCGGGCGTTGGCGAGGGCGGCCTTGCCCTTGAGGGCCTTGGCCTCGTCCGTGCCGAGGGCGGTCAGGCGCTTGTCGATCTCCGAGTCCACGCGGGAGACGAAGAAGGACGCCACCGAGTGGATCTTGGAGAGGTCGAGGCCGCGCTCGCGGGCCTTCTCCAGACCGGCCAGGTAGGCGTCCATGACCGCGCGGTAGCGCTCCAGCGAGAAGATCAGCGTCACGTTGACGCTGATACCGAGGCCGATGACCTCGGTGATCGCCGGCAGGCCCGCCTTGGTGGCCGGGATCTTGATGAGCGTGTTGGGACGGTCGACCAGCCAGGCCAGCTGCTTGGCCTCGGCGATGGTGGCCGTCGTGTTGTGGGCCAGACGGGGGTCGACCTCGATCGACACCCGGCCGTCCTGGCCGTCCGTGGAGTCGTAGACCGGGCGCAGGATGTCGGCGGCGTCCCTCACGTCAGCCGTCGTGATCATGCGGATGGCCTCGTCCACGGTGACCTTGCGGGCGGCCAGGTCGGCCAGCTGCTGGTCGTAGCCGTGACCCTCCGAGATCGCCTTCTGGAAGATGGACGGGTTGGTGGTGACACCCACCACGTGCTGCTGGTCGATCAGCTCGGCCAGGTTTCCGGACGTGATCCGCTGACGCGAGAGGTCGTCCAGCCAGATCGCGACGCCTTCGTCGGAGAGGCGCTTGAGAGCGTCTGTCATGAGAGGTTCTCCAAAATTCGTGTCTAGGGGCGTCAGCGCGCCGCGGCGACCAGAGATTCCCGGGCGGCGGCGGCCACGGCCTCCGGCGTGAAGCCGAACTCGCGGAAGAGGACCTTCGCGTCGGCGGAGGCACCGAAGTGCTCCAGCGAGACGATCCGGCCGGCGTCACCGACGTACTTGTGCCAGGTGAGACCGACACCCGCCTCGACGGCCACGCGCGCCTTCACCGACGGCGGCAGAACGGCGTCCTTGTACGCCTGGTCCTGCTCCTCGAACCACTCGACGGACGGCATCGAGACCACGCGGGTCGGGACGCCGGCGGCCTGGAGCTGCTCCCGGGCCTCGACGGCCACGTGCACCTCGGAGCCGGTGCCGATCAGCACGACCTGGGCGTCGCCGCCCTCGGCCTCGAACAGGACGTACCCGCCCTTGGCCGCGTCGTCGTTCCAGTCGTACGTCGGCACACCCTGACGGGTCAGGGCCAGACCGTGCGGGGCGCCCTTTCCGAACACGCGGGTGTGGCGCTTGGTGATCTCGCGCCAGGCGATGGCGGTCTCGTTGGCGTCCGCGGGGCGGACGATGTTCAGACCGGGGATCGCGCGGAGCGACGCCAGGTGCTCCACCGGCTGGTGCGTCGGGCCGTCCTCGCCCAGACCGATCGAGTCGTGGGTCCAGACGTACGTCACCGGCAGGTGCATCAGCGCGGACAGACGCACGGCGTTGCGCATGTAGTCGGAGAACACCAGGAAGGTGCCGCCGTAGACACGGGTGTTGCCGTGCAGCGCGATGCCGTTCATCTCCGCGGCCATGGAGTGCTCGCGGATGCCGAAGTGGATCGTGCGGCCGTACGGGTCCGCCTCGGGCAGCGGGTTTCCCTCGGGCAGGAACGACGAGGTCTTGTCGATCGTCGTGTTGTTCGAGCCGGCCAGGTCGGCCGAGCCGCCCCACAGCTCCGGGATGACAGCGCCGAGCGACTGCAGGACCTTGCCGGACGCGGCGCGGGTGGCGATGCCCTTGCCCGCCTCGAACACCGGGATCTTCGACTCCCAGCCCTCGGGCAGCTCGTTCGCCTGGACGCGGTCGAACGTCGCGGCCCGCTCCGGGTTGGCCGTACGCCACTCCGCGAGGGACTTCTCCCAGGCGGCGCGGGCCTCACGGCCGCGGTCGCCCAGCGAGCGGGTGTGACCGATGACCTCGTCGGAGACCTCGAAGGTCTGCTCCGGGTCGAAGCCGAGGATCCGCTTGGTGGCCGCGATCTCCTCGTCGCCGAGCGCCGAGCCGTGCGCGGCCTCGGTGTTCTGGGCGTTCGGGGCGGGCCAGGCGATGATCGAGCGCATCGCGATGAACGACGGACGCTCGGTCTCGGCCTCGGCGGCCTTGATCGCCGCGAACAGCGCCGCCGGGTCCAGGTCGCCGTTGGCCTGCGCCTCGACGCGCTGGACGTGCCAGCCGTACGCCTCGTACCGCTTCATCGTGTCCTCGGACACGGCCGTCTCGGTGTCGCCCTCGATCGAGATGTGGTTGTCGTCCCACAGCAGGATCAGGTTGCCGAGCTTCTGGTGACCGGCCAGCGAGGACGCCTCGGCGGAGATGCCCTCCTGGAGGCAGCCGTCACCGGCGATCGCGTAGATCCGGTGGTCGAACGGGGAGGTGCCGGGGGCCGCCTCCGGGTCGAACAGACCGCGCTCGAAACGGGCGGCCATCGCCATGCCCACGGCGTTGGCGACACCCTGGCCCAGCGGGCCGGTCGTCGTCTCGACACCCGCGGTGTGACCGTACTCCGGGTGCCCCGGGGTCTTCGAGCCCCAGGTGCGGAACGCCTTCAGGTCGTCCAGCTCGAGCCCGAAGCCCCCCAGGTACAGCTGGGTGTAGAGGGTCAGGGACGAGTGACCGGCGGACAGCACGAAACGGTCGCGCCCCACCCACTCCGGATCGGCCGGGTCGTGGCGCATCACCTTCTGGAAGAGGGTGTACGCGGCGGGCGCCAGGCTCATGGCCGTACCGGGATGGCCGTTGCCGACCTTCTGTACGGCGTCCGCGGCCAGGATGCGGGCGGTGTCCACGGCCCGCTGGTCCAATTCGGTCCACTCGAGGTCTGTGGTGGTCGGCTTAGTGCTCACCCTGAGTCAGGGCTCCTCTCCACATGTACTGGAAGCCGGTGACTGAGGGTGTACCGGCGTTGTCGAGCCTACCCCCGTCATCACGTCCATCTTTTCGAGTGCGGGCCCCGGAAAACAGAAGACACGGCAAGAGTGCCGGTCACTCTGTCACTTCACCTCCCGAGTGCTGTCCACGCCTTGGGACGAGGCCCCTCAACACGACCCCACCCCCGCGAAGATCGGCGTCTGGGCAACGTCTACAGTGGCGTGGTACGCGCAAGTCTTCACCCCGTCTTCATCCGGGGAGCTTGCTGGGAATTCTCTGTCAGGGGTGTGCGTGACGGCCGTCGAGTCCCGACCCGCAGGGGTCGTCTTGACTCCCAGCCCGGGGGGCCATCGGCCGTTCGGGGCCCGCGTCAAGGCATTCGTGGCGCTGACCAAGCCGCGGATCATCGAGCTGCTGCTCATCACGACCGTTCCGGTGATGTTCCTCGCCGAGCAGGGCGTCCCGAACATGTGGCTGGTACTCGCCACCTGCTTCGGCGGCTATCTGTCGGCGGGCGGCGCGAACGCGCTGAACATGTACATCGACCGCGACATCGACGCCCTGATGGACCGCACCTCCCAGCGCCCGCTGGTCACCGGCGTCCTCACCCCGCGTGAGGGGCTGATCTTCGGCCTCACCCTCGCCGTGGTGTCCACGCTCTGGTTCGGCCTCCTGGTCAACTGGCTCTCCGCGGCGCTCTCGCTCGGCGCGCTCCTCTTCTACGTCGTGATCTACACGATGATCCTCAAGCGCCGCACCGCGCAGAACATCGTCTGGGGCGGCATCGCCGGCTGTCTGCCGGTGCTGATCGGCTGGTCGTCCGTCACCAACTCGATGTCCTGGGCCGCGATCATCCTCTTCATGGTCATCTTCTTCTGGACGCCGCCGCACTACTGGCCGCTGTCGATGAAGGTCAAGGACGACTACGCCCGGGCGGGCGTGCCCATGCTCCCGGTCCTCGCCTCGAACAAGGTCGTCGCCAAGCAGATCGTCGCGTACAGCTGGGTGATGGTCGCCGTCTCGCTACTGCTGACGCCGCTCGGCTACACCGGCTGGTTCTACACGGCCGTGGCGCTGCTCACCGGCGGCTGGTGGCTCTGGGAGGCGCACGGACTGCTGAACCGCGCGAAGAACGGCGCGACCGGCGCGAAGCTCAAGGAGATGCGCCTCTTCCACTGGTCGATCACCTACGTCTCGCTGCTCTTCGTGGCGGTCGCGGTGGACCCCTTCCTGAGGTAGCCCCTCGGACCCTGATCGACGGCCGGTGCACGTGGGCAAGACCACGTGCACCGGCCGTCGCCAGTTGATCTACCCATCGGTAGCATCTGTCCCATGGCAGACACCAAGCAGGCGGAGACCAAGCAGGCGGAGCGCAAGGCGGCCAAGCTCGCCAGGCAGATCCAGGCGTTCTCCAAGGAGCACGGCGGCGCCGAGGGGCAACTCGCCCACATCGGCCAGGCGGGCACCCGGATCGTCCTCGTCGGCGAGGACGGCGGCTGGGGCGACCTGGTGGCCCCGACGTACGCCGTCGCGGAGAAGGCGGCGGAGAAGGCCGGGCTGACCCTCCACGAGGAGTTCGACGGCGAGTTCGCCGCCAAGGTCGTCACCGGCCCGTACGAGTGGAGCCGGATGGCCGGAATCCAGCTGGGCGGCGCGTCCAACGCGTAAGGCAACAACCTCGGGCGGGGCTCACCCGTTAGGACGTGTGGAAGAACGTCCACGCAGGGAGCCCCCCGAATGATCGAGACCCCGAGCCTGGTGGACCAGTACTGCCACGGGGTGCTCCGTACGGAGCTCGGCCTCGGCACCTTCGAGTCGTACCTCGGCAGGACCGCCCGGCCGCCCGCGCCCGGCACCACCTACTTCGACACCCAGACCGGCTTCGCGGTACGCCGCTGGTGCCCGCCGCTGCTCGGCCTGGAGCCGCACTGCCCGCCGGCCCGCTATCTCGCCCGCCGCCGCGAACTGGGTGTCCTGGAGTCCGGGCGGCGGCTGCTGCGCGCCTCCGGGATCTCCACCTACCTCGTGGACACCGGCCTGCCCGGCGATCTGACCGGCCCCGCCGAGATCGCCTCCGCCGGCGCCGCCGCCGCACACGAGATCGTCCGCCTGGAACCCCTCGCCGAGCAGGTCGCCGACACCTCCGGATCGGTCGAGGCGCTCCTCGCCAACCTCTCCGAGGCCGTCCACGGCGCGGCCACGACCGCCGTCGCGTTCACCTCCGTGGCGGGGGTGAGCCGGGGCCTCGTCCAGGCGTCCGAGCCGCCGGGGCCGGGCGAGGTGCGCGGGGCGGCGGGGCGCTGGCTGGCGCGGCGCCCGGTCGGCGGCCGGCTCACCGACCCGGTGCTGCTGCGCCATCTGCTCTGGGTCGCCGTCGGCGCCGGGCGGCCGCTCCAGCTGCACGTGGGGGCCGAGGACCCCGCCGGGCTCGCCGGGTTCGCCGCGTCCACCAGCGGCCTCGGCACGGACGTCGTGCTGCTGCACGGATACCCGTACCACCGGCAGACGGCCCAGCTCACGGGCGCGTTCCCGCATGTGTACGCCGATCTGGGCTCCGTCCTCGGCAGGACCGGGGCCCGGGCCGCGGCCGTACTCGCCGAGCTCCTGGAGCTGGCCCCCTTCGGCAAGCTGCTCTTCTCCAGCGGGGCGCACGCCCTGCCGGAGCTGCATGTCGTGGCGGCCAACGTCTTCCGTGGCGCGCTCAGCCGTGTGCTGGGCGAATGGGTGGGCGACGGCGCCTGGTCCCTCACCGACGCCCAGCGCGTGGCGACCATGATCGCCTCGGGCAACGCCCGCAGGATCTACGGGCTGGCCTGAGAACGGTCCGACGGGCGCCGGGGCGTTACGCCTTCGCCAGGGCCGTGTCGGCCTGGGCCGGGATCTCCGGGCTGGGCAGCGGGCGCTCACGCAGGCTCAGGGCCAGGCGCAGCACAGCGATCCACATCAACGCGGAGCCGAGCATGTGCGCGCCGACCAGGACCTCGGGGACGCCGGTGAAGTACTGGAGGTAGCCGATCCCGCCCTGGGCGAGCAGTACGACCAGCAGGTCGCGGGCGCGCGCCCGGGTGTCGTCCGGGGCGTCGACCACCCGCAGCACCAGCCACATCGCGAGGGCGAGGGCGCAGACCACCCAGGCGCCGATCGCGTGCAGGTGGGCGGCGGCGGTCCAGTCCCACGGCATGCGCGGGACGTCGCTGCTGTCACCCGCGTGCTTGCCCGAGCCCGTGACGCCCGTGCCGAGCACGATCAGGAGGACCGAGGTCGCGATGATCGCCCAGGAGAGCTTGCGCACCGGCCCGGGAACGCGCGGCCGGGGCGTCGTGTCGCCCTCACCGGCGCGGTGCCAGGTGATCACGGCGACGGTGAGGAGCGCGTTGGCGGCGATGAAGTGCCCGGCGACGGTCCACGGGTTGAGGCCCATCCACACGGTGATCCCGCCCAGGACCGCGTTGCTCGCGACGATCCAGAACTGTGCCCAGCCGAGCCGGGTCAGACCGCGGCGCCACGGCTTGGTGGACCGCGCGGCGATGATCGCCCAGCCGACCGCGGCCGACAGGACGTACGTCAGCATCCGGTTGCCGAACTCGATCGCCCCGCGGTAGCCCTGCTCGGGCGTCACGATGAGGCTGTCGTCGGTGCACTTGGGCCACGTGTCGCAGCCGAGGCCGGAGCCGGTCAGCCGGACCGCGCCTCCCGTGACGATGATGAGGACGCTCATCACGACGGCGGAGAGCGCGGCGCGCCGGAGGGTCCGTGGGGACGGGGTCCAGCGCCTGGCGATGTGGGCGAGGGGGGTCAACACGGGCCCTATCGTAGGACGGGGCTTGTGCACGCTTTCACGAGGGGTGCGTTACGGGTGAAGTCACCCCGGAACGTCACCCTCCCGCTACTCCCAGCGGAAGAACTTCGCCGCCGCGCCGAGCCCGAGGACCGCCCACACGGCGAGCGTCAGCGCCTGTCCCCACGGCATCCCGGCGCCGCCCTGGAGCACGTCCCGCAGCCCGTCCGAGAGCGCCGAGATCGGCAGCAGCTCCAGGACGGAGCGGGCCGCGTCGGGGAACCGGTCGAGGGGCACGATCACCCCGCCGCCCACCAGGAGCAGCAGGAAGACCAGGTTCGCGGCGGCCAGTGTCGCCTCGGCGCGCAGCGTGCCCGCCATCAGCAGACCGAGGCCCGAGAAGGCGGCCGTGCCGAGGACGAGGAGCAGCAGGACGGAGACGGGGTCGCCCTGGGGCGACCAGCCGAGCCCCAGCGCGATGGCGGTCAGGAGCGCGACCTGGAGGACCTCGGTGACCAGGACGGAGAGCGTCTTGGCGGTCATCAGCGCCCAGCGGGGGAGCGGGGAGGCCCCGAGCCGCTTGAGGACGCCGTAGCGGCGCTCGAAGCCGGTGGCGATGGCCTGACCGGTGAAGGCGGTGGACATCACGGCGAGCGCGAGAACACCCGGCGCGAGGAAGTCGACGGCCTCGTCGGCGCCCGTGTCGACGATGTCGACGGTCGAGAACAGCACGAGGAGCAGGGACGGGATGATCACCGTCAGAAGCAGCTGCTCACCGTTGCGCAGCAGCATCTTCGTCTCCAGGACGGTCTGCGCCGCGATCATCCGGCCGACGGGCGCGGCTCCCGGCTTCGGGGCATAGGTTCCTGTGCTCATGACCGCAGCTCCTTGCCCGTGAGCTCGAGAAAGACGTCTTCGAGGGTGTGGCGCTCCACCGCGATGCCGTCCGGCATCACGCCGTGCTGGGCGCACCAGGTGGTGACGGTGGCGAGCAGCTGGGGGCCGACCTCGCCGGTGATCCGGTACGTCCCGGGGATCGGCTCCGCGGCCTGGGTGCCGTCGGGGAGGGCCTTGAGCAGCGAGCCGAGGTCGAGTCCGGGGCGGCCGGTGAAGCGCAGGGTGTTCTCGGCGCCGCCGCGGCACAGGGCCTCGGGGCTGCCCTGGGCGGCGACCCGGCCGGCGTCGACGATGGCCACGTCGTCCGCCAGCTCCTCGGCCTCGTGCATGAAGTGGGTGGTGAGGACGACGGTGGCGCCGTCGGCGCGCAGCTCGCGGACCAGGTCCCAGGTGGCGCGGCGGGCCTGCGGGTCGAGTCCGGCGGTCGGCTCGTCGAGGAAGACCAGCTCCGGGCGGCCCACGACGGCCATCGCGAGGGCGAGCCGCTGCTGCTGGCCGCCGGAGAGCCGGCGGTAGGTGGTCCGGCCGCAGGAGCCCAGCCCGAGGCGCTCGATCAGGGCGTTCACGTCGAGCGGGTGGGCATGCAGCTTCGCCATGTGGCGGAGCATCTCGTCGGCACGGGCGCCGGAGTAGACGCCACCCGACTGGAGCATCACGCCGATCCGGGGCCGGAGCCGGGCCGCGTCGGCGACCGGGTCGAGGCCGAGCACGCGGACGGTGCCCGCGTCGGCCTTCCGGTAGCCCTCGCAGGTCTCGATCGTGGTGGTCTTCCCGGCACCGTTCGGGCCGAGGACGGCGGTCACGGTGCCGGCCCGGACGTCGAGGTCGAGGCCGTCGACGGCGGTCTTGGTCCCGTACCGCTTGACCAGGCCGCGGACCTGGACGACGGACTCGTTCTTCATGCCCGGAAGTCTAGAGAGCCGTCCGGTTGCTCCGTTCGGCGGGGAGAACCGGCCGCCCCGGAGGCCCGGGAATGGCCGAAAACATTGGGCGGAAGCCGCCACATCGAGCGCACTCCTCCACCACGATCGGGTGATCGTGCGTACAAATGTCGCACCTTCCGTGAAGGAGAGTCCGTGCACTTGGCCCGATCGCACCGACGTGACCGACGGAGAACCCTCGCCGCGCTCACCGCCGCCGCCCTCGTGCTCCCTCTGGCGCTGGCCGCCGCCCCCGCGCAGGCCGATCCCGCCACGATCGATCTCACCGGCGTCGTGACCGGCGCCACCGGCGCCGAGGCGGGCGCCGTCGTCACCGCCTCGCCGTCCGGCGCCACCGCGACGACCGGCCCCGACGGCCGCTACACCCTGCGCCTTCCGGCCGCCGGGGAGTACGAGCTCGCCGTCGCCCCCGCACACCGCTGCGCCTCTCCCGCGACCGTCCAGGTCGATGTCACCACGGCCGGCGGCGCCGAGGACGTCACGCTGACGCCCCGTACCGACGCCTTCGGTACGGCCTGCTCGGTCACGACCGCCGCCGAGTTCCCGGCCGGGACGGAGCGGCTCCGCCTCGCCGACCGCGCCTCCGGAACGGCGGCCTTCGACCTGCCGTTCCCCGTGCCCTTCTACGGCCGCGCGTACCGCTCGCTGACGGCCTCCGTCGACGGCACGCTCTCCTTCGCCGCGCCCGGAGCGCAGACGGCCGACGGCACGCTGCACGCCTTCGGGGACGACCTCGCCGTCGACGGCCGGTCGGGTGTGTACTGGGCCGCCACCGGCACCGCCCCGCACCGGAAGATCGTCGTCGAGTGGCGGAACGTGAAGATCGCCGGGCCGGCGACCGGTGAGCGGATCGGCTTCGCCGCCGTGATCGGCGAGGACGGCACCGCCTCCCTGCACTACCGGGACCTCTCCGGGGCCGGGCGGGAGAACGGTTCGTCCGCCACGGTCGGCGCCGAGAGCCACACCGGGGAGGGCGCGCTGATCTACTCGCGGGACGAGGGCACCCTGCGCGACGGGACGGTGATCGCCCTCCGCCAGACGAGGACCGCCGTGATCCTCGGCCGCGTGATCGACGCCAACGACCAGCTCCCGGTCGCCGGCGCCCGGGTCGGGGCCTACAGCGGGGGCCTCGGGCCGTCCGGCTCCGCCGACGCCGACGGCGCCTACCTGTTCCAGGTGCCGGCGTCCTGGCAGGACTACGACGTCGTGCTCGACGCGCCGTACTACTGGGGCGACCGGATCACGGTCACCGCCGTGCCCGGCAGCGTCCGTCTCGTGAACGGCGAGCTCGGCACCGGCCGGGTCACCGCCGACAAGCGGTCCCTGAGGGTGAAGGCCCCGGCGGACTCCCGGCGCACCCGGACGCTCACCCTGACCAACGCGGGCAGCATCCCCACCGCGTACAGCGTGGCCGAGAAGGACGGGCAGAGCTGGCTCTCCGTCTCCCCGGCCGGAGGCGGCCTGGAGGGCGCCGGACAGGAGCCGCACGACCGGACGGCGGTGACGGTCACGGTCGACACGACGGGGGTGGCGCCCGGCACGGTGCTGAAAGGGACATTGCGGGTCCGTTCGGACAGTGGGCGCGGACCGGTGATCGACATCCCTGTGACGGTGATCGTGCGAGGTCACGGGGGCTCCGGGGAGGCCGCTCCGGGCCTCTGAAGCCCTCGCGAACGACCGCGACCGTACCCTTCCGGGGTGCGGCCGCGAGCCGTCCCGGAGATCGTTTCCGCAGGTCAGGTAAGCCTTACCTGAGTGATGCACGGCACCGTGCCCCCGCCATGACGTCGCTTGTCACTCTCCAAAGAATTACGCAACAATGGCGTTGTGAAAAACGTTGGCGAGGCTCCCGTGGAGGAACTCGCGACCGGTGAGCGCTCCACGCGCAACCGTGTCGCGCGCTCCATCCTGGATCACGGCCCGTCGACGGTCTCCGATCTGGCGACGCGGCTCGGCCTCACCCAGGCGGCCGTGCGCCGGCATCTGGATTCGCTGGTCGCCGAGAACGTGGTCGAGGCCCGCGAGAAGCGCGTCTACGGTCAGCGCACCCGTGGCCGTCCCGCCAAGGTCTTCGCGCTGACCGACTGCGGCCGGGACGCCTTCGACCAGTCGTACGACTCGCTCGCCGTCGACGCGCTGCGCTGGATCGAGAAGAACGCGGGAGGGGAAGCCGCCGTCGCGGCCTTCGCCCGCGACCGTCTCGAGCACCAGGCGGAGGCGTACCGCGAGGCCGTCGAGTCGGCGGCGCCCGACCAGCGCGCCGAGGCGCTTGCCAAGGCGCTGAGCGCGGACGGGTACGCTGCCACTGCGCGGAACGCGCCGGTCGGCGAGCAGCTCTGCCAGCACCACTGCCCGGTCGCCCATGTCGCCGAGCAGTACCCCCAGCTGTGCGAGGCGGAGACGGAGATCTTCTCCCGCCTCTTGGGAACGCATGTCCAGCGTCTCGCCACCATCGCCCATGGTGACGGCGTCTGCACGACGTTCATCCCGCACAGCGCCCCACAGACCACCCCATCAGAAGCATCCGCAAGCACGGCCGGGAGGAACCCCGCATGACCACCGAGATCAGCCACCCCGAGCTCGAGGGCCTGGGTCGGTACGAGTACGGCTGGGCCGACTCCGACGCGGCCGGCTCCGCCGCCAAGCGCGGTCTGAACGAGGATGTCGTCCGCGACATCTCCGCCAAGAAGAACGAGCCCGAGTGGATGCTGAAGCTGCGGCTGAAGGGTCTGCGCCTCTTCGACAAGAAGCCCATGCCGAGCTGGGGCTCCGACCTGTCGGGCATCGACTTCGACAACATCAAGTACTTCGTGCGCTCCACCGAGAAGCAGGCCGCTTCCTGGGAGGAACTGCCCGAGGACATCAAGAACACGTACGACAAGCTCGGCATCCCGGAGGCGGAGAAGCAGCGCCTCGTCGCCGGTGTCGCGGCCCAGTACGAGTCCGAGGTCGTCTACCACCAGATCCGTGAGGACCTGGAGGAGCAGGGCGTCGTCTTCGTCGACACCGACACCGCGCTGAAGGAGCACGAGGAGCTCTTCCGCGAGTACTTCGGCACGGTCATCCCGGTCGGCGACAACAAGTTCGCCTCGCTGAACACGGCCGTCTGGTCCGGCGGATCGTTCATCTACGTGCCGAAGGGCGTGCACGTCGAGATCCCGCTCCAGGCCTACTTCCGTATCAACACGGAGAACATGGGCCAGTTCGAGCGGACGCTGATCATCGTCGACGAGGACGCCTACGTCCACTACGTCGAGGGCTGCACCGCCCCGATCTACTCCTCCGACTCGCTGCACTCCGCGGTCGTCGAGATCATCGTGAAGAAGGGCGGCCGCTGCCGCTACACGACGATCCAGAACTGGTCGAACAACGTCTACAACCTGGTCACCAAGCGCGCCGTGGCCTACGAGGGCGCGACCATGGAGTGGGTCGACGGCAACATCGGCTCCAAGGTCACCATGAAGTACCCGGCCGTCTACCTGATGGGCGAGCACGCCAAGGGCGAGACCCTGTCCATCGCCTTCGCGGGCGAGGGCCAGCACCAGGACGCCGGCGCCAAGATGGTCCACATGGCTCCGAACACCTCCTCCAACATCGTCTCCAAGTCGGTGGCGCGAGGCGGTGGCCGCACCTCCTACCGCGGTCTCATCGAGATCGGTGAGGGTGCCCCGGGCGCCAAGTCGAACGTGCTCTGCGACGCGCTGCTCGTCGACACCATCTCCCGCTCGGACACGTACCCGTACGTCGACGTCCGCGAGGACGACGTCTCGATGGGTCACGAGGCCACCGTCTCCAAGGTCTCCGAGGACCAGCTCTTCTACCTGATGAGCCGCGGCATGACCGAGTTCGAGGCGATGGCGATGATCGTGCGCGGCTTCGTCGAGCCGATCGCCAAGGAGCTCCCGATGGAGTACGCGCTCGAGCTGAACCGGCTGATCGAGCTGCAGATGGAGGGGTCGGTCGGCTGACGTACCGACGCCCCACCACCAGCTAGCGGCCCGCCCCACGCGGCGGGCCGAGGATCGAAACGTAGGAAGAGAGCAAGACGACAGCCATGGCTGAGGTCCAGAACATCCCGGCGGGCTCCACCACCGCCGGCTCGATCGCGGTGGCCGCCGAGTCCACCGTCGCCACGCGCATGAGCGCGCCCCCGTCCTTCGACGTCGCGGACTTCCCGGTCCCGCACGGTCGCGAGGAGGAGTGGCGGTTCACCCCGCTGGAGCGCCTGCGCGGCCTGCACGACGGCACGGCCGTCGCGACCGGCGAAGGCGTCAAGGTCGCGATCGAGGCCCCCGAGGGCGTCACCGTGGAGACCGTCGGCCGTGACGACGAGCGGCTCGGCAAGGCCGGCACCCCCGTCGACCGCGTCGCCGCCCAGGCGTACTCCTCCTTCGAGAAGGCCTCGGTCGTCACCGTCGCCAAGGAGGCCGTCCTCGACGAGCCGATCCGTATCGCCGTGCACGGCGAGGGCGGCGTCGCCTTCGGCCACCAGGTCATCGAGCTCGGCGCCTTCGCCGAGGCCGTCGTGGTCATCGACCACACCGGTGACGCGGTGCTCGCCGCCAACGTGGACTACATCCTCGGCGACGGCGCCAAGCTCACCGTCGTCTCCGTCCAGGACTGGGACGAGAAGGCCGTCCACGTCTCCCAGCACAACGCGCTGGTCGGCCGTGACGCCTCCTTCAAGTCGGTCGTGGTGACCTTCGGCGGCGACGTCGTCCGTATCCACCCGCGCGTGCAGTACGCGGCCACCGGCGGCGAGGCCGAGCTCTTCGGGCTCTACTTCACCGACGCCGGCCAGCACCAGGAGCACCGCCTCCTGGTCGACCACAACATGCCGCACTGCAAGTCGAACGTGGCCTACAAGGGCGCGCTGCAGGGCCAGGACGCGCACGCCGTCTGGATCGGTGACGTCCTCATCCAGGCCGCCGCCGAGGGCACCGACACGTACGAGCTCAACCGGAACCTGGTCCTGACGGACGGCGCCCGCGTCGACTCCGTGCCGAACCTGGAGATCGAGACCGGCGAGATCGCCGGCGCCGGTCACGCCTCGGCCACCGGCCGGTTCGACGACGAGCAGCTCTTCTACCTGATGGCCCGCGGCATCCCGGAGTCCGAGGCCCGCCGCCTCGTCGTCCGCGGCTTCTTCGCCGAGCTGGTCCAGCAGATCGGTCTGCCGGACGTCGAGGAGCGCCTGATCGCCAAGATCGAGGCCGAGCTGGAGGCGTCCGTCTGATGGCCGACTTCGTCCGCGTCTGCGCGCTGAGCGAGCTGGAGGCCGACACCCCGAAGCGGGTCGAGGTCGACGGCACGCCGGTGTCCGTCGTGCACACCGAGGGCGAGGTGTTCGCGATCAACGACATCTGCTCGCACGCCAACGTCTCCCTCTCGGAGGGCGAGGTCGAGGACTGCTCCATCGAGTGCTGGCTGCACGGTTCCAGCTTCGACCTCCGCACCGGTAAGCCGTCCGGCCTTCCCGCGACGCGCCCCGTCCCCGTTTACCCCGTAAAGATCGAAGGGGACGATGTGCTCGTCTCCGTCACCCAGGAGTCCTGAGTCACCCATGGCAACGCTTGAAATCCGCGACCTGCACGTCTCCGTCGAGGCCGAGAACGGCCCCCGGGAGATCCTCAAGGGCGTCGACCTGACCGTGAAGCAGGGCGAGACCCACGCCATCATGGGCCCCAACGGCTCCGGCAAGTCGACCCTGGCGTACTCCCTCGCGGGCCACCCGAAGTACACGATCACCGGTGGCACCGTGACCCTGGACGGCGAGGACGTCCTGGAGATGTCGGTCGACGAGCGCGCCCGCGCCGGCGTCTTCCTGGCCATGCAGTACCCGGTCGAGGTCCCCGGTGTCTCGGTCTCCAACTTCCTGCGCACCTCCGCCACCGCCGTCCGCGGCGAGGCCCCCAAGCTGCGTACCTGGGTGAAGGAGGTCAAGGAGGCCATGGAGAAGCTCCAGATGGACCCGGCCTTCGCCGAGCGCAACGTCAACGAGGGCTTCTCCGGCGGTGAGAAGAAGCGCCACGAGATCCTTCAGCTGGAGCTCCTCAAGCCGAAGATCGCGATCCTCGACGAGACCGACTCGGGCCTGGACGTCGACGCGCTCCGCATCGTCTCCGAGGGCGTCAACCGCGTCCGTGAGACGGGCGAGGTCGGCACCCTGCTGATCACCCACTACACGCGCATCCTGCGCTACATCAAGCCCGACTTCGTGCACGTGTTCGCGAACGGCCGCATCGCCGAGTCCGGCGGCGCCGAGCTCGCCGACCAGCTGGAGGCCGAGGGCTACGACAAGTACGTGAAGGGTGGCGCATCCGCGTGACATCTGCCCATCAGGGGCTCTCCGGCCTCCTCGACACCGAGGCGATCCGCAAGGACTTCCCGCTCCTGGATCGCGTGGTCCACGACGGCAAGAAGATCGTTTACCTGGACTCCGCGGCGACCTCGCAGAAGCCGCGCCAGGTGCTCGACGCGCTCAACACCTACTACGAGCGCCACAACGCCAATGTCCACCGCGGCGTCTACACGGTCGCCGAGGAGGCGACGGCGCTCTACGAGGGCGCCCGTGACAAGGTCGCGGCGTTCATCAACGCGCCGAGCCGCGACGAGGTGATCTTCACCAAGAACGCCTCCGAGTCGCTCAACCTCGTGGCCAACATGCTGGGCTGGGCCGACGAGCCCTACCGCGTGGACCACGAGACCGAGATCGCCATCACGGAGATGGAGCACCACTCCAACATCGTGCCGTGGCAGCTGCTCTCGCAGCGCACCGGCGCGAAGCTGAAGTGGTTCGGCCTCACCGACGACGGCCGTCTCGACCTCTCGAACATCGAAGAGGTCATCACCGAGAAGACCAAGATCGTCTCGTTCACGCTGGTCTCGAACCTGCTGGGCACGATCAACCCGGTCGAGACGATCATCCGGCGTGCGCAGGAGGTCGGTGCGCTGGTCTGCATCGACGCCTCGCAGGCGGCCCCGCACATGGTGCTCGACGTGCAGGCGCTGCAGGCCGACTTCGTGGCCTTCACCGGCCACAAGATGGTCGGCCCGACCGGTATCGGCGTGCTGTGGGGACGGCAGGAGCTCCTGGAGGACCTGCCTCCGTTCCTCGGCGGCGGCGAGATGATCGAGACCGTCTCGATGCACTCCTCGACGTACGCGCCCGCTCCGCACAAGTTCGAGGCGGGTACGCCCCCGATCGCCCAGGCCGTCGGCCTCGGCGCGGCCGTGGACTACCTGTCCGCGATCGGCATGGAGAACATCGCGCGCCACGAGCACGCGATCACCGAGTACGCCGTGCGCCGGCTCCAGGAGGTGCCGGACCTGCGGATCATCGGCCCCACCACGGCCGAGGACCGCGGCGCGGCGATCTCCTTCGTGCTCGGTGACATCCACCCGCACGACGTGGGCCAGGTCCTCGACGAGCAGGGCATCGCGGTCCGTGTCGGCCACCACTGCGCGCGGCCGGTCTGCCTGCGGTACGGAATTCCTGCGACCACGCGAGCGTCGTTCTATCTGTACTCCACCCCGGCCGAGGTCGACGCCCTGGTCGAGGGACTTGAGCACGTACGGAACTTCTTCGGGTAGGGGCTGGTCGTGAAGCTGGATTCGATGTACCAGGACGTCATCCTGGACCACTACAAGCACCCGCACGGGCGCGGTCTTCGGGACGGCGACGCCGAGGTGCACCACGTCAACCCGACGTGCGGCGACGAGATCACGCTCCGGGTGAAGTACGACGGATCGCGGATCGAGGACGTCTCGTACGAGGGCCAGGGCTGTTCGATCAGCCAGGCCTCGGCCTCGGTCCTCAACGAGCTGCTCGTCGGCAAGGAGCTGGACGAGGCGCAGAAGATCCAGGGCACGTTCCTGGAGCTGATGCAGTCCAAGGGCCAGATCGAGCCGGACGACGCGATGGAGGAGATCCTGGAGGACGCGGTCGCGTTCGCGGGTGTCTCCAAGTACCCGGCCCGGGTGAAGTGCGCGCTGCTCAGCTGGATGGCGTGGAAGGACGCGACGGCCCAGGCTCTGGGCGACGCGGAGAGGAAGTCGGCATGACCGAGAACGCCGAGGCCACGATGAAGCCGGCCTCCGAAGAAGAGATCCGCGAGGCGCTGTACGACGTCGTCGACCCCGAGCTGGGCATCGACGTGGTCAACCTCGGCCTGATCTACGGCATCCACATCGACGACTCGAACGTCGTCACGCTGGACATGACCCTGACGTCGGCGGCCTGTCCGCTGACCGATGTGATCGAGGACCAGGCGAAGGCCGCCACCGACGGCATCGCCAACGAGCTGAAGATCAACTGGGTCTGGATGCCGCCGTGGGGCCCGGACAAGATCACGGACGACGGCCGCGAGCAGCTCCGCGCGCTCGGCTTCAACGTCTGACGTTCTCGACGTCCGACCGTTTCGCAGTATCGAACGGCCATGCTCGCCAGGCAGACTGGCGGGCATGGCCGTTCGCATGTATCAACTCGCCGTCGACTCGCACGACCTGCCCGCCCAGGCCCGGTTCTGGGCCCAGGTGCTGGACTGGCGGATCCTCTTCGAGGCCGAGGACGAGATCGTCATCGGTGCCGACGCCACCGCCATGCCGGGGATGTGCTTCCTTCCCGTGTCCGAGACCAAGTCCGTCAAGAACCGGCTGCACATCGACCTGACGCCCGACGACCAGGACGCCGAGGTCGAGCGGATCCTCGCCCTCGGGGCCCGGCGCGTCGACGTCGGTCAGGGCGAGGACGTGACCTGGGTCGTCCTCGCCGACCCCGAGGGGAACGAGTTCTGCGTGCTGCGCCCGAAGCGGTCGCTCACGGACTGAACGGGGTCCCCGCCGCCTGTGCCAGAGCGGGGGCCAGGTTCTCCTTGCGGATCCGCTGGTCGACGTAGACGAGACCGGTGACCAGGGGCGGGAAGACCGAGCAGACGGCCTGCGCCAGCATCCCGCCGACGACGGCGATCACCAGCACCGGTACGAGCGCGATCATGACCTCGCCCGGGGTCTCGAAGTCGGACGAGCCCGAGAACGAGGCCGGGACCGACAGCAGCAGGCCGAGGACCTGCTGGATCAGCCAGTTCGCCACTGCCGCCAGGAGGCCCGCGACCAGCAGCGCCCCGAAGGTCCGCCACCATGAGCCGCGCACCAGCTGGCTGGAGCGGCGCATGGAGGCCGTCGCGCCCTGCCCCTCGAACACCGCCGCCGCCGGCGCCAGGCTGAGCTTCACCCAGATCCAGGTGGCGAGCGGCATGGCGGCCAGGGCGACGAGGAAGGCGACGAGGGCGAGACCGGGTGAGATCGCCGTCGAGCCCGACCCGGTGCTCGCGTTCGAGGCCGCCGTGAAGAGCGCCACCACGAAGCCGATCATCGCCACCGTGAAGAGGGCGATGGGCACGAAGATGATCAGCGTCGTCAGGAAGACCGTGCCGATCACCGCCGGCATCCGCGCCCAGGAGCGGCGCCAGACCGTGCCGAAGGTCGTCCGCCGGCCCAGCACCGCGTCCTGGAGGACGGCCGGGCACGCCGCGTACACGACGGCGCTCGCGACCAGCATCCCGATCACGGCGATCAGCCACACGAGGACGAAGGCGATCAGCAGCGGACGGCCGTTGTCCCAGCTGGGCTCCTGCCCGCCGGGCAGGTCGAAGACGCGCGGCACGTGGTCCGCGACCACGGCGTACGCGAGGCCGCCGGCCGCCGCGACCAGCAGAAGGGCACCGCCGTAGGCGGCAGCGGCCACGCCGAGCAGCGGCTTCCAGTAGCGGCCGATGGTGGCGAAGGCGCCGGTCAGGATCTGGCTGAGACCCAGCGGCGCCAGGGGTATCACGCCGGGCTTCGGCGGAGGGGGCGGGGGAGCGTAGCCGTAGCCGTACGGCCCCGTGGGATAGGTCATGCGGGACACCGTAGCGGGAGCGTTTGTGTACGCCCGTACGCATAGATGTGTACGATAGTACGCATGGGGTACGGACTGCTGGCGGGAGCCATCACCGCGGAGATCATCGCGACGGTCTCGATGAAGTACAGCGACGGCTTCTCCAGGCTCTGGCCCTCGATCGTCACGGGCGTCGGCTATCTGGTCGCCTTCGCCCTGCTCGCCCAGGCGCTCAAGACCCTCCAGGTCGGCACGGCCTACGCGATATGGTCCGGCGCCGGCACCGCGGCCGTCGCCGTCATCGGCATCCTCTTCATGAACGAGACGTTCAGCGTCGCCAAGGTCGCCGGGGTCCTCCTGATCATCGCGGGCGTCCTCGTGCTCAACATGGGCGGAGCGCACTGATGGCCCGCGCTCGCCGCCACGACCCCGAGCGGCGGCAGCGGATCGTCGACGCCGCGCTGCGCGTGGTCGGCGCCCGGGGCATCGCAGGGCTGAGCCACCGTACGGTCGCGGCCGAGGCGGACGTGCCGCTCGGCTCCACGACGTACCACTTCGCCTCCCTCGACGAGCTCCTCGTCGCCGCGCTGCGCCAGGCCAACGAGGGCTTCGGTCGGCAGCTGCGCGAGAGCCCGGCGCTCGCCGACGCCGACACGGACCCCGGCACCGACCTCGCCGCCGCCCTCGCCCGGCTGATGGGGGAGTGGATCGGCGGCGCGCGGACGGGGGTGGAGCTGGAGTACGAGCTCTACCTTGCCGCCCTGCGCCGCCCCGCGCTGCGGCCGGTCGCCGCGGAGTGGACGGACGCCGTCACCGAGGCCCTGTCCCGGCGGACGGACCCGATGACGGCTCGCGCGCTGGTCGCCCTCATGGACGGCATCTGTCTCCAGGTCCTGCTGACGGACGGGACGTACGACGAGGAGTACGCGCGCGAGATGCTGGCGCGCCTCCTGCCGACGGCACCGGGGACGGGCGCCGCGCCCGGCACCACCTGAGCCCCGCGCCGGGCCCCGTCCGGTCCGGGTGATCCGCCAAGTGGGCCGTCGCCCGGGTTGGCGGTTCCGCCGGGGCGCTCGACCGACACCTGAGACCGGTTGGCCCGGGCGGGGCCCCGAACGTTAGGTTTTCCGCATGACCACTGCTCCTCGCACCACCGGCGCCGTCGCCGCCGGCCTCGCCACCATCGCCGGTGACGGCACCGTTCTCGACACCTGGTTCCCCGCCCCCGAGCTGACCGACGCGCCCGGGCCCGCCGGAACCGAGCGGCTCACCCCCGACGCCGCCGTCAACGCCCTCGGTGAGGGCGCTGCCAAGGCCCTCGGCGTGGACGCCCGCCGCGGCGTCGAGGTGGTCGCCGTCCGTACCGTCATCTCCTCGCTCGACGACAAGCCGCTGGACGCCCACGACGCGTACCTGCGTCTGCACCTGCTCAGCCACCGGCTGGTCAAGCCGCACGGCCAGAGCCTCGACGGTGTCTTCGGCCTGCTCGCCAACGTCGCCTGGACCTCGCTCGGCCCGGTCGCCGTCGACGACATCGAGAAGGTCCGCCTCAACGCGCGCGCCGAGGGTCTGCACCTCCAGGTGACCTCGATCGACAAGTTCCCGCGGATGACCGACTACGTCGTCCCCGCCGGTGTCCGGATCGCCGACGCCGACCGCGTCCGCCTGGGCGCGCACCTCGCCGCCGGCACGACCGTCATGCACGAGGGCTTCGTCAACTTCAACGCCGGCACGCTGGGCACCTCGATGGTCGAGGGCCGTATCTCGGCCGGTGTCGTCGTCGGCGACGGCTCCGACATCGGCGGCGGCGCCTCCACCATGGGCACCCTCTCCGGCGGCGGCAACGTCATCATCTCCATCGGCGAGCGCTGCCTCATCGGCGCCGAGGCCGGCGTCGGCATCGCGCTGGGCGACGAGTGCGTCGTCGAGGCCGGTCTGTACGTCACCGCCGGTACGCGCGTCACGATGCCGGACGGCGAGATCGTCAAGGCCCGTGACCTGTCCGGTGGCGACAACATCCTCTTCCGCCGCAACTCGGTCACCGGCGCCGTCGAGGCCCGCCCGAACAACGCGGTGTGGGGCGGGCTCAACGAGATCCTCCACAGCCACAACTGAGGCCGTGACCTGGTCGTGTGACGCTGCGTTGTCAGGATGACGTGGTCACACGAGCAGACAAGGCGAGGAGTCGACATGAGGACGAGGCCCACCATCGTCGGAGCGCTGACCGTGGCGGCGGTGCTCCTGCCCGCCGTGGCCGCGTCCGCGGACGAGACGCACACGCGGACGCACAACGGTCCGTACGTCTCGAACGGCCCGAGCCTCACCCTCCACACCGGTCAGATCGACGACCCGCTGGAGGACGTCCTCGAGCACGCGGCGCTCTTCGGTACCACCTACGTGTTCGACTGAACCAGATCCTCGTACGCCGCCCGCAGCCCGTCGACCGTCTCCAGGTCGGCGGGCTGCAGCGGTTCCCGGACGTAGTCGCCGAGGAGCGCCTTGGCCGTCACCGTGCCCGGCAGGCCGGAGGCCATCATCAGCTCGGCGAGCGGGACCGTGAGCCCGTTGAGCCGGGCGGCCCCGGCCGTGTCGCCGGCGTCGAAGGCGTCGAGCACGGCCCGCATCTGACGCGGCACCACGTTCGCCACCGTGCTGACGTAGCCGGCGCCGCCCACCGCGTACAGCGGGAGGTTCAGCTCCTCGCAGCCGGAGTAGTACGCGAGCGAGGTGTGGGCGATCACCTTGGTGGAGCCGAGCAGGTCGTAGGAGCAGTCCTTGACCGCGACGATCCTCGGGTGTTCGGCGAGCCGCAGCATCGTCCCGGGCTCGATCCGGGTGCCGGTGCGGCCGGGGATGTCGTACAGCATCACGGGCAGGCCGGTCGCGTCGGCGACCTTCAGGAAGTGCGCCTCGACGGCGGCCTGCGGCGGACGGCTGTAGTACGGGGTGACGACCAGCAGCCCGTCCGCGCCCGCCTTCTCGGCCTGGCGCGCCAGCTCCACGGTGTGGCGGGTGTCCGAGGTGCCCACGCCCGCGACGACGGCCGGTCCGGGGCCGACGGCCTCGCGGACCGCCTCGATCAGTGCGGCCTTCTCGGCGTCCGTGGTGGTCGGGGACTCGCCGGTGGTGCCGTTGAGGACGACACCGTCGCATCCCTCGGAGATCAGATGGGCCGCGTGCTCGCGGGCGACGTCGAGATCCAGCCCACCGGTGGCGGTGAACGGGGTGATCATCGCGCAGAGGGCTCGGCCGAAGGGGCGTTCAGTGCTCATCAAGGAAGTCTGCGACGCCTGATCCTGAAGGTCTACTTAGTTCTTCTTGTGGTGAGGAGTAAGCACTGCTGAAGAGTGGGTCTCTGGCATGATCGTCCTGCGCGACAGGAGGACATGGAGAGAGCACAGCATGAGTGAACAGCGTGTCGCCCTGGTCACCGGTTCGTCCTCGGGCATCGGCGCCGCGATCGCCCGCCGCCTCGCCGCCGCGGGGATCCGGGTCGTGGTCAACTCGGCACGGTCGGCGGAGGCGGGCAGGGCCCTCGCCGCCGAACTGCCCGACGCCGTCTACGTCCGGGCCGACGTCTCGGACGAGGCCCAGGCCGCCGGGCTCGTCGCCTCCGCCGTGGAGGCGTACGGCCGGCTCGACATCCTCGTCAACTGCGCGGGCACCACCCGCTTCATCCCGCACGACGACCTCGGCGCGGCCACTCCCGACGTCTGGCGGCACCTGTACGACGTCAATGTCATCGGGGTCTGGCAGACCGTCACCGCCGCCGTCCCGCACCTGCGCGAGCGCGGCGCGGGCTGCGTCGTGAACATCTCCTCGCAGGCCGGTGTCCGCCCCGGTGGCAGCTCCATCCCGTACGCGGTCTCCAAGGCGGCCGTCAACCACATGACGAAGCTCCTCGCCAAGACCCTCGGCCCGGACGTCCGGGTCAACGCCGTCGCGCCGGGCTTCATCGACACCCCCTGGTTCGACGGCGTGGAGGGCGCCGACGAGGCGAAGGCCCGTGTGGCGGGAGCGGTTCCGCTGCGCCGGGTGGGCCGCCCGGAGGACATCGCCGGCGCCGTCTTCGACCTCACCAACGCCGCGTACATCACGGGCGAGGTGCTCCTCGTCGACGGCGGAGGCCATCTGCTGGGCTGAACCGGGGTTCCTCAGAGCGCGAGCTTGAAGCCGTCGTGGCTGCGGGCGAAGCCCAGCGAGGCGTAGAAGCGGTGGGCATCCGTCCGCCGCTTGTCGCTGGTCAACTGGACGAGCGCGCAGCCGCGCTCGCGCGCCCGCTCCACCGCCCGCGCCACCAGCTCCCGGCCGAGCCCGCCGCCCCGCCGGTCCGCCCGGATCCGCACGGCCTCCAGCAGCGCCCGCTCGGCGCCGCCCTTGCCGAGGCCGGGGATGTACGTCGCCTGCAGACAGCCCACGACCAGCTCGCCGTCCACGAGCACCAGCATCTCGTTGCGCGGATCGCTCCCGATGTCGGCGAAGGCCCGCTCGTACGCCTCGGTGACGACGACCGAGGCGGGGTCGACGACCTTCTCCTCGTCGGCGAGGAGGGCGAGGACGGCGGGCAGCTCGGCACGGGTGGCGGGGCGGAGGATCACGACGGCGAGTCTCGCAGATCCGTACCGAAGGCCCTTGACCTCAAGCGCGGTTGAGGTCGGAGGGTGGGATCACCGACGACAGGAGGTCACCCCATGAACGCCGTTGCCCAGCCCGATGCCCGTCCCGACCTGCACCGCCCCGGTGTGGGAAGTGCGTTCGTCTCCACATGGCGGGTCGGCACGCCCGAGCGGCAGCGTGCCGCCGTCGACGCCATCGCCAAGGCGTGGGAGAGCCGGGACTGGCCGGACGTCGGGCTGCTCTCGTACTCGGTGTACATCGGCACCGACGGGGACACGCTGCTCCACTACTCGCAGTGGACGAGCGAGGAGGCGTACCAGGACTTCGTCCGCACCTTCCGCGACGACCGGAACGCCGAGATCGACGCGGCCGTGCCCGGCATCGAGCGCGTCGTGCTCCACCGGTACGCCCCGCCGTACCGATCCGCCGGGCCGGCCGGTGACCGGATTCCCGGCTGTGTCGTCATCGTCGACGTGGAGTTCGACGGGCCGGACGCCGCCCGGCAGCGCGACTGGGTGGACGGGGTCTTCGACGCGCTGGAGACGGACCCGGCGCCCGCGCCCGGCGGGATCTCGGCCCACTTCCACCTCTCCACGGACGGGACGAGGGTCCTCAACTACGCGGAGTGGGAGAGCGAGCAGGCCCACATCGAGGCACTCGCCCTGCCCGGGGACGGGGTCGGCTCGCCGACCCCGCAGTGGGCGAGGGTGCGGTCGTACCCGGGAGTGGTCGCGGGCACGGTGAAGCGCTACGCGCCCGCGCTGAGCCTCAGCGCGGGCGCGTAGCAGGGGGTACTACGGGCGGAAGCGCAGGACCTGCGGGTCGTGGTCGCTGTTCTGGTCCGCGAACTCCGCGTTGATGTGGACGCTGTCGTACTCGAAGTGGCCGATCCCCGGGCTGGTCAGGATCTGGTCGAGAACCTGGCTGTTGCCCTGGAAGACGTACGAGTAGCGCTCGCTGCGCGGCAGGGACTTCACCGCCGGGTACAGTGCCCCGCCGTCCGTCAGTGCCTCCGTCGTCTCCGAGAACTCGAAGTCGTTGATGTCGCCGAGGACGAGGACGTCCGCGTTCTTCCGGATCGAGAGCACGTCCTTCACGAAGGCGTTGACGGCCTGCGCCTGGAGCAGTCGCTTCGCCTCGGAGGAGCGGACCGGCGGCTGGTGGTGCGAGACCAGGGACTCGTCACCGCCCTTGGAGCCGAAGTGGTTGGCGACCACGAAGACCGTACGGCCGCGGAAGGTGAACTCGCCCGCCAGCGGCTTGCGGCTGCTCTCCCAGGCCGTGTTCGCCGGGTCGATCCGACCGGGCGAGAGGGTGAGCTCGGGCGTACCGTCCTCGCCGCGCACGACATTCGTCGCGGTGACCGCGTCGCCGCCCGCGCGGTCGGTGAACGAGACCCGCTCCGGGTTGAAGAGGAAGGCCTGGCGGATGTTGCCGCCGGGCTCGCCGCCGTCCTTGTTGTTCTGCGGGTCGACCGAACGCCACTCGTACGCCGGGCCGCCCGCCGCCACGATGGCGTCGGTGAACTTCTTCAGCGTCTGGTCGGCGGCGACCGTGCCGTCGTTCTTGGCGCCGTTGTTGTCCTGGATCTCCTCCAGGGCCAGGATGTCGGGCGAGGCGAGGTTCTTCACCACGGCCGCCGCCAGCGCGTCGAACTTCTCCTGCGGGTCGGACGGGTCGAGGTTCTCGACGTTGTACGTCGCGACCGCCAGCTCGTTCTTGTGCTGCTTGTCCGTCGTCTCGCGCTCCAGGCCGCGGTCGACGACCGTGCCGAGGGTGCGCGCCGTCAGCGTGTAGCCGCCGAACTGGTTGAAGTCGAGCGGGCCCTCGGTCGTGCCGGAGAGCACGTCACCGACGTTCGCCGTGGGGAAGGGCTGCTGCGCGATCGGGGTCAGCGACTGGATCTGGAGCCGGCCGGTGTTCTGCGAGGTGTACGAGCCGTAGACCGTGCCGCCGCGCCAGTTGCGGTTCTCCCAGGGCTTCACCGTCACCCAGAGCTCGGAGTACGGGTCGGTGGCGCCCACGACGCGCGAGGTGCCGACGCGGACGTTGCTGCCCTCGAGCGACTCGTAGTAGTCCAGGGCGTACCGCTGCGGCTTCAGCGTGAGGCCGTTGATGGAGCCGGCCGCGGCCGCGTCGCCCTCGGGCGCGTACGCGTCGGGGACGGACCAGGCCGAGATGGTCACGGGGGCCGGGACCGGGTTGCCCTGCGAGACCACGGTGACCGTGGGCTTGGAGATCTGCGTCAGCGACTGGTTGCCGGAGTTCAGCCCGCCGGGGACGTACTCGCCGACCGTGCCGTTCACGCTGACGGCGTCGCCGACCGCGACGGTCGGCACCGAGCTCGTGAAGACGAAGAGGCCCTCGCTGGTGGCCGGGTTGTCGTCCGCCTGCGGGTCCTGGATCCAGAATCCGCGCGAACCGTAGGTGCGAACACCGGTCACGATGCCCGTGACGCCGGTGACCTGGGTGCCGACGAGGGGCGAGACACGGGTGGTGCCCTGGATGTCGTGGATACGGACACCGGCGGTGGTCTCCGCCGAGGTGTCCGCCGAGGCGGTGGAGCCGGCGAGGAGTCCGGCCGCGAGCGCGGCCGACACGACGGCGGCCACGGCCGCGGATCTCGGTATGGAGGAAGGCATCAGGGAGCTCCGGAAGCGCTTGGATGAACGGTCGATAGATCTACGCGCGTCAATCTCTTGGCTGAGCGGTGGACTTGTCAAGGGTTGACGGGTGTACGAAGGCTGACGCCTCGGTGAACCGGCGGGCCGGGTGGGAAATGCGTCTACGCTGAAGTCCGTTCGCCGACAGCACGGCCACCCAGGCTCGCAGCCCTTCGAGGAGAAGACCCCAGATGGCACCGGACCGCCCCACCCTGCCCCCCGTTCAGCTGCACTCGGACGCGGAGCTGGCGAGGGATGCCCTGGCCACGCCCCTCCTGGCGCGGGCGGCCCGGCTCGCCCGCTGGGCCGGCCCCGAGACCCGGGTCGGCGCGGGCGGTGAACTCGTCGACGAGCAACTGCCCGCCGCGGCCGAGGTGCTGGGTCTCACGGCGGACGAGGACGGTGAGGCGTACGCGAGCGAGGCATGGCGCCTCGCGGTCGACACCGGGCTCGTGGACGTCGAGGACGGCGAGGACGACGACACCCCGGGCGCGGTCACCGCGGGCGAGAACCTCGGGCTCCTCACCGGCGGCACCCCGCTCGACGTCCTCGGGATCTGGCTCGACGGCCTGGACGTCCTCTTCGCCGACGCCACCGCGCCCGTCCTCGACGACCTGGCGGAGGCCATCGGCGAGGACGGAGAGATCGACTTCGAGCTCCTCGACTGGAACCCGGAGGAGGAGGCCGAGTTCCTCGAGGGCGTGCTCGGCAATCTGTACCTGCTCACGGTCGGCGAGGGCGGGCCGGGCGAGGGCCCGGTGCCGCTGCCGGCGCTCGCCGCGTCGATGATCGTCCCGGACGACATGGGCGAGCCGACCGACGACGTCCTGGAGCAGGTCTCGGAGGCGATGATGCGCCTCGACGAGCAGTTCCGGCTGCTCGAACCCATCGGGCTCGTCGAGTACCAGCCCGTCGACGAGGCGCTGATGGTCGAGGAGGGCGAGGAGCCCACCGCGCAGATCGACGAGGTCGACGACGAGGACGTCACCCGGTACGGCATGGTCCGGCTGACGCCGCTCGGGCTCTACGGCGTACGGGCCCGGATGCTGGAGGCGGGCGTCGACGCCCCGGCCGTCGGCGAACTGGCCGACAAGGGCGCGGACGTGCTCCTCGACGGGCTCGCGGTCTACCCCGAGACCGCGGCGCGCGCCGAGACCGTGGGCTGGCTGGCCGGACGGGACGCCGTGCGCGCGGCGCGGGACCTGCTCGCCGCCGCGCGGGGCGCCGACGAAGGCTCCCCGCTGCGCCGGCTCCACTGCCAGCAGGCGCTCTCGCTCGTGGGCGCGGACGCGGAGCCCGCCGTACGGGAGGTGCTCGACGACGCCGAACTGGGCGGGCTCGCCCGGGTCTGGCTAGCGGAGCAGGGCGCCGCGGACGTGCCGGCGCCGTCGGAGTCGATGATCTTCTGGCTGGCGATCGACACGATCGCCGCGCAGCTGGACGCCCGGGGCGACCTGGACGAACTCCGCGAGCTGATCGAGGGGCTCACCGGCCGGCACAGCGGTTTCTTCGACGCGGCCTGGCGCGTCGAACACCCGGCGACGGCCGAGGTCCTGGAGGCCATGGGCCGACTGCACCCGGACAAGGCGTCGGCCAAGGAGGCCCGCAAGGCGGCCTTCAAGGCGAGGTCGCGCGCGGGGGCGTGAGAGGCGAGAGGTGACCCGAGCGCCCGACCGGGCGCCCGGGTCCCGTCCCCCCGCCCTCTCGGCGGCGCAGTTCATTGCGGGGCGTCTCTCCGTTCAACTCCCGTTCGTGCGTGGGCGGGACCGTGTGCCCGACACCGGGTGACGACAGGGAGACGAACACGCCATGCCTCTCAACCGCAGAGAGTTCGCCAAGCAGTCCACCGCCGCCGGAGCCGGGCTCGTCCTGACCGGAACGGTCGCCGCGCTCGCCACCGCACCCGAGGCGCTCGCCACCGCGGACGACCGGGACGACCGGGACGACCGGGCGGAGGAGCAGGCGGAGGAGGGCAACCGGCACCGGCTCGGCTACGGGCCCCTCGTCGAGGACCCCGCCGGCATGCTCGCTCTCCCCGCCGGCTTCACGTACCGCGTCATCACCCACAGCGGTGTCACCAAGCTGGAGTCCGGCGAGTTCACCCCGCAGAAGCACGACGGCACCGCCACCTTCGCCGGCCCGCGCGGCACCACCCTCCTGGTCAACAACCACGAGCTCAAGGGCAAGCGCTCCCGCTGGACGCACCCCGTCCCGCTCACCGAGGGCCTCGTCTACGACCCCGCCGCGGCCGGCGGCTGCACGGTCGTCGAGGTGCACCGTGACGGCACCGTCGCCGAGTGGGTCGGCATCGCCGGCACCTCCACCAACTGCGCCGGTGGCCGCACCTCCTGGGGCACCTGGCTCACCTGCGAGGAGAACTCCGACCGCGCCGGCGAGAACGGCATGACCAAGGACCACGGCTACGTCTTCGAGGTCGACCCGCGCGACCGCCGCGCCAACCGCGACCCGAAGCCGATCAAGGCGTTCGGCCGCTACGACCACGAGGCGGTCGTCATCGACCCCAAGCGCGGTCACGCCTACCTCACCGAGGACGCCGACGAGCCCAACGGCCTCTTCTTCCGCTGGGTGCCGCCGAAGGGTTTCGAGCACGGCCGCGGCAAGCTCCGCACCCTCGCCGACGACGCCGGCGTCCTCCAGGCGCCCCGCTGCATCGACTCGGGCGGCCGCTTCGTCGACGACCTGTCCCGGGCCACCCGGATCGGCACGGTCTACGGCGTGGACTGGCTGGACGTCCCCGACCGCGACGGCCGCGAGGTCGAGGTGCGCCAGCAGTTCGGCCCCGACGAGGTCACCCGGGCCCGCAAGCTGGAGGGCATGTGGTGGGCCGACGGCGGCGCGTACATCGTCTCCTCGTACGCCCGTGACGAGAGCCCCGGCCCCTCGCACGACGGGCAGGTCTGGTTCTACGACCCCAAGCGCCGCACCCTGACCCTCCAGGTCCTCCTGGGCGTCAACCCCGACCCGGACAAGGACGGCGCCTACGACGGCCCCGACAACATCACCGTCTCCCCCTACGGCGGTCTCGTCATCGCCGAGGACGGCGAGGGCGTCCAGCACCTCTTCGGCGCCACCGAGCGGGGCCGCACCTACCCCATCGCCCGCAACGACCTGAACGACAGCGAGTTCACCGGCGTCGTCTTCTCCTGCGACGGCGACACGCTCTTCGCCAACATCCAGGACCCGGGCATCATGGTGGCCATCACCGGCCCGTGGCGCCGCCAGCCCCGCCGCTGACCCACGCCGATACGACGGAAGGGCCCGCCGGTCACCCGGCGGGCCCTTCCTCGTGTCCGGTGTCGTCAGAGCGCCTGGGCGGCGGGCTTCACCATGCCCCGGACCGTCCGCGACTTCACGAACTCGCCCATCGCCGTCATCTCCCACTCACCGGTGAACTGCTTGATGAGCTTGGCCATCATCACGCCCGTCTGCGGCTCGGCCGTGGTCAGGTCGAAGCGGACCAGCTCCTCGCCGGTCGCCGCGTCCATCAGCCGGCAGTACGCCTTGGCGACCTCGGTGAACTTCTGGCCGGAGAACGAGTTGACCGTGAAGACCAGGCCCGTGGCGTCGGCGGGGAGGCGGCCGAGGTCGACGACGATGACCTCGTCGTCGCCCGCGCCCTCGCCGGTCAGATTGTCGCCGGAGTGCTTGATGGCGCCGTTCAGGATGGAGAGCTTGCCGAAGTAGCAGCTGTCCAGGTGGTTGCGCTGGGGGCCGTACGCGATGACCGAGGCGTCGAGGTCGATGTCCTTGCCGCGGTACGCGGGCTCCCAGCCGAGGCCCATCTTGACCTGGGAGAGCAGCGGGCGGCCGCCCTTGACCAGGGAGACGGTCTGGTTCTTCTGGAGGTTGACCCGGCCCTTGTCCAGGTTGATCTTGCCGGTGGAGACGGGGGCCGCCGGGGCCGCCGGGGGAGGCGTGGGGGCGGCGATCCGCGGGTCCACGGGAGCGGCCACGGGCGGCGCGACCGGCGCCGCGGGTGCTGCGGGTGCCGGGGCTGCGGCGGGCGCGGCCGCAGCGGGCTCCTCGTCCACCGAGACGCCGAAGTCGGTGGCGATGCCCGCGAGTCCGTTGGCGTACCCCTGGCCCACCGCACGGGCCTTCCAGGCGCCGTTGCGGAGGTAGATCTCCACGATCACCAGCGCCGTCTCCGTCCCGAGCTGCGGCGGGGTGAAGGTGGCGAGGACGCTGCCGTCGTCCGCGTTGCGGATCGTCGCCGTGGGCTCGATGCCCTGGAAGGACTGGCCCGCGGCGTCGGGGCTGGCGGTGACGACGATCTTCTCGATGCCCGGCGGCACCGCGCCGGTGTCGACGACGATCGCGTCCGGGGCCGAGCCGCCGCCGGAGCGGTAGGTCACACCGGGGCCGGTCGGCTGGTTGTAGAAGATGAAGTCGTCGTCCGAGCGCACTTTGCCGTTGGCGCTGAGCAGCAGGCCCGAGACGTCGAGCCGTACCGGAGCGGCGACGTCCACCGCCACGCGCGCGGCGGTGAGCGGGATGTTCGAGCCGGGGGTCATAGCGGTCATGCCAAGGCTAACGAGCGAGACCGCTTTGCCGTTCCCTTACCTTCCCTACCTTCGGACACTCTGGTTACGGGGGTGGTTCCGGGCCGTGCGCTCGTTGCCGAACTTGTACGCGCCCGTCCAGCGCGCCATGACCAGCTGGGCGTCCCCCGACGCCACCTCCGCCAGGAACTTCTCCGCACGGCCTCCGCGCAGCGTTCCGGCCGTGCGCCCGCGGTGGGTGATGACGACCGTGCCGTCGGCGCGCTGTTCGTGACTGAATCCCTGAGGCTGTGGCATGGCGGGCATCCTGCCGGTCCCGGGCAGGTCCGTCATATGAATATTCGAGCGGATCGTATTCTTCCGTTCGTGGGTGGGAGCAGTTTTCGTACGCGGGACGTGGACCAGGCGCGGCAGGAGATCGACGCGCGGTACTACGCCAACTTCATGGACGTCATCGAGCGGCGCGAGCGGCCCTTCGCGGCCAGGTTCGACACCGTCGCCCTCGGGCCGCTGGTCATCGGGGACCTGTCCTGCGGGGCGGACGTCCGGATGCGCTTCGGCGAGCTCGGGGCGTTCCATGTCAACGCCCCGCTCGGCGGGACGATGGAGCTGCGCCAGGGCGGCGCCGCCCCGGTGGTCGCGACGGCGGCCGAGGCGGTGCTCCTCGATCCGTGCGGGGACACCGTCCTGGAGCGCTGGAGCGGGGACTGCCGCACCCTCTCCGTCAAGATCGGCGCGGCCGCGCTGCACGAGCGTCTCGAACGGCTCCTCGGGCGCCCGCCGCGCGGACACCTCGCCTTCGCGCCGCGGCTGGACACCACCCGCGGCCCCGGGCTGAGCTGGGTGCGCTTCGCCCGCCAGGTGGCGCGCGAGGCGCTCGCCGGGGACAGCCTGGCCCATCACGAGCTGGTCGCCGTGCCCCTCCAGGAGGCGCTGCTCAACGGGCTGCTGCTCGCGGCCGAACACCCCTGGCGTGACGAGCTGGCCCATCCGGGCGAGCCGCTGCGGCCCGCGCCCGTCAAACGGGCGATGGACGCCGTACGGGCCCGACCCGAGCACCCCTTCACCACGACCGAGCTCGCCGGCCTCGCCCGGGTCGGGGTGCGCAGGCTCCAGGAGTCGTTCCGCGAGTACGTGGGTATGTCACCGATGGCGTACGTCCGCGAGGTTCGGCTCGAACGGGTCCATGAGGAGCTGCGGGGCGCGGGCCCAGGGGAGCTGAGCGTGAGCGAGGTGGCCTGGCGCTGGGGCTTCGCGCATCACGGCCGGTTCGCGGCGCAGTACCGGACCCGGTTCGGGGAGACGCCCTCGCAGACGCTGCGGCGTGGGGTCGGCGGCCGGTGAGGTGACGACGGCCGGTGAGGTGCCGGCCGGACCTCCGCTGGCAGGACCGCGCGCTCGCCGGGCCGCACGGCCTTCGCCGTACCCGCCGCGTTCCGCGGACAGTTGCCGCGCTGAGCGGATCGCGGCCGCATATGCGGCCGCCGTAACGTTCCTTCCGTCGCGTGTGCCAGAGCATGCTGTGACCCGGGCCCGGCCGGCGCCCCCGCAAAAGTCCGGCCGGGCCCGTGTGGAACCCCCGTCCGCTGCCCGCCGTCAGTGCGGCCAGCGCGGGGGCTCCGTGCAGAAGTGGCCGCCCACGTGGGCGTGTGTCGGGTCGTCCTCCTTCGGCAGCCCCTGGTCGGCGATGATCCGTTCCGCGTACGGCTCCGAGTCGTCCTGCGGCTCGTAGCCGAGCCCCCGAGCGGAGGAGAGGTCCCACCACAGCCGGGTGTTGGCGGACGAGCCGTACACCACGGTGTGCCCCACGCCCTCGGCGGTGAGCGCCGCGTGCAGCAGACGGGCGCAGTCGGCCGGGCTCAGCCACATCGACAGCATGCGTACCGAGGTCGGCTCGGGGAAGCAGGAGCCGATCCGCACGGAGACGGTCTCCATGCCGTGCTTGTCCCAGTAGAACTGGGCCAGGTCCTCACCGAAGCACTTGGACAGGCCGTAGAAGGTGTCCGGGCGGTGCGGTGCGTCGACGGGGATCACCGGATCGTCCTCGCGCGGACGCGGGGTGAAGCCGACGGCGTGGTTGCTGGAGGCGAAGACGATCCGGCCCACCCCCTCGTCCCGCGCGGCCTCGTAGAGGTGGTGAAGGCCGGTGATGTTCGCGGCCACGATCTTCTCGAAGTCCGCCTCCAGGGAGATCCCGGCGAGATGGATGACGGCGTCGACACCCCGGACGGCCTCGCGCAGCGCCTCGAGGTCGGCGAGGTCGGCGACGATCGCGTCCGGTGCGCCGTCGACGGGTGCCACGTCGAGCAGGCGGAGCTCGTATCCGTACGCGGGCAGCAGCTCGCGCATCAGCGTGCCGACGCCACCGGCGGCGCCGGTGAGCAGGACGGTACGGGGTGTGGGCATGGGTGGAGTCTCCGTCCGTGGATCGTATTCACAAACGTGGACACGGTAGGGAGGCGGCTCGTGGAGCGTCAAGAGCGCACACGAACCGTCAAGACCGCGCGACCGAGACGGGTTTCGGCCTTGACCGGCACTTCGGGGCTGCTCTAGCGTGAAGGCGTTCAAGAATATGGACAGCAATCATAATTGTGCACGACGGTGCACGACGGACTTCTCTGGGAGCGCCCGTGACCTCAGCCCCGCTCGCCGAACGGCTCGACGGCCTGCTGTTCTTCCCCGTCACCGCCTTCGCCCCGGACGGCACCGTCGACCTCGACCTCTTCCGCGCGCACGTCCGCGGGGGCATCGAGGCGGGCGCCGCCGCGGTCTTCGCCTGCTGCGGCACGGGCGAGTTCCACGCCCTGACCCCCGAGGAGTTCCGCGCCTGCGTCGCAGCCGCCGTCGAGGAGTCGGCCGGCCGGGTCCCCGTCCTGGCCGGCGCCGGCTACGGCACGGCGCTCGCGGTCCGGTACGCGCGGCTCGCCGAGGAGGCCGGCGCGGACGGGCTCCTCGCCATGCCCCCGTACCTCGTCGTCGCCGACCAGGCCGGGCTCCTGCGCCACTACACCGAACTCGCCGCCGCCACCTCCCTCGACGTCATCGTCTACCAGCGCGACAACGCGATCCTCACCCCCGAGACGGCCGTCGCCCTCGCCCGGACCGACGGGATCATCGGCCTCAAGGACGGCTTCGGCGACCTCGACCTCATGCAGCGGATCGTCAGCGCCGTGCGGTCCGAGGGCCTGGACCTGCTCTACTTCAACGGCCTGCCGACCGCCGAACTCACCGGCCTCGCCTACCGGGGCATCGGCGTCACCCTCTACTCCTCGGCCGTCTTCTGCTTCGCCCCCGACATCGCCCTCGCCTTCCACCACGCCCTCGCGTCCGGCGACGACCCGACGGTGGAACGGCTGATCGACGGCTTCTACCGGCCGCTCGTCGAACTCCGCGCCAAGGGGCGCGGCTACGCCGTCTCCCTCGTCAAGGCGGCGGTACGGATGGGAGGCCTGGACGTCGGCGAGGTACGGCCGCCGCTCAGCGAGCCCGCGCCCGAGCATCTGAAGGAGCTCGCCACGATCATCGAGCGCGGACGCGCGCTGCTGGGGGACGACGCGTGAGGACCGGGACCTTCGTCTACCCCTGGGACGTCGTCGGCGACCCGGCCGCGCCCGGACGCCTCGCGGACCTGGGCCTCGCGAGCGTCACGCTCGCCTCCGCGTACCACTCCACCCGGGCCCTGACGCCCCGGCACCCCGGGCACCGCATCGTCACCGCCGAACACGCCGCCGTGCTCTACCCGCCGGACGGCGCCCGCTGGTCGGGGCGCGCGCTGCGGCCGTACGAGGCGGGGGAGTGGGCGCCCGGCGACGCCTACGGCGAGGCGGCGCAGGAGCTCGCGGACGCGGGCCTGGAGGTCCACAGCTGGGTCGTCCTCGCCCACAACTCCCGCCTGGGCGCCGAGCATCCGGAGACCTCGGTCGTCAACGCCTACGGAGACCGCTACCCCTGGGCGCCCTGCATCGCCCGGCCGGACGTCCGCGCCTACCTGGTGGACCTGGCGGTGGAGGCGGCGGTACGGCCCGGGGCGGCCGGCACCGAGCTGGAGTCCTGCGGCTGGTACGGCCTCGCCCACCTCCACGCCCACGACAAGACCGCGGGCGTCGCGCTCGGCGACCGCGAGCAGTATCTGATGTCCCTCTGCTTCTGCCCCTCCTGCCGACAGGGGTACGGGGAGGAGGGCGTCGACCCCGACACGCTGGCGGCGGCCGTACGGGGCGCGCTGGAGCCGGTGTGGGCGGGGGGCGCTTCCGGGCCGCCGGCCGCCTTCGAGGCACCGGTCCTCGCCTGGCGCACGCGGACCGCCGGCGCGCTCCAGGAGGCCGCCGTCGCCGCCGTCCGCGCGGCCGCCCCGCCCGGCTTCCGCGTCCTGCTCCACGCCGACCCGCTCCCGTACCGCTGCGGCGCCAACGTCGGCACCGACCCGGCCCATGTCCTCGGCGTCGCGGACGGCGTCGTCACCCCGGCCGCGTCCGTGCTCCCCTTCGCCCGCGCGGCCGGACCGGACACCGTCCTCGGGGCCAACGTCGGTGTGGTGACCGGCATGGGCGGCTCGCCGGCCACGCTCGCCGAGGACGCGAAGCGGGCGGCTGCGGAGGGCGCCACCGAACTCCGCCTCTACCACGCGGGTCTGGCCTCCGACGCCGACCTGGCCCTGGTGGCGGCGGCGCTGCGGGCGCTCGGCTGAGAGGGGGGCGGGCGCCTCAGGCGTCCGTCCTCGCCGGGGCGTCGACGCGCGCGGCCGCCCCTCGGCCCGCCAGGGCGATCGCCCCGGCCAGGCCGGCGACGGCCAGCAGCGGCAGCAGCACCCGCAGGTCGACGAGGGCGACCAGGGCCGCGCCCAGCGCCAGCGCGATCGCGTTCGGGACGAAGAGAAGGGTGTGGGCCGTCGCCGCCGCGCGGCCCACGGCGTCCGCGGGAGCCTCCCGCTGGACCGCCGTCATGGCGGTGATCAGGACGAGCGGCAGGCCCACACCGATCAGGACGCTCGCCGCCAGCGCCACGCCGTCGTGCGGGACGGCCCGGGCGCCGACCGCCAGGGCGAAGAGGGCCAGCCCGGCGGCGGCCGCCGACCGCCCCGGGACGCGCCGCAGCCCCGGCCCCGCCACCAGACCCGTCACGACCGAGCCCGCGCCCTGCGCCGCGTACAACACCCCGGCGTACGCGGGGGAGTGGCCGAGCCCCTGATCCACCACGGTGTAGACCGCCGCTCCGTTGACCCCGGCGAGCAGCATCGTGAACGAGCCGATCAGGACGAGCGGGCGCAGGACGGGCGAGGAGCCGATCGTGCGCAGGCCCTCGCCGGTGTCGCGCAGCCAGTGCGCCGAGGCCGGGCGCGCCGGCTTCTCCTCCCGTACCCGCATCAGCGCGAACACCCCCGCGGCCAGGGCGAACGTCGCCGCGTCGAGCAGCGCCACGGCCCCGGCTCCGTACCGTGCGAAGAGACCGGCCGCGACGAGCGGGGCGATCAGCTTCACGCCCTCCTTGGCCGTGGTCCGCAGCCCGTTGAAGTCCCCGAGCAGCCGTCTGTCGAGCGCGCGCGCCGCCAGCGCCACCTCCGCCGCGTCGTGGACGGTGCCCTGGATGCCGTACAGCACGAGGACGGCGAACAGCAGCCAGACACGGTCCGCCCTGTCGACCCAGAGCAGGGTCGGCAGCAGCGCCGCCATCGCCGCGTCCGACCACACCATCAGCGGCCGCCGCCGCACCCGGTCCGCGACCGTGCCGAGCAGCGGGCCGACGAGCACCGGCGCCCACAGCGCGAACACGGTCAGCGCCGCCAGACTGTCCGAGCCGGTCAGGGACTTGACCCAGATCCCCGACACCAGCCACATCGCCGTCGAGCCGAACCCCGACACCAGTACCCCGGTCAGACAGAGACCCGCAGTCCACTTCATGGCCGCAGCCTGGCGTCTGAGGCGGGGCGCGCGGATCGGGCAGATGCCCTAGACCCGGCTGCGGCGTGGATGCCGGGAACGCGGTCAGCGGGGCACGGTGACGAGCCCCATCTCGTAGGCGGTGATGACGAGCTGGACCCGGTCACGGGCGTCCAGCTTGGCGAGCAGCCGTGACACGTGCGACTTGGCGGTGGCCACCGTGATGAAGAGGTCTTCGGCGATCTCGGTGTTCGACCGGCCGCGTCCGACCAGGGTCAGCACTTCCCGTTCCCGCTCCGTGATGCCCTCGACCGGCCGTGGGGAGCGCTCCGGGACAGCCGCCGGGCGCCCGATGAACTCCGCGATCAGACGGCGTGTCACGCCCGGCGCGATCAGTGCGTCGCCGGCGGCGACCACGCGGACCGCCGCGAGGATGTCGTCCAGCGCCATGTCCTTGACCACGAAGCCGCTCGCACCGGCCCGGAGCGCGCCGTAGACGTGCTCGTCCTCGTCGAAGGTGGTCAGGACGAGGACCCGTGTGGTCGCCGGACCGGCCGTGATCAGGCGGGTGGCCTCGATCCCGTCCATGCCGGGCATCCGGATGTCCATGAGCACGACGTCGGGGGCTGCGTCCCTGACCAGTCGGACGGCCTCGGCGCCGGTGGCGGCTTCACCGACGACCTCCAGGTCGGGGTGATCGGCCATGATCACACGCAGACCGGACCGAACGAGCGGCTGGTCGTCGACGAGCAGGATCCGTATGGTCATCGGGCCTCCGACAGAACTCCGACGGGTGCGGGCAGCGGCAGCCGGGCTGCTACGCGGAAGCCGCCCTCGGGGCGCGGGCCGGCGCTGAGGTCGCCGCCGAGCAGGCCGACCCGCTCGCGCATGCCGATGATGCCGAAGCCGTGCGCCGAGCCGTTCCCGGTGGTGCCGTGCCCGTCGTCGACGACCTCCACGGACAGCTCCTCGTCCCCGTATCCGATGACCACCCGGCAACGCCCGGTGCCGGCGTGGCGGACCACGTTGGTCAGCGCCTCCTGCACGATGCGGTAGGCGGAGAGGTCGATGTCGGCGGGCAGCGGACGCCGATTGCCGCTGTGGCGCACCTCGACCTGCACCCCCGCGTCCGCGGTCGCCGCCGCCAGCTGTCCGACATCCGCCAGCCCCGGCGCGGGCGCGAGGGGTGACTGCTTCGAGGCGGTCGCGCTCCGGTCGGCCTGACGGAGGGACACCAGCGTGCGCCGAAGACCCGAGAGCGTCTCCCTGCTGGTGGCCTCGATGGCGCGCAGGGCTTCGCGGGCCTCCGTCGGCTGGGTCTCGATGACCCGGCTGCCCACCCCGGCCTGGATGGCGATGATGCCGATGCTGTGCGCGACCATATCGTGCAACTCCCGTGCGATCCGCAGCCGTTCGGCGGTCACCGCCTCGGCCACCTCCTGAGCGCGCAGCGCCACCGCGTGCTCGCGGCGCTCGCGACCCAGCAGACCGGCGATGCAGGACGCGGCCATCGCCAGGAGTGCGATCACCCCATTGACGGTCAGGTTGTCCCCGTGCGCGAAGAAGCCGATCACCAGGAGCTGCACGGCGAAGGAGACGGCCACGGCGACGATCGAAGCGCGCCGTGCGCAGGTGGCGACGACGAAGCCAAGGACGAGGTCCACCGCCAGATACGACAGGAACTGGCCCTGGTACGACGCCGCCAGGCTCTCGTGGACGGAGCCCGGAGTACCGACCACCACGGCGGTGGATCCGAGGAGTGCCATGGCCAGAGCCGCCAGGGGCATCCGTCGCACCACGCCGACGAGCAGGCTCACGGCCAGCAGCGCCCCGACGCCGTGGACCGTGCCCGAAGCCCGCGTCGCGCCGCCCACCAGCATCCCCACCATGAGGAAGTAGGCGGCACCGCCCGTCCAGGCCACGGCCTTCGCCCTCGTCATCGGCGGGGTGCTCTCTGGAGGACGGGGCCGCGGTGCGCGCCGCGCGGGGGCGACGGAATGATCGTCATGGGGTTCACGCCGCGAGACTAACCGGCCGCCGCACCCGCGGCATCAGCCCGGGGACGTACGCCCCCGGGCGAACCCGGCCGCCTGATTGCCGCCCACGGCCTCATGTCCGCGGGGCGGCCCTTCGGCAGTGTGGGTGCCGTGATCGAAGTCAGCGAACTCACCAAGCGTTACGGCGGCAGGACGGCCGTCGACCATCTGTCCTTCACCGTACGGCCGGGCCAGGTCACCGGATTCCTCGGCCCCAACGGGGCCGGCAAGTCCACCACCCTGCGGATGATCCTCGGCCTGGACGCGCCCACCGCCGGCGCCGCGACGGTCGACGGCGTCCCCTTCCACCGCCACCCCCGCGGGCTGCGGCACGTCGGTGCCCTCCTCGACGCCGGCCAGGTTCACGGCGGACGCAGCGCCGTGGCCCACCTGTCGGCCTTGGCCCGCAGCAACGGCATCCCACGGCGCCGGGTGGACGAGGTGCTTCAGGAAGCGGGGCTGGCCGGCGTGGCCACCCGCCGCATCGGCGGATTCTCCCTCGGCATGAAGCAGCGGCTGGGGATCGCCGCCGCCCTGCTCGGAGACCCGCCCGTGCTCCTGTTCGACGAGCCGATCAACGGTATGGACCCGGAGGGCGTGCTCTGGGTGCGCCGGCTCTTCCGGCGCCTGGCCGCCGAGGGGCGGACGGTCTTCCTCTCCAGCCACCTGATGTCGGAGATGGAGAACACCGCCGACCAGCTCGTCGTCATCGGCCGGGGCCGCCTCATCGCCGCCGAGCCGCTACGGGACTTCGCGGCCCGCGGGACCCGTGGCCCCGTCGTGGTCGGGACACCGCGGGCCGCCGAGCTGACGGCCGTGCTGATCGCGGCGGGCGCCTCGGTCCGGCCGGAGGTCTCGGAGGGCGCCGAGAAGCTCGCCGTGACCGGGCTGGCGGCGGAACGGATCGGAGCGCTCGCCTTCGAGAACCGCATCCGAGTGGACGAACTGACCACCCGCACCGCCTCACTGGAGGCGGCCTTCATGGAACTCACCGCCGACAGCGTCGAATACCAGGCAGGACAGACCCGATGACCACACGCGCTCCCCTCGCCCCGCGGACCGTCGCCGCCGTGCCGCCCTCCGGCTTCCGCGACCTGCTCGCCTCCGAGTGGATCAAGACCCGGTCCTTGCGCTCCACCCCGTGGACGATCGGACTCACCGTCCTGTTCGTCGTCGGGTCCGCCGCCGTGGCCACGACGGCGGACGGGCCCGCGCGCTCCCGCCCCGCCGACTTCCTGCCCTTCGACGCCTACCCGGCGGCCGGCTACTGGACGTTGATGCTCGTCGCCGCCACCATGGGCGCCCTCACCGCCGTGAGCGAGTACAGCAGCGGGCTGATCCGCACCACCACCGTGGCCGTCCCCGCCCGCGGTTCGGTCGTGCTGGCCAAGGCGGCCGTCACCGCCGCGCTGTGGACCGCGGTCGGCGCGGTCGTCTCCACCGGTTCCTTCGTGGTCTCCCAGGCCATCCTGGACGGGCACGGCGCCGGCGTTCCGGTCACCCACCCCGGGGTGCTCCGGGCGATGGTCGCGTCCGCGCTGCTGGCCCCGGTCTGTGCCCTGGTCGGTCTTGGCCTCGGCTTTCTGCTCCGGCATGCCGCCGGGACCATGATCACCAGCATCCTCGCCCTGGTGCTGCTGCCCCCCATGTTCTCGGAGAGCACCCGCTGGTCGGCGGAGATCAGGCACGCGCTGGTGTCGGCCGCCTGGAACCGCCTGGTCCAGACGTGGGAGCCGGATCCCGTTTCCCTGGGCCACCCCGCCACGGTCCCCGGCTCGTGGATCGTGTACGCGCTCTGGCCGCTGGTCACGGTCGCCCTCGCCGTCCTCGTCGTGAGGCGCCGCGACGTGTGACGGGGTCTCCGGCCGTGCGGGTCACGGAAGCCCTCGTCGTCGACGGACCCTGGTGGCCCAGGTCGTCGAAGGGCCGCGGACAGGTCGTCGCGAGGGCGTGGGCTATGCCGTGGCCTCCTTCCGCGCCCGGTCCTCGTGGCGCAGGGCGGCCCAGGTGGTCAGGGCACCCAGGCCTTCCCACAGGCCCACGCCGAGGAAGCCGGCCGGGGCGCGGCCGGTGATGACGGCGAGGGTGAAGACGGCGCAGGTGAGGAGCCGGAACGGGACCGTCCAGCGGAAGAACGGCTTCCAGTCCGCGAGCGCGGCCAGGATGTAGTACACGCCCATGTTGAGCGCGGCCATCGAGGAGGCGGTGAGGAAGACCAGGGTGTGGTCACCGTCCGCGCGGCTCCCATCGGGTATGGGGTCGAAGCCCATGAGCGTGAGCAGGGCATCGGGCGACACCAGTCCGACCACCCCCAGCGCGGCGGCGAGCAGTCCGAAGACGGCCATGGTCCAGCCTGACAGGGAACGGGGCAGTCGCACGGCGGTCCTCCGCGGATCGAAACTATGCTCGGTTCATGCGTGACCTTGCATATCGTGTCGCGGGGCCCGACGACCAATCGGCCATCGCCGCGCTCGACGACTCCTTCAGCACCGAGTACGTCTACGAAGTCGCCGCCGGGGACGTCGGGTTCGGGCTGCGACTCGTCGCCGTCGACCCGCCGCTGGTCAAGGTCTTCCCCGTGGAGGACGGCCCGGGCGACGAGGGCCCGGACGGCGACGGCCGGAGCGACGACGGCCCGGGCGACGACCTGCACGAGATCGTGGCCGTCGACGCCGACGACACGCCCGTCGGCTTCATCGCCGTCGGTGTCGAGGAATGGAACCGGCGGCTCGTCGTCCACCAGGTCACCGTCCACGCCGACCACCGCGGCCGCGGCATCGGCGGCGAGCTGATGCGCCGCGCCCTGGCCCACGGCCGCGAGCGCGGCGCCCGCACCGCCTGGCTCGAGGTCACCAGCGTCAACGTCCCGGCGGTACGGGCCTACCGGCGCATGGGCTTCCGGCTCTGCGGCCTGGACACCACCCTCTACACCGGCACCGAGTCCGAGGGCGAGACCGCCCTCTTCATGGCCAGGGCCCTGGACCGGTAGGTCAGCTCAGCGCCGCCTTCATCATCTTCTGGGCCACCGGCGCCGCGAGACCGTTGCCGCTGACCTCCGAGCGCGCCGCGCCCGAGTCCTCGATCAGCACCGCGACCGCGACCTCCTTGCCGCTGTCCGCGTCCTTCGCGTAGGACGTGAACCAGGCGTACGGCGTCTTGCTGTTGTTCTCGCCGTGCTGGGCGGTGCCGGTCTTGCCGCCCACCTCGGCGCCGCCGATCGCCGCGTTCGAGCCCGTGCCCTTGTCGACCACGGTCACCATCGCGCTGCGCAGCTGCTCCGCTGTCGAGGACGAGACGATCCGCCGGGTGTCCCCGTCCTCGAAGGAGTCGAGCGTCTCACCGTCGGAGTCCACCACCTGCGACACCATGTGGGGCGCCGCCATGAGTCCGTCGTTGGCGATCGCCGCGGACACCATGGCGATCTGGAGCGGGGTCGCCGTCACATCGAACTGGCCGATACCGGTCAGCGCCGTCTGCGCCTTGTCCATGTCGGACGGATACACACTTGCGTAGGCGCGTACGGGCACGTCCTGCTGCTCGTCGTTGAAGCCGAACTTCTCCGCCATCGCCTTCACCTTGTCCTGGCCGAGGTCGACCGCGATCTTGGCGAAGACGTTGTTGCAGGAGTACTGGAGCGCGGTGCGGATCGTGGCGTTCTCGCACGGCGCGGAGGGGTTCTCGTTCTCCAGGTAACGGGTGGAGCCGGGCAGCCTGTACGGGTTCGGGCTTTCGGTCGCCGTGTCCACCGAGCCGTAGAGCCCGTCCTCCAGCGCGGCCGCCGCGACGACCAGCTTGAAGGTCGAGCCGGGCGGCAGCGGCTGCCGCAGGGCACGGTTGACCAGCGGCTTGTCCTCGTCCCCGGTCAGCTCCCGCCAGGTGGCGCCGTCGGTCAGACCGGCGATCGCGGAGGGGTCGTACGAGGGGGTCGAGACCATCCCCAGGATGCGGCCGGTCTTCGGATCGATGGCGACGGCCGCGCCCTTCTTGTCGCCGAGCGCCTTGTACGCGGCCTTCTGGACGGCCGGATCGATGGTCGTGACCACATCACCCGGCTCCTGCTGCTTGCCGGTGAGGGCGTCGAGCGGGTTCTTCAGCCGGGTGTCGGTGCCGTCCAGGACGTCGGAGTAGATGCCCTCCAGCTGCGTGGCGCCGTAGGCCTGGGAGCTGTACCCGGTCACCGCCGCGTACAGCTCGCCGTCCGTGTAGTCACGCTTGTACGCGAGGTCGCCGCCCTCCGTCTTCTTCGAGCCCGTGACCGGCGAACCGGCCACGACGATGTTCCCGAGCGGCTGGGCGTACTGCGCCATGACCTGCCGCCGGTTCTGCTTGTCGTTCGCGAGGGCCTTGCCTTCGTACGCCTGCACCCAGGTCGCCCGGCCCAGCAGGGCCAGCACCAGGAGCAGCGCGAAGACCGAGGCGCGCCTGATCGTCTTGTTCATCCCATATGCGGGACGAGCGGGAGGGGGCGCGGCGTTCCGGATGTGTCCCGTTTCTCAGGAAACGTTCATCTCACCCAGGGCTCACGAAACGCGACTCGTACGCCAGGATCACCGCCTGTGTACGGTCCCGTGCCCCCGTCTTGGCCAGGACCGCCGCCACATGGGTCTTCACCGTCGCCGGGCCCACCCCCATCCGCCCGGCGATCTCCGCGTTCGTCAGACCCGTCGCCACCAGGCGGAGCACCTGCGCCTCCCGCTCGGTCAGCCGGGCCACCCAGGGCGGCGCCGCCGGGGGCCGGTGACGGGCGTGCTCGGCGGCCAGGCCCCGTACCGCCGCCGGGTAGAGCAGCGAGTCGCTGCGGGCGACCAGCCGGACCGCGTCCACGAGCTCCTCCGCGCCGGCCCGCTTGAGCAGGAAGCCGGCCGCCCCGACCCGGAGCGCGTCATAGACGTACGCGTCGTTCTCGAAGGTCGTCACGACCACGATCCGCGGCGGCTGCGCCATCCCGGCAAGGATCTGCTCGGTCGCCCGGATCCCGTCGACCTCCGGCATGCGGACATCCATCAGGACCACGTCCGGCAGTGCCTCGCGCACCACCGACACGGCCTCGGCCCCGGTGGACGCCTCGCCGACGACCTCCAGGTCGGGCTCCGCGTCGAGGATCACCCGCAGGGCGGTCCGTACCATCCGCTCGTCGTCCGCGAGCACCACCCTGATCACCGGCCACCTCCCTCTCCCACGCTCGGCTCACTCGCTGTCCCCAGCGGCAGGCGCACCGCGAGGCGCCAGACGCCGGCCACCTGGCCCGCCTCTGACGTGCCCCCGAGGAGGCGGGCGCGTTCGGCGACGCCGCGCAGGCCGCGGCCGCCGTCGGGGCGGGCCACCGGGGCGCGGGCGGGCAGCGGGTTCTCCATGGTGATCTCCAACTCGTCGTCCTCCAGGGCGAGCCGCGCCGACACGCGCTCCCCGCCCGCGTACCGTGCCGCGTTGGTCAGGCCCTCCTGGACGATCCGGTACGCCTCCCTCGACACCGCGTCCGGCACCCGGTCGAGCGTCCCGGCCACCGTCAGCTCCACGTGCCGCCCCGCCCCCCTCACCATCGCGTCCAACGCGTCGAGCCGGGGCCCGGGCAGCTCCCCGTCGTCCTCGCCCTCGCGCAACAGGCCCAGCACCGAGTCCAGTTCGCCGACCGTGCGCCGGGTCGTCTCCTCGATCGCGGCCAGTGCCTCCCGTACGAACTCCACGTCGGCGTCCAGAACCCGGCGCGCCGCGCTCGCCTGGAGCGTCACCGCGCTCAGGGCATGGCCGACGGAGTCGTGCAGCTCGCGCGCCAGCCGGTTGCGCACCGCCAGCTCGGCGGCGCGCCGCTCGGCCGCGGCGAGCCGGTCCGCCGGACTCGGCCCGAGCAGCCGCGGCGCCTGTCGCGCGAGGAAGGCCCCCGTGCCGGCGGCGACGGCGGCGAGCGCGAGCAGCATCAGCAGCCCGGCCGGAACGGCGGCCCACTGGAGCCAGGGCCGGTCCAGACCCCAGAACGAGGTCAGCTCCGAGTTCTGAAGCGCCTCCGAGAACGGCAGCGCCATCACCGTCACCGCGAACGGCGGCAGGGCCAGCGTCGCCCCGCTGACCAGCGCGCCGATCCCCAGATGGAGCGTGAACCAGCCCGACGTCCGCGCCTTCGCGCTCCGCCCCCGTGCGGGTTCCTCCGCGAGCCGGTCGCCCGCGACCCCGCACAGCGCCCGTACCGCCGCCACCGACATCGGCCGGGTCAGAGGGAAGACCGAGGAGAGCGCGACGAGCGGCAGGCCGACCGCGTACGCCCCGAACTGCACGGCGAGACCGCCCCCGAACATCGACCCGTCGCCCGTGAGCAGCCCCACGACGACGGTGCCCACCAGCCAGTACGGCATGAACAGAGCGCCGCCCAGGATCAGATGCACCCAGCGGAGCCTGGCGCGCCGGCCCAGGAGGGGTATGAGCGGCGGTCTCACGCGCTCGCGCTCCGGCGGCGCAGGAAGACGGCCAGACAGCCGGCCAGCAGGAACCCGGTGATCATTTCCCCAGCGTAGGTGAGCCGCGCCAGGCCGGTGAACGTCTTGGCGGGATCGGTGTCCGGCATGAACGTCACGAGCAGCATGTACGCCCCCCAGCACCCCACTCCGCCCGAGCCGATCCAGGCCAGACCGAGGGCCGTACGGACGGACAGCCGCCGGGCCCACCGGACGACCAGCAGCAGGACGGCGACGACGGCGACGGCGACGAACAGCGCCCGTGTCCACTCCAGGACGTAGAAGTCACCGGTGCGCCGGGCGATCTGCGCCGGGGAGAGACCCCGGGTCGAGCCCAGCCCCCACATCAGATGGACGACGGCGGGTGCCAGGGAGAGCAGTGAGGCGACGGCGACCGTGGCGCGCGTGCCGGTGCCGCAGAGACGGTCGGGGAGGTCGCCCACGGCGCCGCACCAGACGTGTGCCCAGCGGTCCCGTACATAGAGGACGAAGAGCGTGCCGAGCGCGAGTCCCTGGATGATGAAGCCGCAGTAGACGACCCCGAAGACCCACTCGTCGAGGAACGGTTCGCGGGACCCGGTCTGCTGCGGGCCGGCGAGGAGGGAGACCACGATCTGCGCCGGGAAGCCGATCATGATCGGGGCCAGCAGCCCGGTCGCGGCCCACAGCGGGAACGCGAGCAGCCAGGCCCGCACCCGCACCCCCCACGGCCGGGTGAGCAGCAGGGCGAGGACGACCACCGCGGCGTCCATCACCACGGTGACCGCGTTGGCGGCGATCAACAGCGTCCGGTGCTCCAGGAGCACGCTGCCGGCCGGGATGCCGATCTCGCTGCCCGCGATCCAGGCGATCTTGAGGGAGATGTACGGGAGACAGGCCAGGACGGCCAGGGCGCGCAGGATCCGGCGGGCGGCGCTCGGCCGGCCGGTGTCGGTGGGCGCGGGGGTGGGGAGAGGAGCGGTCTGCGTCATGGCTCCACGCTCCCGCGCGGCCCGCTCCCGCACCTCCTGCCCGCCGACGAACCGCCTCCGTCGCACGGGGGAGAGGCGCCTCCGCCCACCGGGCGTCTCGGAAGGACGGGTCCCACCGGTCGCCTGTCTCGACCGGCGGGCGTCCCGGCCCTCGGGTGGACCGAGGCGCGGGGTCAGAGGCGGCGCGTCGCCAGGGTCAGACGGTCGCGGGCGTCGAAGAGCGCGTCCTTGATCATCTGCTCATGGCCGGGCGTCAGCCGGGCCACCGGCACCGAGCAGCTGATGGCGTCGCGCGCCGGTGTCCGGTACGGGATCGCGATGCCGAAGCAGCGCAGTCCGAGGGTGTTCTCCTCGCGGTCCACCGCGTACCCCTGCTCGCGGATGAGGTGCAGCTCCTCGATGAGCTTCTCGCGGTCCGTGATCGTGTGCTCGGTCAGCGCCGGCAGCGTCTCCGGGAGCAGCTTGCGGACCTGCTCGTCGCTGTGGGTGGCGAGCAGCGCCTTGCCCAGCGAGGTCGAGTGCGCCGGCAGCCGGCGGCCGACGCGGGTGAACGGCCGCAGATAGTGCTGGGACTGACGGGTCGCCAGGTAGACCACGTTGGTGCCGTCGAGCCGCGCCATGTGGATGGTCTCGGTCGTGTCGTCGGAGAGCCGGTCCAGGGTCGGCCGGGCGGCGGCCACCACCTCGTCGCCGTCGATGTACGAGGTGCCGACGAGCAGGGCCCGCACTCCGATGCCGTACCGCGTGCCCGTCGCGTCCGTCTCCACCCAGCCCAGCTCGACCAGTGTGCGCAGCAGCATGTACAGGCTGGACTTGGGGTAGCCGACGGCCTCCTGGACGGCGGCCAGCGAGTGCATTCCGGGACGCCCGGCGAAGTACTCGAGCAGTTCCACCGTGCGCACCGCGGACTTGACCTGGGCCCCACCCGTGTCGGCAGTCGACATTGCCCTCGCCCCTCTTCCCGTGCCCCTTGTGGAGTCGGCACGCCCGTCAATAGAGTCCTGATTCATCTACAGGAACTCTGTTCAGAATAGCGAACAGGGCGCACGGAGGGGCATGCGGTGGCAGCTGAACCAGTGTGGAGTGTGGACCCCCGGACGGGGAAGCCACGGGAACAGGTTGCGGTGGAGGCCACAGCGGACGAGATCGACGGGGCCGTCCGTGCCGCGGCCGCCACCCGCGAGGCGCTCGCCGACCGTACGGCGCGGGCCGCCCTGCTCCGTACCGCCGCCGACCTCCTCGACGAGGCAGGGCCTCAGGTCATCGAGGCCGCCGACGCCGAGACCGCGCTCGGCCCGGTCCGGCTGACCGGTGAACTCGCCCGGACCACGGCCCAGTTGCGGGCCTTCGCGGACGTCGTCGACGAGGGCTCGTTCCTCGACGTACGGATCGACCTCCCCGACCCGACGGCCACCCCGCCCCGGCCGGACCTCCGCCGCTGGAAGATCCCGCTCGGGGTCGTCGCCGTCTACGCGGCCAGCAACTTCCCGCTCGCCTTCTCCGTCCCCGGCGGCGACACGGCCAGCGCCCTCGCCGCCGGCTGTCCGGTCGTGATCAAGGCCCACCCCGACCACCCCGCCACCTCCGAGCTCTGCGCCTCCCTGCTGCGCCGGGCCGCGACCAAGGCCGGTCTGCCCGAGGACGTGGTCGTCCTGGTCCACGGCTTCGACGCTGGTGTCGAGCTCGTTCGCCATCCGCTGGTGGCGGCGGCGGGCTTCACCGGTTCCGTACGGGGCGGGCGGGCGCTCTTCGACGCGGCGGCGGCCCGGCCCGTCCCGATCCCCTTCCACGGCGAACTCGGCTCGCTCAACCCGGTCGTGATCACCGGGGCCGCCGCCGAGGAGCGGGCCGCGGAGATCGGTGCCGGGCTCGCGGCCTCCGTGACCATGGGCCAGGGGCAGTTCTGCACCAAGCCCGGCTTCGTCCTCGCGCCGGCGGGCGAGGCCGGCGACCGCTTCGTGTCCGCCCTCACGGACGCCATCAGCCAGACCGAGCCCGGCGTGATGCTCGACCACCGGATGCGGGGGGCGTTCCTCGCGGGAACGAACGAGCGCGCCGGACTCACGGGGGTCCGAGCCCCCGTCACGCCCGGCGCGGGCGGGGAGCACACGGTCAACGCGGGCATCCTGACCGTCGACGCCGGGCATGTGCTGGACGGCGGCCACGACGCGCTGCTGGAGGAGTGCTTCGGACCGGTGACCGTGGTCTCCCGCTACACCACCCGGGAAGAGATCACCGCGGTCCTCGCCCTGCTCCCCGGCAACCTCACCGCCACGCTCCAGATCGCCGAGGAGGACCCGGAGGCCGCCTCGCTGCTCGCCGAACTCACCCCGCTGGCCGGCCGCGTGCTGGTCAACGGCTGGCCGACGGGCGTGGCGGTCGCGGCCGCGCAGCACCACGGCGGGCCGTACCCGGCCACCACCTCCACGTCCACGTCGGTCGGCGCGACCGCGATCGAACGCTGGCTGCGGCCGGTCACGTACCAGTCGACCCCCCAGCACCTGCTGCCGCCGGAGCTGCGCGACGGCAACCCGCTGGATGTGCCACGCCGCTGACCCGGCACGGCAAGGGCCCGGCGTCAGACGCGTACCACGATCTTGCCCGTGTGCGTGTCGGACTCCATCAGCCGGTGCGCGTCGGTGATCCGCTCCAGGCCTTCGAAGGTCTCGGCGATCACCGGCGCCAGCGTGCCGTCACGCAGCCCGGAGCCGATGAAGCCGGCGATCCGCGCCCGCCCCTCCTCGTCGGCGACCACCGCGCCGTTGGCGTAACCCCGCACGGTGAGCGGCCAGTTCATCGGGACCGTGGCCGGCCTGTGGTCGAGCCAGCCGTACAGCACCGCCGTACCGCCGGGCTCCAGGGCGTCCCCGAGCTCCGCGAACCCCGGCCCGCCGATCGCGTCGAAGACGAGCCGCGCGCCGCGGCCCCCCGTGAACCGCCGCACCTCCTTCACCACGGACTCGCTCTCGGTGGTGATCACCCGCGCCGCGCCCAGATCGAGCAGCCTCCGCCGTTTGCCCTCGCCGCGCGTCGTCGCGATCGGCACCGCGCCGATCCGCCGCGCCACCTGGATCGCGGCCGTCCCCACCCCGCTGGACGCCCCCGTGATCACGACCGGGTCGCCGGGGCGCAGCCCGCCCGCCTCCACCATGCCGCCGTACGCGGTCGAGTACGTCAGCCACGCGGCCGCCGCGGTCACCGCGTCCACACCGTCGGGCCTGGGCACCACGTACTCCTCGGGCAGCACCACGCGCTCGGCGTGCACCCCGTGCACCCCGAAGTCGAAGTTGGCCGCCGCCATGACCGCGTCACCGGGCGCGTACGCGGTGACGCCCGGGCCGGCCGCCTCGACCACCCCGGCCGCCTCGTAGCCGAGCCGGGAGCCGGGGAGCGTGGCCGGGTAGTAGTAGGTGCCCGCGCGGAACAGGGCCTCGGCGCGGTTGAGGCCGATCGCCTCGACCCGTACGAGAAGCTGGCCGGGGCCGGGTGCGGAGAGCGGGACCTCCTCCACGGCGAGCACCTCCGGGCCGCCGGTCTCGTGGAACAGCACCGCACGTGTCGTCTGCCGGGTCGTCATGTCCTGTGTGGTGTGGGTCGTCATGGCATCGACCGTAGGCAGGCCGGAAGAGACGTTCCATGTTCCAGGACCTCCCCTCCATGTCCGTCCGTCTCGCGCTACGGTGCGGGCATGGACGTACTGAGCGATGCCGTCGCGGCCATGCGTACCGGGCGCCCGCACTCCTCCCGTACCGTCAACTCCGGCTCCTGGGGCTTCCGTTTCCCACCGAGCGAGGGCGCCGGATTCCATGTGGTGGTCCAGGGCGCGGCCTGGCTCATCCCGCCGGGCGAGGACGGCGGACCCGTCGAACTCCGCCCCGGTGACGTGGCGCTGCTCGCCCACGGCACGGGCCACGGGCTGGCCGGGCGCCCCGACGCCCCGCTCGTCGACGCCGTACAGGCGACCGACGGCTCCTGGCCCACGCCTCCGGACCGCGCACCGGCGCGGGCCGACGACACCCTGCTGCTGTGCGGCGCGTACCAGGTGAGCAGGGCCCGGGCGCATCCCCTCTTCACCGAGCTGCCGCCGTTCGTGCACATCCCGGCCAGGCCCGGCGCCCACCCCCGGCTGCGCGCCGCGGTCGACCTGCTCGGCGCCGAACTCGCCGACCCGCAGCCGGGATCCGACGCGCTCGTGCCCGCCCTGCTCGACACCCTGCTCGTGCTGATGCTCCGCACGTGGTGGCTGACCGAGCGCCCGGAGCGGACCACCGGCTGGTCGGCCGCCCTGAGCGATCCGGCCGTCACCGCGGCCCTGCGCGCGATCCACGCGGAGCCGGCCCGGCCGTGGACGGTGGAGGAACTCGGCGCCGAGGGCGGCCTCTCCCGTGCGGCCTTCGCCCGCCGCTTCACGATGCTGGTGGGCCGGCCGCCGCTGGCGTATCTGACGTGGTGGCGCATGACGACGGCGGGCCGCCTCCTCCGCACGGACGACACCCCGCTCCGAACGGTCGCCCAACGCGCGGGCTATGCCTCGGAGTTCGCCTTCGCCAAGGCCTTCAAGAGGGAGTACGGCATGGCACCGGGGAGGTACCGGCGGGGGGCATAGCCGCCCCGGCCCCGCGCCTCGCCCGGGACCCGTGCCCGCGCCCGGGACCCGGGCCGGACCCGCGCCCCGCCCCGACCGCCGCCGCACGCAACCGGCGCCCCTTCCCCTCGCGTCCCCGCCGGCGTGATCAGAATCGCGAACTCCGACGACCTCGACGCCATAGCCGCCCTGCATCTGGAGGCCCGGTCCACGTACTACCGGGGCCATCTCGCCGACAGCGAGTTCGCCGGGCCCGAGGAGCTCGCCCGCTCGCGGGACGGGTGGCTCAGGGCCGTGGAGCGGGGTGACGTGCTCTGTGCCGAGTGGGACGGCGACCTCGGCGGCGTCGCGGCGTACCGCAGGGGCGACGGAGCCGTGACGCTCACCCAGCTGCACGTCCGGCCCGACCACTGGCGTCGAGGTCTCGGCACCGCCCTGCACGCGGCCTGCCTCGACGTCTGGCGCGCCGAGGGGATCGCCACCGCGCGCCTGCTGGTCTTCGAGAAGAACGAGCGGGCCCGCGCCTTCTACGCCGCCCGCGGCTGGATCCAGGACCCCGACACCCCGCCCTCCGGCACTCACCTCGTGCTCCGCCTCACAGTGGCGCCCGCCGCGGAATGAATCCGGCCGGCCGGTGCGTTCCCGCCACGGAAGACCCCCACGACCCCGGAGAGAAGCAACAACATGCGCGTCGAGATCTGGAGCGACATCGCCTGCCCGTGAACCAACGGAACCACAGGTTATCGCGGGCCCCTGATCAGCGGCTATGACGCGCACGAACAAGCCCCGCCCACGGGGCCGTTGAGACCGCATGGACGGGGCGCAGAGGGTCCTACAGGGCAGCGCTCAGGGTCTCGCATACCTCGGCGCTCGACGGCCGGTCAGCGGGCGCACGGCTGAGCATGTGGGGGACGAGAGAGCCCAGCACTCCGGGCACGTTCACGGGCCGATGCGGGCCCGCCACGATGGCTCGCCGCTGATCCTCGCGGGACGCGTCGTCCGGATAGTCGACGTGCCGCCACCCGGTTGCGCTGATGAATAGGGATGCCCCCAGCGCGTACACGTCCGCCTCGCGCGTCGGCGTCGCAGTTCCGGATTCCAGGACGCTCGCCGAGATTTCCGGCGCCTCGTAGTGGACGAGACACCCCCGATACGGAAAGTCGCAGCCACGGGGAACGGCCCCGCCCCGGGCGAGGGCAAGATCAATCAGGAACGTTCCGGCCGTCCGTCCGAGGATGAAATGGGCGGGCTGAACATCCCCGTGCACCCAGCCCTTTTCGTGCAGCGCAGCGAGGGCGACGGCACACGAAAGGGCCTCGCCAACATCCGGTGCTGTCGGCTCACTCTCGAACCGGTGCGGCTCCCACAACTCATAAAGGCTGTCGCCCTTCCGCCACGGCTGAGCGCTCCACGTGCCCCGCTCCCATTCCCCGCTGAGGATTGGCTCGCGGGTCAACTGCCGCAGAATGGCCGCTTCACGGGCAGGCGCAAGAGCCGTCCACGCGTGAGTTTTGCTGGCGTAGCCGACTTTCACGGCGTAGGGACCAAGCTCAGTTTTCACCTCCCACACGGTGGAGCCGCGCCGGTTGAGAACGAGTCTTTTGGGGCCAGGGTTGAGAGGGCCCAGCGAACCCAAGGGCGGTTCGTACGGTCCATCGGAATTCATGAATTCACCTTCCAACGGCGGAGCCGACCCCCGGGTTGGAGATCGGCTCCACGCACTTCACGGGCCGGAGACTACCGGCGGTCAGACGTTGCGGTAGTCGCGCCCGCAGTCGGAGTCACACTGCGCCGCGCTCTCGCCGTTCACGGTCCACAGGTCGTCCATGACCATGAACCCGTTGGCCTTGATCGCATGGGCGGTCGCCTGCACCTCCTCGAAGATCCGGCCCCCGCCACCCGGGCGCGGGTTGTGCTCCAGGAACCGGCCCGCGTACTTCTCGCAGAACTCGCGGTAGTCGGCGGTGTGCAGGATGAACGAGTGAAGCGCGCCGTCGACGTCGTCGCTCGGAACCATCTTCACCGTGGCCGTGCCGACCGTGGCGAGGAACGCGAGCGCCTGATCGGTCGCGCGCTCCGCCCTCTCCTGGTCGTACCCGAAGTGCATCACGGTGAATTCCGCGATGCTGTCGAACAGTTCCGACTCGACCAGCGCGCGGCCGGTCCGAAGGTCGTTGCTGATAGCCGTCATGGCTGCTTTCCTCCTGAGTGGTTTGGAGAGCTGCACTTGCCACCCACTCGCTCTCTTGGCGGGTGGGAGTGGTACCCGCTCTCTGCCCGGACGAATGGCGGGGGAGCCACTGTTATGAACTCACAGACAGAGAGCGGAGATTGAGGGCTGTAACGCTCAGCCGGCGGTCCTATGCAACGAGCCCGGCGCAGCGCGTTCTATGGAGCTTTCGGAGTGCGGCGAGTTGGCGCTGTTCGGCTTCCGTGGCGGGGCGGACGCGGGTCCATGGTGCCTGCCAACGAAATCCGGTCGGGCGGACCATGTGGACAAGACCGCCCGGAGCGATGTGGGCAATGATTCCAACCATTTCATGGGTGGATTCGTAGACCCGCATACCGACCCACAGGCCGGTGTTTCCGTACGGCTGAGAGCGGCGCCTCACAGCAGGAGTCGGTATTCCCGGCTGCGTCGATTCGCGTCGGCTACGCCCGGGGACAGCGCGTCCGACTGCTGCGCCGGAAGCAGTGCCGACGGGTCGACTTCCCATTCCTTGCCTCCATTCAGCGGGCGGAGTTGGTAGCGCGGCCCCTCGTGGCCCATAACGCGGCCCACACGACCCGTACTCACGTCCCGGGCGACTTCCCCCGGCTCCCACACTCGCGGGTGCTCACGCGGGCTCTCAGGGCCGTTCACGGATCAACCGCCTTTCGAGGCCGTCCCGCACCATGAGCAACAACGGTGCCGACGGACCCACGTAGCCGCTCCGGGGCACCCATTCCGGCGCGAGCCTCCAGAACCCGCCCGCCGCAATCAGTTCAGCGAGTAAGGCCGCGTCGTCGCGCTGGGGGGTGGCTCTCTCATCCATGGTTCCGGGCCCCTCGCTGTGGCGTCGTCCCTTGCGGTGATCTCTGCTCGCACTAGGCAACCGCCTTGCTACCGGCGGCGGTACCGTTGCAGCAGCGGCAGGACTTAAGAGCTTTAAGCGGCTTCACAGCGCGGGGAGTTGAGGGCCAGTGGCTACGCCGGAACCGAACGAGGGGCTAGAGCGCCTGTACCGGGAAACCGGCTGGACGCTGCGTCAGTTCGCACAGGAGATCAACCGCTTAGGTACAGAGCGCGGGACGCCCCTTCGGTACCGAGAGCCATCGGTGCACCAGTGGCTCAAGGGGCACAAGCCGAAAGAGGACGTACGCCCGCTGATCTTGGAAGCACTCGCCCGCAGGTTGCGCCGCCCCGTGACGGCCAGCGAGGCAGGATTCCCCCCGGCGCCCGGAGATCAGCAAGCCGATCACCCCAGTACGGTGGAAGGGTTGCTAGACCTGGGGAGGCAAGACATGGACCCGTCCCGCCGAAGCGTTCTTGGGGTTGGCCTTTTCTCCGTCGCGCTGACAATTCCCAACTGGCCCGATGTGATCGGTCGAATGGAAGCCGTTCAGAAGGGCCACGTTCAGCGCATAGGAATGGCGGACGTTCAAACCGTCGCAGCCATGACCGAGCGAATCTCTGACCTTGACGACCAGTTCGGCGGGCGGACCGCGCGCCCCATGGCTGCGGCATTCCTCGTGAACACAGCGGCCCCGTACCTGCGTGCGGAGGCACCTGACAGCGTGCGAAAAGCCATGATGGGGGCCGTCTCGGATCTCTGCTACCTCACGGGGTACATGGCGGTAGACGAGGGGCTGCACGGATTGGCCCAGCGCTATTACCTCAAGGCCCTTGAGCTTGCGGGGGCATCCGAGGATCACTTGACGTTCTGCACGACGCTGCGAGGAATGAGTGTTCAGGCCGTCGACCTAGGGCACGGTGCGGAGGCAATGCGACTTGCGGACGCCGCCGCTGCCGCCTCCCCGAAAGCGGGCCCTCGAATGCGCGCCTTCCTCGCCGGTCAGCAAGCTCACGCGGCAGCGCAGACAGGTGCCCGAGTTGCTGCGCAGGCGTACCTCAAGGAAGCTGAAGTGGCCATGGAAAAGGCTGAGTCTCAGTCCAAGGCATTCGGTTCCTACGACCCTTCCTCGCTGCTCTACCACACGAGCCAAGTGCGTTTCGAGTTGGGCGACATCGCCGGGTCTATCGCAGCAATGCAGCAGTCAGACAAGATCCGCCAAAGCGTCTATCGGCGCGCTCGCGTCCGGCATCGTTGCACCCTCGCTGAAAGGCAGCTCGACCTAGGGCACCTTGAGGCAGCGTGCCAAACATGGACTCTCGCCCTGGAGGACTACCCGAGCCTCCAATCGGGACGGGCGGATGACCGCATCAAAACCATGCACAGTCGAATTAAGCCGTACCTCAAGAACCACGCTGCCCGAGACCTATTTGAGCAAGCCCGACTAGTTACCCCGCCGCAACTAATGCCCCGCTGACCCGCAGCCGCTGCGACGGTGGGCTAAAACGAAAAATGGCCCGGCGCCTCCCCTGAGAATGGGAAGTGCCGGGCCTTTACGTTGCTAGAAGACGAATCCGATCTAGCTATTCTCGCGTGCCTGGTACTCGCGAATGGTGCGCGCATCTAGGCCGGTTAGATAGATCTGGCTCATCCGCTTAGGGGTGCGCGCTCGATTCCGGTCGTACTCCGCGATCTTCACTCGCGCTGCTGCTAGCCGCTCAATGAGGGCGTGATCTTCGGGGGTCAGATAAGACATGGTCGTCCATTCTTTGGGGTATCAGAAAGGCCCGGCGTCCACAGAAAAGGTCTGATTAGCCATCGTAGGTTTTTGCCTCCCTGCCGATCAGCCTGAGGGGGGAAGGGGGGTACCCCCCACCCCTGCCAGCACTGAGCGAGAGGGAGCGGAAAAATGGTGCCCGCAACTAGACCAATTTGCGCGTGGCGTTCGAGCGATGCTCGGCAGCGAAACCGCCCGGCTGATTCCTGGCCGTTTCCTTGTTGTGGCAAGACACGCAAAGCGGCCTCAAGTGCTTAGGCGCATCGGGATTCGGCTCGCCTCTTGCTTGCAGTTCGCGGCGACTCAGCGGCCAATGGTCGGCGACGTTAGCCGCTCGACTGCATAGAACACACCATGGATTCCGGTAGATGAATGCTTTCCGGATGCGTTGCCAGCGGACGTCATAGCCACCCCTTTTCGCGTTGCTGTCGCGCTGACTCTGACGCTGCTTCGCGTGTTCCTCACACGGTCCACCATTAGTCAGCTCGGGACACCCAGGCTGTGGGCATGGCACCCGGGGCTTACGAGGAATGGGGGTCTCCTTAAATATGGGAAGGGCCCCCACCTTGAAATAGGGCAGGGGCCTTACGGGGCGTCAGGTTTGTTCATGCGAACCCTGATATCCGCTTGCCTGCTCACCAAAGATGCAGGTCAGCGCCAGGATCGACCTCAGGCCGGCGACGGGGCCACTTTGCGTCTGCGCGCTGCTCCGCCCTCGGCCGCCTCATGCCTGCCGAATCGGGACGATGATGGGATTCCCCGCCGCATCTCGGGGTGTCACATCAAATCCAACTCGTCGCCCCGAAGGACTTGTTAGCCATTCCGTGCCCCGTCGGACGACTGGTCCCGAATAGCTGGTCGGCACCACGTCGGCCCATGCTGGCGAGCCGTCCGGCAGGCGTGGAAACCAAGGGAAATCCCCCGATGGTCCGGGATCGAGTGCGTCAGTTGCCATCGGGCACCAGCCACTTTGCGTCTAGCTCGTCGGCATAATCGGCGGCGTGCCTCTGCGAGGCCCTCGAAATCGCCTCCTCTATGCGCTGCGCAATCATCATGTCTCGGTACCCGAGATCTGCCGCGAAGTTCGGAGGGATTTCACGGTGCACCCGAAGGTAGGCGTTCTGTGCATACTGCCGGACGACAGTACGCTTCTGACGGGCGATCCAGAATGCGGCTACTGCCTGGATAGGGTCGGCGCCGGAATAAATAGCAGCCGCAGCGTCGCCGGTTGCGGCGTCCTGTAGTTCGGTGTCCAGGGTCTGCCACTGCGCGAGGAATTCAAGGTCTAGCTCACGCTGCTTGGCGTCCCTCTCAGCGGCGATCTGCGCGGCCTTTTCGGCTTCCTGCGCTTCCAGCTTGGACACTTCCTCGGCGGCCTTAGCAGCGGCGGCGCGAGCCTTTTCTAGCTTGGCGTCAGTCATTGGTTTACCTCTCAGAGGGAGTTGGGGCGGGGCTGGGAAATCGCACGGTAGGCAGCAGACAGCTTGTCGGCTCCGTCCTTTGATGCGTTCGGGTCCGTGACGTCACGACCGGTAGCCTCAGCGGCCTTCTTTCCGGTCTGGTAGTAGCCCATCGACATACGTAGCTGGGGGCTTACCTCCCCGCCCTGCCCAGCGTAGGAAATCGCCGTCTCTGCCTGGTGGTCGAAATTCCAAGCGTCGGCCCGGCTGCGTAGGTTCGTCTCAAGGCTTCCGGGGGTGTAGCCGTTGACGTCTAGGTCATCCTGGTAGTTGCTCATAGGGTTCTCTTTCCTTCTAGTAGCTGTAGCCCGTGCACCACAGGCGTGGAACTGACACGGCCTCGTCGATATCCGGCGCGCTTGAGCACGCGATTAAGGGTTCCTATCGGCGGAGTCGGTTTGCCGTGACGCCCTATCCAGTGGCTTAGCTCTCGGCCTAGGTCACGTCGGTTTACCCACTGTCCGGGAGCGTCGTAAGTGATAGCACGCAGGGCGTCATAAATCCCCGGCAGATACCGCCACTCGTCCTCGCGAATTTCCCCGGGCAGGGGCGGCCGGCTGGGGGTGGTGGCTGAATTAGCAGGCGGCATTCTGGCTTGCCTCCCGCTCGATAGCGTCGGCCAGTTCGCGCCCCGCACGGGCAATAGTTCCGAATGCGTCAAGCACTGCGTTTCGGTGGCGTGAATCCCGGGGGACAATGCAGTGATCGGCCAGCGCCCCGAGGGCCCGATCGATTTCGTGGGGCGTCACGAAACTCATTGGTAGTGTCCTTTGCTAGAGGGAGTGGCGTTTCTTGCCCACCCCCTCTAGAGCGCAAGGGTTACCGACTATTCGGGACGCACTGGACATTCCGAAAAAACCTTTACCCAAGCGTTACTGAAAAGGCTAAGGGTGCTGACAATGGAGAGCCCCTGTGTGGGCGCCTGCGACTACGGGAGAGTCTCGGAAGGGGGGAAACCCGAGTGGGCCTGAATGAGGGCGCCTGTGGGGCATGTAGGGGCATCTAAGCCCTCTTCCTCTCCGCTCGGTAGAAAGCCGTCCGGCAGCGGGGTGAGCAGAAACGCCGAGGGCGGCCTACTCCCTCCCAATCGACGTTCTTCCCGCAGTGCGCGCACTCGGCATCCCAGCGCGCGTTATCCAGCTCGCGCACCCTTTCTTGACGCTGCTCCTGCATAGCGGCGCACGAGGGACCGGCGCTCGACTCGTAATCGCAGTACGTCTGCTTACCCCGGGTGGGTCGGAACTCTGCCCCGCAGAGAACGCATAGGCGGGCGGGGGCGTTGCTAGAGCGGGCGCGTCGGTAGGCACGCTGTCGACAGCGCGGCGAGCAGTAGCGGGACTGACGGCCGGTCAGCCACTCGGGGCACTCTTCGCAGACGGGCGTGTCATGGAAGCCAAGCATGGGTGTTCTCTTTCTCGGTCAGACGTTACGGAAGCTGGTAATGCTTATAGGTTTTCTTTTGTGTTACCTAAGATCGATAACTCTTGATCTAGATAAAGAACAGACAGCTAGGCAGAGCCCCCTCATGCGCTGCCCGCTGCCCTGTGGGCCCTCTTCCGGCATCTGTCGCAGCAGTACCGGCGGGGCCGCCCGACTCCGCCGTACTCCACAGTGTTGGTGCAGGAAGGCGCTTCACAGCGAGGGGCGGAAACCTGTCCCTCGGCGATGCGCAGGGCCTTTCCGATGAGCCCATGGATCTCTATGAGCGCGTCCGTGGTGGGGTTGGCGAGAGCCGCCCATGCGGCAGATTCGGCGTTGTGGAGTTCGGCAAGTAGGTGCGAGTTCAAGGTTTCTCCGTGGCGGTAATGGAACGGAATTGGGACGCAAAGAGACGGAACGGCCGGCTGGGGGAGACGAAAGGCGACGAAATGAGGGAGCGAAAAAGCCGCCCAGCGGTGTGCCGGACGGCTTGTTCTCTTACGCGGCGACGGCCTCGCGCTCCATGTAGATGGAGAGCATCCCCACCCGCTGCGCCTGTAGTTCGGCGCTGTCGCCTAGGTTGCTTTGGAAGGCCCGGACCAGTCGGCCACGGTGGGAGTCCTCAGACGCCCAACTCATCACCCGTTCCCAGAAGTTCTCTGCGCTCACTCGCGCCCTCTCTCTCTCTCTCTCTCTCTCCGCCTGACCTAGAGCGCAGTGGTTACCTGCCAGCGGGTGGAGGGTCAGGTACGGATCTCAGTACCTGCGTGGGAGGGCAGTTGCTGAATTCAGGGATTGCTCCCGGAGTGCCAGCGCGCTGAGGGCTGTGCGACGGACCCTGTACGGCCGTCTGCGGGCACGGGAGCGTCCTCGCCCACTTCGGGGGGCCGGGGCGTCTCCCAGGGGCCCACGGGGGCGCGCAGGCGGCTTCCTGGCCGACAGCCGGAGACGGGGGCACCTGTACGCGTCCCTGTGCGGCCGTCTGCGGGCATGAGAAAGCCCCGGACGGCTTGGGGTGCCATCCGGGGCTGTACGGGCTCTCAGGGGGCGCTAGGCGGCTTCCTCGGGGAGTCGGCGCTTGCGGCTGTTCTCCACTCGGTCGAATGCGGAGTCAAGCGCGTTGTCTGAGATCACGTTTTCCGTGTCCTTCCACTCGATAATCAGCCGCTGTGTGATGGGGGTTCGGTCGCCCCGGTACTTTGGCGGCGTGATCGAGATTTTCTTGATCGCCGCTTTCAGCAGGGCCCGCCGTTCCCCCAATCCGGCGCCGACCCAAAGTGACGAAAGCTGTTCGGGCTCCATTAGTGGCGTGAGGTCGTTGGACTTGGCGAGTCCTGCGAGTTCCTTTTTGAGCGAGTCGATCTGCTTGTTGAGCTCTTGCCAGAGATATTCGTAGTCTGCCTCGGAGATACGGTTGAGAACGAAATGGTCCTTGCGGAGCTTCATTTCTCTTCCTACGGCAGACTCAAGGGCGGCTGTTACCTGCTGCTTGCGCTCTTCCTTTTCGGGGTCCTGATAGGAAAGCCACTCTCGCGCGATTTCATGGATGGTCGGAGATTCCGGGGTGAGTGAGTGGACGTGCGAGACCCAAGCCCACTCAATCGCTGCATCGATTCGTTTGCGATCCGTGGAGATGCCAATGCAAGACGACTCCCCTTCCATCTGTCGGGTGTAGCAGCGGTAATTTACGCCGCCATTTGCCATCGGTCCCTTGCAGTGCGGGCAGCGAAAGATGGCGGTGAGGAGTGCCACGGTTTCACGCTTTCCGCGTGTCCTGTCGCCAATGGAGGTTCCCGGCTGGGCTCGCTCGGCGAGAATTTTCTTGATCTTCACGTGCTCGGCGAAGGAGATAACTCCCTTTCCGCACGAGACCGGGTGGCCCTTCTCGTCGAGCAAGGGGGTTCCTCCTCGGTGGTACTTTCCGAGATCTCTTCCCTTTTCGTCGAGCATCTTTTCCCGGTTGGCCACCAAGCCCGCCCACGTTACGGAGTGTGCAAGGCTGATAATCCCGGACGCTGTCCACTTCTTTCCGTGGCGAGTTTTCAGCCCTTCCGAGTTCAGCTTGTTCGCGATCCATGCGGGCGTCAGCCGGTTAAGGAGGTAGACCGCAATTCGGCGTGCGGTCGGGTATTCCTTGGGGTGGTGGTCGAGCTTTCCTGACCCCGGCGGCGAGTAGAGCCCGTAAGGCGCCACGCCACCTGTCCAGCGCCCTTCCGACTTATTGGCGTCAATGCCGACCTTGGTGAACGTCGCTATATCGGCGGCTTGCTCGCGTGCCTGCTCGCTGAGGATGGCGAAAAGCATTCGCGCCTTGGATGAATCCAGGTGTTCGGCTACGGCGTAGATGCGGGATTTCAGTTCGTCCAGCTTGTCGAGCAAAAGGCCAACCTGCCCCATGCCTCGCCGGGAAAGGCGGCTGGTCTTGAAGACATAGAGAGTTTTGGAGAGGAGCTTTTCGGTGATGGCGCCGGTTGCCTTTTCGAACTCTTCGCGGCGCACGTACGCCTTGCTGGCGCTCTTTTGCTCAAACCAGACGTGGCGGATCTTCTTCCGCTCGTTGGCGGCATGGGCGCACATCCGGCGGACGTGTTCCCGCAGTGAGCTGAGTGTGTCTTTCTTCTTGCTGCGCCGGACGTACATCTCTGCCAGCTCTTCCGGAGAGCCGGAGACCGGCTCCCAGAGTCCAAGCGTCTTGAGCTCGTCGTCCTCGAACCCCAGCGCCTTGAGTGCCGGGTAGTCCTCGCGTTCCATGTGGGGTCCCTGATCGGAGTTGGGTAGCACTGACCCGCCCCTAGAGCGCGAGGGTTACCTAGCGCAGTGCGCGAGGGCTCCTAGCGTCGTTTCCGCAGGTCAGTAGCCGTATGGCTCCGTTGGTCCATGGGTGCCCGTGGTGCTACATCGGCAAGGCCCGCTTCGAGAAGGGGCTCGCGGAGTTCGCCCACCGCGACGAGATCGAGGTCGTGCACCGCTCCTTCGAGCTCGACCCGAACCGGCCCAAGGGCGACACCGCGCCGGTGATCGACATGCTGGCGAAGAAGTACGGCCGGACCCTGGACGAGGCCCGCGCCATGGAGGCGCACGTCGCCTCCAACGCGCACTCCGAGGGCCTCGGCTACCGCACCGAGGGCCGTGACCACGGCAACACCTTCGACATCCACCGCCTGCTCCACCTCGCCAAGGAGCGCGGCCGGCAGAACGAGCTGCTCGACCTCGCCTACCGCGCGAACTTCGCCGAGGAGCGGTCCGTCTTCGACGCCGAGACCCTGGTACGTCTCGGGGTCGAGGCCGGCCTGGACGAGACCGAGGTCCGCACCGTGCTCGCCGACGAGACCGCGTACGCGGAGGCGGTACGGGCGGACGAGCGCGAGGCGGCCGAGCTCGGCGCGAACGGCGTGCCGTTCTTCGTCCTGGACCGCCGCTACGGCATCTCCGGCGGCCAGCCCGCCGAGGTCTTCACGCGGGCCCTCGAGCAGGCGTGGCAGGGCCGGGCGCTCCAGCCGGTCGGCGGCGACGCCGAGGCCTGCGACGTCGACGGCACCTGCCGGACCTCCTGAGCGGTCCCCCACCGCTCCCACCTCGGAACATAAGCGCCGCTTGGGGTTTCCCCATGATCATTTGTCATTGACGTGGGTTCGGGGGAACCCCAGGCTGGTCCCATGGATGCCATGGAACCCCTCGGCGGAGCCGAGTTCGCGCCGCAGCAGACGTATCTGAACACCTCCGCCTGCGCGCTGCTGCCGCGCCGCACGATCGAGGCGATCACGCTCCTCGCCGAGGAGACCGCGGCCGGCCGTCCGAACGGGGCCGGCGACTTCGAGATCGTCGCCGAGGCCCGCGCCACCTACGCCCGGCTCATGGACGTCCACCCGGACCGGGTGGCGGTCGGCAGCTCGGTCTCCGTCCACGTCGGCATGGTCGCGCAGTCGATGCCCGCGGGTTCCGAGATCCTCTTCCCCGAGGGCGACTTCAGCTCCCTGATCACCCCGTTCACGGTGCGCGGCGACCTCAAGACGCGCTTCGTGCCGCTGGAGCTCCTCGCCGAGTCGGTCCGCCCCGAGACCGCGCTCGTCGCCTTCTCCGCCGTCCAGTCGGCGGACGGCAGGACGGCAGACTTCACGGCGGTACGGGCCGCGGCGGCCGCGCACGGCGCCCGTACGCTCCTCGACGCCACCCAGTCGGCGGGGTGGCTGCCGCTGCGGGCGGGGGAGTGGGACTACACGGTGGCCGGCGGCTACAAGTTCCTGCTCTGCCCGCGCGGGGCGTCCTTCCTGACCGTCGGGGAGGAGGCGCAGGACTCGCTGGTCGCGATCCACGCGGGCTGGGTCACGGGCGAGGAGCTGTGGACCAACAGCTATGGTCCGGTGCGCGAACTGGCCCGCTCCGCACGGCGGTTCGACGAACCCCCGGCCTTCCTCTCGTACCACGGCGCGGCCCGTTCGCTCGCGCTGCTCGAAGAGATCGGCATCGAGCGGATCGAGGCCCACAACAAGGCCCTCGCCGCCCGGTTCCGTGCCGGGCTCGTGGAGCTGGGGCACGCTCCGGTGCCTGACGTCTCCGGCGTCGTCGGCGTCCCGGGCCTCGGCGACCGCCAGTCCGCCCTGCTCGCGGCGGGCGTCCTGATGTCCGCCCGCGCGGGCAACCTGCGGGCGTCCTTCCACCTCTACAACGGCTCGGCCGACGTCGACCGGGCCCTGGAGGTCCTGGCGGGCTGACACGGCGTGCCGGGCGCTCGGGCGCCCGGCTGTGCGGGCGCCGTCACCCCGCCGAGCGCGTAGGTCGCATGCCGATGCCGGGGCGCCCGCGCCTCACGGCGCCGCCGCCCCGCACCCGTCCGTCTCCGCGCAGAGGTTCCCCTCGACCTTCGCCAGCAGACGGGTCAGTTCCGTCCGCTCGGCGGGGGTGAGCCCTGCCAGGGTGTACTCCTCCAGGCCCGTCCAGGCGTCCGCGACCCCCGTCCGCAGCTCGCCCCCGTCGTCCGCCGCCTCGACCAGGACCGCGCGGCGGTCGGAGGGATCCGGTGTACGGCGGACGTGGCCGCTCTGCTCCAGTCGCTGGAGCATCTTCGTGACCGTCGACGGGTCCAGGCCCATGGCCTTGATCAGCTCCGACTGGCGCGCCGGCCCGCGGTCCCACAGGCACATCATCAGGAACTCCTGGCCCGGGAAGAGCCCGATCTCCTTGAGCAGCCGACCTGCGGCGATGCGGTGGAGCCGGGCGACGCGGGAGAGCCCGTGGCTCACCGGTCCGCCCTGCGCGGCGGACGGTACCGGACCCGTACAGACGGGCTCCGACGTCGTCACGGACGGGGACTCGGGCATCGATCTCTCCTCGCTGCGGCTGATGCCCCCAGATTACCTTGGTCGACCAACTAATGCGTTACGGTGATGTCGGGCCACATATTTGGCCGACCACATAAATTTCTGGGAGACCGGCATGACCACCGCATTCGACCCGATCGACCTCTCCGGAGCCCGGCTCGCCAACCGCATCGCCATGGCCCCGATGACCCGCAGCCGCGCCGACGCCGTGGACCGGACACCGACCGCCCTGGTCGCCGAGTACTACGCCCAGCGCGCCTCCGCCGGCCTGATCATCAGCGAAGGCATCCAGCCGGTCGCGGAAGGCCAGGGCTACCCCGGCACCCCCGGTCTGCACAGCCCCGAACAGACCGCCGCCTGGCGCGCGGTCACCGACGCCGTCCACGCCCGTGGCGGCACGATCTTCGCGCAGCTGATGCACACCGGGCGGATCGGTCACCCCGACCTCCTCGACGGCGACCTCCACCCCGTCGGGCCGTCCGCCGTCCGCGCCGGCGGACAGCTCTACACGCTCGACGGCCTCAAGGACTTCGTCACCCCGCGCGAGCTGACCGCCGACGAGGTGCGCGCCACCGTCGCCGCGTACGCGGCCGCCGCGCGAAACGCCGTGGACGCGGGCTTCGACGGCGTCGAGGTCCACGGCGCCAACGGCTACCTCGTGCATCAGTTCCTCGCCACGGGCACCAACCACCGCACCGACGAGTGGGGCGGTCCGGTCGAGAACCGGATCAGGTTCGCCGTCGAGGTGGTGAGGGCCGTCGCCGCCGAGATCGGCCCCGAGCGCACCGGGCTGCGGATCTCCCCGGCCAACCCCTACAACGACATCACCGAGACCGGGCCGGAGGAGACGTACACCGCGCTGGTCGAGGCCGTCGACCCGATCGGCATCGCCTATCTGCACCTCATGGAGGCCGCCCCGGCCGTCCGCGAGCTGACCCTGGTGCTGCGCAAGCGCTTCTCCGGAGTGTTCGTCCTCAACCCGGCGACCGAGGGCCCGACCGGCGCCGCCTCGCTGGCCCTGATCGAGGACGGCACGGCCGACATGGTCGCGTACGGAGCGCTGTTCATCGCCAACCCCGACCTGCCGGCGCGGCTGCGGAACGACGGCCCGTACAACACGCCGGACCGCGCCTCCTTCTACGGCGGCGACCACCGCGGCTACACCGACTACCCGGCGCTGTGAGGGAGTTCGCGGGGGCCCCGCACCAAGGGCCCCCGCGCTCCCCACCGCACCGGCTCACGGCACCGGGCTCACCGCACCGACGCACCGCACCCCACCGACGCACCGCACCGCGCTCACCGAACCGGCGTGAAGTCCCGCGCTCCGATGAACTCCGGGCGCCGCACCGGCGCCGCGAACGGTTCCACCGCCGTGTTCTCCACGCTGTTGAAGACGATGAACACATTGCTGCGCGGATACGGCGTGATGTTGTCGCCCGAGCCGTGCATCGCGTTGCAGTCGAACCAGGTCGCCGAACCGGCCCGGCCCGTGAAGAGCCGGATCCCGTGCGCGTCCGCGAGCGAGGTCAGGGCCTCGTCGGACGGGGTGCCGGCGTCCTGCATCTGCAGCGAACGCTTGTAGTTGTCCTTCGGCGTCGCGCCCTCGCAGCCCAGGAACGTGCGGTGTGAACCCGGCATGATCATCAGGCCGCCGTTGGTGTCGTGGTTCTCGGTCAGCGCGATCGACACCGACACCGTGCGCATGCGCGGCAGTCCGTCCTCCGCGTGCCAGGTCTCGAAGTCCGAGTGCCAGTAGAACCCCGAGGCGCCGAAGCCCGGCTTCACGTTGATCCGCGACTGGTGGACGTACACGTCCGATCCGAGGATCTCGCGTGCTCTGCCCACCACCCGCTCGTCGCGGACCAGCCGGGCGAAGACCTCGCTGATCCGGTGCACCTCGAAGACGGAGCGTACGGTCGCCGACTTCGACTCGACGATCGCGCGCGGATCGGACCGTACGGTGGGATCGGCGACCAGCCGGTCCAGCTCGCGCCGGTACGCGGCGACCTCGTCGTCGGCCAGCAGCTCCGGCTCCACGAGGAAGCCGTCCCGCTCGTACGACTCCAGGCCCGGGGCGTCGCTCCACACCACCGGGTCCCGGCGGGGCGTGAGCACCTCGGCGGCGCCGCGGGTCGGGTACAGGTCGGTCAGGACGTTCGTCATGTCAGCCCTCCTCCGTGAGCAGTGGATACACCCCGTTCGCGTCGTGGTCCTCCCTGCCCGTGACCGGTGGGTTGAAGACGCAGACGCAGCGGAAGTCGGTCTTGGGGCGCATGGTGTGGCGCTCATGGCCGTCCAGCAGGTACATCGTGCCCGGCTCGATCCAGTGCGTCTCGCCGGTCTCGTCGTTCGTCAGCTCGGCCTCGCCCTCGACGCACAGGACGGCCTCGATGTGGTTGGCGTACCACATGGACGTCTCGGTGCCCGCGTAGAGCACGGTCTCGTGGAGCGAGAAGCCGACCCGCTCCTTGGCGAGGACGATCCGCTTGCTCTCCCAGGTGCCGGACTTCGCCTTCACATGGCGTTCGGTGTTCTCGATGTCCTTGAACGATCGGACGATCACGCTGCAACTCCCTTGCGTCTAGCGGTGTTACGGATGGTTCAGACGGTCTCGCGGACCGCGCGGGACAGCGTCCGCAGCCCCTCGTCCAGCTCCTCGGGGGTGATGGTCAGCGGCGGCAGGAGCTTGACGACCTGGCTCTCCGGGCCCGAGGTCTCCAGCAGGAGTCCCAGCTCGAAGGCGCGCGCGCAGATCTTCGCCGCGCGCGTGCGGTCGGCGAACTCCAGGCCCCAGACCAGGCCCCGGCCCCGGTAGTGGGCGCCGTCGGCGGAGTTCTCCTCGCAGAGCGCGAGCAGCGCCTGCTCGACCTGCTCGCCGCGGGACAGTGTCTGCTTCTCCATCTGGCCGTCGGCCCAGTACGTGTCGAGCGCGGCGGCGGCGGTGACGAAGGCCGGGTTGTTGCCCCGGAAGGTGCCGTTGTGCTCGCCCGGCTCCCAGACGTCCAGCTCGGGACGGAAGAGGCAGAGCGACATCGGCAGCCCGTACCCGCTGATCGACTTCGACAGCGTGACGATGTCCGGGGTGATGCCGGCCTCCTCGAAGGAGAAGAACGCGCCGGTGCGGCCGCAGCCCATCTGGATGTCGTCGACGATCAGCAGCATGTCCTGGCGCCGGCAGAGCTCGGCGAGCGCACGCAGCCACTCGGGGCGGGCCACGTTGATGCCGCCCTCGCCCTGGACCGTCTCGACGATCACCGCGGCGGGCTTGTTCAGACCGGAACCCTGGTCGTCGAGCAGTCGCTCGAACCAGAGGAAGTCCGGTACCTGCCCGTCGAGGTAGTGGTCGAACGGCATCGGTGTGCCGTGCACCAGCGGGATGCCGGCGCCGGCCCGCTTGAAGGCGTTTCCGGTGACGGCCAGCGACCCCAGCGACATGCCGTGGAAGGCGTTGGTGAAGGAGACCACCGACTCGCGGCCCTTCACCTTCCGGGCCAGTTTCAGCGCGGACTCCACCGCGTTGGTGCCGGTCGGGCCCGGGAACATCACCTTGTACGGCAGCGAGCGCGGCCGCAGCACGACCTCCTCGAAGGTCTCCAGGAAGGTCCGCTTGGCGGTGGTCGCCATGTCGAGACCGTGGGTGATCCCGTCACGTTCCAGATAGTCGATCAACGCCCGTTTCAGTACGGGATTGTTGTGGCCGTAGTTGAGCGAGCCGGCGCCGGCGAAGAAGTCGAGGTACTCGTGCCCGTCCTCGTCGGTGAGCCTGGCGCCCTGCGCGCGGTCGAAGACGGTGGGCCAGCCGCGGCAGTAGCTGCGCACCTCCGACTCAAGGGTCTCGAAGACGCTCAGTTCGGGCGGGGTGATGGTCACAGCGATGCTCCCGTGGGGTGGAAGGGGCCTATGCGGTACAGGACTTCGGGCTGGTGGGCGGTGCCGCCGTCGGCGGTGTCGGGGAACAGGCCCCCGTCGAAGAGGACCTCGCGCTCCAGGGGGAGGCGGTGCCGGGCGGCGTAGGCGGTGAAGAGCCGGTCCGAGGGGGTGTTGTCGGGGGTGACCGTCGTCTCGACCGCGTCCGGGGCGACCCGGGCGGTCAGCGCGTCGAGCAGCACCCCGGCCAGGCCCCGCCCGCGGTGGCTCTCGTCGACGGCTATCTGCCAGACGACGAGGGTCCCGGGCCGGTCGGGGCGCAGGTACCCGGTGACGAAGCCGACCGGCTCACCGTCGGCGGCGCGCGCGACCAGCGACGTGGCGGCGAAGTCGCGGCACCACAGCAGGTAGCTGTACGAGGAGTTCAGGTCGAGCACCCGGGAATCGCGGGCAATGCGCCATATCGCGGCTCCGTCCTCCACGCGTGGGCTTTCCAAGGTCATGGCTGCTTGTGCTGCGGTCATGCCGAGGCAATTTACCGATCGAATTCTTGGATTGCATGGGGCGGAGGGGTGGGCGGGAGAGGATCGATGTGTTATTCGCGCGAGCGCTGTTCTGTCCGGGTTTGACGGTATAAATACGGGCGAAACGGCGAGGGTGTGGAGTCCGTCACAGGTGGTGGAATGGCTCGGAAGTGCTGATGAAACCTTAGCGTTTAGGGTCCTTGATCGGGGGCAGAAGAAACCCGGAAGGTGCACGGGGAATTCGCGTCGATAATGCGCGCGCGAAATACGTCCTGGGAATGTGGTCGGAGAATGCCTGGGAACAATTCGCGGTGGCGGTTCCTGGCGGGCCGCCGCCGCGCACGGAACCGGCCGGGCGGGCCCATGCGAAAGGGGCCGGGGTGACGGGCGGACGTCGTACCGTCCCGCCCGTCACCCCGGCCCCTTGCCGGGTGCGCCGTGCCCCAGGGGTCTCCCGTACTAGACCCACGCCTCCGTCGCCGCGCGGCGGGCGCCCTCCAGGTCCACCGGGCGGCCCGTCTCGGCGAGCGCCGCACCCAGGGCCGCCAGCGAGGACTGCACCGCGCCCGGCGTCGCGTCCGCGCCGTAGTGGTTGACCCGGATCATCTCCTTCGCCAGCGCCCCGCCGCCCGCGATCAGCGGCAACGACGGATCCACGGCCAGCGCCCGGGCCACCAGCTGCGAGGCGTCCACGCCCGCCGGGGCGCGCAGCGTCGTCGCGACCGGGGCCGCGTCCTTCGCCTCGTGGACGTACGGCTCCAGGCCGCCGCCCAGCGCCAGCGTGCCCGCCCGCGTCGCGGCCGCGGCGGACGCGTGACGGGCCATCAGCACGTCCAGGCCCTCGGTCTCGATCCGCTCCACGCACGCCTCGAGGGCGAGCATCTCCAGCTGCGCCGGCGCGTGCAGCAGGGCCGTCCGGCCGCCGTCGATCCAGCGCTCCTTCCAGTCCAGGAGGGAGAGGTACGAACGGCGCGGCGCCCGCGGGTTGGCGGCGAACCGCTCCCACGCCCGCTCGCTCACGGAGACCGCCGAGACGCCCGCCGGACCGCCCATCGCCTTCTGTGCGCCGATGATGCACATGTCCACGCCCCAGGCGTCCGGCAGTACCGGCTCCGCGCCGATCGACGCCACCGCGTCGAGGTAGAACAGCGCGCCGTGTGCCCGCACGACCTCGCCGATCTCGGCGACCGGGTTGGTGTTGCCGGTCGCCGCCTCGGCGTGCACCAGCGACACGAAGTCGATCTCCGGGTGCTCGGCCAGGGCGCGCTCCACCTGAGCGGCCGTCACCGCCGTGTGGAAGGGCACCTCCAGGTCCACGACCGTGGCGCCGCAGTCCCTCAGCCAGTTGCCGAACGTCTGGCCGTACGGCCCCGTGACGATGTTCAGCGCGGTCGAGCCCGGCCGGGCCCCGCTGCGGATGCAGCCCTCCAGCGGCAGCAGCGCCTCGCCCTGCGTGATCACCACGTCCTGCTCCGTCGAGAGCAGGGCGGCCACCCTCCGCTCGATGGACGCGAAGTGCGCGGCGGTCAGCGGGGCCAGGTCCAGCAGCGGATGTGTCACGGTCACGGTGGTGCCTTCTTCGAAAGGAGGGTCGAGCGTCGCTTCAGGGTACCGAGCCGGTACCCGGCCGCTTCGGACGTCCGGGCCCCTACGTACCCGAAACGAGACAACGAGCGCGTACAACCCTGACCGCTCATCCGGTGTCGAAGAGGGTGACGGACAAGGGACGGGCCCTTTCCGGACACCCCCGCAGCCGCCCGGATCCTCGCAGCATCCAGGAGCCGCTCCATGCGCACGCACCGACTCGTCGCGCTCACCGCCGCGACCTTCCTCCTCACCGCCGGCGCGGGCCTCGTCACCGCGCCCGCCGCCCATGCCGGAGTCCCCGGCAGTACCCGTGCCGACGACCGCAACTGCGACTTCAACGGCGACGGTTACGACGACGTCCTCGTCGGCGCGCCCGGCGCGACCGTCGGCGGCAGGCGCGGCGCCGGCCTCGTCACCGTCCAGTACGGCTCGTCCCGCGGCATCGGCACCACCCGTGCCGCCGTCCTCCACCAGAACACCGCCGGCGTGCCCGGCGGCGCGGAGACCGGCGACGCCTTCGGCCAGGCCGTCGCCACCGGCGACCTGGACGGGGACGGCTACGACGACGCGATCGTCGGCGTCCCCGGCGAGGACATCGGCACCCGGGCCGACACCGGCGGCGCCCTGATCCTCTGGGGCTCTCCACGAGGGCTCGTCGGCAGCCACAGCCAGGGGCTCGAGAGCCTGCTGGGCGCCACCGCCGGGGCCCGCTTCGGCTTCGCGTTCGCCGCCGCCCGCTTCACCGCCGAGACCGACGGCGACCAACTCATCGCCCTCGACCGGAACGGCGCCGAACGGCACCTGTTCACCTCCGCCGCCCAGCCGGGCGAGACCGCCCGCCAGGACCGGGGCAGTGCGCTCAACCGCTCCTCCCTGAGGACGGCCACCGCCGTGCCGCGCGACCTCGCCACGAAGTCCCTCACCACCGGCGACTACGACGGCAACGGCTTCGCGGACCTGGTCATCAGCGGCGTCACCACCGGGGCCGAATCCGGCCACGGCTGGTCCTGGTACCTCTCGGGCCACGCCGACTCGCTCGACTTCGCACGCGAACTGCGCGGCGGTCCGGTCGTCGCGTCCGGGGACATCAACCGCGACGGCAAGGACGACCTCGTCACGGGCGAACCGCACAGCCCGGACGACGGCGGCGAGAGCATGACCGGCGGCATGGTCGGCGTCTACCTCGGCGGCCCGTCCGGGCCGGCCGGAACCGAGGGCCCGGGCACGCCGCCGCGCTGGTGGACCCAGAACTCCCCGGGCGTGCCCGGCAGCTCCGAGCGCGGCGACGGCTGGGGCTCCGACCTCTCCGTCGCGGACACCGACGGCGACGGCTATGCGGAGGTCGCGATCGGTGCCCCCGGGGAGGACAACGGCACGATCGCCGACTCCGGCATGGTCACCGTCCTGCGGGGCACCCGCTCCGGTCCCACCGGTACCGGCGCCCGGGGGTGGACGCAGGACTCGCCGTCCGTACCGGGCGTGGTCGAGCGGGGCGACCGGTTCGGCGCCCAGGTCCGGCTGACCGACCCGAACCGCGACGGCCGCTTCGGACTGCTGGCCTCGGCACCCGGCGAGAACTCGGGCGACGGGCATGTCTGGGTGTTCTCGGCGGGTACGGGAGGGCTGACGGCGGCGGGCTCGTGGACGTACACGGCGGGCTCGCTCGGCGGCCCGGCCGTGGACGCCCTCTTCGGCGCGGCGATCGACGAATGACCCGTCTGTAGCGGGCTGCCCGCCCCTCGTAGAGTGCAGACATGAGCGATCACGTGGTGCTGCATGTGAAGGGGCGGGTGCTCGTCGGTCCGGAGGACGTACGGGACGAGCTGTGGGCGGTCGACGGGCGGATCACGTACACCCGCCCGTCCGGCGAGGCGCTGACGGTGGAGGGCTGGGCCCTGCCGGGTCTCGTCGACGCGCACTGCCATGTCGGCCTGGACCAGCACGGCCCGGTCGACGCCGCCACCAGCGAGAAGCAGGCGCTGACCGACCGCGACGCGGGCACGCTCCTGATCCGTGACGCGGGCTCGCCCTCCGACACCCGCTGGATCGACGAGCGCGAGGACCTGCCGAAGATCATCCGCGCGGGCCGGCACATCGCCCGCACCCGCCGCTACATCCGCAACTACGCCCATGAGATCGAGCCCGAGGACCTCGTGGCGTATGTCGGGCAGGAGGCCCGGCGCGGCGACGGCTGGGTCAAGCTCGTCGGGGACTGGCTCGACCGGGACGCGGGCGATCTCGGCGCCTGCTGGCCCCGCCCCGAGGTCGAGGCGGCGATCGCCGAGGCCCACCGGCTCGGGGCACGGGTCACCGCGCACTGTTTCGCGGAGGACTCGCTGCGGGACCTGGTGGAGGCGGGCATCGACTGCATCGAGCACGCCACCGGACTCACCGAGGAGACGATCCCGCTCTTCGCCGAGCGGGGCGTGGCGATCGTCCCGACCCTCGTCAACATCGCCACGTTCCCCCGGCTCGCCGAGGGCGGCGAGCGGAAGTTCCCGCGCTGGTCGGCGCATATGCGACGGCTGTACGAGCGCCGGTACGACACCGTCCGCTCGGCGTACGACGCGGGCGTCCCGGTCTTCGTCGGCACGGACGCCGGCGGCTCCCTGGCCCACGGCCTGGTCGCGGCCGAGGTCGAGGAGCTGGTCAAGGCCGGCATCCCGCCGATCGAGGCCCTCTCGGCGACGGCCTGGGGCGCCCGCGCCTGGCTGGGCCGCCCCTCCCTGGAGGAGGGCGCCCCGGCGGACCTCGTCGTCTACGCCGAGGACCCCCGGGCGGACGTCCGCGCCCTGGCGGCGCCGCGCAGGGTCGTCGTGAACGGCCGGGTGATCGGCTGAGGCGCCGGCGACCGGCGCCGGCGATCGGCGCCGGGGTGGCGCCGGGGGCAGGGAGAGGGGCCGGGGTGCCCTTCGGCCAGGACCGGGGTGCCCTCGGCTTTCCCGGGCCCGGGGGTCCGCAGGCTCCCGGGCCCGCGCCGCGTCAACGGGTCAGGAACGCGAGCCGCGCCTTCTTCGCCGGGATGAACACCTCCGGGAGGTCCACCTCCGGCAGCACGACCTCGGGCCCGAGCTCGAATCCCGCCCGCACCAGCCGGGCGATCGCCTTCTCGTTGTCGGCGTCCGGCTCGGCTACCGCGCGCGTGCGGCCGTTCATCGCGAAGTCGTTCAGCGCGACGAACAGCTTGGCGGAGAAGCCGGGTTCGGGGGTGGCGGCCGGGGCGATCAGGATGTGCACCCCGATGTCGCCCGGCAGCACCTCGTAGCACTCGCTGACGCGGTCGGCCTCGGGCTCGTACGTCTGGAAGAGCGCCACCGGCTCGCCGTCCCGCCGCACGAGGAAGCCGTGGTGCGTGGTGAGTGAGTCCAGGTGCGCGTAGATCTCCCGTACCTGTTCCACGGTCGTCCCGCCCATGCCCCAGAACCGGGCGCGGTCCTCGTTGACCCAGCCGTGGATGAGGCCGGCGTCGCGATCGGGATCGACGGGGTCGATCCGTACGGTGCCGAAGCCCTCGACGGTCTGGAGGTGGGTCGGCTGTCTGGACTCAGTGGTCGTCATGGCGGGGGTGCTCCTTGGTGAGGTGGTTCCAGTCGGTGGTGACGGGGGCGAGTTCGCCCCGCAGCCACAGGGGGAGTTGGTCGCGGTGGTGCGGGTCGCCGGTGACGCCGGAGGCGCCGAACGGCACGACCCAGAGGCTCCGCTCGCGGTCGGCGAGGTCCCAGACGTAGCGGGCGGCGGACGCGCGGGCGCTGCGGTCGGTGAACCCGGGCACGCTGGACGTGGACAGCACGCAGTCGTGGTCCCCGCCGAGCCCGGGCCATCGTGCGTCGTCCTCCTCGGGAAGCGCCTCCCACGGGGCGAGCCGGTGCGTGACGCCCCAGGCGGGCGGCGCGTCCCCGGCGGCGACCTCCTCCAGGGCCTCCCGCACGATGCCGTCGATGTCGGCGGCCGGTACGGGGCCGGAGACGAGCAGGGTCTCCAGCGCGAACGCCACGCGGGGCCCGAGCGCCAGCCAGGGCTGGAAGACCGCCGGGTGCGCGGCGGGCTCCCGCAGCGCCGCGAACGCCGGATGCCCGGCGACCCGCCGCACGACGGCCCCGCGCACGGCCGCGTACAGGCCGGCGTCGGCGCTGTCCGCCTCCATCCGCCGGTCCCAGGCGAGCAGCCGCGCCCGGACGGCGAGGGCGCCGGAGGAGAGACCGTCCTCGCCCCCGGCCCGGACCGCGTCCAGCAGCCGGGCCGCCGAGGGGTTGTCGGTGTCGGTGTGGACGGCGGTCATACCGTCCGGCGTCCAGGCCGTCGAGGCGGCCAGCAGGGCGTCGATCCGCGCGGCCCGGTGCGGGGGAGAGAACTCCACGCCCAACGGGGCGGCGATCCCCCGTGCGTTGGCCATGACGGCGTGTCCGTCGACGTCCGCGCGGGGCGTGGCCGCGGCCTCGTCCGTCCAGGCGTGGGCGGCCTCCCAGGCGGGCACCACCCGCAGGGAGTTGGCCCGGTCGCGCACGGGGACGTACCCCGCGACGCGGTGCAGCAGGCCGCCGTCCACGTCGGCGGCCTGGACGACGTTGACCGGCTCGGCCCAGCCGTCGACGGCGCGGTCCACGTCCGCGACGGTCCGGGCGGCGAGCAGCTCGGGCAGGACGCCGAAGCCCAGCTCACCGGTGACGCGCGGCGGGTAGCGCAGGCTGATCGCCTCCCAGGAGGAGGGGTCACCGCCGGGCCCGGCAGTCGCCTCCGCACCCGCACCCGCGCCCGCCGCGCCGCCGTCCGCGCCCGTGCCCGCCGGTCCGCCGTGCGTGGCCGTGTCCGTCCGCGCCGGTCCGCCGTCCGCGCCGATGATCACCGGCCCGCGCTCCGTCTCGATCACCTCGATCTCGACCGGCTCCCCGCCCGTCACCTCGACCGTCTCCCGGTGCGCGGACGCCCGGCGCCAGCCGTCCGGGCCCAGCGCCTCCACCCCGCCGTCGGCGGTCCGCCGCAGCCGCTCGCGGTACAGGTCCTGGTAGTCGGCCATCGCGTTGGTGATCGCCCATGCCACCCGGCCCGTGTGCCCGAAGTGGGCGAGACCCGGCACGCCGGGGACCGCGAGGCCGAGCACGTCGAACTCCGGGCAGGCGAGGCGGATCTGCTGGTAGACCCCCGGCGCCTCGATGAAGCGGTGCGGGTCGCCGGCCACGATCGCCGCCCCGCTGGCCGTCCGGGCCCCGGAGACGACCCAGCCGTTGGACCCGGACGTGCCCGGTCCGTCCGTGGCGAACAGCTCCGTCCACTCCTCGCCGAGCCGACGCGCGACCTCCTCCCGCCACAGCTTGGTGGGGAAGCCCGCGAAGAGGATGTGCGTGGAGAGCCAGACCGCCAGCGGCGTCCACGGCTCCCAGCGCCCCGGCGCGAGCCCCACCCGCGCGAACTGGGCCGCCCGCGCGGCCCCTTCCGGCAGGCCGGCGTTGACCCCGTCCACGTACGCCTGTACCCACCGCGCCGTCTCCGGGTCCAGCGCGTCGAAGCAGCGGCGGGCGGTGTCGGCGAGCCTGGCCTGCCGTACGAAGGTGTCCCAGCCGGTCTCGCCCGTGCCGAGGAACGCGGCCGACGTGCCCTGCGCCCGGTGCCGTTCGACCTCCAGCTGCCAGGCACGGTCCACCGCCGTCACCCGCCCCTGCGCGAAGACGAGTGCGATCGGATCGGCGGCCCGCAGATGCGGAACGCCCCAATCGTCCCGGTAGACCTCGATGCTCACTCCGACTCCGATCCCGTCCGACGTTGATTAGGTTAGGCTGACCTAAATTAAACTACGCTACGCAGGGGAGACGATCGCGGTGGGGCAAGGGCATGGCTGGGAAGGTGTCGTCCTCAAACTGTTCCGTGGCCGGGACTTCACGTTCACCGTCACCGGGGCGGAGCAGGTCACCGAGCACTACCGCCGGGTGCACCTGACGGACGGAGGGCTCCTCGCCGCCGCCGGGGTCCATCCGACGATGTGGGTGCGGCTCTGGTTCGAGAACGCGGGCAAGCCGCACCAGCGCGCCTACACCCTCGTCGACCCCGACCCGGCCGCCGGGACCTTCAGTCTGGAGTTCGCGCTCCACGAAGGAGCCGCCAGCGACTGGGCCCGTACCTGTGCCGCCGGTGACACCATCGAGGCCACCCTCCAGGGGACCGGCTTCACCGCCCCCGAACCCCGGCCCGGCCGCATGCTCGTGATCGGCGACCCGGCCTCGACGCCCGCCATCAACTCCCTCCTCGACTCCGCGCCCGACGTCCCGGCCACGCTCTGGTTCGAGACCTCGCACGACGCCGACGAGGAGCTGCCGCTGCGCGTCGACACGGACCGGCACGAGGTGCGCCGGGTCCCCCGGCAGGGCGGCGGCGCGGCGCTCGTCGAGCAGGTGCGCAAGGAGCTCCCGGAGCTGCTCGGGGACGACCCGTACGTCTGGATCGCCTGCGACACCGCGACCACCCGCACCCTCGCCACGTACGTCCGCAAGGAGCTCGCCCTCCCCAAGGACCGGGTCCACTCGCTGGGTTACTGGCGCGCCACCTGAGCGAGCCCCGCCGGTGCGCCGGGTTGACCGTCCGTTACCCCTGACCGGCGCGGATCGTTGAAGCACTTCCCGCGTGCACCCGCGCGCCATGCAACGCGCGGGGCGCGCGGGAACGTGTGTGTCGAAAGAATCGAATATGGACGCGGAAACCCCCCTTTAGAGTGAACTCACGCCAGGTGCCTGTCGGTTCACTCTCCGTGCGTAAAGATTCCGGTGTCTCAAGTCGCCGAGCCCGCGTCGATCCCGTGTCCCCGTGGTGAGCGGCCGGCGGCGCCATGTCTCTTGTGGGGGTACCACCATCTTGAACAGCAACACCTTCCGCATGCCCGTACGCCGCACCGCCGCCGCGGCGACCGCCGTCGCGCTGGCCGTCGGGCCCGTGGTCCTCCTGGCCCCCGCGGCGCACGCCACGGGCGGTGAGGGGCGTGCGACCGCCGTCGTCCTGCGAGCCGGTCTCGACGTCTCCCTGCTCGGCAAGTCGGTCCAGGTGCCGGTCCGGACCTCCCTCAACGAGGTGACGGCGCCGGAGAGCGAGAACAAGACGGCGCTGACCGTGAAGGTGGAGGGTGCCGAGAACGGCAAGCCGATCAGCATCCTGCGGGCGGACGTCGCCACCTCGACGGCCACGGTGGAGAAGAACAAGGCCGAGGGGCATGTGAACCTCGTCAAGGCGCGGGTCCACGTTCCCGGTATCCGGGCGCTCTCCCTGATCGAGGTCGAGAAGGTCACCGCCGACGCGGTCTGCGAGACGGGCAAGCAGCCGGTCGCCGAGGCCAACGTCCTCGGGCACGTGACCGTCTTCGGCAAGAAGACCACCCTCTCGACCGCCGGGCAGACCAAGGTCACCGTGCCGGGCGTCGGCGAGGTGACCCTCGACCTGTCCCGTACGTCCACCACCTCGCGCACCGCAGCCGCGACCGCGCTCGAACTGAACGTGGACGTCGACCCGCTGAAGCTCGGTGTGGCCCAGGTCAAGGGTGTGGTGACGCTCGCCGAGGCCACCTGCGAGACGCCGAAGGGTGCCGGCCCGACGGACCCGCCCACCGAGAAGCCCACCGAGAAGCCGACCGAGAAGCCGACCGAGAAGCCCAGCGAGCAGCCCTCGCAGGAGCCTTCCGCCGAGCCCAGCGACGACAGTGGTGTGACGACCCAGAACGACGGCGCCAACCCCACCGACCAGAACCTCGCCGCGACGGGCGGCAGCTCGATGACCCCGTACCTGGCCGGCGGCGCGATCGTCCTGCTCGGCGGCGGCGCGGGAGCGCTCGTCCTGGCCCGTAGCCGCGCCCGGAACTGACCGACCCTAGGGGGAGTGAGGAGGGCGGCGATCACGCCGCCCTCCTCCTGTCCTCCCCGGACCGACCTCGACGCCTGGCTAGCCCTCTATCAACAGGGCCTGGTCCAGGGCCTGCAGGAACCTGTTCGTGGTCACCCTGTCCCGCACCGCGAGCCGGAGCCAGTTCCGGTCGAGGCCCGGGAACGTGTCCCCGCGCCGCGCCGCGAAGCCGAGCGCCCGCAGCCGCTCCCGTACCGCGTCCGCGCGATCGATCCGGACCAGTACGAACGGGCCTTCCGCCGCCGCCACGGCCCGCACCTCGTCGAACTCCGCGAGTCCCGCCAGCAGATGGGCCCGCTCCACCCCGATCCGGTGCGCCGCGTGCTCGGCCTCCGCCAGCGCGGCCCGCGACATGCAGGCCTCCGCCGCCACCAGCGCCGGAGTGGACACCGGCCACAGCGGCTGCGCCCGCTCGAGGAGCGCGATCGTCTCCGGAGACGCGAGGACGTAGCCGATCCGCAGCCCCGCCAGACCCCAGGTCTTCGTGAGGCTCCGCAGCACCACCAGACCCGGTACGTCCGTCCGCCCGGCCAGCGACTCCCGCTCGCCCGGCACCGCGTCCATGAACGCCTCGTCCACCACCAGCGTCCGCCCCGGCCGCGCCAGGGCCGCGATCGCCGCCGCCGGATGGAGGACGGACGTCGGGTTCGTCGGATTCCCGATCACCACCAGGTCCGCGTCCTCCGGAACGGCCGCCGGATCGAGCCGGAAACCGTCCTCCTCCCGCAGCAGCACCCGGCCCACCTCGTGGCCCGCGTCGCGCAGGGCCGCCTCGGGCTCGGTGAACTGCGGATGCACCACCACCGGCCGCCGCACCGGCAGCGCCCGCGCGAGCAGCACGAACGCCTCCGCGGCCCCGGCCGTGAGCAGCACATGCCCGGCCGGCAGATCGTGCCGCTCGGCGACCGCCGCCCGCGCGACCCGGCCGTCCGGGTAGTGAGCAAGACCTGTCAGGCAATCCGCGATCCGCGCCCGCAGCCATTCCGGCGGCGTGTTCGTCCGTACGTTGACCGCGAGGTCGATCAGCTTCTCGTCCCGTACCTCCGCGTCACCGTGGTGTCGCAGATCGTGGACGTCTCTGTGCGCGTGGGTATCCATGGCCGCCGTCGGGTGATGAGTGGGGGGTGTACGGGGCTCCGTCTGACCAGCGATGTACCCCTGACTCCGGGGCAACAACCGTACGGCAGCGGCATCTTCGTTCGGACGAAAGGGGAGGGAGCGGGCGATAGCACACGTCACGCGCGACGTTTTCCTCTTCGGTACGAGAAGGACGGCACCGGCGCCCGCCGCCAGCAGCGCCGCCGCCTCCGCCACCGACGCCGTCCCCGTCGCCGCGAGCGGTGCCCGCGAGGGATGCGGTACGGAGACGGCGGCCAGCGCCTCGGCACCGTACGCCCGCAGCGGCACCCCCAGCCGCCCGGCCGCGGCCACGATGCCCGGCTCGGTCGCCCGGGCCTCCAGCGTGCCGAGCGCCGTGACGTCCGAACCCGTGAGACCGGCTTCCCGCAGCGACTCCGTGACCAGGCCGAGGACCTCGTCCACCGAGACCCCCGAGCGGGCGCCGACGCCCACGGTCGCCCCGCTCACCGCGTACCCCACACCAGGAACACCGGCGCCGTCGGCACCATCGTGGAGGAACCGCCCGGCAGCGCGAGGAGGCGCTGCGACTGCAACAGCACGCCCTCCGTCGCCAGGCCGCAGGACGCCAGCGCCGAGCGGACCGCCGCCACCTGCTCCAGGGCCGTCACCGCCACCACGACCGCGCGCCGCGCCCGCCGCCCCGCCGTCAGCACGATCGTCCTCAGCTCACGGCCACCGCCGCCGATGAACACCCCGTCCGGATCGGCCAGATGGGACAGCACCGTCGGCGCCGCCCCGTGCACCGCCCGCACCTCCACACCGTGCGCGGCCGTGTTCGCCCGGATCCGCTCGACACCGGACGCCGTCTGCTCCACGGCGACCGCCGCCGCGCCGAGCCGCGCACACTCGATCGCCACCGCGCCGCAGCCCGTACCGATCTCCCAGACCAGATCCCCGGCCCGCGGCCCGAGCCGGGCGAGCGCCAGCGCCCGCGCCTCGTACGGCAGTACGGAAGGGCCGTCCGCGCCGTCGGCCCCGTGCCCCCCGTCAGCCCCGAACTCCGCGTCGGGCAGCGCCCATCGGCCCGGCCCCGTGAGCGGCCCGGTCACCGTGGGCGCCGGCCCGTGCTGCCGCGTCTCGTCCAGACACAGGATCAGGCTCACGCCCTCCCAGCTCCGGCACATCGCCTCCGCGGGCTCCACCCGCTCGAAACGCTCACGGAAGGGATCGCCCAGCGCCGAGAACACCACCAGCGTCCGCGACGCCACCCGGTGCAGCAGTTCCCCGCCCAGCTCCGCCGGGCCCACCCCGGGCCCGGGCAGCACGGCCACCTTGGGATGCGCACGGCAGACGTTCACCGCGCGGTCGAGCGCCGATCCCTCCACCACGAGGGCGTCGTCCCACGGCAGTCCGAGGCGGGCGAAGGCGAGCCCCACGGCAGTGGGCCCGGGCCGCACGTCGATCCCGTCGGGCCCGAAGCGCTCCTCCAACGTCCGTACCACCCCGAAGAACCCGGGGTCCCCGAGCACGCGCACGATCACCCGCGTCCCGCCCGCGGACACGTGCTTCTCGACCAGGTCGAGCTCCGTGTCCGTCAACTCGTCGCCCCGCACGTCCACCACGAGGGCCGCCTCACCCGCCCAGGAGCCCAGGTCCGCGCCCGCACCGCTGCCGATCACCGTGATCACGCGACCAGCCTCCCCGCCACGGCGCCGCTGATGTGCGCGGAGCGTGCCCGATCGGATAGCAAAGGCGCATGGCCGTTTTCGTCGCGCTCGGCGCGTTCCTCATGACGCTGTTCGGCGGATGGACGGCGCAGCGCGTCACCGACCGACGCCACCTGGTCCTCGGCCTCGCCGGCGGACTCATGCTGGGTGTGGTCGGACTCGACCTTCTGCCGGAGGCGCTGGAGGCCTCCGGCACCAAGGTGTTCGGTGTTCCGCAGGCCCTGCTGCTCTTCGTGGGCGGGTTCCTCCTCGCCCACGTGGTGGAACGGCTGCTGGCCGTCCGTCAGGCGGCGCACGGCGTCGGCGCGGACGAGAGGGTGCCGCAGGTCGGCCTCACCGCGGCCGCCGCCATGGTCGCCCACAGCCTCATGGACGGCATCGCGCTCGGCGCCGCCTTCCAGGTCGGCGGGGGCATGGGCGCGACCGTCGCGCTCGCCGTCATCACCCACGACTTCGCCGACGGATTCAACACGTACACGATCACCAGCCTGTACGGGAACGCCCGTCGCAAGGCGGTCATCATGCTGATCGCGGACGCGCTCGCGCCGATCGTCGGCGCCGCGTCCACCCTGCTGTTCACCCTTCCGGAGGAACTGCTCGGCAGCTATCTCGGGTTCTTCGGCGGCGCCCTGCTCTACCTCGCCGCGGCCGAGATCCTGCCTGAGGCCCACCACGAACACCCCGCCCGCTCCACCCTGTTGTGCACGGTGGCGGGCGTGGGCTTCATCTGGCTCGTGGTGGGCCTGTCCGGCGGCTGATCTCACGCCACGGTCCCGTTCGCACAGTGCTCCACGAACCGCACCGCCGCCTCCGGGGCGCCCGCCCAGTGGGTGTGCACATAACTCGCGTGCACCCCCTGCTGTACGAACCCCTCCATGCGCCGCTCCGGCTGCCGCAGTCCCCAGGCCGCGTTCGCCCCGGCGCCCGGCTCGATCACGGTCCGGTGGAACTCGTGGCCGCGCAGCCGCGCCCCGGCGGCGGCGAGCGGACTGTCGCTCACGGCGACGGCGTCCCGGTACCCGAGCGTGAGCCGCTCCGACATCCGCGCGTCGGCGTCGAGCACCCCGCACATCGGCGTCCCGTCGAGCGAACGGGCGAGGTACAGCAGGCCGGCGCACTCGGCGGCGACGGGCGCGCCGGAGGCGGCCAGCGCGGCGACGGCCTTGCGCAGGGGCTCGTTGGCGGAGAGCTCGGCCCCGTACATCTCGGGAAAGCCCCCGCCTATGACGAGCCCGCTCGTGCCCTCGGGAAGGGCCTCGTCCCGGAGCGGATCGAAGGTGACGACGTCGGCGCCGGCGGCGGTCAGCAACTCCGTGTGCTCGGCGTACGAGAAGGTGAAGGCGGCGCCACCGGCTACGGCGACCACCGGGCGACGGCCCGGGGTGTGTGCCGGGTGCGGGCCGGTGGTCGGGCTCTGCCCACCCGTTCCGCCCTGCGCAGCGCCTGCCCACGCCCTGGTGGGCTCCCACGCCTCGGCGTGCAGCTCCGGCGCCGATCGCGCAAGGGCCAGGAGCGCATCCAGGTCGCACCCCTGAAGGACCTGCTCCGCCTGCGCGGCAACCGCCTCGACGGCCTGAGCCTGCCGCTCGGCGACCGGCACCAACCCGAGGTGCCGCGACGGCGTGGCGACCGCGGGCGCCCGCCGCAGAACCCCCAGCACCGGCACCCCCGACTCCCCGAGCGCCTCCCGCAGCAGATGCTCGTGCCGGTCCGTCGCCACCTTGTTCAGGATCACCCCGCCGATCCGCACCTCCGGATCCCACGAGGCGAAGCCGTGCACCAGCGCCGCCACCGACCGCGACTGCGACGAGGCGTCCACGACCAGCACCACCGGTGCCTTGAGCAACTTCGAGACCTGCGCCGTCGACGCCAGCTCGCCCTGGTCGGCGGCGCCGTCGTACAGGCCCATGACGCCCTCGACGACCGCCAGGTCGCAGCCGCGCGCCCCGTGCTCGAAGAGCGGCGCGATCAGCCCCGTACCGCACATGTACGCGTCGAGGTTGCGGCCCGGCCGCCCCGTCGCGAGCGCGTGATAGCCCGGGTCGATGTAGTCGGGGCCGACCTTGTGCGGCGACACCGCGAGACCACGGCCCGCGAACGCGGCCATCAGACCGGTCGCGACCGTGGTCTTGCCGGCGCCGGAGGACGGCGCGGCGATGACGAGACGTGCTACCACTCGATGCCCCGCTGGCCCTTCTGGCCCGCGTCCATCGGGTGCTTCACCTTCGACATGTCCGTCACGAGATCCGCGAAGTCCACCAGCTCCTGCGGGGCGTTGCGGCCCGTGATGACGACGTGCTGCTGCCCGGGACGGTCGCGCAGCACCTCGACGACCTCCTTGGTGTCGATCCAGCCCCAGTGCAGCAGGTACGCGAACTCGTCCAGGACGTAGAACTTGTACTTCTCCTCCGCGAGGTCGCGCTTGACCTGCTCCCAGCCCTCGCGCGCCTTGTCCTCGTGCGACTGCTCGCCCTCGGCGACCTCGCGCTGGATCCAGGACCAGCCCTCGCCCATCTTGTTCCAGACGACCGTGCCGCCCTTGCCGGTCTCGCCGAGCGCCTTGAGGGCGTTCTCCTCGCCGACCTTCCACTTGGCGGACTTGACGAACTGGAACACCCCGATCGGCCAGCCCTGGTTCCAGGCGCGCAGCGCCATGCCGAAGGCGGCGGTCGACTTCCCCTTGCCGACACCGGTGTGGACCATCACCAGCGCGCGGTTGCGGCGCTGACGGGTCGTGAGACCGTCGTCGGGAACGACGGTCGGCTGTCCCTGCGGCATTAAGCGGCCCTCCTCGTTGCGTGTTCTGCCTGTACGTTCCTGACGAGACCGGCGATCGAGTCGGCGCGCAGCTCGTCCAAGGTCACGGCCGTGCCGCCCAGTTCGCGGGCGAGGTCCCCGGCGAGCCCCAGCCGCACGGGGCCGGTCTCGCAGTCCACGACCACGGCCGCCGTGCCCTCGGAGGCGTGCAGCCGCGCCGCCCGGGCGGCGAGCGCCACCGGGTCGGCGCCGCCGCCGGTCGCCCGGCCGTCCGTCACGACGACCAGGAGGGGCCGGCGGGAGGGGTCGCGCAGCCGCTCGACGCGCAGCACGTCATGGGCCTTGAGCAGCCCCGCCGACAGCGGCGTCCGGCCACCCGTCGGGAGCTGCTCCAGCCGGGCGGCGGCGGCGTCCACGGACGACGTCGGCGGCAGGGCGACCTCGGCGTCACGGCCCCGGAAGGTGACCAGGCCGACCTTGTCGCGCCGCTGGTAGGCGTCGAGCAGCAGCGAGAGCACCGCGCCCTTCACCGCGCTCATCCGCTGCCGCGCCGCCATCGAACCCGAGGCGTCCACCGCGAAGAGCACGAGGTTGCCCTCGCGGCCCTCACGGGTCGCCTGCCGCAGATCGTCCCGGCGGACCACGAGCCCGGGGCCGGTCCGCCCGCGGGCCTTCTGGTGCGGGGCGGCGGCGTGCACGGTCGCGGCGAGGTGGAGCTTGGTCAGGCCGCCCCGGGGCCGTACGGCGCCCGTCGTCCTGCCGTGCTCGGTACGGGCCCGGGAGCGGCGCCCGGCCGCGCCCTCGCCGAGTCCGGGCACGCTGAGCATCTTCGTACGGAACGGCTCGGCGGCCTTGACGGCGGCCCGTTCACCGGCGCCACCGCCCCCGCCAGGCGCGGGCGCGGGGGCATCGTCCGGGCCCGTCTCCCGGGATGCGCCGTCGTCCGGTGCGTCGCCCTGGGGCGGCAGGCCGCCACCGGGGCCTCCGCCGGGTCCGCCGTCGGGACCGGGGTCCGGGTCGTCGTCCCCCTCGTCCTCGCCCTTGAACTGCTCCAGCGTCTCGTCGAGCTTGTCCTCGTCGAGCCCCGGTGCGTCGAAGGGGTTCCGCCGCCTGCGGTGGGGGAGGGCGAGCAGCGCGGCCTGCCGTACGTCGTCGGAGGTCACCTCCGTCCGTCCGGCCCACGCGGCGAGCGCGGTCGCCGTCCGCGCCATGACGATGTCCGCGCGCATGCCGTCCACCTCGAACGCGGCGCAGGTCGCGGCGATCTGGAGCAGGGCGGCGTCCCCGAGCACCACGCCCGGCAGCAGCGTGCGCGCCGCGACGATCCGGTCCCTGAGCGCGGTCTCCTCGCCGGCCCAGCGGGCGGCGAAGGCGGCCGGGTCGTCGTCGTAGGCCAGCCGTCGCCGGACGACCTCGACGCGCTGCTCGGGCTCGCGGGAGGCCGCGACCTCGACGGTCAGCCCGAAACGGTCAAGCAACTGCGGCCGCAGCTCGCCTTCTTCGGGGTTCATGGTGCCGACGAGCAGGAAGCGGGCGGCGTGCCGTACGGAGACGCCCTCGCGCTCGACGTAGGAGGAGCCCATGGCGGCGGCGTCGAGGAGCAGGTCGATCAGGTGGTCGTGGAGGAGGTTGACCTCGTCGACGTACAGGATCCCGCGGTGCGCGTCCGCGAGCAGCCCGGGCTCGAAGGCCTTCACGCCCTCGGCGAGGGCCCGTTCGATGTCCAGCGCACCGACGAGCCGGTCCTCGGAGGCACCGACGGGCAGCTCGACCATCCGCGCGGGCCGGGCGTCGGCACCCGCGGTCTCGTGCGGCCCGTCGGGGCACTGCGGATCGGGAGCGGCCGGGTCGCAGCTGAACCGGCAGCCCGAGACCACCGCCACCGACGGCAGCAGGTCCGCGAGCGCCCGCACGGCGGTCGACTTCGCGGTGCCCTTCTCGCCGCGCACGAGGACACCGCCCACCGCCGGGCTCACCGCGTTGAGCAGCAGCGCGAGGCGGAGGTCGTCCATGCCGACGACGGCGGTGAACGGATACCGGGTGCTCATCGGGTGGTCCTCTCTTCGAGTTCGGTTCGCCGACGCGGGCGGAGGCGTACGGACAGGCGCGGGCCCGGGCGGGAGCGCTGGCTCGCGGGGAGGGGCGTCACGGCGCTCCCGGTGGGACGAACGGCAGCCCCGCCGGAGCCCCGTTCTCGATCAGGCGCAGCAGCGCGTCCGTGTCCGCGTGCTCCTCGATCAGGTCACCGAGGCGGTCCAACTGCTCCTCGCGCAGCGCCCCGAAGGACGTGTCGGGAGCCGGCACGAAGCGCCGGCCGGCCGCCGCCGCGACCTGGCGCAGGAACGCGCGGCGGAATCCGTCGCTCTCCAGGGAGCCGTGCCAGTGCGTGCCCCAGACCGCCCCGACCCGGCAGCCGTCCAGGAACGGATCGCCGCCCAGGACGTCCGCGACGCCGTGGTGGATCTCGTACCCCTCGACCCGCTCGCCGAGCGCCTCGCCGACGGGCCGGGCCAGCGTCTTCTCGGCCGCGAACCGGACCCGTACGGGCAGCAGTCCGAGCCCGTCGACCGTGCCCGCCTTCGACTCGACCTCGTCCTCGATCCGCTCGCCGAGCGCCTGGAAGCCGCCGCAGATGCCGAGCACCGGCCGGCCCTCCGCGGCCCGCCGGGCGAGCGCGTCCGCGAGACCGCGCTCGCGCAGCCAGGCCAGCGCCTTCACCGTCCCGCGGGTCCCCGGCACGACCACCAGGTCCGCGTCGACGAGCTCCTCGGCCCGGTCCACGAACCGCACGACGACGCCCGGTTCGGCCGCCAGCGCGTCCACGTCCGTGAAGTTCGACATCAGCGGCACCGCGCACACCGCGACCCGCAGCACGTCCTCGCCGGCCGGCGGCGCGACGACCGACTCGCGGACCGCGCCCCGCAGCGAGACGCGCAGCCCGTCCTCCTCGTCGATGCCCAGCCCGTGCGCGTACGGCAGCACGCCGAACGTCCGGCGCCCGGTCAGCCCGAGAAGCATGTCGAGGCCCGGCTCCAACAGGGTCACGTCACCGCGGAACTTGTTCACGAGATAGCCCGCGACCAGCTCCTGGTCCTCGGGCGCGAGCAGCGCCGTCGTGCCGAAGAACTGGGCGAACACCCCGCCCCTGTCGATGTCCCCGACCACGAGGACCGGCAGCCGAGCGGCCCGCGCGATGCCCATGTTCACGATGTCCGTACGCCGCAGGTTGATCTCGGCCGGACTGCCCGCCCCCTCGCAGATCACGGCGTCATACGTGCCCCGCAGCTCCTCCAGGCACGCCATGACGGGCTCGAAGAGCTCTTTCTGCCGCCCCCCGTGGTAGCCCCTCGCGCTCAGCTCGCCCACCGGCTTGCCCATCAGGACGACCTGACTGGAGCGGTCGCTGCCCGGCTTCAGCAGGACGGGGTTCATCAGCGCGGTCGGCTCGACCCGGGCCGCCTGCGCCTGCATGGCCTGCGCCCGCCCGATCTCCGCCCCCTCGCGCGTCACGAAGGAGTTCAGGGACATGTTCTGGCCCTTGAACGGGGCGACCTTCACGCCCTGCCGGACCAGCCAGCGGCAGATGCCCGCCGTGACGACGCTCTTGCCCGCGTCGGACGTGGTCCCGGCGACCAGCAGCCCCCCGCCTCTCATGCCTTCCTCCGCTTCATCGCGCCCGCCAGGATCCGTCCGCCCACACAGGCCGCGAGCGTCAGCCCCGTCACCCGGCGCGACAGCCGTACCGCCCGTTCGATGTCTCCGACCTCCACGGCCCGTCCCTCCCCGTTCAGCACGGGCCGGTGCTCGACCCGGCCGTTGTACGACAGCGTCCCGCCGAGCCGTACGCCGAGCGCCCCCGCGAACGAGGCCTCGACCGGGCCGGCGTTGGGGCTCGGATGCTTCGCCGCGTCCGCCCGCCAGGCGCGCACCGCACCGCGCGGGTTCCCGCCGGCCACCGCCGCGAGCGCGGCGGTCAGCCGGGCCCCCGGCCAGCCCGCCACGTCGTCGAGCCGGGCCGAGGCCCAGCCGAAGCGCCGGTACCGCGCCGACCTGTGGCCGACCATCGCGTCCAGGGTGTTCACCGCCCGGAAGCCGACCAGCCCCGGAACGCCCGCGACCGCGCCCCAGACCAGGGCCCCGACCACGGCGTCGGAGGTGTTCTCGGCGACGGACTCCACGACCGCGCGGGCCATCGCCGGACCGTCCAGGGCCTGCGGATCGCGCCCGCACAGATGGGGCAGCCGCTCACGGGCCACGTCCAGGTCCCCGGCCGCGAGGGCCCCGCCGATCGCGCGGGCCTCCCGGCCCAGGGTCGTCCCGCCGACGACGGCCCACACGGAGGCGGCGGTCAGCGCGACGGAGGCGCGGGGATGGTGGCGTACGGTACGGGCGGCCAGCGCGGCGGTGCCCGCGGCACCGGCCACGCAGACGGCGGTGTGCAGCGCGCCCCACCCGCGGTGATCGCGCCACAGCAGCTTCTCGACCGTGCCCGCGGCGCGTCCGAAGGCGGCGACCGGATGGCCGCGGCGGGGGTCGCCGATGATCAGGTCCGCGGCCAGACCGGCGGCGGCGCCGTACGCGAATACACCTGTGGCTGCACTGCGGCCGGGCATGGCGCTGTGTCCTCACTCAGGGTCCGCGCCCTGGCTCGACGTGACCGGCGGCGAGAGTTCCTGGCTCCCGGGGATCGACCCCCGGTCACAGTGGCGGGACCGCGCCGGATTCGCACCGGGCTTCCTCTGCTTGCCGCCGTAATGGCCCCGGAAGTCCACCACGCTGTGCGAACACCCGTCAACTCACGTTTGACCTGCGGCGGGACAGTGTGCGAAGCACCACACGGCCCGCGGTCGGCCCCCGTGAAACGACGGCCGGGCGGGCCGCACCCGAGGGTGCGGCCCGCCCGGCCGTCGAAGCGGGACCGTCGTCAGACGACGATCAGATAGATGCCGTACGCGACGGCCGCCGCGCACAGCGCGAAGCAGGCGTACGCGCCGGTGCGCGCCAGGGCGGCGGAGCCACCCTGGGAGGCGGCCTGCTCCTGCTTGGAGAGGCCGACGATGCCGAGGGTGAACAGGCCCACCAGGGCCACGGTCGCCACGAGGCTGACTCCGAAGACGGAGCCGAGAGCTGCCCAGTCGATCTTCATGTCGTTGGTTCCTTACACCGCGGCCGGGGCGGCGGGGGCTGCCGGGTCCGTGGGGGCCGGCGAGGGGATGGTGGTCTTGAGGTCCTCGTCCGCGACGGCGGCGAAGGCACCGGCGGGCGCGGGCGGGGTGACGGCCGCGATCGCGGTGGTCACGACGCCGGCGGGCTCGCCGTCGATCTCGTCGGCGGTCACGTTGTGGTGGTCGACGGGCTTGCGGCGCGAGAGCGCCCAGATGACCGCCGAGCCGGCGACGAGGAGGACCGCGACGGCGGCGACGCCCCAGGGACCCTGCTTGGTGAGGAACTCGGCGCCCGCGCCGACCAGGCCCGCGGCCGGCAGGGTCAGACCCCAGGCGACGAACATCCGGGTCGCGGTCGACCAGCGGACGACTCCGCCCTTGCGCCCGAGACCCGCGCCCATGACGGCGCCGGAGCAGGACTGCGTGGTGGAGAGGGAGAAGCCCAGGTTGGACGAGGCCAGGATGACCGTCGCGGCGCTGGTCTGGGCGGCGAAGCCCTGCTGCGGCTGGAGGTCGGTGAGGCCCTTGCCCATGGTGCGGATGATGCGCCAGCCGCCGAGGTAGGTGCCGAGCGCGATCGCGACACCGGCGGAGACGACGACCCACATCGGGGGGTTGGCGCCGGGGGCGAGGACGCCGCCGGTCACCAGGGCGAGGGTGATGACACCCATCGTCTTCTGGGCGTCGTTGGTGCCGTGCGCGAGGGAGACGAGACCGGCGGAGGCGATCTGGCCGGCCCGGTAGCCCTTGGCCGTGGCCTTCGTGTCCGTCCTGGAGCCGATCTTGTACGTCAGCTTCGTGGCCGCCATCGCGGCGAGACCGGCGACGAGCGGCGCGGCGATCGCGGGGATGAGGACCTTGCTGACCACGGTCGAGCCGTTGACGGCCGACCAGCCGGCCGACATCACGGCCGCGCCGATGAGTCCGCCGAAGAGGGCGTGGGAGGAGCTGGACGGCAGACCCAGGAGCCAGGTCAGCAGATTCCAGAGGATGGCGCCGACGAGCGCCGCGAAGATCACTTCGGTACGAATGCCCTGTTCGTTGATGATCCCGCCGGAGATCGTCTTGGCGACCTCGACGGACAGGAACGCGCCGACCAGGTTGAGCACGGCGGACATGGCCACCGCCGTCTTGGGCTTGAGGGCACCGGTCGAGATGGTCGTCGCCATCGCGTTGGCGGTGTCGTGGAAACCGTTCGTGAAATCGAACACGAGAGCTGTCACGACCACAATCGCGAGCAGCAGCGTGATGTGTTCCATTTACCCAGGCAATCGTTTGACGTCAGTGGCTGGACGAACGTAAGCAACCTGAGTGAACGGAAGGTGAACTGAGCCCGGCGGTGCGGTGTCTCCAATCGGGGACCGGAGATTCCGCTTACGGCTCGGGCGGATGGTCTGTCCACGATGTGGGCAGGGTGCGACCCCGGGTAATCCATGCCATCACCGGACATGGAGGACTCCCGCCGCTTCCTCCCCGGCCGCCCGTGTCAGCCCGTGGACGACCCGGAGACCGCGTCAGCCGACCGAGCGACCCGCGGAGGAGATCCATGTCACTCCCCAGGGGGCCTGAAGGGGACGGACCGGGGGCCGACGGACGACGGACCACGGGCGGCTCCGTCCGGTGGCAGCCACGGCCGGACCTGTCGACACTGGGACCGTGCGCCCGGCTACAGCGACGGCAGCGGCCGTCACCACTCTGATCGGTGTCGGCGCGGCCGTGATCGCGGCCGGCCGGTACGCGGGAGACGTCGCCCTCAAGGCCTCGTCCGGCCGGCCCCTGCCCGGCGACCCCCGGCTCACCGTGCACGCCACGGGTCCCGACCGGGTCACCCTCACCCGCAGCCTCGCCTCCCTGCGCCCCGGTACGTACGGGATCGAGGGCAACGGCGTCCACGCGGTGGTGGGCCCCGCCCTCGACCGGGTGCCGCACACCGCCGACACCGTCGTACGCCGTCTGGAACGCGTCGAGCTCGGCGACCTGGAGCCCGGCGCGCGGGTCCGCCTCACCCCCGAGCTGCACAGCGGCACCCCGCACAGCTCCCTCGGCGTCGACCACGAGGACGTCGAGATCCCCGGAGAGCTCGGCGCCCTGCCCGCCTGGCTCGTCCCCGGCCCGCGCCCCACGTGGGTCATCGCCCTGCACGGCATCGGCACCAGCCGACGGCACCCCCTCAACCTCGTCCCCTTCCTCTCCCGCCGGCAGATCCCCGTCCTCTGCCTCTCCTACCGCGGCGACGAGGGCGCGCCTCCGTCCCCCGACGGCCTCGGCCACCTCGGCGACTCCGAGTGGCGCGACGTCGACGCCGCCATCCGCTACGCCGTCCGCAGGGGCGCCGAGCACGTCGTCCTGTACGGCTGGGGGCCCGGCGCCACGATGGCCCTGCACGCCGCCGCCGAGTCGGGCGTACGGGACGTGATCCGCGGCCTCGTCCTGGACTCCCCGGTCCTCGACCGGGAGGCCACCCTGCGCAACCTCGCCGCGGCCCACCGCGTGCCGGGACCGCTGCTGCCGCTGGCCGTCCGCGCCGCGCAGGGCAGGGCGGGGCTGCACGGCGACCGCGTCCGGGAGGCCGCCGACCCGGCCGCCCTGCGCGTGCCGACGCTCGTCTTCCACGGCCCCGACGACACGATCGCCCCCTGGGAGCCCTCCCTCGAACTGGCCGCCCGGCGCCCGGAACTGGTCACCCTGAACACCGTCCGCGGAGCCCCGCACGCGGCGATGTGGAACGCCGACCCGGTCCGCTACGAAGAGGCCCTGCGACGGTTCGTCACTCCTCTCCTTTAGGCCCTCCGAGGGCCCTCGCTCGCCGCTCGGCCTGGGACGTACGGCCGGTGTTCCGGCGGCCTCCCCGATTCCGATTGGGCTTTCGGGCCGCCAACGGGAAGACTGCCCCCGTGACGTCTCGAAAGCCCGATGAGCAATTGGCGCGCAACTCCAGACTCCGACTTGTCCGTCCGCGGGCACTCGCCACCGCCCGGCGTGCCGTGACGACCCGGCGGACCCGCCCGGCCCCGCGGCCGCCGGAGGGCACTCCGCCCCGCGCGGAACTGGCCCGCCAGGCGCGGACCGTCCTCGCCGACGCCGTACGGATCGCCCGCTGGGTCACCCTCGACGGTGGCGCGGAGACCGCGGCGGCGTCCGGCCCCCGGTCCGTCCGCGCGACCGCTCCCACGGCGGGAGCCACGAACCCCCAGGCCCCCGTGGCCGCCCCCGACGGCGTCCCCGCCCAGGAACGGGCCGCCGCCGCACTGGACCTGACTCCCGGCCAGATCCGGGCCGGCTGGGACCGGGCCCGGCTCGCCGGCCTCGTCGAGCTCCACGGCGACACCGCCCGCCCCGGCTGGCGGCTGCACGCCTGGGACCGCGACGACTCCGCGGTCCTCCGCGGCTGGGTCGCCCTGTTCGACGCCTGGTCCCTGGTCCACCCCGCCCCGGCGGACGTCGCGCCCGGCGCCGTCGCCGAGGTCGTCGAGGCCGTCCCCCAGGTGCTCTCGCTCCTTCAGCTCTCCGCGGGCCCGGAGGTGGTCCCCGCCCTTCTCGACCTGCTCCGGCAGCGGGTCGAGGAGCTGCGCGAGGAGCGCTGCGAGGTGCCCGTAGAGGGCGCCGACACCGCTCCCGACACCGTGTCAGGCACCGCCGCCGCCTCGGTCCCCGGCCCCGAGGGCCTCGCCGCCCTGCTCGACTGGGCCTTGGAGGGTCTCGCCGCCGTCGGCGCCCTGACCCTCGGCGAGGGATCCGACGGCCGCCAGGCCACCCTGACCCCGCTCGGCAGCTGGGCGGTCTGGGTCAAGCTGGAGCAGATCTGCGTCGCCGCCCAGAGCCCCGCCGGCAACATCGAGCAGTCCGCCGAGGACATGCTCCGCGGCTGCGCGAGTCTCACCCCCGGTCCGGCCCGCGACGAGTACCGCGCCTGGCTCGCCGCCCGCACGCTCACCAGCGCGGTCGCCGAGCTGCTCGCCGTCGCCCGTGGTGAGGACGCCCTGCTGCGCGGACTCGCCTTCGAGGCGCTCCGCGTCGTCGGTGCCCCCGCCGAGGCCGAGGTCCGGGCGGCGGCCGAGGAGGCCTCGCTCCGTCCGTACGCCCTGCTCTGGATCGCCGAGTACGAAGGCGCCGACCCCGACGACGCCCCGGAGGTGCTCACCCGGGAGGAAGCCACCTGGCTCTGGGTGGACACCGCCGCGGCCGTCGCCGACCACGGGGAGAGCACGCTGTTGGTGCGCCACCTCGACTCCGCCGTCCAGGGCACGGTCCCGGCGCTCCTCGACGCGGTGCGCGCCGTCGGCCACCCCCGTACGGTCCAGGTCCTCGTCGCCCTCGCCGCGGCCCACCCCGACCCCGCCCTCGCCAAGGCGGTCCGCCGGGCGGCCTTCCAGGTCCACACCGGGGGAAGCTGACCACCCCCGCCGCTCTCAGTCGGTGGCCCCCGGCAGATAGGTGCCGAAGCTCCAGACATTGCCCTCGCCGTCCCGCGCGATGTAGTCCCGCGAGCCGTACTCCTGGTCCGTGGGCGGCATCACGATGTCGACGCCGTGGGCCACCGACCGGGCGTGGTGTTCGTCCACGTCGTCCACGTGGACGTACACCCCGCTGGGTCCGGAGCCCTCGACCAGCTTGTCGAACTCGCTGCCGGTGCCCTTGCTGCCGAGCATCACCATGCCGTTTCCGTACGACAGCTCGGCGTGCACGACCTTGCCGTCCTCGCCCTCGTACACCGCGGTGCGGGTGAAGCCGAACGCCTCGGTGAGCTGCCGGATCGCGGCGTGCGCGTCGTGGTAGGTCAGGGTCGGACAGATATGGGGTGCCTCAGCCATCCCGATCACTCCTTCTCGCGGGCGGGGGGAATGTGACCTGGATCTCAGTCTGGCACCCGGCACCGACATCGGGGCGCGTCATCCGAAGGTGTTGCACCGCGCCATGTCCCCGGTGCGGAAGCCGGTGGCGAACCACTGCCGGCGCTGCGCGGCCGAGCCGTGCGTCCAGTTCTCCGGCGTCACCCGGCCCTGGAACCGCTCCTGGATCCGGTCGTCGCCCACCGCGGCCGCCGCGTCCAGACCGTCCCGGATGTCGGCCTCGGTCAGGCTGGTGAGCAGGGGGCGGCCCGTCTTCTCGTCCGGCGTGGTCGTCGCGTGGTGCGCCCAGACGCCCGCGTAGCAGTCGGCCTGCAGCTCGACCCGTACGGCGTTGGAGTTCGCGCCCACCCGCCCGTCCTGGGCGCGGGCCAGGGTACCCATCATGTTCTGCACATGGTGGCCGTACTCGTGCGCCACCACGTACGCCTGCGCGAAGGGTCCGCCGCTCGACCCGAACTTGGTCCGCAGCTCGTCGAAGAAGCCCAGGTCCAGGTAGACCTGACGGTCGCCCGGGCAGTAGAACGGCCCGACCGCCGAGGTGGCCGAGCCGCAGGCGGTGCCGACCCGGTCGCTGAACACGACCGTGCGCGCGTCCCCGTACCGGCCGCCGCGCCGTTCGTACTCCGCCCGCCAGAAGTCCTGGACGCTGTTGACGACCGCGACGATGCGGCAGTCCGCACGGGTGTTCGCATCGGCGCCGGTCCGGCAGGTCTGCTCGATCTGGGCCGCCGAGGACGAGGTCGCGACCGGCGCGGGGTCGCCGGAGGTGAGGCCGAGCTGCTCGGGGCCCACCCCGAAGAGCAGTCCCAGGATCAGGGCGATGAAGCCGACGACGCCGCCGCCGACGGTGGCCTTCCCGCCGGGGATGCGGCTGCCGCGCACGTCCCGCACCTCCGAGGTGTCCAGGTCGGCGTCGTCGTCGAACTGCATGCGCCACCACCCTCTGCGTCTCTGCCGCGGCAGTGGCCGCCGCCCTGCGCCCGAGTATCGGAGAATCCGATGGGGATCGCCCCTTTTGTCGGGCATGGGCGGTAGGGGCGGGTGCGGGCGGTGAGGAGCCGGCGCCGGACTGTGGCCGAAAAGCAGTTGCATGCGCCCGTTAGACTGGCCGTATGGCCATTCTCCCCGCGCATGACTAGCGGCGTCGAATCCGCATACAGCCCTTTCCGCCGAACCGTCCGCCCTGGAGTCTGTCCGTGATCACCGCTTCCGGCATCGAGCTGCGCGCCGGCGCCCGCATCCTCATCGAGTCCGCTTCCTTCCGCATCGCCAAGGGCGACCGCATCGGCCTCGTCGGCCGCAACGGAGCGGGCAAGACCACCCTCACCAAGTGCCTCGCGGGCGAGGGCATGCCCGCCGCCGGGCAGATCGCCCGCTCCGGCGAGGTCGGCTACCTCCCGCAGGACCCGCGCACCGGCGACCTCGATGTCCTGGCCCGCGACCGCATCCTCTCCGCGCGTGGCCTGGACGTCCTCATCAAGAAGATGCGGATGAACGAGGAGCGCATCGCGACCGGTACCGGCGGCACGCGCGACAAGGCGATGAAGCAGTACGAGCGCCAGGAGACCGAGTTCCTCACCAAGGGCGGGTACGCCGCCGAGGCCGAGGCGTCGACCATCGCCGCCGCCCTCGGGCTCCCCGACCGGGTCCTGGGGCAGCCGTTGCACACCCTCTCCGGCGGTCAGCGCCGCCGCGTCGAGCTGGCCCGGATCCTGTTCTCCGACGCCGACACGCTGCTCCTCGACGAGCCCACCAACCACCTCGACGCCGACTCCATCGTCTGGCTGCGCGACTACCTGAAGACCTACCGCGGTGGCTTCATCGTCATCTCCCACGACGTCGACCTCGTCGAGACGGTCGTGAACAAGGTCTTCTACCTGGACGCCAACCGCTCGGCGATCGACGTCTACAACATGGGCTGGAAGCTCTACCAGCAGCAGCGCGAGGCCGACGAGAAGCGCCGCAAGCGCGAGCGCCAGAACGCCGAGAAGAAGGCCGCCGCCCTCAACTCGCAGGCCGACAAGATGCGCGCCAAGGCCACCAAGACCGTCGCCGCGCAGAACATGGCCAAGCGCGCCGAGCGCCTGCTGTCCGGCCTGGAGGCGGTCCGGGTCAACGACAAGGTCGCCAAGCTCCGCTTCCCGGAGCCCGCGCCCTGCGGCAAGACCCCGCTGACCGCCGAGGGTCTGTCGAAGTCCTACGGATCGCTGGAAATCTTCACCGATGTGGACCTCGCGATCGACAAGGGATCGCGCGTCGTCATCCTCGGCCTCAACGGCGCGGGCAAGACCACGCTGCTGCGTCTGCTCGCCGGGGCCGAGAAGCCCGACACCGGCGAGGTGACCCCCGGCCACGGCCTCAAGCTCGGCTACTACGCCCAGGAGCACGAGACGCTCGACCCGGACCGCACCGTCCTGGAGAACATGCGGTCGTCCGCGCCCGACCTCGACCTCGTCGAGGTGCGCAAGACGCTCGGCTCCTTCCTCTTCTCCGGCGACGACGTCGACAAGCCGGCCGGAGTCCTCTCCGGCGGTGAGAAGACCCGGCTGGCCCTCGCGACCCTGGTGGTCTCCTCGGCGAACGTGCTGCTCCTCGACGAGCCGACCAACAACCTCGACCCAGCCAGCCGCGAGGAGATCCTCGGCGCGCTGCGCACCTACAAGGGCGCGGTGGTCCTCGTCACGCATGACGAGGGCGCGGTCGACGCGCTGGAGCCGGAGCGGATCATCCTGCTCCCGGACGGCGTCGAGGATCTGTGGGGTCCGGACTACAAGGACCTCGTGGCCCTCGCCTGATCATCTCGGTATGGATCATTCGGCTCATGGGTGATCCTTCATCTGAGTGAGGGCGTCTCGTACTCCCCGGCGCGGCTCCGTGCGGAATCCTTCCGCCGGGGCCGCGCCGTCTTTGTTCCCCCGTTGCCGCGCTGACCTGGCAATTCCTGGCCGGGCGTATCCCGGAGGGTGGATCGCGTACCCCGGAATATGTGATTCCGGTCGTGAGGAGAGCTTCGCCGTCCGCAAACCTGGCGGCACAGACCTTGTCGAATGGGTGGCCAGGACGTCCGGGAGGGGTGATCATGAGAAGTCCAGAGCGCACTTCCCATGAGGAGGCACGGGTGGCCGAGACTCTGAAGAAGGGCAGCCGGGTGACCGGCGCCGCGCGCGACAAGCTCGCGGCAGACCTGAAGAAGAAGTACGACTCCGGTGCGAGCATCCGGGCGCTGGCCGAGGAAACCGGCCGCTCCTACGGATTCGTCCACCGGATGCTCAGTGAGTCCGGAGTCACGCTGCGTGGACGCGGCGGGGCGACACGGGGCAAGAAGGCAGCCTCGGCCTGACCGGGCGCGGTTCGTCGGGTCCCATCGGTTCTCGCGGTGGCCACCCGGTCGCCCGTGCGGTCGACCGGGTGGTTACTGTGCAGTCACTTAGCAGTGCTGCACCGGAACCGGAGGCGCCCCATGACTTCGCTCGACTCTGTGCTCGTGTTCGACAAGGACGGTGTACGGCTCACCGTCGAGGACGCCGTTGCCACGGTGGCCCTGACCAACCCGGCGAAGCGCAACGCCCAGTCTCCCGCTCTGTGGCGGGCGTTGACGGAGGCCGGACGGTCACTGCCGGGCAGCGTGCGGGTCGTCGTCCTGCGCGGTGAGGGCAAGTCCTTCTCCGCCGGGCTCGACCGGCAGGCGTTCACGCCCGAGGGCTTCGACGGAGAGCCGTCCTTCCTGGACCTGGCACGCGGTTCGGACGAGGACCTGGACGCGGTCATCGCCGAGTACCAGGAGGCGTTCACCTGGTGGCGCCGCAGCGACATCGTGTCGATCGCGGCTGTCCAGGGGCATGCCATCGGGGCCGGGTTCCAGCTCGCCCTCGCCTGCGACCTGCGGGTCGTCGCCGACGACGTGCAGTTCGCCATGCGCGAGACCGGCCTGGGACTCGTACCGGACCTCACCGGCACGCACCCGCTCGTGGGCCTGGTCGGCTATGCCCGTGCGCTGGAGATCTGCGCGACGGGCCGCTTCGTCCACGCGCAGGAGGCCGAGCGCATCGGCCTCGCCAACATCGCCGTGCCCGTCGACGAACTCGACGCCGCGGTACGGGACTTGAGCGCCGCGCTGCTCGCCGGGCCGCGCGACGCCGTCATCGAGACCAAGGCGCTGCTCCAGGGCGCCGGCGACCGCACCTACGAGGCCCAGCGCACCGCCGAACGCGCCGCCCAGGCCCGCCGCCTGCGCGACCTGGCGGGCCTCGGCGACTGATGCCCTGTCGGGCCCGGCGAGCCGCCGGGCCCACCGGCACGCCTCTGCCCGCCCGCGCGTCTCCACGGGCCGGCTGGTCTCCGCGGTACGGTCCGGCTCCGCGGGTCGGCATGCCTCTGCGGCTCGGGGCGGCCGTGCGGCGCGCGGTCCCGCGGGCCCCGGCGCGTGTCTCAGCGGATCTCCGACACGAGGATCGTGATCTCCGCCGCCTCGGGGTCCGTCGCGGCAGCCAGGGTGCGGGCCGCGCGGGCGACGTTCAGGGCGCGGTGGCCGCGGGCCACCGCCAGTTCCAGCCGCAGCGTGCTCGTCGTGCGGCGGACGGGGAAGCCGAGCACGGACGTCAGCCCTGCCACGCCCTCCACCTTCAGCACGGCGCGAGCGACCGGGTCGTCCACCACCTGCGTGGTTCGCCCGGGTGGGGGAGTGGCGACCCCCGAATCCGGGGAGCCCTCCACGAACCCGGTCACCCGCAGGTCCACCGCTGCGATCGCCAGGCCCAGATCGCGCTCCGCCGTGGCGAACAGCGCCGTGCGCACCTCCTCCGCCACGACCGGCAGCGGCCTGTCCGCCGCCGGGCCGGCCTCCATCGCGAACTCCCCGGTGATCCGCAGCGGTCCCGGCGGCAGCCCGCCCGGCGGTACGGCGAACGGCGCCTCCGGACCCACCTCCGCGAGCCCCACCCGTAGCTTCCCCGGCACCACCCCCCGTACGGCCGTCAGTCCACGGAGCAGCACCTCCCGGGCCGCCCGCTCCGTCAGCCACGCGCCGTCCTTCGCCTCCCCCAGCGGCAGCAACCGGCCCGGCTTGAGCCGCTCGCGTACCGACCCCGATCGTCCCGCTCCAGATGTCGTCGTCATTGGCCCAGCCTAATGTGGGCAAAGGCGTTGATATGAGCATAGAAGGGATGAACGGTGATGAATGACCCCGCACACCCCAGGGAACCGTCCGTGACCAAGCGCGGCGGTGGTGACCCCGCCAGCCGTGGCCGGACCACCATCGCCGACGGCGTCGTCGAGAAGATCGCCGGTCTGGCCGCACGTGAGGTCGACGGCGTCCACGCCATGGGCAGCGGGTTCTCCCGCACCATCGGCGCGGTGCGCGACAGGGTGCCAGGCGGAGGAGGGACCAAGGCGGGCGCCACCCGCGGTGTGAAGGCCGAGGTCGGCGAGGTGCAGACCGCGCTCGACCTGGAGATCGTCGTCGTGTACGGCGCCTCCATCGGTGACGTGGCCGGGGCCGTGCGCGAGAACGTCATCGCGGAAGTGGAGCGGATGACCGGCCTGGACGTCGTCGAGGTCAACATCGCGGTCAGCGACGTGAAGCTGCCGGATGAAGAGGAAGAGGAGCCGGAGCCGCGGCTCCAGTAGTCGTCGGCGGTCGGACTGAAAGGGCTCAGCATGAGCATGGCGATGGTCGGCCTGGTGGCCGGAATGGCCCTGGGGTTCGCCGGATACTTCGGCGGCTTCGGGGCGTTCGTGCTGGTCGCGGCGTTGGGCGCGATCGGCTTCGTCGTCGGGCGGTTCCTGGAGGGGGACCTCGAACCCGGCGACTTCTTCCGCAGCCGCGAGCGCGGCGAATTCCGAGGCCGCGAGCGCGGCGACCGGCTGCGGTGACCGGAGGTGACAGCCGACAGCATGGGCCCGGCCGGCCGCGGGGCGACCACGATCGCCGACCGGGTCGTCGCGAAGATCGCCGCGCGGGCGGCGCGGGAGGCGCTCGGCGGGCTGCCGCAGGGCGGCTCCGCGCCCCTCGCCTCGGTCGTCGTGCAGCGTGACGTGGCGCGCGTCTCGATCAACCTGGAACTGGGGTACCCCTCCGACCTCCGCGGGCAGTGCCTGGCGGTCCGGAGCCGGGTGATCCACCGGGTACGGGAACTGGCGGGGCTGGAGGTCCCCGAGGTGGCCGTCCACGTCGAACGCCTGCACTCCCCGCGCACAGCACGGGAGTCGGGCGGGCGGAAGCTGCGATGACCACGGACACGGGCACCCGCCCCGACCCCGACCCCGCGCCCGCACCGGACGACCCACCGGAGGAAGCCGCGCGGGAACCCGCGCCCCGTGCCCGCCGATTCTGGGCGGTACGGCGGATCCCGTCCGTCCTGATCGCCCTGATCCTCCTCGGCGGCACCGGCCTGCTGCTCTACGACGTGGCAGCTGTACGGGCCGGCCGCACGGCCATGGACTGGCGCAGCGAACTCGCCGACGACCTGGCGACCCGGCCCCTCGACGATGTCCTGGTGCTGATCGGCGCGGGCGTCGCCGTACTGATCGGGGTCTGGCTCCTGATCCTGGCGGCCACCCCGGGGCTGCGCGCCATCCTCCCGATGCGGCGCGACCACGACGACGTACGGGCCGGGCTCGACCGCGACGCCGCGGCCCTGGCTCTGCGGGACCGGGCCATGGAGGTCTCGGGCGTGCAGTCGGTACGCGTACGGATGAAGCGCAGGAAGGTGGCGGTGCGGGCGGTCTCGCACTTCCGCGAACTCGACGAGGTACGCGCCGACGTGGAGAGCGTCCTCGGGACCGGCATCGACGAACTGGGCCTCGCCCGGCCACCGGCGCTGACCGTGCGGGTGGGCCGCCCACCGAAGAAGGGGTGAAGGGGTGACCGGCATTCTCCGGCGCGTCAACCGCGTGGTGCTCGGACTCGTGGGCCTGGTGCTCGTCGCCGGCGGCGGGGCGGTGCTCGCGGCCGGGTTCGATCTGGCAGTGCCCTCGTGGTGGCCGTGGGAGGGACCCTCCGACGTCCTGTTGAGCCGCGCGGACCGGCTGCGATGGCGCGACGAGGGCTGGTGGTGGCCGGTGGTGATCGCCGTCCTCGGCGTGGTCGTGCTTCTGCTCCTGTGGTGGCTGCTCGCCCAGCTCCGGCGCGCCCGGCTCGCGGAGATCCTCATCGACACGGGTGACGGCGAGGTGGCGACGGTACGGGGCCGGTCCCTGGAGACGGTCGTCGAGGCGGACGCGACGGCCCAGGAGGGGGTGGCCAGGGCCCGCGTCTCCCTGACGGGGCGCCGCACGGCCCCGCGCACGCGCGTGGCGCTGCGCCTGGAGCCGTACGCCTCCCCGGCCGCCGCCCTGACCACGCTCGCCACCGAGGCCCTGCACCACGCCCGTACCTCGACCGGCCTGAGCAGCCTCCCGACGGAGGCCCGCCTCCGCGCGGTCAAGCACCGCGCGCGGCGGGTGACCTGACGCGACGTCGCGCACCGGGCGCGCCCCGGCCCACCGAGGCGGCTCCGGCCGGAACCCGCGCGCCCGGTGCGGCCCGGTCGTGAGCCGCGCCCGGTGCGGACGTCGGAGCCCCACCCGGGGCAGCCAGGCGGAATCCGCGCGCGGTGCAGCCCGTCGGCACCCGACGCCCTGGGTGCCGGTCAGAACCCGTGCCGGGCTCCGCCGTCCACCGACATCATCACGCCCGTCACATAGGACGCCGCCGGCGAGAGCAGGAACGCCGCCGTCCGGCCGTACTCCGCCGGGGTGCCGTAGCGCCGCAGCGGGATGCGGGACTCGTTCGCCGCGCGCGACGCCTCCGCGTCGCCCGAGAGCGCGTCGAGCTGACGCACCCGGTCCGTGTCGATCCGGCCCGGGAGCACGCCCACCACCCGGATGCCCCGCGGGCCCAGGTCCGACGCCAGGGACTTCGCGAACCCGGCGAGCCCCGGGCGCAGCCCGTTGGAGATCGTCAGGCCCGGGATCGGCTCGTGGACCGAGCCGGAGAGCACGAAGCCGATGACTCCGCCCTCGGTCAGCTCCTCCGCCGCCGCCCTGGCCATCCGTACCGCCCCGAGGAAGACGCTCTCGAACGCCGACGCCCACTGCTCGTCGGTGTTGTCCGCGCCGAAGCCCGGCGCGGGGCCGCCCACGCTGACGAGGACGCCGTCGAAGCGCCCGAAGCGGGAGCGCGCCTCCGCGATCAGCCGGGCGGGCGTCCCGGGGTCGGCGTTGTCGGCGGCGAGACCGGCCGCGCCAGGGCCGAGTTCCGCGACCGCCTCGGCGACCGACTTCTCCTCGCGCCCGGTGACCAGCACCTTCGCACCCTCGGCGAGCAGCGCCTCGGCCGAGGCACGGCCGAGCCCCCGCGTCGCGCCGGTCACCACGTACACCCGGTCCCTCAGTCCAAGATCCATGGACCTATCCTGCCGGGTCCTGCCACGGCAGCGCGAGGGCGGTCCCCACCAGGCCGATGTGGCTGAACGCCTGCGGGAAGTTGCCCAGCTGGCGCCGCGCCACCGGGTCGTACTCCTCCGCGAGCAGCCCGACGTCGTTACGGAGCTCCACGAGGCGCTCGAAGAGCTCCCGCGCCTCGGCCTCGCGCCCGGTCATCCGCAGCGCGTCCGCCATCCAGAACGAGCAGACCAGAAACGTTCCCTCGCCGCCGGGAATGCCGTCGACCGAGGTCCCTTCGGTGCTGTAGCGGCGGACGAAGCCGCCGTGCGTCAGCTCCTCGCGCACCGCGTCCACCGTCCCCACCACCCGGGGATCGTCCGGCGGCAGGAACCCGACCCGCGGGATCAGCAGCGTCGCCGCGTCGAGCTCCCGTGAGCCGTACGACTGGGTGAACGTGTTGCGCTCGGGGTCGTACCCCTTGGCGCACACGTCCGCGTGGATCTCGTCCCGCATCGTCCGCCAGCGCACCACGTCCCCGCGCAGCGAGGGGTCGGCCTCCAGGGTGCTCACCGCCCGGTCGGCGGCCACCCAGGCCATCACCTTCGAGTGCACGAAGTGGCGGCGCGGCCCGCGCACCTCCCACAGCCCCTCGTCGGGATCCCGCCAGTTCGACTCCAGGAAGCCGAGCAGGCTCAGCTGCAGGTTCCAGGCGTGCCCCACCGGTGGGATGCCGGCCTCCCGGGCCATGCTGAGCGAGTCCATGACCTCGCCGTACACATCGAGCTGGAACTGCTCCACGGCGGCGTTCCCGATCCGCACCGGCGCCGAGTCCGCGTGCCCGCTCAGCCAGGGCAGGGTCGTCTCCGGCAGCCGCCGCTCGCCGCCCGGCCCGTACATGATCTGCAGATCCGCCGGATCGCCCGCCACCGCCCGCAGCAGCCAGTCGCGCCACGCAGCCGCCTCGTCGACATAGCCCGCGGACAGCAGCGCGCCGAGGGTGAGGGTGGAGTCGCGCAGCCAGCAGGAGCGGTAGTCCCAGTTCCGTACACCTCCCAGCTCCTCCGGGAGCGAGGTGGTGGGCGCGGCGACGATACCGCCCGTCGGCGCGTACGTGAGGGCCTTGAGCGTGATCAGCGAGCGCAGCACGGCCTCCCGGTACGGCCCCTCGTACACGCAGTGCGCCGACCAGTCGCGCCAGTCCCGCAGGCACTCCTCCAGCGCGCCGAAGGGGTCGATCAGCTCGGGGCGCGGCTCGTGCGAGGGGTGCCAGGTGAGCACGAACGCGACCTTCTCGCCCGCGTCGACCGTGAACGACGAACAGGTCGAGAACTGCTGGCCCCAGGTCTTCACGGGCGGCTCGCTGCGCAGCCAGACCGAGTCGGGACCCGCGACGGCCACATGGTGGCCGTCGCTGCGCCGCATCCACGGCACGATCGAGCCGTAGTCGAACCGAAGCCGCAGCACCCCGCTCATCTCGACGGTGCCGCTGACGCCCTCCACGATCCGCATGACATCGGGCGATCTGTCGCGCTGGGGCATGAAGTCGACGACCTTCACGGTGCCGGTGCGCGTCTCCCAGTACGTCTCCAGGACGAGCGAGTCGCCGGCGTAGCCCCGGGTGGTGCAGGTGGTGGCGCCCTTGGGTGCGAGCCGCCAGTGTCCGTTGTCCTGGTCCCCGAGCAACGCGGCGAAGCACGCGGCCGAGTCGAAGCGCGGCAGACACAACCAGTCGATCGACCCGTCGCTTCCGACGAGCGCGGCGGTCTGCAGATCACCGATGAGGGCGTAGTCGTCGATACGTTGCGTCACGCTCTGGCGTGTTCCCGCACGAGGCGACGGTCAATCAGAGGGAAAGTGTGGCCTATACCGCGGCCGGGGCCGGTTCGGGGGTGCCCGCTCCACCGTCGGTGCGGGCCGCGGTCTCCCGGTCGCGCTTCTCGCGGCGCACCAGGATCACCCACCCCACCGGCACACCGGCGGCGAAGAGCCACCACTGCACGGCGTACGCCATGTGCGCGCCGATCGAGTCGTGGTCGGGCTCGGGGATCAGCTCCGGGGTGTTCCCGGCGGGTTCGGGCGCGGTCTGCTCGATGTAGCCGCCGAGCACCGTACGGCCGGTGAGCTCGGCCTGCTGCGCGCTGTTGATCAGCATCACCTGACGGTCCGGCAGCCCGCGCAGGTCCTTGATCCCGCTGGCGCCGGTCGTCTCGTCGGCCTTGAGCCGGCCGGTCACGGTCACCTCGCCCTTGGGCGCGGGCGGGACCGGGGGGTACGCCTTCTGGTCGGCCGCGGCCGGGACCCAGCCGCGGTTGACGAGCACGACCCGGCCGTCCTTGAGCGTCAGCGGGGTCAGGACGAGGAAGCCGACCTTGTCGTCGGCGTTGGTGCGGCGGCGGACGACGACCTCGTGCCCGGTGTCGAAGGTGCCGGTGGCCGTGACCTGGCGCCAGTAGTCGGCGCGCGGGACGGTGTGGCCGGGGGAGGTCAGCTTCTCGACGGGGAGCGTCTCCGCCTTGAGGTTGTCCGCGATGAGGGCGTTCTGCGCGACCCGGCGTTCGTGCCGGTGGAACTGCCAGAAGCCCAGCTCGATCATCGTCGGGACGAGGACGAGGGCCACGAGGGTGAGGATCACCCACTGCCGGGACAACAGGAAGCGGTACACCCCATGACCGTACAACTGTGGTCATGGGGTGCACGCACGGGGGTTCCGGTCGCCGGGGGGCGGCCGGGGCTGCCTGGGCGGTCGCGGGCTGCCGCGGCTGCCGGGGCTCAGACGTGGTCGACGATCCCCACCTTTCCCTCCGCCCGGGCGCAGTGCCCGCCGCAGTACCAGTTGCCCTCGACCTCGACGCCCTGCCCGATGATCTGGACCTTGCAGTGCTCACAGATGGGCGCCATGCGGTGAATGGCGCAGGAGAAGCAGTCGAAGACGTGCACCGCGCCTTGCGCGTGCACCTCGAAGGACATGCCGTAATCGTTTCCGCAGACCTCACAACGTGCCATGCGCCACAGGGTGCGACGTGACCCGGGCGAGGTGCGGGCGGCACGCCCGGCGCGTCACCCGTCTGCCGGGGCCACGTCGCGCAGCAGCTGGGTGAAGGCGGCCTCGTCGACGATCGGGGTGCCGAAGGACTTCGCCTTCACCGTCTTGGAGGTGGCGGCGTCCGGATCGTTCGTGACCAGCAGGCTCGTCAGCCGGGAGACGCTCGTGGCGACATGGAGCCCCGCCTCGACCGCGCGGTCCTCGAGCAGCTCGCGGTCGATGGACGTGTCGCCCGAGAACGCCACCCGCATGCCCTGCTTGAGTGGTTTGTCCGCTTCGTAGCGACCCGGGTTCGGGTGCGGGCACGGCGGCCGCTTGCGCGAGGGACGCCAGCCGTTCGTGTGATAGGAGGCCTGGTGGCCGATCCGGGCAGGTGCGGGCGTGGACACCCACTCCGTCAGCGGCCGGCACTCCAGGAGCGGCAGCCGTACGTTCCGCTCGGCCGCCGCGTGCAGGCTCGGCCTGAACGCCTCGGCCAGCACCCGGGCGTCGTCCAGCGCGTTGTGCGCCCGCTCCTGGACGACACCGAAGTGCGCCGCCAGGGACTCCAGCTTGTGGTTGGGCAGCGGCAGCGACAGCTCCTTGGCGAGGGCGATCGTGCACAGCCGCTGCCGCACGGGCGCGGTGCGCTCGGCCCGTGCGTACTCCCGGGCGATCATCGACCAGTCGAAGAGCGCGTTGTGCGCCACCAGGACCCGGCCGTCGAGCCGCTCGGAGAACTCGGCGGCGATCTCCGGGAAGAGCGGCGCGCCCTCCAGCACGTCACGGGTCAGCCCGTGGATCCAGACCGGCCCGGGGTCCCGCTCCGGGTTGACCAGCGTGTACCAGTGGTCCTCGACCTCGCCCTGGGCGTCCAGCCGATAGACGGCAGCCGACACTATCCGGTCGTCGCGGGCGAGTCCGGTGGTCTCCACGTCGACGACCGCGTACCCCTGTGGGTAGGCGGCCGGCCACGCTGCTGCTGTCGTACGGTCGTCGAGCATGGTCACTGAGAATACGGGCCCCTACTGACACCCCCGCCCCCCGGTGCCCCGCCGGCGACCGGAACCGGCCATCCGGTCGACGCGCCGCCGAGCCCGCGACGCCCATGGCGCCCACCCCGTGGGGGAGTTCACCGGGGCCGCCGCGCGGGCTCAGCCGAGACCGGCCACCAGGTCACCGGCCGCCGCCTGTTCGAGACCGCAGCCGTCCACCGGCCCCGGCAACAGGCGGTAGACCGTCCCGGTCGCGCCGTCCGGCACGACGTCGCCGTCGAGGAGGGCGAGGAAAGCGCTCCGGCCGCTCGCGCCCGCCGCGGCCACGGCCCGTCCGTCCTCGGCCGTACGGCGCCGGTCGGGTGGGCCGGCCGCACGGATCCGGTCGGCGAACGACTCCACGGGCTCCTCGCTCCCGCGCCGGTACTCCCACACGTCGTCAGGGCCCTCGTGCGCCCGTCGCAGGACGGTCACCGCGTCGGTCCGGGCGGCGGCGTGCCAGACCGCCAGATCCCACAACGTCGTCCGCCCGGCCGTGAAGTACTGGTACAGGTCCTTGCCGACCCGGCCCAGGTCCGCGCTGTGCGACCCCACGCTCTGGAACCCCTCGGACGGCGGCAGATGCAGATCCGTCCAGAGGAAGGTGCGGTGCTCCAGGTCGACCAGCATCGGTACATGGATCTGGGAGTCGCCCACGAGGTCGTAGCGCTGACGCACGGTCCTCGGGTCGTACGTCGCGTCCCTGCCCTCCCTGGAAGGGAGGGTCATGAAACCGGCGAACGCGTCGAGGAGCTGCTCGAACGGCACGTTGTTGTAGCTGAACACGATGGGCATCGCGAACCGCACCCCGGCCTCGGCGAGCGCCGTGAGGTCCAGATCGGCGTACTCGGTCGCCCCCTTGGGCGCGGGCGCCGAGATCAGGTCGCCGGAGTGGACGACGGCCCGGTCGCCGTGGACGAGGTTGGTGTAGTCGCACAGCCCGACGTACGACCAGTCCGCGTCGTACAGGGCGACCGACAGATCCAGATCGACCCGGGTCTTCGTCGGCTGGGTCCAGTGCAGGAACATGCGCAGGACCTCGCCCCGGGGCAGCGGCTGTGTCGAGCCGCGCGGCACCGACACCAGGGCCTTGGCCGCGGCGCCCTCCGCGGACGGCACGGCGAGCCCCGCGAGCGCGGAGTCCAGGACAGCGGTGTCGAACCGGGGCGCGGCACCGAGCCTGCGCAGCACCTCGCTCTCCAGCAGTCGGCACACGTCTTCGGTGAGCGCGGTCGGCAGGGGAGCACGCCGGTCGTCCGTCGTGAACGCGTGCGTGACCCGGCCGCGCGGAAAGAACACCCGCCGGTCGCCCGGCAGATGGCGGATCCGCAGCTGCCCGAGGGCCGCGAGCACCGGTCCGGGGCCCGCACCGGGCAGCGCGCGGCGCAGCGTCTCGGCCACGCGCGCGGGGAGGGTGCCGGAGCCGTACAGCCGCAGCAGATGGTCGAGGCGTCGCATCAGTTCGCCGGGGCGCTGCGCGAGCAGCGGGAGCGCGGTGTCCGGGTCCCGCTCGGCCAGGGCGGTCTCGACGCGCCCCGCCCAGGTGTGCGGCTTGAGGCGCCCGCCGTCGACCCGCACCGCGGAGGGGTGCTCGGCGGCGGTCCGCAGCAGGGCATCGCCGTGCGAGACGGACGTCGTGTCGGTCGCGCGCAGCACCGCGAACGCCATCGAGGCCCGGGGGTGACGGTCGTGCCGCTCGAAGGGGTGGAGCGTCTCGGCGGCCTTCTTCCACAGACCCTGGTGGCGTGCCAGATCCTCCACCAGTGAGGTCACGTCGAGGCCGTCCAGGACGGCGAGGAGCCGGCGGCGCAGCGGGCGCGGCAGCGAGCGGAAGCGCCGGGGCTCCAGCAGGTCCGCCTCACCGCCCGACCAGACGGCGAGCAGCCGAAGGACGTCGGTCGCGGTCGTCAGCCGGACGTCGAGCTCGGGCAGGACGGCGTCCCGGGTACCGGGGTCGAGCAGCAGCGTGCCCAGGAGCAACGCCTTGGTCGCGCGTACCGGGATCTCGTCGGGCAGCCAGTCGAGCGCCGTGGGCGCCTGGGTGAGCAGCACCTTCAGGTCGTCGCGGTCTGCCGGCGAGAGCGGTGTGCGCCGGGCCAGCAGCGTGAGCAGGGCCTTCGCCGCGTCCGCCGGGCGGTCGCGGCCGAGCGCGAGCAGCCGGAGGGGCCCGACGGAGGACTCCTCGGCCTCGGCCTCGCCCTCGGCGGGAGCGGTCGCGGCCTTCGGCTTCAGGAACGGGTCCGCGGGATCGATCCGGCGGTGGCAGATCGGACAGCCGTCGTACACGGCCCCGTCCCAGCAGTGCCGGCAGACGAGGTGGGCGCAGGGCGAGACCGCGTGGACGGTTCCGGCGGTGCCGCACAGGACACACGGCTGCGTCGGCCACTGGAGCAGCAGGGTGAAGACCCGGTCGACGTAGAGCGTGGACGTGTCGTCGGGGACGGAGGCCGGGAACGACCGGAAGAGCGGCATGTGCGGGCGATCGACGCCCGACTCCGCGTCCAGATGGCGCAGCAACTGCTTGCCCGCGTCGGCGAGTCCCGCGGGACCGAGCCAGGCGAGCGCCTCGCGCAGCTCGGCGGTGGGGGCGAAGCCCCGGTCCAGGAGCTCGGCCTCCAGAGCGGTGAGGCCTTCGGCGGTGGACGGGTCGCCGGGGCGGGGCCCGGCCTGATCGACGTAGACCGTACGGAGACGGCGGAGCAGGACGGACGACACCACAGACAAAAAGGGATCTCCAGGAGGGAGGGGAAGAGTGGGGCGGAGACGGAGAGTGAGCGCGCTACGGGTGTCATAGAAAGAGTGAGAAGGAAGCACGCTTGCGGAGCCGTCCCCGCCTGAACGCAGCCTAGGACGGCACCACGCGCGCGTGCCACCGAATAAGCGCGGGGTCCGCGGCGGGGTCTCAGCGTCTCAACAGGCCGTCCACCAAGGCCCGTACGGAGGTGACGAAGAGGCGCTCCGGGTCGATCGGGCGAGCCAGGGCCCGGGTGAGGGCGGGGTCGTCCGGGTCGGTCGTCTCCGACTCCCAGAGCTCCTCCTCGGCGGGCGACTGGACCGGTGCCCGCTCGCGGTTGCGTTCCACGAGTACGTAGCCGACGACCTGGACCTGTACCGCGCGGACCACCTCCGCCGCCCGCGCGCCGCGAATGCCCGCCGCGTGCACCTCGTCGGCCAGGGCCCGCTGCGCGGGCAGGAACATCCGCTCCGTCAGGCCCCGTTCGTGGACCATCGCCACCAGATGCGGGCGCTCGCGCAGCTCGCGGCGGAGCGAGCGGGCCACCGAGACGATCCGGTCGGCGGGGGTGCGCCCGTGCGGGGTGATGGCGGAGAGATCGGCGACCGTCCGCTCGACCAGCGCGTCGAGCAGGGACTCGCGGTTGCCGACGTGCCAGTAGATCGAGGTGACCGCCGTGCCGAGTTCGGCGGCGAGCTTGCGCATGGTCAGGGCGTCCGGGCCGTGCTGCCTCACCAGAGCGGCGGCGGTCGCGAGGACCTCCTCGCGGGTGAGTGCGGTGCGCGCCATCGTCCCCCCAATTCTCCTCAGTGCACGGCTCTTTACCCTTCATCGCCGCCGGTGTAACTGTGTTACAGGCCGACGGTCCCTGAAGGGTGGTACGTCATGGCACGAGTACGGTACGGCGCGCGCACCGACGCCGAGATCACGGCGGCCCGCGCCAAGAGCAGCAAGCTTCCCGACATCTGGTCCACCGGAGTGGTCGCCGTCTGGGAGACCGATCCGGACGTGGTCGCGGCCGTCCTGCCGCCCCCGCTGAAACCCACCGAACGGCCCCTGGTGCGGGCCAACATCTCCCAGGTCGACCTGCCCGGCTACCCCCTGGGCGCCGGCTCGGTGGCCGTCGCCGCCGCCCATGGAGGGCAGGCGGGCTGGTACCCGCTCGTCATGCCGATGACCCTGGAGCGTGCCCTCATCGGCGGCCGGGAGGTCTTCGGCGAGCCCAAGAAGCTAGGCGAGGTCGTCGTCGAACGCGACGGGCTCGTCGTCCGCGCCTCCCTCGCACGCCACGGCATCGCCTTCGTCGAGGTGCGCGGCGCGGTCTCCGGCCCGCTGCCCCTGCCGGAGCCCGCCGAGAAGACCGACTTCTACTTCAAGTTCCTGCCCGGCGTGGACGGCACCGGCTTCGACGCCGACCCCGTCCTCGTGCACTGCGTCCGCGGCGAGAAGGTCCGCAAGCTGGAGCGGATCACCGGTGACGTCGTGCTGCGCGAGTCCATGTACGACCCCGTCGCCGACCTTCCCGTACGCCGGATCGTCGAGATCACCATCGGCGAGAAGACCACCGACCAGAAGGGCCGGGTCGTGGAGCGGGTGAGCGCGGAGGCCCTCCTGCCCTACATCCACCAGCGCTACGACGACCCGCAGCAGATCCTCGACGGACCCCCGGAAGGGAGCGTGTGATGGAGCTGCGCCAGGGGCAGGTCGCGGTCGTCACCGGCGCGGCGAGCGGCATCGGTCTCGCGATGGCGCGCCGGTTCGCCGCCGAGGGGCTCGCCGTCGTCCTCGGCGACGTGGAGGAGGCCGCGCTCGCCAAGGCGGCCGAGGAGCTGGTGGAGGGCGGTGCGCGGGTCCTCGCCCGTACCCTCGACGTCAGCGACGCGGATTCCGTACGGGCCTTCGCGGACGCGGCGTTCGACACCTTCGGCGGCGTGCACGTCCTGTGCAACAACGCCGGCGTCGGCTCGGGCGCCGAGGGCCGCATGTGGGAGCACGAGCCCAACGACTGGAAGTGGGCCTTCTCCGTCAACGTCTGGGGCGTCTTCCACGGCATCCAGGCCTTCGTCCCGCGCATGATCGCCGGCGGTGAGCCCGGCCACGTCGTCAACACCTCCTCCGGCGACGGCGGGATCGCCCCGCTGCCGACCGCCTCCGTCTACGCCGTCACCAAGGCGGCCGTCGTCACCATGACCGAGTCGCTGTACGCGCATCTGAAGGCCGAGCACGCGCGCGTGGGGGCGTCGGTCCTCTTCCCCGGCCCGCACATGCTGCGCACAGGCCTGTGGGAGTCGCACCGCAACCGGCCCGAGCGGTACGCCAAGGAGCGGCCGCGCAAGACCCCGTACCGCAGCCTGGACCAGTGGGAGGCGGCGATGAAGGAGGCCGGGCACGAGGTCGCCTTCACGCCCGTCGAGGAGGTCGCGGAGCACGTCGTGGACGGCATCCGCGCCGACCGGTTCTGGATGCTCCCGGCGAGCGAGCACAGCGACCGGCAGATCCGGGCGCGCTCGCAGTCGATGCTCGACCGCGCCAACCCGTCGTACCTGGAGAGCTTCATTCTCGACTGAGGGGTCCGTCATGGCCGATCCGAACGACCCGTACCTGATCATCTCCTCCGACTGCCACGCCGGTCTGCCCACCGAGCGCTACCGGCCGTATCTCGACTCCCGGTTCCACCGCGCCTTCGACGAGTTCCTCGCCGGGCGGGACGCCCGCCGCGAGGCCATGACCCGGCTCGGGGTGCGCAACGAGGCCTTCGCGAACAAGTGGTTCAGCGACAACGAGGAAGGGCTGCGGGGCGGCTGGGACGCCGCCCAGCGGCTCAAGGAGCTCGACGGCGACGGGGTGGCGGCCGAGGTCGTCTTCCCCGACGCGGACGCCGTCGACAGCCAGACCGCCGCGCCCTTCGGGGTCGGCCTCGGGCTCTCCGGCGACCAGGACCCGGAGCTCGGCATGGCGGGGGCGCAGGCGCACAACCGCTGGCTGGCCGAGTTCGTGGGACAGAACCCCGAGCGGCACTGTGGGGTGGCGCTGCTGCCGATCACGGCGGAGCCGTCGAAGGTCGTCGCCGAGATCCACCGGGCCAGGGAATCGGGGCTCGGGGCGCTGATGATCCCCTCGATGTGGGTGGACAAGGAGCCGTACCACGACCGGAGTTACGACCCGATCTGGGCGGCGGCGGCCGAGACGGGGATGCCGCTGGTCACCCACTCGGGCGCGGCGCCGCGCGAGGAGTACGGCGACCATCTCGGCATCTACGTCAGCGAGGTCACCTGGTGGCCGGCCAGGCCCCTCTGGTTCCTGCTCTGGTCCGGGGTCTTCGAGCGCCACCCCGGGCTGAAGTTCGGTGTCGCCGAGTCGGGCTGCTGGTGGCTGCCGAACCTGCTCTGGTTCATGGACCGGCTCTACCTCGGCGCGCACGGCGGCAAGAAGCTCTCCCCGTTCGCGGAGCTGAGGCGGCCGCCGAGCGAGTACCTGGACCGCCAGGTCTTCGTCTGCGCCACCAACACCAAGCGGCGCGAGCTGGCACAGCGGTACGAGATCGGCGTGGACAACATCCTGTGGGGCTCGGACTTCCCGCACCCGGAGGGGACCTGGCCCAACACGCGCGCGTGGCTGCGGAACACGTTCCACGACATCCCGGTGGCGGAGACCCGGCGGATGCTGGGCCTCGCCGCGGCCGAGGTCTTCGGATTCGATGTCCGGAAACTGGATCCGATCGCCCGTCGTATCGGTCCGACCCCCGCCGAGCTGGGCCAGTCACCCGACCAGGAGGCGGTGGAGGCCTCCTGGGCCCGCTCCCGCGAGGTCGGCCGCCACTGGCTGACCGACCACGACTTCCCCGCTCTGGGGGTGAACTGATGGACCGCTACACCGTCATCTCGGCGGACTGCCACGCCGGCGCCGACCTCCTCGACTACAAGCCGTACCTCGAGAAGAAGCACCACGACGCCTTCGACGCCTGGGCGGCCGGCTACGTCAACCCGTACGAGGACCTGCTCGCCGACACCGCCGACCGCAACTGGAACTCCGGGCGCAGGCTGCGCGAGCTGGAGGCGGACGGGATCGTCGCCGAGGTCGTCTTCCCCAACACCATCCCGCCGTTCTTCCCCTCCGCCTCCCTGATGGCACCCGCGCCGAGCCGCGAGGAGTTCGAGCAGCGCTGGGCGGGGCTGCGCGCGCACAACCGCTGGCTGGCCGACTTCTGCGCGGACGCCCCCGGCCGCCGTGCGGGGGTGGCGCAGATCCTCCTCAACGACGTCGAGGAGGCCGTGAAGGAGATCCGCCGCACCAAGGAGGCCGGCCTCACCGGCGGCATCCTCCTGCCGGGCGCCCCGCCCGGCAGCGGGATCCCCGAGCTCTACTCGCAGACGTACGACCCGATCTGGGCGGTCTGCGCGGAGCTGGACGTCCCCGTCAACCACCACGGCGGCTCCGCCTCACCGCCGCTCGGCGACGAGCCGGCGGCGCGCGCGGTGTTCATGGTGGAGACGACGTGGTTCTCGCACCGGGCGCTCTGGCACCTCGTGTTCGGCGGCGCGTTCCGCCGGCACCCGTCGCTGAGACTGGTGCTGACCGAGCAGGGTTCGGGCTGGATCCCCGGGGTCGTCGAGATGCTGGACTACTACCACGCCCGCCTGGTCGCGGCGGCCTCCCGGGCGGCCACAGCCGAGTCCAAGTTCGGCGCTGGCCTCGCGGAGTCCATGGGCAAGGGCCCCAGCGAGGTCTGGCGCGACAACTGTTTCGTCGGCGCCAGCTTCATGCGCCCGCACGAGGTGCCGCTGCGCGAACGGATCGGCCTCGACAAGATCATGTGGGGTAGCGACTACCCGCACGACGAGGGCACGACGCCGTACTCCCGCGAAGGCCTCCGCATCGCCTACGCGGGGCTGCCAAGGGAGGAGGTCGCGGCGATGGCCGGCGGCAACGCGGCCCGCGTCTACGGCTTCGACCTGGCGTTCCTGGACTCCCTGGCGGCCGTGCACGGCCCGACCGTCGAGGAGATCGCCGAGCCCCTGAAGGAGGTCCCGGCGGGCGCGACCAGCCCGGCGTTCGCGCCGGGCGGGTCGGTCCGAGTCTGGTGACGCCCCGGGTGAGAACCTCCCGGGGTGACTGAAGCGCACGACGAGGCCCACGGCGGCGGGCTCGGCGCCCGGCTGAACTGGCTCAGGGCCGCCGTCCTCGGTGCGAACGACGGAGTCGTCTCCACCGCGGGCCTCGTCGTGGGCGTCGCCGGCGCGACGGAGTCGCGCTCCGCGCTCCTGACCGCCGGCCTGGCGGGCCTGCTCGCCGGCTCGCTGTCGATGGCGGCGGGGGAGTACGTCTCGGTCTCCACCCAGCGCGACTCGGAGCAGGCGGCGCTCGCTCAGGAACGCCGCGAACTGCGCGAACGGCCCGAGGCCGAACTCGCCGAACTCACCGACCTCCTCGCCCGCCGCGGCCTGAGCGCGGACATCGCCCGCGAGGCGGCGGAACAGCTCACCGCCCGCGACGCCCTGCGCGCCCACGCGCGCGTGGAGCTCGGCATCGACCCCGACAGTCTCACCAACCCCTGGCACGCGGCCGCCGCCAGCTTCCTCGCCTTCACGGCCGGCGCGCTGCTCCCCCTCCTCGCGATCGTCCTCCCGTCCGCGTCGACCCGCCTCTGGATCACGGTCCTCTCGGTCCTCGCCGCCCTCGCCCTCACCGGCTGGTGGAGCGCCCGCCTGGGTGCGGCCCCACCCCGCCGCGCGGTCCTGCGCACGACGGGCGGCGGAGCCCTGGCGATGGTTGTGACGTACGCGGCGGGCTCACTGCTGGGGGCTGCGGGGGTCTGACGGTTCAGGTGAACATGATCGCTGCATGCTGGATCTCGACGCCGAGCCTCTCGATCCTTGCCAGCGGCGTCGGATCGACGGGGCCGCAGAACGAGAGGTGTACCCGTGTGAGGTTCGGCAGCTCGGCCAACGCGGCGAGGTTGCGTATCTCGCCGCACGAACCGAGGTACAACTCGGTCAGGCCCTGGTAGGGCAGCACATCCGACAGGTCGACCTCGTCGACCTTGAGGATCTGCAGCGTACGGAGCAACGAGGGGACACGGGTGCGGGACAGCTCGGTCCACTGTTCGGGACCGGACACCGTGAGCCACTCCAGCCGGGGCCAGTCCTCGATGCCGGACAATCGCATTCCAGAGGCTCGGGCGAAGAGCCCCAGACCTGTGAGCGAGGAGCCGAAAGGCAGGTCCCCGGCGGCCCGCTCGGCGGGGGCGTAGTCGATGGTCACGTGGGTGAGGTCGGCGAGGCCGTCCAGCGGTGCGAGTGAGGTCCCGTCGGCGGCGCCGTAGAGATGCAGGTGGTCGACCGCGAGCCCCCGGAGGGTTCCGAGATCCCTGATGGCCGGACATTGGCTCACGGTGAGCGTGCGCAGCCGGGGCAGTCGACGGAGGGGCGAAAGATCGTGCAGGCGCGTGTTGCCGTGGAGATTCAGATAGCTCGTCGCGTCGTGGCGCAGAAGCCGGGAGGGCAGGCCGTGATCGCCCTCCAGGCGAAGGCTCGTCAGATGCGGTAGGCGCGCAAGGGCGTCAAGGTCAACCTCGTTGCGTACGGTGACGACGACATCGGCCATCGCTGGATCGGAGAGAATCGCCTCCGCGTAGTCGTCGGTGTCGAACATCGACCACGCGTCACCGAGAAGGTGGCGGACTGCGAGGCGCTCGTCCGCCAGGAACCGCGCCGCCACGAGCAGTCCTGCCTCGCCGCCTACGAGCGTCGCGGTGCGCACCACCGCCTGGCCCTGGGACACCGAGAGCGCATCCGGACCCGGCAGCAGCGGCAGCACCAGCTCCCCCACCTTGGCCAGCTCCGTCGCCTCTTCGAAGCTTCCGGGCGGCACGAGTTCGCCCGTCCGCTCCTCGACCTCCGCCCGCACCGCAGGGTCCAGTTCCGGTGCCTGCTCAAGACAGGCCGCCGCCTGCAGCACCAGCCGGTGCCGCAGCTTCGGCGCCCGGTCGGCACGCCGCAGTAGCTGCTTCAGCAGCCGTGCGCGCTCGTCCACGCGCGCGTGGCCCACGGCCATCTGGACCACGTCGTCCCAGGTGTCGTCGTGGGCGTTCTTCACGAGGACGCCGAAGTCTCGGGCCTCCACCGCCGCCTTGGCGCCCAAGTAGTCCTGGAACGTTCGGTGCACGAAGCCGATCACCCCTGGCGCCGGTTCGCGTAACAGACCGCTGCGGATCAGCAGGTGCGCGAAGACCTGTTCCGGCACCCCTCCGACCTGCGGCATCGCGGCCAGCCACTCCGAGACCATCTCCTCCGCCTCGCCGCGGTCGACTTCCACCTGCCCGTTGCGGATCAGCCAGTACGCCAGTCGCTGGAGCAGGGCCGTCTGCTCCTCCCGGGTCAGGTCGACCCCCTCGATCCCGCAGATCTCGCGCTCCGTGTCCCGCCGAACGAGCAGCATGTCGAGTGCCGCGTCGTACAGTTCCTTCCTCGCGCGGGGCAGCTGCATCCGACGGTCGCGGTTGAGCGCGCAGAGCAGCGCGCACATCAGCGGGTTCGTGGCGAGCCGACCAAGGTCCCTGCGGGTGGCGACGGCATGTCGCAGGGCGGTCTCGTAGCCGGCGAGCGTCTCGTCCTCCGGCTGCTCAAGTCGTGCGGCGTCGTGCCAGTGAGCCAGGAAGGCGCGAATGCCGTCCCGGTCCATCGGCAGCAACGAGTGGGCGGTGAAGCCCTGTCGGGACAACCATTCCTCCGGGACGGCCGAAGGGCGGGTCGTCACCACGTACCGGGCGGCCGGAAAGGCCGTGACCAGGTTCTTCAGCCACGTCTCGGTCCGCTGGCGCAGCCGCACCGGGACCTCGTCCACACCGTCGACGAGTATCAGTGCCCGCCCGCTCACGAGCAGAGCTTCCGCCCAGCCCGCGGGAGGACGCAGCGGAACCCCCGCCGCGCGCAGGAAGTCCTCGGGCGTCGGCAGCGAGTCCACCGAGGTGAAGGCGCGGAGCCGGAGCACGAACGGCACGCAGCGGTTCCAGACGGCGAGCTCTCCGTCGAAGGAGCGACGAGCCGCGTTCAGGGCCAGCCACTGGACCAGGGTGCTCTTGCCGGAGCCGGCGGGGCCCCGCAGCAGGAGCCGGTCCGTCGTCGTGAGGGCCTGCTCGGTGGTCACCGTCGCGGGCACCGCGTGGGGCAGACCATGGACGGCGTCCGCCCGCTCACCGCTCACCGCCAGACTGATGTACGCCGTGTCCAGCGCCCACTCCCGCGCCGACCGCCCCAGCGTCAGCCCGAACAGTTCGAGCCGCCCGTGCGTCGCCGCCACGAACTCCGCGTACCGCTGCTCGAAGGCCAGGGCCTCCGCATCCGGCCGGGGCCGGGCCGCGGACAGGGATTCCACCGCGTCCCGTGTCCGCCCCGCCACGCGCACGTGCTCCACCGCGGCCCGGCCCGCGAAGGACGGTTCGGCCGTCTGCTGCTCCACGAGGTGGGCGCAGCAGAGTCCGAGCAGGTCGTCGTAGAGCTCCGTGGCGCGGCCGGACAGCCCCGCGTCCGGGGCCCGTAGCTCCGCACGCAGCCGCTCCGGGTCGAGGTCCACCGCGAAGAGCCGGTCCGAGTCAAGCGGGCCCGCCGCGGCGAACGTGTCCCGTACGCCGTCGATCGCCGCGAGCCGTTCGTGCTCGGGAAGCGTTCCGTACCGCTCCGCGAGCCGGCCGCCGAGGACCTTCGCCAGGCGGTCGGGGCCGGCCGGCCGGGGCAGCGGGCGGAGCGGGGACGGGACGAGCCCCGCGCCCTTCCGCGGTGCGATCACCGACCGCGCGACCGCGCCCAGTACCGTCCCCGCCAGCCGTGCCAGCGCAACTTCCAGACCTTGCAACGGAGTTCCTCCCCCTACGGCCGCCCTCTCCGGGATCGTACGCAGAGACCCTTGTCGGAAGGTGCCAAAGCTTGCTGACAAGTCGTCTCGCATACTTGTTGGTAACGACGTCTAGTCGCACCCGGACCCGCGCCCCTACCGTCATCGGCATGCCGAACCTGCCCGACGTCGTGCTCTGGTCCATACCGGCGTTCGTCCTGCTCGCCGTCCTGGAGATGGTCAGCTACCGCCTCCATCCCGACGAGGACGCGGCCGGGTACGAGGCCAAGGACACGGCCACGAGCATGGGCATGGGTCTCGGGAGTCTCTTCGTCGACCTCGTGTGGAAGATCCCGATCGTCGCGATCTACACGGCGGTCCACGAGCTCACCCCGCTCCGCGTCCCCGTCCTGTGGTGGACGATCCCGCTGATGCTGCTCGCCCAGGACTTCTTCTACTACTGGCAGCACCGTGGCCACCACGTCATCCGGATCCTGTGGGCCTCGCACGTCGTGCACCACAGCAGCCGCAGGTTCAACCTCTCCACCGCGCTGCGCCAGCCCTGGACCGGCTTCACCTCGTGGCCGTTCTACCTGCCGATGATCGCGCTCGGCGTCCACCCGGCCGCCGTCGCCTTCTGCTCCTCGGTCAGCCTCGTCTACCAGTTCTGGATCCACACCGAGCGCATCGACAGGCTGCCCCGGCCCTTCGAGTACGTCCTCAACACCCCCTCCCACCACCGCGTCCACCACGCCTCGCAGGGCGGCTACCTGGACCGGAACTTCGGCGGCATCCTGATCATCTGGGACCGGATGTTCGGCTCCTGGGTGGAGGAGACCGAGCGGCCTGTCTTCGGGCTCACCAAGAACATCGCGACGTACAACCCGCTGCGCGTCGCCACCCACGAGTACGCCGCCATCGCCCGGGACGTACGGTCCGCGACGAGCTGGCGCGAGCGCGCCGGGCGCGTCTTCCGTGGGCCGGGATGGCAGCCGCAGGCCACAGCCGGGCCCGCCGCCACGCCCGGGCCCGTCGCCGCGCAGGGCACGGGCTCCGCCGCCCCGGAGCCCGCCGCGTGATCGCACCCGTACGCGCCGCCTCGGCCCGACCCGCCGTGGCGGCCGGCGTGCTCTCCCGCGCCCTCCTCGCCGCCTTCGCGCTCGCCGTCGCCGTCGACCTGGTCTCCCTCCTCGCCGGCGCCGAGCTCGGACACCGGATCGCCAAGCCCCTCCTGATGCCCCTGCTCGCCGCGTACGCCGCCACCCGCGGCGCCCCGAAGCTCCTGGTCGTCGCGCTGCTCCTCGGCTGGGGCGGCGACGTCCTGCTGCTCGCCGACGGCGACGGGGCCTTCCTCGTCGGCATGGGCTCGTTCGCCGCCGGTCACGTCTGCTACCTCGCGCTCTTCGGGCGCCGGCGGGCGTCCGTCCCCCTGGGCATCGCGTACACCGCCGCCCTCGCCGGCACGATCGTGCTCCTGTGGCCCGACCTCCCCGCCGAGCTGCGGATCCCCGTCGCCGGCTACTCGCTCCTGCTCGCCGCCATGGCGTACCGCTCCGGCTCCCTCGGGCTCACGGCAGGCATCGGCGGCGCGCTGTTCCTGCTCTCCGACACCCTCATCGCGACCGGCATCGCCGAGTGGCCCCAGCTGCCCGCCCCCGACGTCTGGATCATGGCCACCTACATCGCCGCCCAGTACCTGCTGACCGCGGGGGTGCTCACACAGGCGTACGGTGAGCGGAGCACCGCCGACTGAGAGCAAGGACCGTCCGTCATGCGCGCCACCACCATCCACGCCCCGTTCGACATGCGCGTGGAGGACGTGCCCGACCCCGTGATCCAGGACCCCACCGACGTCGTCGTCCGGGTCCTGCGCGCCTGCATCTGCGGCAGCGACCTGTGGGCCTACCGCGGTGAGTCCGCCCGGCAGCCCGGTCAGCGCATCGGGCACGAGTTCCTGGGCATCGTCGAGGCCGCGGGCGCTGACGTCTCCGGCTTCTCCGCCGGTGATCTGGTCGTCGCCCCCTTCGTCTGGTCCGACGGCACCTGCGCGTACTGCGCCGAGGGCCTGCAGACCTCCTGCCCGCGGGGCGGCTTCTGGGGCTCGGTCGGCTCCGACGGCGGCCAGGGCGAGGCCGTCCGGGTCCCCTTCGCCGACGGCACCCTCGTCAGGCTGCCCGCCGAGGCCGCCTCCGACGACCGCCTGCTGACCGCGCTCCTCGCCCTCTCCGACGTCATGGGCACCGGCCACCACGCCGCCCTCGGCGCGGGCGTCCACAAGGGTTCCACGGTCGCGGTCGTCGGCGACGGTGCCGTGGGCCTGTGTGGCGTCCTCGCCGCCAAGCGGCTCGGCGCCGAGCGGATCATCGCGCTCGGCCGCCACACCGTCCGTACCGACATCGCCCGTGTCTTCGGCGCCACCGACGTCGTCGCCGAGCGCGGGGAGGCCGCGGAGGCCGCCGTACGCGAGCTCACCGGCGGCCAGGGCGCCCACGCCGTCATCGAGGCGGTCGGCACGGAGCAGTCGATGCGCACGGCCGTCGCCATCACCCGCGACGGCGGCTCCATCGGCTACGTCGGCGTCCCGCACGGCAGCGGCACGGGGCTCGACCTGTCCGTCATGTTCGACCGCAACATCGCGCTGCGGGGCGGCGTCGCGCCGGTCCGCGCGTACATCCCCGAGCTGCTCCCGGACGTCCTCGACGGCACCATCGACCCGTCCCCCGTCTTCGACCGGACGGTCGACCTCGAAGGCGTCCCGGCCGGCTACAAGTCCATGGACGACCGCACCGCCCTGAAGGTCCTCGTCAAGCCGTAGCGGCGTCGGCGCGCGGATCCCCCGTGGGGTCACCCCACGTGGGATCGTCCCCGCCCTGCACGCCCGGCGGGCGGGACCAGCCCGTCGGGCCGCCGTCGTACGAGACGGGCGACAGCGCGTGCCGCAGGAGGCCCAAGGGGCCGGACGTCTCCGTGAGGTGGCGGGCCGGTTCGTAGCGGGGGAGGGTGTGCGTCAGCCAGTGGCCCGTCTGCGCCAGGGCCAGGCGTACGAGCCGTGTGCCGCCCTCCCTCTCCTGCTCCGTCAGGGACCGCTGCACGGCCGCCGCGAGCAGGTACCCCGTCCCGTGGTCCAGGGCCTGCGCGGGCAGCGCGCCCGGCTCGTCCGCCGAACCCTCGGTCGCCGCGATCCCGGTCGCCACCTGCACCAGGCTGTCGAAGCCGCGCCGCTCGCCCCACGGCCCGTGGTCGCCCCACGCCGAGATCCGCGCGATCACCAGACCGGGCCGGTGAAGGCCGAAGCGCTCCAGGGCGCCGGGACGGTAGCCGGTCACCAGGACGTCCGCCTCGTCCAGCAGTCCGTCGAGGACGCGCCGGTCCGAAGGCCGGTCCAGGTCCAGCGCCGCCGTCCGCTTGCCGATGTCCGTGTCCGCGTGCTGGTCGGGCAGTTCGGGGTTGCCCGGCGGGTCGATCCGCAGCACGTCGGCGCCGAGCGCCGCCAGCGTCCTCGTCGCGACCGGCCCGGCGATGACCCGGGTCAGGTCCAGGACCCGCAGGGGGCCCGGGCGCCGCCCCCGGGCCGGGGCCGCGTCGTCCAGCCGCTCCCGCGTCAGCAGCGGCCGCGCCGCCACCTCCCGGCCCTGCTCGTGCGCCGCCCACTCCTCCGGCGTGCGCAGGGCGACCGCCAGGCCCCCGGCCGCGTACACCGCCGTCTCGGTCTCGACGGCCTTCCGTTCGGCGATCGCCGCCGCCACGGCCTCCACCGACTCCTCCCGCACACCCAGCGCGGAGAGCAACGCCCCCCGGTGGTGGGGATAGTTGGCGTGCGTACGGACCCAGCCGTCGGACGCCTTCCAGAAGCGGGACAGGGGCGCGAAGTTCACCGGGGCCCGGCCGTCGATCCGGAGGTGACGCTCGCTCACGAAGGCCGTGGCGACGGCCCCGTCGTCCACCCGGACCCTCCCCGGCAGGCCGCCCCGCTCCACCGCGGCCAGGCCCGCGACCGCCACCGTCGCCCGCGCCAGGTCCATCACCGGCAGCCGCGCCGCCAGCAGCCCCGACGGGCCGGCGAACGCCACCCGGTCCACGAGGGCGGGATCGCCGCCCAGGGCCGACCACAACAACTCCGTACCCGTACGCACCGTGTTGTCCATCCCCGCATCATGGCACTCCGTGCCATGCAAAGGGGCCCTGGCGTGGCGCACCACACCAGGGCCCCTCCGTGCCTGTCGGCGTCGTGCCTACCGGCGCACGGCGTCGAGAGCGTTCACCAGACCGGCTCCGTAGAAGCCGTTCTTGTTCTTGCCGCCCTCGCAGACCGCGTCGACGGTGCCGTCGGCGTTGATGTCGTACGGGTTCGTGCAGGCGCGGTCGTCGGCCTGCGCGTACAGCAGGGCCTTGAGCGCGGCCGGGCTCGCCTTCGGGTGCGTCGACTTCAGCAGCGCGAGCACACCGGCGGCGTGCGGCGAGGCCATCGACGTACCGGCCTTGTAGTTGAAGCCGCCGTTGACCGTGGTCGACAGGATCCGGCCGTTGACCGCGGGCGCGTCCGGGGTCTGGTACTCGGTGCGGTCGCCGCCGGGCGCCGCGACGTCGATGACGCCGTCACCGTAGTTGGAGTACGAGGCCTTCAGGTCCTTGGCACCGGTCGCGGAGACCGTGACCACGCCCGGCAGCATCGCCGGGTAGTCCAGGCACTCCTTCGGGTCGATGACCCGGGTCACCGGCGTGGTGTCGTTCGGGCTGGTGGCGTCCGTGAGCTCGTCCGACGCCAGGTCCATGGCGGAGTTGCCGGCCGCCGCCACGTTGACCGTGCCCTTGCGCTCCGCGTAGCGGGTGGCGCGGGTGACGGCCTCGATCAGCGCCTTCTGGTCGGCGTCGTTCTTGCACGCGAACAGCCACGGGTCCGTGTAGTAGCTGTTGTTGGTGATGTCGACGCCGTGCTCGGCCGCCCACACGAAGCCGCAGACGACGGCCTCGGTGTAGAAGAAGCCGTCAGGGGTGGACACCTTGATGCCCGAGACCTTCACGCCCGGCGCGACACCGGTGATGCCGGTGCCGTTCTTGGCGGCGGCGATCGTGCCGGCGACGTGCGTGCCGTGGTCGCTCTCGCCCGGGTTCGGACGCCACGAGCCGGGGGTGATGTCCGGCTTGCCCGTCACACAGTTGGCAGAGGCCTTGGCGTCGAAGTTCGGCGCCAGGTCCGGGTGCGTGTCGTCGACGCCCGTGTCGATGACGCCCACCGTCACGTTCCGGCTGCCGAGCGTCCTCTTGTGGGCCTTGTCCGCCTGGATGGCGGGCAGGTCCCACTGGAGCGGCTCGAGCGCGTCCTGGTCGTCCGTCGCACGGGCCGCGGCGGACGTGGCCTCGGACGCGGTGAGCGCCTGGCCGCCCTCGCCGACGGAGGTGTCGGTCTGGACGGAGAGCGGGGCGGTGCGCGTCGAACCGGCCGACACCACACCCCGGGCCTTGCGGATCGTCGTCGCGAACTCGGGGTTCTGCGAGTGGACGACGATGACACCTATCTGGTCGTAGGAGATGACCACCGTGCCACCGGCCGCGGCTATCGCCTTCTTCACCGAGGCGGCCGTCTTGCGGCCCCCCTCGACGTTGACGACGTACGACAGCTTGGGGCCGTTCGTCGAGACGGAGGTCGTCGCCGGGGTGTCGCTCGCCACCGCGGCGGAGGCGCCGGTCGGAAGGAAGCCGAGCGAGGCCGTGAGCGCGAGGCCGGCCGGCAGAGCGAGTACTCGGCCGCGTCTCGATCCCAGATGAGCCATGGGTTCTCCACATCATCCGTATGTACTGTCCGCCCGCGGATTGCGGACGGACAGGTGCATGACGAGTGAAGCTATCGCTGATCTTCCCGCCCCATCAATGAGTTCAGACGATTTCCTGTAGATCCGGAGGAAGATCCAGAAGAAGCTCCGGAGAAGAAAACCACTCCGGTGAACCACTTCGCTCCGCGCTCCGTGCCGTTGGGCAGGGGAGGAGCTCCGAACGGAGCCCGTTCCCCATCCCCCCAGTGAGGCCCTTTTGTCCATGCCCACAGCACCCGCGTCGCGAGGAGAATCCGTGGCAACCGAAGCACTGCCGCCGCCCCAAGGCGGCACGGACGCCCACCCCGGCCCCGCCCAGCCCACGACCGAGGCGTTCGTCGAGGTGCAGGAGAGTGCGGAGTTCGGCGAACTGCGCCGTACGTACCGCTCCTTCGCCTTCCCCCTGACGGTCGCCTTCATCGCCTGGTACCTGCTCTACGTGCTGCTCTCCAACTACGCGGGCGGCTTCATGGGGACCAAGCTCTTCGGCAACATCAACGTGGCTCTCGTCCTCGGCCTCGGCCAGTTCGCCACGACCTTCCTCATCGCCTGGCTCTACTCGCGGCACGCGGCGAACCGCCTCGACCCGAAGGCCGAGGCCATCAAGTCCCGTATGGAGCACCCGGAGGCCGACGCGTGAGCAGCACCCTTCTCCTCGCGGCGGGCAACGCCACCAGCGAGCACCGGCCACTGATCATCGCCCTCTTCGGCGCCTTCGTCGTCGCCACGCTCGTCATCACCGTCTGGGCCGGCCGCCAGACCAAGAGCGCCGCCGACTTCTACGCCGGCGGCCGCCAGTTCACCGGCTTCCAGAACGGCCTCGCGATCTCCGGCGACTACATGTCCGCGGCGTCGTTCCTGGGCATCGCGGGCGCCATCGCGCTCTTCGGCTACGACGGCTTCCTGTACTCGATCGGCTTCCTGGTCGCCTGGCTGGTCGCCCTGCTCCTGGTCGCCGAGCCGCTGCGCAACTCCGGCCGCTTCACCATGGGCGACGTCCTCGCCTACCGGATGCGCCAGCGCCCGGTCCGTACCGCCGCCGGCACCTCCACCATCGTCGTCTCGATCTTCTACCTGCTGGCACAGATGGCCGGCGCGGGCGTCCTCGTCTCGCTGCTCCTCGGCATCACCAGCGACGGCGGCAAGATCGCCATCGTCGCCCTGGTCGGCGTCCTGATGATCGTGTACGTCACCATCGGCGGCATGAAGGGCACCACCTGGGTGCAGATGGTCAAGGCGGTCCTGCTCATCGCGGGCACGCTCCTGATCACCTTCCTCATCCTGCTGAAGTTCGACTTCAACCTCTCCGACCTGCTCGGCGCGGCCGCCACCAACAGCGGCAAGGGCCAGGCCTTCCTGGAGCCCGGCCTCAAGTACGGGGCCACCGGCATCTCGAAGCTGGACTTCCTCTCGCTCGGCATCGCGCTCGTCCTCGGCACCGCCGGCCTGCCGCACATCCTGATCCGCTTCTACACGGTGCCGACCGCCAAGGCCGCCCGTAAGTCGGTCAACTGGGCCATCGGCATCATCGGCGCCTTCTACCTGATGACGATCGTCCTCGGCTTCGGCGCCGCGGCCCTGCTGAAGAACAGCGACATCATCGCCTCGAACAAGGCGGGCAACACCGCGGCCCCGCTGGCGGCCCTGGAGATCGGCGGCGGCGCCGGCTCAACCGGCGGCGCGATCCTGCTCGCGGTGATCTCCGCCGTCGCATTCGCCACCATCCTCGCGGTGGTCGCCGGACTGACCCTGGCCTCGTCGTCGTCCTTCGCGCACGACATCTACGCCAACGTCATCCGGCGCGGAAAGGCCACGGAGAAGGAGGAGGTCCGCGCGGCGCGCTGGGCCACCGTCCTCATCGGCGTCGTCTCGATCGCGCTCGGCGCGCTCGCCCGCGACCTGAACGTCGCCGGCCTGGTCGCCCTCGCCTTCGCCGTCGCGGCCTCCGCCAACCTGCCGACGATCCTCTACAGCCTGTTCTGGAAGCGGTTCACGACCCAGGGCGCGCTCTGGTCGATCTACGGCGGTCTGATCTCCTCGGTCGTCCTGGTGCTCTTCTCGCCGGTCGTCTCCGGCAAGCCCACCTCGATGTTCAAGACCGTGGACTTCTACTGGTTCCCGCTGGAGAACCCGGGCATCGTCTCGATCCCGCTGGGCTTCCTGCTCGGCTGGCTCGGCTCCCTCCTCTCCAAGGAGGGGCCGGACAAGGGCAAGTACGCGGAGCTGGAGGTCAAGTCGCTCACCGGTGTCGGAGCGCACTGATCCGCGCACGGTACGCGACCACGGAGCGGCCGCGTCGTAGGGTCCTACGACGCGGCCGCCCCGGTCCTCGTTCCAATCGGCCCCTGCTGGTTGTCGGTGGTCTCGCGTAGGCTCGCTGTATAAATCACCTAACGACAGGGAGGGGGCCCTCAGTGCTCATCGACACCTACGGCCGTGTGGCCACCGACCTGCGCGTCTCGCTCACCGACCGGTGCAACCTGCGGTGTACGTACTGCATGCCGGAAGAGGGCCTGCAGTGGCTGGCCAAGCCCGACCTGCTGACCGACGACGAGATCGTCCGGCTGGTACGGATCGCGGTCACCGACCTCGGCGTCACGGAGGTCCGCTTCACCGGCGGCGAGCCCCTGCTCCGCCCCGGCCTCGTCGGCATCGTCGAGCGCTGCGCCGCCCTGGAGCCCCGCCCCAGGATGTCCCTGACCACGAACGGCATCGGGCTCAAGCGCACGGCCGCCGCGCTGAAGGCGGCCGGCCTCGACCGGGTCAACGTCTCCCTGGACACCCTGCGGCCCGAGGTCTTCAAGACCCTGACCCGCCGGGACCGTCACCACGACGTGCTCGACGGCATGGCCGCCGCACGCGACGCCGGCCTCACGCCGGTCAAGGTCAACGCGGTCCTGATGCCCGGGCTCAACGACGACGAGGCCCCGGACCTGCTGGCCTGGGCGGTGGAGAACGGATACGAACTCCGCTTCATCGAGCAGATGCCCCTCGACGCCCAGCACGGCTGGAAGCGCGACGGCATGATCACCGCCGGGGACATCCTGGAGTCGCTGCGTACGCGCTTCACCCTGACCGCCGAGGGCGCGGACGAGCGCGGCTCGGCCCCCGCCGAGCGCTGGGTCGTGGACGGCGGACCGCACACGGTCGGGGTCATCGCCTCCGTCACCCGCCCGTTCTGCCGGGCCTGCGACCGGACCCGGCTCACCGCCGACGGCCAGGTGCGCACGTGTCTGTTCGCCACCGAGGAGACCGACCTGCGGGCGGCGCTGCGCTCCGAGGCGCCGGACGAGGAGATCGCCCGGATCTGGAAGCTGGCGATGTGGGGCAAGAAGGCCGGCTCGGGCCTGGACGACCCGAGTTTCCTCCAGCCGGAGCGGCCGATGTCAGCGATCGGCGGCTGAGTCCGACTCCCACTCCGCGAGCGGGACGACGTCCTTGAGGAATCCCCGTACGCCCAGGAACTGGGAGAGGTGCTCGCGGTGCTCCTCGCAGGCGAGCCAGGTCTTGCGGCGCTCCGGCGTGTGCAGCTTGGGGTTGTTCCACGCCAGCACCCATACGGCATCGGCGCGGCAGCCCTTGGCGGAACAGGTCGGCGTCTCGATCGGGGTCTGGTCACTCACCGGATTGATCACACGATCATTGTCCAACAATGGCGATGCCGAGCAGCCACGGGGGGAGCTGCCCGGCATCGGTCCGTCGCTCCGACGGGGGATGCGGAGCGCGTAGGCAGTATGTCACGGGGGATGGGGTGAGGTGCACCGAAACTTCATCATTGATCTGAGCATTTCTTGAGCTTTTCGGCTCGCGCTGATGATCAACTCTGTTCGGACGGACGCTCCGCTCGCGGTTCCGCGGAGACGTCCTCGGTGGGGAGTTCGGGACGGGTGGGGCCCGGTACGAACGTGGAGGGAAGGGTCGGCGGCTTCTCGCGCCCGGCGTTCGCGATGACCACCGCGACATAGGGGAGCAGCGCACCGAGCACGAGGGCCACGATGGCCACATGGCGCTCGACGTTCCACAGGAGGACCGCGGCGATGACGGACAGCGTCCGCACCGACATCGAGATCACGTACCGCCGTTCCCGGCCGCGGACGTCGTCGGACAGGCCCTGACGGGCCCCGGTGATTCGGAAGACCTCTGCTCCGCCGTGCTTCCGCATCGCGTTCCACCACCAGCGTCCACGCCGGACACTCCCCGGTCCGGACCTGCCTCCACGGTACGCCCGCCGTCCGAGGTGGAGGAGACCGGGGCACGTATGGCGCTCTCCGACATGCGGCGTATGGCGGATGGGCCGAGACTGGGCCCACATGCGCAGATTGCGCCGCACGAGGAGGCGACCATGAGTTGGTTGTGGGCAATCATCGTGGGCTTCGTGCTCGGTCTGATCGCCAAGGCGATCATCCCGGGCAAGCAGCAGATCCCACTGTGGTTGACGACCGTGTGCGGCATCATCGGCGGCCTCCTCGGCAACGCCGTCGCGGGCTGGATCGGGGTGGAGGACACCCGGGGTATCGACTGGACGCGACACGTGCTCCAACTCGGCTTCGCGATCGCGGTGGTCGCTCTGGGCGACATGCTGTGGGCCAAGACCAGGGGTACCAAGCAACGAGCGTAGGGCCGCGGCGACCCGGGCGCGGCGACCCGTAAGGGCGCGGCGGGGCCCGAGGGCCGTGGGCGAGCGCACCGTCTGCGCGGTGTCACCGCGGCGGCCCCTCGACAACGCCGGAGGCCGGTACGCGCGTCATGCGCGGACCGGCCTCCGTCACGTCATGCCCCGGGCGTCAGCCCTGCGCGCCGACCTCGATCGCCGCCAGGTTCTTCTTGCCCCGGCGCAGCACCAGCCAGCGGCCGTGCAGCAGCTCGTCCGCCGACACCTCGGCGTCCTCGGCGGTGACCTTCACGTTGTTCACGTACGCCCCGCCCTCCTTCACCGTCCGGCGCGCCCCCGACCTGCTCGGCGCCAGGCCGACCTCGACGAACAGGTCCACGACCTGCCCGAGCTCGGCCACGCGCGCGTGCGGCAGCTCGGAGAGCGCCGCGGCCAGCGTCGCCTCGTCCAGCTCGGCCAGGTCGCCCTGACCGAACAGCGCCTTCGACGCGTCGATGACGGCCGCGCACTGATCGGCGCCGTGCACCAGCGTCGTCAGCTCCTCGGCGAGCGCCCGCTGCGCGGTCCGCGCCTGCGGCCGCTCGGCGGTGAGCTGCTCCAGCTCCTCCAGCTCCTCGCGGGACTTGAAGGACAGGATCCGCATGTAGGTCGAGATGTCCCGGTCGTCCACGTTCAGCCAGAACTGGTAGAACGCGTACGGCGTCGTCATCTCCGGGTCCAGCCAGACGGCCCCGCTCTCGGTCTTGCCGAACTTCGTGCCGTCCGCCTTGACCATCAGCGGCGTCGCCAGCGCGTGCACCTCGGCGCCCGGCTCCAGCCTGTGGATCAGGTCGAGCCCGGCCACCAGGTTGCCCCACTGGTCGGACCCGCCCTGCTGCAGCGTGCAGCCGTACCGCCGGTACAGCTCGAGGAAGTCCATGCCCTGCAGCAGCTGGTAGCTGAACTCGGTGTAGCTGATGCCCTGCTCGGACTCCAGGCGCCGGGCGACGGAGTCCTTGGTCAGCATCTTGTTGACCCGGAAGTGCTTGCCGATGTCCCGCAGGAACTCGATCGCGGACAGGCCCGCGGTCCAGTCCAGGTTGTTCACCATGACCGCCGCGTTCTCCCCCTCGAAGGAGAGGAACGGCTCGATCTGGCTCCGCAACCGGTTCACCCAGTTCGCCACCGTCTCGGGGTCGTTCAGGGTGCGCTCGGCCGTCGGCCGCGGGTCGCCGATCTGGCCCGTGGCCCCGCCGACCAGCGCCAGCGGCCGGTGACCGGCCTGCTGGAGCCGGCGGACCGTGAGCACCTGGACCAGGTGGCCGACGTGGAGACTGGCCGCGGTCGGGTCGAAACCGCAATAGAACGTGACAGGACCGTCCGCGAGAGCCTTGCGCAGTGCGTCCTCGTCGGTGGACTGGGCGAACAGCCCGCGCCACTTGAGCTCGTCGACGATGTCCGTCACGATTCTCGGTCTCCTTGGTTGATGGTTGTCACGCCGTGACTCAGTCTATGGGGGTCAGACACCCTTGCTGACCGAGCTCATGTTGAAGTCCGGCACCCGCAGCGCGGGCATCGCCGCCCTGGTGAACCAGTCGCTCCACTCGCGCGGCAGCGTCTTCTCGGTCCGGCCCGCCTCCGAGGCCCGCGACAGCAGGTCCACCGGCGACTCGTTGAACCGGAAGTTGTTCACCTCGCCGACCACCTCGCCGTTCTCGACGAGGTAGACGCCGTCCCGGGTCAGCCCCGTGAGCAGCAGCGTCGCCGGGTCGACCTCGCGGATGTACCAGAGGCAGGTCAGCAGCAGACCCCGCTCGGTGGAGGCCACCATCTCCTCCAGCGAACGCTCGCCACCGCCGTCCAGGATCAGGTTCCCCGCCCCCGGCGCCACGGGCAGGCGAGTGAGCGCCGCGGTGTGCCGGGTGGTGATCAGATGCTCCAGCCTGCCCTCCCGCATCCAGTCGATCGGCGTCATCGGCAGACCGTTGTCGAAGACGGAGGAGTCGTCGCCCGAGGAGTGCGCGATCACGAAGGGCGCGGACTCCAGACCCGGCTCGTTCGGATCGCTGCGCAGCGTCAGTGGCAGCGGGGAGAGCGTCTCGCCGAGCCGTGTGCCGCCGCCCGGCTTGGAGAAGACCGTACGGCCCTCCACCGCGTCCCGGGCCGCCGAGGACCACAGCTGGTAGATCAGCAGGTCGGCCACGGCGGTCGGCGGCAGCAGCGTCTCGTACCGGCCGGCGGGCAGCTCGATCCTGCGCTCCGCCCACCCGAGCCGCTTAGCCAGATCGGCGTCGAGCGCCGCCGGGTCGACGTCCTTGAAGTCCCGGGTGGAACGCCCGGTCCACGCGGACCGCGAACGGTCGGGCGACTTGGCGTTGAGCTCCAGGGTGCCGTTGGGCTGGTCGTGCCGCAGCCGCAGCCCCGTCGACGTACCGAGGTAGGTCGAGGTCAGCTCGTGGTTGGCGAAGCCGTACAGCTCACGGCCGCCCGCCCGGGCGCGGGCGAAGGCCTCGCCCAGCGCGGGCGCGAAGTCCGTGAAGACGGCGGAGGTCGTCTCGGCCGGCGCGTCGATGAAGTCGGGGGAGGTGTCCACACCTTCGACCAGTGGCTGGGCGTCCTCGGCCGGCCCCGCGGCCCGCGCGGCGGCCTCGGCCGCCCGCACCAGGGGCTCCAGGTCCTCAAGCGTCACGGCGGAGCGCGAGACCACACCGGACGCGGTGCCCTGAGCGCCGTCGACGGTCGCGACGACGGTGAGCGTACGGCCCCGGGTGACGCCGTTCGTCGTGAGCGCGTTGCCCGCCCAGCGCAGATTGGCGGAGGACTCCTCGTCGGCGATGACGACACAGCCGTCCGCCCGGGACAGTTCGAGCGCGCGCTCGACGATCTCGTGCGGCTTGGTGATACGGGAGCTCATCGACCGGCCTCCTGCGTGGTGTTCAAGATGTTGACGCCCCGGAAGAGGGCGGACGGGCAGCCGTGGGAGACCGCCGCGACCTGGCCCGGCTGGGCCTTGCCGCAGTTGAACGCGCCGCCCAGGACGTACGTCTGCGGGCCGCCGACCTTCTCCATCGAGCCCCAGAAGTCGGTCGTCGTCGCCTGGTACGCGACGTCCCGCAGCTGCCCGGCCAGCTTGCCGTTCTCGATGCGGAAGAAGCGCTGCCCGGTGAACTGGAAGTTGTACCGCTGCATGTCGATCGACCACGAGCGGTCGCCGACCACGTAGATGCCGCGCTCGACGCCCCCGATCAGATCCTCCGTGGAGAGGCCCCCCGGGTCGGGCTGGAGCGAGACGTTCGCCATCCGCTGCACCGGCACATGGCCGGGGGAGTCGGCGAACGCGCAGCCGTTCGACCTGCCCAGGCCCGTCAGCTTCGCGATCCGCCGGTCCAGCTGGTAGCCGACGAGCGTGCCGTCCTTCACCAGGTCCCAGCTCTGCGCCTGGACCCCCTCGTCGTCGTACCCGACCGTCGCGAGGCCGTGCTCGGCGGTGCGGTCACCCGTCACGTTCATGATCGACGAGCCGTACGCCAGCTTCCCCAGCTGGTCGAAGGTGGCGAACGAGGTCCCGGCGTACGCCGCCTCGTACCCCAGCGCCCGGTCCAGCTCGGTGGCGTGGCCGATCGACTCGTGGATCGTCAGCCAGAGGTTCGACGGGTCGACCACCAGGTCGTACGTCCCCGCCTCCACGCTCGGCGCGCGCATCTTCTCGGCCAGCAGGTCCGGGATCCGCTCCAGCTCCGCGTCCCAGTCCCAGCCGGTGCCGGTCAGGTACTCCCAGCCCCGCCCGACCGGCGGCGCGATCGTCCGCATCGAGTCGAACTCGCCCGTCGTCTCGTCGACGGCGACCGCGGTGAGCTGCGGGTGCAGCCGGACCCGCTGCTGGGTCGTGACGGTGCCCGCCGTGTCCGCGTAGAACTTGTTCTCCTGGACGGTCATCAGCGAGGCGTCCACATGCGCCACACCGTCCGCCCGCAGCAGCCGCTCGCTCCACTCGGCGAGCAGCGCGCCCTTCTCGGCGCCGGGGATGTCGAAGGGGTTGATCTCGTACGAGGAGATCCAGGTCTTCTCCGCGTGCACCGGCTCCTCGGCCAGCTCCACGCGTTCGTCGGAGCCCGCCGCGGCGATCACCTTGGCGGACAGCTTGGCCATGGCGACGGCCTGCGAGGCGACCCGCGCGGCCCCGTCCATGGTCAGATCGACCCCGGAGGCGAACCCCCACGCCCCGCCGTGCACCACGCGCACCGCGTATCCGAGGTCCGTGGTGTCCGACGACCCCGAAGGCTTGGCGTCGCGCAGCCGCCAGGAGGCGCTGCGCACCCGCTCCAGACGGAAGTCGGCATGGTCGGAGCCGAGGGCACGCGCGCGTGCGAGCGCCGCGTCGGCGAGCGCTCGCAGCGGCAGCGCCGTGAAGGCCGCGTCGATGGAATGAGGCACGGATGTCTCCTGTCGTGTGAGACCGGTCGACCCCGATCATGTCGCGCTTTCGGCCGCCACGCCCAGAGCTTTATGTAGGGACCCGACAGTGACATCCGTACGCCACTGTCAGGGGCCGAGTCCTCGTGGACGGAAGCGGACCGATAGGTTTTCGGTATCCAGACCGCTATCGAAAGGGTGATCCGTTGAGCCGCTCGGTTCTTGTCACCGGAGGCAACCGGGGCATCGGCCTCGCCATCGCCCGCGCGTTCGCCGAAGCAGGCGACAAGGTCGCGATCACGTACCGCTCCGGTGAGCCGCCGGCCGCCCTGACCGAATTGGGCTGCCTGGCCGTCAAGTGCGACATCACCGACGGTGAGCTGGTCGAGCAGGCGTACAAGGAGATCGAGGAGAAGCACGGTCCGGTGGAGGTCCTGGTGGCGAACGCCGGGGTCACCAAGGACCAGCTCCTGATGCGCATGAGCGAGGAGGACTTCACGTCCGTCCTCGACACCAACCTGACCGGCACCTTCCGGGTCGTCAAGCGCGCCAACCGCGGCATGCTGCGGGCCAAGAAGGGCCGCGTCGTCCTGATCTCCTCGGTCGTCGGTCTCCTCGGCTCGGCCGGGCAGGCGAACTACGCCGCCTCCAAGGCAGGTCTGGTCGGCTTCGCCCGCTCCCTGGCCCGTGAGCTCGGCTCCCGCAACATCACGTTCAATGTCGTCGCCCCCGGATTTGTCGACACCGACATGACCGCGGTGCTGACCGAGGAGCAGCGCGCGGGCATCGTGTCCCAGGTGCCGCTGGGCCGCTACGCGCAGCCCGGGGAGATCGCCGCCGCGGTGAAGTTCCTCGCCTCGGACGACGCCTCGTACATCACTGGAGCCGTCATCCCGGTTGACGGCGGATTGGGCATGGGTCACTGATCACCATGAGCGGAATTCTCGAGGGCAAGCGCATCCTGATCACCGGTGTGCTGATGGAGTCCTCCATCGCCTTCCACACCGCCAAGCTGGCCCAGGAGCAGGGCGCGGAGATCATCCTCACCGCGTGGCCGCGTCCGACGCTGACCGAGCGCATCGCCAAGAAGCTGCCCGAGCCCGACAAGGTCAAGGTCCTGGAGCTGGACGTCTCCAACGACGAGCACCTCGCCCGCCTGGAGGGCCAGGTCCGCGAGCACCTCGGTGACCGGCTCGACGGCATCGTCCACTCCATCGGCTTCGCCCCGCAGGACGCCCTCGGCGGCAACTTCCTGAACACGCCGTTCGAGTCCGTGGCCACGGCCATGCACGTCTCGGCCTTCTCGCTGAAGTCCCTGACGATGGCGCTGCTGCCGCTGATGAACCAGGGCGGCTCGGTCGTCGGCCTCACCTTCGACGCGCAGTTCGCCTGGCCGCAGTACGACTGGATGGGCCCGGCCAAGGCGGCGCTGGAGGCCACCAACCGCTACATGGCGCGTGACCTGGGCAAGCAGGGCATCCGCTGCAACCTGATCTCGGCGGGCCCGATCGGCTCGATGGCCGCGAAGTCGATCCCCGGCTTCGGCGAGCTGGCCGCGGTCTGGGACAGCCGCTCCCCGCTGACGTGGGACCTCGCCGACCCGGAGCCGGCCGGCCGTGGCGTCGTCGCCCTGCTGTCCGACTGGTTCCCGAAGACCACGGGCGAGATCGTCCACGTCGACGGCGGTCTGCACGCCATCGGCGCGTAGGCGTCGCGCACGCGCGCGTACCGAGGCCGGGCGGCCCTCCACGGGAGGGCCGCCCGGCCTTCGTCGTACGGGAGGGCCGCCGCCCGAGTCGAAAAGTCCGGCCACCCACCCCAGACTGGATCAGAGCGTGACATCCGGCTACGGACGGGGAGGAGGTACGGGCATGCGCGTGCCGCACCGCAGGGTCGCCGTTCTCGCCTCGGCCGCCGCTCTCCTGGCCGGCCTCGGCGTCGCCGCCGAGGTCAGTGCCGCCCCCGCCCCCGCGGAGGAGCCACCGGGGCCGGTGGTGCGGGAGCCCGAGAACTTCGGGGCCTCGTGCCAGACGGTCGTCGAGGGCTCCCGGGTCACCGCGTACTGCCAGAACCCGTACCCCACCACCGACCGCGTGCAGCTGCACGTCGAGTGCGACCGCTGGTGGGACGTGGACACCGACAGCACCCCCGTCGACGTGGGCCCGACCGCCTACGCCCAGCTCACCGGCCGCTGCTGGAAGGAGGTCCGTTCCGCCTGGCTCACACACCAGCCGGCCGAGCACCCTCCGCAGGTCCCAGGTTCCTCAGGCACATGAACGGATAGCCGGCCGCCTCGGCAGCCGCCGTCTCCGCGTCACCGGCCCGGATAGCCTCCACCAGGCGCGCGTGGTCCATGTGGTGCTCCGGCCGCAGCTCCGGGCCCACGTCGTCCCGCAGCCACTGCCGCAGGACATGGCCGAGGTCGGCGTAGAGCTCGGTCAGCACCTCGTTGTGCGAGGCGATCACCACCGCGTGGTGGAACGCGCCGTCCGCCATGACGAACCGCTCGGTGTCGCCCGACGTGAACGCCTCCTCGCGGCCCGCGAGGAGGGCGTCCAACTGCTTCAGGTCGCGCTCCGTGCGCCGCTGCGCCGCGAGCCGGGCGGCCGAGGACTCCAGGGTCGAGCGCAGCTCCGCGATGTGGCGCGGATCGGATTCGGCGAACCTGCGGTGCATGACGCCCGCGAGCTCGCTCGTCGCGATCACATACGTCCCCGAGCCCTGCCGGATGTCGAGCAGCCCGTTGTGCGCGAGCGCCCGTACGGCCTCGCGCACGGTGTTGCGGGCCACGCCCAGCTGCTCGACCAGCTCCGGCTCGGTCGGGATCCGTGACCCGACCGGCCACTCGCCGGACGTGATCTGGTTCCGCAGCTCGGTGATCACCTGATCGGAGAGTCCGGAACGCCGGGGAGAGCCGAGCGCCATGGCGCACCTTCCATTTCGACCGGGATTGGTTGCGGATTGGACAACCAATCATCCCATGATTCTATGATGGCCCTCATGCATGACGAGCCGCAGACCCTCGAGACCGCCGCCCCGCCGGCCCGCACCCCCGTCACCGCCACGGCCGCCATCACGGCGGATTCTCCCGCACCGGACCGGTCGGCCGTCTGGCTCACCCGGCTCGTCGTCGTCGCCCTCGTGCTCGCCGCCCTCAATCTCCGCCCCGCCATCACCAGCCTCGGAGCCCTCCTCGAAGAGGTCCGCGACGGGCTCCACATGAGCGGCAGCGTGGCCGGTGTCCTCACCTCCGTCCCCCCGCTCTGCTTCGCGATCTTCGGCATCACCGCGCCCCGCCTCGCCCGCCGCTTCGGCCCCTCCGCCGTCGTCTGCGCCGGCATGGCGGCGATCTTCGCGGGCCTCGCGATCCGCCCCTTCGCCTCCGGCACCGTCGGCTTCCTCGCCGCCAGCGCCCTCGCCCTGATGGGCATCGCGGTCAGCAACGTCCTGATGCCCGTCATCGTCAAGCGGTACTTCCCCGGCCGCGTCGGCACCATGACCGGGCTCTACTCGATGGCGCTCGCCCTCGGCACCTCCCTGGCCGCCGCCGCGACCGTGCCCGTGACCGAGGCGCTGGGCGGCAGTTGGCGCACCGGCATCGGCGTATGGGCGGTCCTCGCCGCCCTGGCCGTCCTGCCCTGGATCCCGCTCGTGCGCGGCCGGGGCGCGCGGGCCACGGCCGGCCGGGCGGGCGGGAGCGCGGGCGAGAACGCCACCCCCGCGGGCGAGGACACCTCCTCCGCCGCCGAGGCCGCCGCCCCGTTCCGGATCAGCCGCAGCCGCACCGCGTGGGCCCTCGCCGCCTTCTTCGGCCTCCAGGCCACCGGCGCGTACATCACCATGGGCTGGATGCCGCAGATCTTCCGCGACGCCGGCGTCCCCGCCGGTACGGCCGGCGTGCTGCTCGCGGTCACGATGGTCATGGGCGTCCCGCTCGCGTTCGTCATCCCCGGCCTCGCGACCCGGCTCAGGAACCAGGGGCCGATCGTCGTCGCCCTGGGCCTGTGCGGCCTCGTCGGCTACAGCGGCCTCTTCCTCGCCCCCGCCGGCGGAGCCTGGATCTGGGCGCTGCTCCTCGGCGTCTCCAACTGCGCCTTCCCGCTCGCGCTCACCATGATCGGCCTGCGCTCCCGCACCGGCGCGGGCGTCGTCCGGCTCTCCGCGTTCGCGCAGAGCGTCGGGTACCTCATCTCCATCCCCGGCCCGCTCCTGGTCGGCGTGCTCTACCAGCACAGCGGTGGCTGGGGCCTGCCGATCGCGCTGATGGCCGGGCTGATGATCCCGCAGATGATCGTCGGCATCCTCGCCGGCAGGGCCCGGACGGTCGAGGACGAATGCTGAGATGCGAGACTGTCCGCATGCCAGTGCTCGACCCGAATCCCCAGAACGGCCAGAAGAAGCTCCTGCTCGTGTTCGGCGCGATGCTCGGAATCTCGGTCGTGATCGCCGTCATCGCCACCATCGCCTCTCCATGACCTCGCCCGGCCGGCCCTCGGGCGGTGGGGTTAACCCCTCCATCCCCTAGGGGGTGAGTGTCAGGGTGAAGTAGGTGGATCACCGGATGGGCTCGTGGGTGCGCGCTCCGTAGCGTGGAGACATCGCCGCAGTCACCGCTGCGGACGTCGTCCCGACCCACGGAGGCGGCCATGCCGGCCCGCACGCACACCCGGACCCCGTCCCCGTCCGCCGGCGGCGTAGACACCCGGCTGCCCTGGTGGGCGCTCGCCCTTCCCGTGGCCGCGTTCGTCGCCCTCTTCCTGCTCATAGCGGGACCGGGCGGGGCGCACGCGGCGGAGGGGGACCCCTCGGTCGGCCGATTCCTGGAGCAGATCCAGCAGACGCTGCCCCGCTGACCACACCGTCCGCGGGCGACCCAACACCCTGCGCCCGGCGGCCCGTTTCATGGGAAGCTGGAGCCCATGAGCGTCGATACACCCCGCAGGATTGTGCTGCTCCGGCATGCCAAGGCCGACTGGCCTCAGGTGTCCGACCACGAGCGACCGCTCGCCGAGCGCGGCCGCACGGACGCCCCCGTGGCCGGCCGCAAGCTCGCCGACACCGGGATCACCTTCGATCTGGCCCTCTGTTCGACCGCCGTCAGGACCCGCGAGACCTGGAAGCTGGCCGTCCAGGAGCTGCCGCACCGCCCCAGGACCGTCTACGAGGAGCGGCTCTACGAGGCCTCGCTCGGCGAACTGATCGCCCTGCTCAACGAGGTCTCCGACGAGGTGAGGAACGTCCTCGTCATCGGCCACAACCCCGGGATGCACGCGCTCTCCGACGCCCTCGCGGGCGCGGCGGAGGGCGATGCCGCGGCCCGGATGAACCGGGGCGGCTTCCCGACCGCCGCCTTCGCCGTCGTCGGCTTCGACGGCTCCTGGAAGTCCGTGGAGCACGGAGTCGGCACGCTGCTCGACTACTGGGCGCCGCACAGCTGACCCGTACACCCGTCGCGTGTTCCGTCGCATACGCCGGAAGGCCCGGTCACCACGAGGGGACCGGGCCTTCCGACGTCCGTACGAGGCCGCTCAGTGCAGCAGCTCCTCGTCGCCGTCCGCCGCCTCGACCTCCTCGCGGGTGATCCCCAGGAGATAGAGGACGGTGTCCAGGAACGGGACGTTCACGGCGGTGTGCGCGGCCTTGCGCACCACCGGCTTGGCGTTGAAGGCCACACCGAGCCCCGCCGTGTTCAGCATGTCGAGGTCGTTGGCGCCGTCACCGATCGCCACCGTCTGGGACAGCGGCACACCCGCCTCCGCCGCGAACCGGCGCAGCAGCCGCGCCTTGCCCGCCCGGTCCACGATCTCGCCGGTGACCCGGCCCGTCAGCTTCCCGTCCACGACCTCCAGGGTGTTGGCCGAGGCGAAGTCGAGCCCGAGGCGCTCCTTGAGGTCGTCCGTGACCTGGGTGAACCCGCCCGAGACCACACCCACCTGGTATCCGAGCCGCTTGAGCGTCCGGATCAGAGTGCGGGCACCGGGTGTCATCCGTACCTCGGTGCGGACCTTGTCCACCACCGAGGCGTCGAGCCCGGCCAGCAGCGCCACGCGCGCGTGGAGGGACTGCTCGAAGTCCAGCTCGCCGCGCATCGCCGCCGCGGTGACCTCGGCGACCTTGTCCTCACAGCCCGCGTGCGCCGCGAAGAGCTCGATCACCTCGTCCTGGATGAGCGTGGAGTCGACGTCCATGACGACCAGCCGCTGGGCGCGGCGGTGCAGTCCGGCCGAGACGACGGCCACGTCCACCCCGATGCCGTGCGCCTCGGTGGCCAGCGCCGTCCGCAGCGGCTCGGTCTCGCAGCCCGAGACGGCGAACTCGACGGCCGTCACCGGATACTTCGCCAGCCGGAAGATGCGGTCGATGTTTCCGCCGGTCCCGGCGATCCGCGCCGTTATTGCGGCGGTCTGCTCGGCGGTCAGCGGGTGCCCGAGCACGGTGACGTGCGAGCGGCCACTGCCGCGCGGACGGTTGTCACCGGTGCCGGAGATGATCTCGGCCTGGAGCTTCAGCGACTCCGCCCAGCTGTGGACGGTCGCCCGCAGCTCGCCCTGGGAGGCGACGGTCGGCTCGGTGACGAGCGCGCACAGGACGAGGCGGCCGCGGGAGACGACCTGCTCGATGTCCACGACGTCGACGGAGTAGGCGGCGAGGGTGTCGAAGAGCCCGGCGGTGATCCCGGGACGGTCCTTCCCGAAGATCTTGACGAGAAGAGTGGGAACGTCTGAGGTCTGCGTTGCGCTCATGGTGCTTCCACCGTATCGGGCACCGCGTGCCACCAGTCACCCCGTCCCGCGTACCGGACACCCGGCTGGCCGCACACAGCCACCGTAGGCCGTCACGGCGACGCTCGCACCGCCGTACCGGTGACTCCGGCGGATCACCGGCCGCGTGCCGAACACCTCTCTGCGGGGTCTTCACACGGCCCGACTTTCGGAGTACGGGCCCGGCCTGAAATAGTTCCCCCCGATGTTCGCCATCCCTAAGACTCCCGCGACGGGGGTACATCGGGGGACAAATAGTGGGGCATGGAGTGCCAGAACTCGTACTGGAATTGAACGGAAGGACCTGGACGCTCGATCCGTCCAGGTCGTACACCCTGGGGCGTGATCCACAGGGTGACCTGGTGATCGACGACGCCAGGGTCTCGTGGCGACACGCCACCATCAGCTGGGGCGGCCGGAGTTGGGTCATCGAGGACCACGGCTCGACCAACGGCACCTTCGTCCAGGGGCAGCGGATCCACCAGATGGAGATCGCCCCCGGATCCGCGGTGCACCTCGGCAACGCGACCGACGGCCCGCGGCTGAATCTCGCCGCCGGTGCCCCGGCCCCGCAGCAGCAGGCCGCGGCGCACGCCGCGCCGAACGCGGCCCCGAACGCCCAGCAGGCCGCCGCACAGGCCGACTGGGCGACCCATCAGGCCCCGCCGCAGCAGGCCCAACAGCAGGCCTGGCAGCAGCAGGCTCCGCAGCACCAGCAGCCGCACCTCCCGCACCAGCAGGGCGGCCCCGCCGAGCAGTTGGCGCAGAAGACGCCCGGCCGGAGTGGCGGCGCCGCGGGGGCGCCGCCGGTCTACGGCGACCGCAGCCCCACCACGTTCCACCAGCTGGCCCTCGGTCACGTCATGCGCATCGGTCGTGCGCTCGAGAACGAACTGGTCGTCTCCGACCTCCAGGTCTCGCGCCACCACGCCGAGTTCCACGCGACGCCCGACGGCCGCTTCGAGATCCGCGACCTCGGTTCTCACAACGGCACGTACGTCAACGGTCAGCCGATCGCCAAGGGCGGCTCCGTCCTCATCGGCCCCAACGACATCGTCGGCGTCGGTCACTCGACCTTCCGGATGGTCGGCGGCCAGCTCGAGGAGTTCGTCGACACCGGTGAGGTCTCCTTCTCGGCCCGGCACCTCACGGTCACGGTCGACGGCGGCAAGCAGATCCTCAAGGACGTCAGCTTCGGCGTCCCCGAGAAGTCGCTCATCGGCGTCATCGGCCCCTCGGGCTCCGGCAAGTCCACGCTGCTCAAGGCGCTCACCGGCTATCGCCCGGCCAACGAGGGCGACGTCCTCTACGACAACCGGAGCCTCTACAAGCAGTTCGCCGAGCTGCGCCAGCGCATCGGTCTGGTCCCGCAGGACGACATCCTGCACAAGGAGCTGACCGTTCAGAAGGCGCTGCGCTACGCGGCCAAGCTCCGCTTCCCCGGCGACACCGCGCCGGCCGAGCGCGAGGCCCGCATCGACGAGGTGCTGCGCGAGCTCAAGCTCGACATCCACAAGGAGAAGAAGGTCACCTCCCTCTCCGGTGGCCAGCGCAAGCGCGTCTCCGTCGCCCTGGAGCTCCTCACCAAGCCGTCGCTGATCTTCCTGGACGAGCCGACCTCCGGCCTCGACCCGGGCATGGACCGCGACGTCATGCAGCTGCTGCGCGGCCTCGCCGACGACGGCCGTACGGTCCTCGTCGTCACGCACTCGGTGGCCGAGCTCGGCCTCTGCGACAAGCTGCTCGTGATGGCGCCCGGCGGCTCCGTGGCCTACTTCGGTCCGCCGGAGGAAGCGCTGAACTTCTTCGGCTACAGCACCTGGGCCGACGTCTTCTCCGCCTTCGAGAACTACCGCGACTACGACTGGGCGGGCCGCTGGAAGGGCTCGCAGCACTACCAGATGTACGCCGCGGACATCGACGCCGTCGCCGCCCAGCCCGTCCAGATGCCGCAGCAGGCGATGGCCAGGCCGCCCAAGCCGCAGGGCTGGGGCTCCCAGCTGTGGACCCTGATCCGCCGCTACGCCTCGGTGATTGCGTCGGACAAGGGCTTCATGGGTCTGATGGTGATCCTGCCGGCCGTCCTCGGCGCGGTGTCGGTCGTCATCCCCGCCGACTTCGGCCTCGGCAAGCCCACGCCGCCCTCCCGCTTCAACGGAGACGCCGGCACGATCATGCTGATCCTCGCGGTCGGCATGTGCTTCAGCGGCGCCGCCAACTCCGTACGTGAGCTGATCAAGGAACGGGTCATCTACGAACGCGAGCGGGCGACCGGCCTGTCCCGCTCGGCGTACCTGATGTCCAAGGTCATCGTGCTCGGCCTGATCACCGCCTTCCAGGGCGTGATCATCTGCGGCATCGGCTTCGCCACCCGCGAGCTGCCGGAGGAGGGCCTGGTCCTGCCGCCGGCCGTCGAGCTCTGCGTCACGATCATCGCGCTCGGCTTCACCTCGATGATGTTCGGCCTGGTCATCTCCTCGCTGGTGAAGACCGCCGAGAAGACCATGCCGCTGCTCGTGATGTTCGCGATCGTCCAGGTCGTCTTCACCGGCATCCTCTTCCAGGTCTACGGATCGCCCGGCCTGGAGCAGTTCGCCTGGCTCATGCCCTCGCGCTGGGCCATCGCGGCCGCGGGTTCGACGCTCGACCTCGGCCACCTGATGCCGCCGTGGGACCCGAAGGACCCGACCAACCTGGACCCGCTGTGGGACAGCACGGTCGGCCAGTGGGGCTTCAACCTCACGGTCCTGGTGCTCATCGGCGTCGTCTGCGCCTTCGTGGTGGCGCGCCTGCTGCGCCGCCACGAGCCCGAGGTCATGCGCAAGTAACCGCGGGCCGTACGAGACGCCGAAGGGCGGCACCCCTGCACGGGGTGCCGCCCTTCGCGTGGTCCTGCCGGGCGCGGTGCCGACAAGTTCCGTACGTGCCGACAGGCTCAGTACGCGCTGTTGACGTTGTCGATCGAGCCGTAGCGGTCGGCCGCGTAGTTGGCGGCGGCGACGATGTTGGCGACCGGGTCGTACTGGTCGAACTTGGTGCCCGGGACGTGGTAGGCCTTGAAGGTCGGGTAGATGACCTGGAGCAGGCCCTTCGAGGGCACGCCGTTGATGGCGTTGATGTCCCAGTTGTTGATGGCCCGCGGGTTACCGCTGGACTCACGCATGATGTTCTTGTGCAGGCCGTTGTACGAGCCCGGAATATTGTGCTTGTCCATGATGAACAGCGCCTCGCGGATCCAGCCGTCGAGGTTGTTCGCGAAGACCGGCTGGCGGGCGGCGGCACGGCTCGCGGCGGCCTTCGCCTCGGCGCGCTTCTTCGCCTCGGCCTTGGCCTTGGCCTCGGCGGCGGCCTTGGCGTCGGCCTTGGCCTTCGCGTCGGCGGCGGCCTTGGCGGCCTTCGCCTTCGCCTCGGCGGCGGCCTTCGCGTCCGCCTCGGCCTTGGCCTTCAGCGTGATCGCGTTCTGCTGCTCGGTGAGGCTCGAGTGCAGGGCCTTGGCCTGCGGGCTGTTCGCGTCGTAGGCCAACGCGATCTGCTGGGTGTTGCTGAGTGCCTGGGGCTCGGTCTCGGCGGCGGCGTTGCCGGGGACCAGGGTGAAACCGAGGGCGACGGCGCCAAGGGCGGCGACGCCGGCAAGGGAAGCCTTGTGCGTCTTCTTCAGGCGATAGTGACCAGGGTTCTGGGACATGCGGGACTACCTCTTCGAATCGCTGGGGGTCGCTCAGGCCGGGGCGGCGCTGCGCCTGCTCGGCGGCGACGAACGCAATTCTTAGCGGCAGCAAAATGCTGTGGCAAAGGTGTGACGTACGACCTCGGGTAGTGGATCAGGGGCCCGTGCATAGCGCACCAAAACCCCCATAGGACCCGCTCATGCGGTCCCTATCTCCCCATTACGGAACCACTAGGGGTCTTCGTAAGTGACCTGCGTCCTATGCCCGGGCTCACATCGGGCAGGTAACAGCCTCACCAGGCGTTGCTCACGCAATGCACTCAGTGAGGACCCTCCTCCGGGAGGAGGAGGTGGACGTCGCCGAACTCGTGCCACAGGTAGAGCTCTTGTACGGCCTCGGTATAGGCACGGTGCAGAGCGGTCTGCCCGGCGATCGCCTCCAGCATCAGCAGGTGCGAGGCCCGGGGCTCGTGCAGCCCGGTCAGCAGTCCGTCCACCACGCGCACCCCGCGCGCCGGGGTCACGACGAGGTCCGTCCACCCGGACATCGCCCGCACCTCACCCCCGCCGGCCGCGGCCGACTCCAGCGCCCGTACGGCCGTCGTCCCCACGGCGATCACCCGCCCACCCGGCGCCCGCCGCCGCCCCTCCAGGGAACCGCCCCGAGAGCCCCCCTCGTCGCCCGCCCTCGCCGCGTTCACCAGCCGCGCCGTCGTCGCAGGCACCTCGAAGCGCTCCGGGTAGGGCGGCTCGTGCGCCTCCGCCGACGCCACCCCCGTATGAAGGGTGAGCGGAGCGAACTGGATCCCCCGGCTCACCAGCTCCGCCACCAGCCGGGCCGTGAACGGCCGGCCCGCGCTCGGCATCTCCGCCGACCCCGCGCCGTCGGGGGAGGGGAGAGAGAACACCGTCTGGTACGCGGAGAGCGGCTGGTCCCGCTCCGTGTACCCGTACCGGATGGGGCGCCCGTACCGCGCCAGCAGGGCCGGAACGGACGTGTCCACCCGCGCCCACCACAGCCGCGCCGCCCCGGGAGCCAGGGGCTCGGTCAGGACGAGCCGGGCCGCGCCCCCGAGCGCCGGCCCCCCGGGCAGCCGGACCACCATCCCCTCCGGTCCGCCCGGCCGCGGCCGGGTACTGCCCCTCCCGTCCGGCTCCCGCAGCTCGACGGCCCAGCGGCCGTCCTCCCCGCGCGTCGAGAAGTGGACGACCACCCTCTCCCCGCCGCCGTCGGCGCCCAGCCGCCCGGTCACGGCGGCCGCGAGCGTCGTGCTCGTGTTCACGACCAGCACGTCCCCGGCCCGCAGCTGCCCCGGCAGCTCCCGGAACGCGTGGTGCGACACCTCCGTCCCGCGCGACACCATCAGCCGCACGTCGTCCCGCCGCCGCCCCGGCGCCCGCTGCTCGGCCGGCACCCGCGCCGAGAGCTCCGCGGGCACACAGAGGGCCTCGAGCACGCTCATCGGACCCCCTCCGCCCCGAGGAGCCCCGCGGCCGTGTACCGGCCGCTGGGCGGCCTGCGGTCGAGGAGAGCGAGGAACCCGGGCACCACCGACTCCGGAGCCGGACGCGGATCGTCGTCGCCCGGAACGGCCGCCGCGTACAGGTCCGTGGCCATGTCACCCGGATCCACCGCCCACACCCGCAGTCCCGGCTCCTCGACGGCCAGCACGGCCGCCAGCTGGTCGAGGGCCGCCTTCGACGCCCCGTAACCGCCCCACTTCCCGTACGCCTCCACCGCCGCGTCCGACGTCACCGCGACCACCGTCCCCGCCCCGCTCGCCCTGAGCAGCGGCAGCGCCTCCTGTACGAGACCCAGCGCGGCCACCACGTTCGTCTCCAGCGCAGCCCGCAGACCGGCCGGCGACAGGGCCTCCAGACGCACCAGTGGCTCGGCCCCCAGCGCGCTCGCGTTGTGCACCAGCAGATCCAGGCCACCGAGCTCCTCCGCGGCGGCCACCAGCTCCCGGCGGTGCGCCGCGTCCGTCACATCCCCGGCGAGCGCCACGACGCGCGCCCCACGCGCGCGTGCCGCCCGGGCACTCTCGGCGAGCACCTCCGGCGTCCGCGCGTCGAGCACCAGATCCCAGCCCCGCGCCGCCAGCGCACCGGCCAGCGCACGCCCCAGCCCCTTCGACGCCCCCGTGATCACCGCGACACCCATGACATCCATCCCCTCTCCTGGCGATGGATCCAGCTTTCGCCCGCCACCCCGCCCGCCGCCTCGTCCCCGGGCCCCGGACGCCCAAGGCACTTCGGCCTAGTCCCCGAGTCCTAGGCGACCGCCGTCCGCGGACGGATACGCACGGTCACAGCCCACCGGTACGGTGAATTCATGAGTCATCGACCCAGCTCCGGCCTGGCCGCCGTGAGCACCGCGCTCCTGGCGATGAGCCGCCACCTGGAGGTGCGCGACGTCCTCAAGACGATCGTGGCCTCCGCCCGTGAGCTGCTCGACGCCGAGTACGCGGCGCTGGGCGTGCCGGACGACCACGGCGGCTTCGCCCAGTTCGTCGTGGACGGCGTCAGCGACGAGCAGTGGCGGGCGATCGGCCCGCTGCCCCGCCAGCACGGCATCCTCGCGTCGATGCTCCACAAGGCCGAGCCCGAGCGCCTCGCCGACGTCCGCAAGGACCCCCGCTTCGAGGGCTGGCCGTCCGCCCACCCGGACATGTCCGACTTCCTCGGCCTGCCCATCCAGGACGGCGAGGAGACCATCGGAGCCCTCTTCCTCGCCAACAAGCGCTGCCCCAAGCCGGACGGCGGCTGCGGCTTCACCGAGGCGGACGAGGAACTGCTCTCGATCCTCGCCCAGCACGCCGCGATCGCCCTGACCAACGCCCGGCTCTACGAGCGCAGCCGCGAGCTCACCATCGCCGAGGAGCGCTCGCGCCTCGCCCACGAGCTGCACGACGCCGTCAGCCAGAAGCTCTTCTCGCTCCGGCTCACCGCCCAGGCCGCCGCCGCCCTCGTCGACCGTGACCCGGCCAGGGCCAAGGGCGAGCTCCAGCAGGTCGCCGCGCTCGCGGCCGAGGCCGCGGACGAGCTGCGCGCCGCCGTCGTCGAGCTGCGCCCCGCCGCGCTCGACGAGGACGGCCTCGTCCACACCCTCCGTACGCAGATCCAGGTCCTCGACCGGGCCCACACCGCCCGCGTCACCTTCGACAGCACGGGCGTGCGCGCGCTGCCGGCCGCCCAGGAGGAGGCCATGCTGCGGGTCGCCCAGGAGGCGCTGCACAACGCGCTGCGGCACGCGGAGCCCGAGCGGGTCGCCGTCTCCCTCTTCCGCCACGGCCAGGGCGCGCTGCTCACCGTCGCCGACGACGGCAAGGGGTTCGACCCTCTTACGGTCCGGCGGGCCGGCCGGCACCTCGGCCTGGTCTCCATGCGGGACCGGGCGGGCGGGGTCGGCGGCACACTCACCGTGACGTCGCAGCCGGGCCGAGGCACCACGATCGAGATGGAGGTTCCCGGTGGCTGACAACGTGATCCGCGTTCTGCTGGTCGACGACCACCAGGTGGTGCGGCGAGGCCTGCGGACCTTTCTGGAGGTCCAGGACGACATAGAGGTCGTGGGGGAGGCCTCCGACGGCGCCGAGGGCGTCGCACGGGCCGAGGAGCTGCGGCCCGACGTGGTCCTGATGGACGTGAAGATGCCGGGCATGGACGGCATCGAGGCGCTGCGGAAGCTGCGCGAGCTGGCGAACCCGGCGAAGGTGCTGATCGTCACCAGCTTCACCGAGCAGCGCACGGTCGTCCCCGCGCTGCGCGCCGGCGCCTCCGGGTACGTCTACAAGGACGTGGACCCGGACGCCCTGGCCGGCGCGATCAGGTCCGTGCACGCCGGCCATGTACTGCTCCAGCCGGAGGTGGCCGGGGCGCTCCTCTCCCAGGAGGAGGGGCACGGCGGGACGGGGCGCGGGTCGACGCTCACGGAGCGGGAGCAGGAGGTGCTCGGCCTGATCGCCGACGGCCGGTCGAACCGGGAGATCGCCCGGGCGCTCGTCCTCTCGGAGAAGACGGTCAAGACGCACGTCTCGAACATCCTCATGAAGCTCGATCTGGCGGACCGGACGCAGGCGGCGCTGTGGGCGGTGCGGCACGGCCTGACCTCGTGAGACGGATGAGACGGAAGTGGCACTTCCGTTCTCATCTTCATACCGTCGGGTGTATGTCCCCCGTTCGGCGCAACCCGGCGGGGGTGCGGGCGTTCTCCATGGCGTGCTGCGGCGGCCGGCCGCAGCGAATACCAGGAGGATCCTGAAGTGAAGAACCTGAAGAAGGCCGCTGCCCTCACCATGGTCGCCGGTGGCATCGTCGCCGCGGGTGCGGGTGTCGCCTCCGCCCACGGCGCGGACGCGCAGGGCAAGGCCCTCAACTCCCCGGGCGTCGCGTCCGGCAACCTGGTGCAGGTCCCGGTCCACGTCCCCGTGAACGTCTCGGGCAACACGGTCAACGTGATCGGCCTGCTCAACCCGGCCTTCGGCAACGGCGCGATCAACCACTGACGCCCCCAGCCCAGCCCGGCCCCCGATTTCCCCCGGGGACCGGGCTCCGCCATGTCGCGCCGCTCGCGGCGGCGCCTTGCGGACTCCGTCCCCCCGGTCGTGGCCGGGGGTCTGGACTCCCCGCCCCGCCAGGGTCAGCGTTCTCGTTCGCGTTCTTCCACGTACGCGTTGTAGGCGGCCACCTGTGCGCGCCGGGCCACCCGCTCCACCGGCCGCAACGCCGCACCCCGCGCCGCCATCTCCGAGGCGCTCACCGCGCCGCCGTGGCCGTGGTCGTACGCCAGGTCGATCAGCAGGCCCACCCGCTGGGCCAGCTCCAGCACCCTGACCGCACGCGCCGGGTAGCCCGGAGCCAGCACCTCGCGGCCCACCTCCGCCCGCGCCCGGTACGCCTCGCGCGCCGCGTCCGCCACCGGGCCCGAGGCCGCCACGTCCAGCCGTGTCAGCACCGACGTCGCCTCGCGCAGCGCCTCCGCCAGCTCCCGCTCCGCCTCACCGAGCGACGGCACGTCCGCGGGCGGGGCCTCCCGCACCGACAGGCAGCGCCAGACCACCTCCACATGCACGTCCCCCACGGGACCCGCCTCCGTGACCTCCGGCACCAGGCCGTACGGAGCGCCGAAACCGACCGCCGCCTCCTCCGCCTCGATCGCCCGCGCGTTGAAGTCCGGCGGCCCGCTCAGCCCCAGCGGATGCCCCGGCGTGGGCAGCGCCACCCGCCACCCGGTCACCCCGAGCCGCCGCAGCCGGCCGAGCGCGAGGGTCAGACCGACCTGCCCCGCCTCGCCCGGCAGCCCCTCGACGCGGTGCACCGCGTCGTCCCCGACAATGGCCAGCGCCGCCTCGTCCGGCGACACCGATCCGGCCAACAGGGCATTGCCCCAAGCGGCCAGCCGTCCTGAGCGTGGTTCCGAAAGCATGCCCACAGCGTAGGGACTCCCCGCACCCGAGAAGGGAAGTACCGGACCTAAGGACCGGCCCGCTCCGGCAGTGGCGTAGGTTTTCCCTGGACGCCGCGCCCACAGGCGCAAGGCGACGACACGACTCGACCGCAAGGGGAGACAACGCGCTCATGAGCGATGTACTGGAGCTGGTGGACGTATCCGTGGTCCGCGACGGACGGGCTCTGGTGGACGATGTCTCCTGGTCGGTCAAGGAGGGCGAGCGCTGGGTCATCCTCGGCCCCAACGGCGCCGGCAAGACCACCCTCCTCAACATCGCCTCCAGCTACCTCTTCCCGACCACCGGCTCGGCCAAGATCCTCGACGAGCAGCTCGGCAAGGTCGACGTCTTCGACCTCCGCCCGCGCATCGGCATGGCCGGCATCGCCATGGCGGAGAAGCTCCCCAAGCGGCAGACCGTTCTCCAGACCGTCCTCACCGCCGCGTACGGCATGACCGCCACCTGGCACGAGGACTACGACGCCGTCGACGAGCAGCGCGCCCGCGCCTTCCTCGACCGGCTCGGCATGACCGAGTACCTCGATCGCAGGTTCGGCACCCTCTCCGAGGGCGAGCGCAAGCGCACCCTCATCGCCCGCGCGATGATGACCGACCCCGAGCTGCTCCTCCTCGACGAGCCCGCCGCCGGTCTCGACCTCGGCGGCCGCGAGGACCTCGTACGCCGTCTCGGCCGACTCGCCCGCGACCCGTACGCCCCCTCCATGATCATGGTCACCCACCATGTCGAGGAGATCGCCCCCGGCTTCACCCACGTCCTGATGATCCGTCAGGGCAAGGTGCTCGCCGCCGGCCCGATGGAGACCGAGCTGACCTCCCGCAACCTGTCCCTATGCTTCGGCCTCCCGCTCGTCGTCGAGCACGTCGGCGACCGGTACACCGCCCAGGGCCTCCCGCTCAAGTAGCGGCCGGGGACACGCCCTTGGGGTGTGACCGACGAGGCCCGAGACCGCCGGGAGCACCTCCCACGCGATGCTCCGGGGGATCTGCGCCCTGTCCGAGTCCACCCCGCCGCCCTACCATGACCATGTGGACATCGACGCATGGGTCTGGTGGCTGATCGGCGCCGTGGGACTGGGCATTCCGCTCGTCCTCACCGCGATGCCCGAATTCGGCATGTTCTCCGTCGGCGCGATCGCCGGAGCCGTCACGGCGGCTCTCGGCTTCGGCATCGTCGCGCAGGTGGTCGTCTTCGTGGTCGTCTCCGTCGCGCTGCTCGCGGTGGTCCGCCCCATCGCGGCCCGGCACCGCAACGGACCGCCCCAGCACGCCTCGGGCATCGACGCGCTGAAAGGCCGTCAAGCCGTCGTCCTGGAACGGGTCGACGGCGCCGGCGGCCGCATCAAGCTCGCCGGCGAGGTCTGGTCCGCCCGCGCGCTCGACTCCGGACTGAGCTTCGAACCCGGCGACCAGGTCGACGTGGTCGAGATCGACGGGGCCACCGCCGTGGTCATGTGACCAGGCCGCTTGACCGAACGCCCCACACGACGGCCCGCGTTCTGGAAAACTCGATCATCGGAATCAACCCGGCACATCCGGCAGAGAACCGGCAGCGAAGGGCACAGGGAACACGATGTCAGCAGTCATCATCGTCCTGATCATTCTGGTGGTGCTTGTCTTCATCGCCCTGATCAAGACGATCCAGGTCATCCCGCAGGCGAGCGCCGCGATCGTCGAGAGGTTCGGCCGCTACACCCGCACGCTCAACGCGGGCCTGAACATCGTCGTCCCGTTCATCGACTCGATCCGCAACCGGATCGACCTCCGCGAGCAGGTCGTCCCGTTCCCGCCGCAGCCCGTGATCACCCAGGACAACCTGGTCGTCAACATCGACACCGTCATCTACTACCAGGTGACCGACGCCCGGGCCGCGACCTACGAGGTCGCCAGCTACATCCAGGCCATCGAGCAGCTCACCGTCACCACCCTGCGCAACATCATCGGTGGCATGGACCTGGAGCGGACCCTCACCTCGCGTGAGGAGATCAACGCCGCCCTGCGCGGAGTCCTCGACGAGGCCACCGGCAAGTGGGGCATCCGCGTCAACCGCGTCGAGCTCAAGGCGATCGAGCCGCCCACCTCCATCCAGGACTCGATGGAGAAGCAGATGCGCGCCGACCGCGACAAGCGCGCCGCGATCCTCACCGCCGAGGGCATCCGCCAGTCCCAGATCCTCACCGCCGAGGGCGAGAAGCAGTCCGCCATCCTCCGTGCCGAGGGTGAGGCCAAGGCCGCCGCCCTGCGCGCCGAGGGCGAGGCCCAGGCCGTCCGTACGGTCTTCGAGGCCATCCACGCCGGCGACCCGGACCAGAAGCTCCTCTCGTACCAGTACCTCCAGATGCTCCCGAAGATCGCCGAGGGCGACGCCAACAAGCTCTGGATCGTGCCCAGCGAGATCGGCGACGCCCTCAAGGGCCTCTCCGGTGCCTTCGGCAACCTCGGCGGCGGCGCACCCGGCTTCAACACCGGCGCGGTGCCCGGCAGCCGTACGGGCAACGAGACCGAACGCCGCGAAGCGCCCCCGATCGACTGACACATACACGCAGTCGTGCATGATCAGTGCGAGCCCCTCGACCCCGACGGACGTCAGGGCGGGGAGGCGAGCCCCTGATCTTGTAAGGAGATGGCGTTGTCCATCTGGGAAGTACTGGCGGTATTCGCGGCCGGCGTCGGCGCCGGCACCATCAACACCATCGTCGGATCGGGAACGCTCATCACGTTCCCCGTCCTCCTCCTGACCGGCCTCCCGCCGGTCACGGCCACCGTCTCGAACGCCCTCGGCCTGATCCCCGGATCCATCAGCGGAGCCATCGGCTACCGCGAGGAACTCAAGGGCCAGCGCCGACGCGTCCTGCGCCTCGGCAGCGTCGCCGCGATCGGCGGACTCGGCGGAGCCGTCCTCCTGCTGACCCTCCCGGCCCGGGCGTTCGAGACCATCGTCCCCGTCCTCGTCGCCCTCGCCCTGGTCCTGGTCATCCTCCAGCCACGGATCTCCAAGGCCGTCCAGGCCCGCCGCGAACGCCACGGCAGCCACGGAGACCCCGACGGCGGCCCGCTCCTGCTGACCGGCCTGCTCCTCGCCAGCGTCTACGGCGGCTACTTCACCGCGGCCCAGGGGATCATCTACCTCTCCCTCATGGGCATGCTCCTCGCGGACACCCTCCAGCGCCTCAACGCCGTCAAGAACGTCCTCGCCGCGATCGTCAACAGCATCGCCGCGCTCTTCTTCCTCTTCGTCGCCGACTTCGACTGGACCGCCGTCCTGCTCATCGCCGTCGGCTCGGCCATCGGCGGCCAGATCGGCGCCAAGGTCGGCCGCCGCCTCCCGCCCCCGGTCCTGCGCGGCGTCATCGTCGTCGTCGGCACGGCGGCCATCGTGCAGCTGCTGCTCCGCTGAACGGAACGGGCCCGCTCCCCGACGAGGGGAGCGGGCCCGCACACGTACGGATACGGGATCAGGCCGCCGAACCCGCCAGCCACTGCGGCAGCTCCGACCGCTCACCGGCCCGCATCGCCAGCAGCATCGCGTCCGCCGGCGTCGGAACGAACGGCTCGTGCAGCAGCGGCATCCCCGCCTGCTCCGGAGTCCGGTCCGCTTTACGGTGATTGTCCTCGGCGCAGGACGCCACCGTGTTCAGCCAGCTGTCCCCACCACCCTGCGCCCGCGGCACCACATGGTCCACGGTCGTCGCACGCCGCCCGCAGTACGCGCACCGGTGCTGGTCCCGGACCAGCACACCCCGTCTCGACCACGGCGCCTGTCTTCGGAACGGCACCCGGACATAGCGGCAGAGCCTGATCACCCGGGGCACCGGAATGTCGACGGCGGCGGCACGCATACGCAGCTCGGGATGCTCCTGCTCCACGACGGCCTTGTCCTGGAGGACAAGCACCACCGCACGGTTGAGTGTGACCGTCGACAGCGGCTCGAAGCTCGCGTTCAGTACCAGCGTGTCCCGCATTGTGCCCACCTCCCGTGTGCCGGCCCAGCCCCGTCGCGGGGCTCCGGGCTTGGATCAACTCTGGCCGGGCGCGCCGGGTTGGACAACGGAATATCCGCGCAACGAAAGATGCCCGCTTCTGATCTCTCCAAGACCAGAAGCGGGCAAACAACAAACGAACGCTCAGCTGTGCGCGGGGATCTCGTACTCGGCCACCAGCTGGGCACGCGCCAGCGCGTGGAAACGCAGATGGAAGCCGACCGCCGCGGGCGAGGCGTCGGCGTCAGGACCGAGCTTCTCACCGTCCACCGCGTAGACGGTGAAGACATATCGGTGCGAACCGTCACCGGCCGGGGGAGCGGCCCCGCCGAAGTCCCGGGACCCGTAGTCGTTACGGACCTGCACGGCACCGGCCGGCAGCCCCTCGAACGTCCCGGAACCCGCGCCCGCCGGCAGCTCGGTGACCGACGCGGGTATGTCGAACAGGACCCAGTGCCAGAACCCGCTGCCCGTCGGCGCGTCCGGATCGAAGCACGTGACGGCGAAGCTCTTCGTCTCCGCCGGGAACCCCTCCCAGCGCAGCTGCGGAGAGGTGTTCCCCTCCGCGTACACCTGCGCGTCCTTCAGCACACCGCCCGGCACGATGTCGTCGCTCACCACGGTGAACGCCGGCACCGGCGGATGGAAGTCGTGAGGGAGCGGAGCCCTCTTCCCCTCGGTCACGTCCGTACCTCCGTATCGCTGACCCCCTGTACGGGGGCGAGCCTAGAGCCAGTTGCGCTTGCCACCGACGTCGGCCAGCCACTGGTTGAGGTAGGCGGCCCAGTCCGTCGTGTGGAAGTCGTTCAGCCCCACCTTGAAGGAACGGAACGAGTCGCTGCCCTCGCTGAAGAGACCCGGCTTCTTGTCCATCTCCAGGACGACGTCCATCTCGCGGTCGTCCGCGACGAAGCTGACCTCGACCTGGTTGAGACCGCGGTACTGCTGCGGCGGGAAGAACTCGATCTCCTGGTAGAACGGCAGCTTCTGCCGGGTACCGCGGATGTGACCGCGCTCCATGTCCGCGCTCTTGAAGCGGAAGCCCAGCTGGATGAAGGCGTCGAGGATCGCCTGCTGCGCCGGCAGCGGGTGCACGTTGATCGGGTCCAGGTCACCGGAGTCCACCGCGCGGGCGATCTCCAGCTCGGTGGTCACACCGATGTTCATGCCACGCAGCTGCTGCCCGGCGATCGCGGTGACCGGGGTCTCCCACGGGATCTCCAGACCGAACGGCACCACGTGCACCGCACCCGCCTGCACCGTGAAGGCGCCCCCGAGCCGGACCTTCACGAATTCGATGTCCTGCTTCGTCTCCTGGTCCGCGCCCTCGACCTCGACACGCGCCTGGAGTCCGACCGAGAGCCCCTCGATCTGCTGGTCGACCGACCCGCCCTGGATCCGCACCTCGCCCTGGACCACACCACCGGGAACGACGTTCTCCTCGGTGAGCACCGTCTCCACGGACGCGCCGCCGGCACCCAGGCTCGCGAGCAGCTTCTTGAATCCCATGAACAACTCCCTCTTGGACCTGCTTGGTCTTGACCTCTACATACGCGCGACGACCGTAGCCGGTTCCCCCGTACGTCCCGGGGGAAGCACCAGTACGCTCGGACGCCATGAGCGAGAGCCCCGACCGTACGCCGCTCCCGCGGGACTTCTTCGACCGCCCCGTCCTGGAGGTTGCCCCCGATCTCCTGGGCTGCACCCTTGTACGGACATCGGACGAGGGCACCATCGAGCTCCGCCTCACGGAGGTCGAGGCGTACGCCGGCGCGATCGACCCGGGCTCCCACGCCTTCCGCGGCCGCACCGCCCGCAACGCGGTCATGTTCGGTCCGCCCGGACACGCGTACGTCTACTTCACCTACGGCATGTGGCACTGCCTCAACCTGGTGTGCGGCCCCGAGGGCCACGCGAGCGGAGTGCTGCTGCGGGCGGGCCAGATCCTCACGGGCGTCGAGCAGGCACGCAAACGTCGACTCTCGGCCCGATACGACAGAGAACTGGCCAAGGGACCGGCGCGTCTGGCCACCGCCCTCGACGTCGCCCTCTCCCTGAACGGCACCGACGTCTGCGCCGGCCCGGACGCCCCGCTCTCCCTCCTCACCGGCACCCCACCCCCGTCCGACCAGGTACGGAACGGCCCGCGTACGGGAGTGGGCGGCGAAGGCGCCCCACACCCATGGCGCTTCTGGATCGACGACGACCCGACGGTGAGCCCGTACCGCGCCCATGTGCCCCGCAAGAGGTCCTCTTGACCCGACTTGACTCGCGTGCTGCGGACGCCTAACGTAGGCGAGCCGCTTGAAACGGGACGTGCTTGTACAAGCACCCCGGAGCGGCCATCCACTACCTACGACAAACCCCAACGGGTGAGGATTTCGGCATGCCGAAATCTGGTCCGAATGGCTCGATTATGAGCCGCCGGGGAATTCGGCTAAAGTAGTGACCACGCCGAAAGGCAAAGGCAGCCAACAGGCCACCGGAAACAAAATCCGAACCGGAAACGGAACGGAAAAGGATCTGGTAAGGTTGGAAACACGAAAGACCGAAGGGAAAAGCCCGGAGGAAAGCCCGTGAGGGTGAGTACGAAGGAAGCGTCCGTTCCTTGAGAACTCAACAGCGTGCCAAAAATCAACGCCAGATTAGTTGATACCCCGTCCATCTTCGGAT